>CAZBMB010000003.1:0-267235 GCA_964493435.1 uncultured Dehalococcoidaceae bacterium | reverse complement strand
GAGGAACTGGAGGGCGCCCTTGAAGAAGGGATGGGCTTTGACGGCTCCTCAATTGAGGGCTTTGCCCGAATTGACGAAAGCGATATGGTGGCGCTGCCCGACCCGGACACCTTCCAGCTACTGCCCTGGCGGTCAAAGGAGCACCGGGCCGTGTGCCGCATGTTCTGCGATATCTTGCGACCGGGCGGCCAGCCGTTTGAGGGCGACCCGAGGTTTGTCCTGAAGCGAAACCTGAAACGGGCGGCGGACCTGGGCTATACCTACTACGTGGGACCGGAGCTGGAATATTTCTACTTCCGCGACTCCCAGAGCACGGAAGTCCTGGACCAAGGAGGGTACTTCGACCTTACCCCGCGGGACGCCGCCACCGATATGAGAAAAGATACCGTTCTGACGCTCGAAGAGATGGGCATCGGTGTGGAATACTCACATCATGAGGTCGCACCCAGCCAGCATGAAATTGACATGAGATACACGGACGCCCTGACCATGGCGGACAGCGTGATGACCTATCGTCTGGTGGTCAAAGAGGTGGCCCTGAAATATGGTGTCTACGCCACTTTTATGCCCAAGCCGGTGTTCGGCATCAACGGCAGCGGCATGCATACCCACCAGTCGCTTTTCACCGGTGACAAGAATGCCTTCTTCGACGCAAAAGACCCCTACAATCTTTCCAAGGAGGCGAAGTGCTTTATTGCCGGGCTGCTGAAGTATGCTCCCGAGATTACCGCCGTCACCAACCAGTGGGTAAACTCTTACAAGCGCCTCGTTCCCGGCTATGAAGCGCCGGTCTACCTCTCCTGGGCCCGACGAAACCGGTCCGACCTTGTCCGCGTCCCCGAGTACCGGCCCGGCCGAGAGAAGGCCACCAGGATTGAGTTCCGCTCTCCTGACCCGGCCTGCAACCCTTACCTCGCCTTCAGCGTGATGCTGGCCGCTGGCCTGGAAGGCATTGAAAAAAAGTATGAAGCGCCCGAGCCAATCGAAGAGAACGTTTATGAAATGAGCGAAGAGGAGAGGCAACACAGAGGTATCACCACCCTGCCCGCCAGCCTTCTGGAAGCCATCATGCTTACTGAAAAGAGCGAGCTGGTACGTAAGGCCCTCGGTGACCATGTGTTCAACGCGTTCATCGAGAACAAAAAGATTGAATGGGACCAGTACCGGACACAGGTAACCGAGTATGAACTGAACCGTTACCTGCCGATTCTGTGAGCTTAAATTCCCTGTTGTCCATGGAGGGGAGGCAATAGCATGCGCCGATTGCGCATAGGGATGGCACAGGTCAATACCACCGTCGGTGACTTTGCAGGTAACACCAGAAAGATACTAAAAGCCATAGATGATGCCAGGGTCCTGGGAATTGACCTGCTGACATTCCCGGAACTCGCCATCTGTGGCTATCCTCCGGAGGATTTGCTCTTCAAGCCGCAGTTCATATCAGAGAACCTGAAGGCACTGGGCAAAGTCATCAGCAACTCTACCGGCATAACCATCGTCACTGGCTTTGTTGACGCCAAAGAGGACATCTACAATGCCGCCGCGGTCATCCATGATGGCAGGCTGGTAGATATCTATCACAAGATATACCTGCCCAATTACGGCGTGTTTGATGAAAACCGTTACTTCCAGGCCGGGAAGAACATACCCGTCTACAAAATCGCCGACATCGGCATCGGCGTCAATATCTGCGAGGACATCTGGTATGAAGTCGGACCAGCCAAAGTACAGGCTTACTCCGGAGCTGAAGTCATTATCAATATAAGCGCCTCGCCCTATCATGCTGGCAAAGGGGATGACCGACGGAAAATGCTCAGCACACGCGCCACGGATAACATGGCCATCATCGTATACAATAACCTGATAGGTGGACAGGACGAGCTTGTCTTCGACGGCAACAGCATGATACTGGATGAAAAAGGGGAGCTTATTGCCCAGGGCAAACAGTTCGAAGAAGACCTGCTCGTGGCTGATTTAGATGTCGAAGCTGTCTTTCGGGCCCGTTTACATGACCCCCGCTGGCGCAAAGTTTCATCTATCCCACTAGACGCAGAACTATGCCAAGTCACCAGGATAACTATATCTGATAAAGCCCTCAGCCCTGACAAGCCGCCATTGTCACCAAAGCAAATACAGCCACAAGATAGGCCTGCAGAAATTTACGCGGCACTGGTGCTCGGCACTCATGATTATGTCCAGAAAAACGGCTTCCAGAGGGTGGTCATAGGGCTCTCCGGAGGGATTGATTCAAGTCTGGTGGCTACTATAGCCGTTGACGCCCTCGGAGCTTCAAATGTAATCGGAGTCGCCATGCCTTCGCCATATTCCTCCGCGGGCAGCATAGCCGATGCCAAGGCGCTGACCAAAAACCTAGGCATAAAACTGCTGACCATACCCATAGATAAAATCCTTCAGTCGTATATGGATACGCTGGCAGGCAACTTTCAGGGTACCACACCTGATGTCACTGAAGAGAATATTCAAGCCCGTATCAGAGGTAATATACTTATGGCGCTGTCCAATAAATTTGGCTGGCTGGTTCTTACCACCGGTAACAAGAGCGAGATGGCCACTGGATATGCCACATTATACGGAGACATGGCTGGTGGTTTTGCTGTAATCAAAGATGTGCCCAAGACCACGGTCTATGAACTGTCCAGGTATCGTAACGCCATCTCCCCACAGGCACTGATACCTGTAAGCGTTATCGATAAAGCACCCTCTGCTGAGCTCAGGCCTGACCAGAAAGACTCTGATTCCCTGCCGCCTTATGATACGCTTGACCCGATTCTCACCGCCTATGTTGAAGAGGATAAGAGCATCGAGCAGATTATGAACATGGGTTTTGACCAGGAAACCGCAAGCAAGACGGCCCGCCTCGTCGATAGAAGCGAGTACAAGCGACGCCAGGCCCCTCCTGGCATCAAAATTACCCCCAGAGCCTTCGGCCGCGACCGCAGGCTGCCCATCACCAACCGGTTTAAGAGTTAAGCGGTATTGCCACTAAACAATGAAACCCCCTCATTTAGCTTTTACCATGTTAATGTTATAATAACATGAGTCTATCTACCGCTAAGGAAACCGACCATGGTGCAGGCAGCCAGTTTTGAGACGGAAAGAAAAATCATCGCCATCCTCAAGGTGCTGAGCGAGTCCACCGAGCCCCTCGGCTCAATTCACATCGCCCGGGAACTGGAGCGACATGGCATTTTCCTGAGTGAAAGGGCAGTCAGGTATCACCTCAGGATAACCGATGAACGCGGCTACACACAGCCAATGGGGCATGATGGCCGGACGCTGACTGTACGAGGGCTGGAAGAACTTAAAATGGCACTCGCCCCTGAGCAGGTCGGCTTCATCCATGAGAAACTTGAGCTGCTCGCTTTTCACACCACGTTTAATCCGAAAACCGGCACCGGACAGATCCCCATAAATACTTCCGTTATTGACCGGGCTGATTTTGCGCCAGCAATGGAGGCAATGGGTGAGGCTTTTCGTGCCAAACTCAGTGTTAGCGACCTTGTTGCCGTCGCCTCCGAAGGTGAGAAACTGGGCTCAGTAGTTATCCCAAAGGGTAAAATAGGGCTGGCAACCGTATGCAGCGTGGTGATAAACGGCGTCCTGCTAAAAGCGGGCATCCCCACCGAATCAAAGTTTGGCGGCGTGCTTGAGGTAAGGGATTCCAAGCCAAGGCGCTTTGTGGCCATTATCAATTATGCCGGCACCTCGCTGGACCCGTCAGAGCAGTATATTCGGGCCAGAATGACCACAGTCCACGAGACAGCCAGAACTGGACATGGTAAAATACTGGCCAATTTCCGCGAAATACCGGCCCCGTCAAGGTCAGTAGCCCAGGAAGTCCTGAATTCGCTGAGGGATGCTGGCATCCACGGTGTCTACGCGCTGGGAAACACCAGCGAGCCCATCTGCCAGATCGCCATTGGCCTGAACCGCGTGGGCATGGTTCTGCTCGGTGGTTTAAACCCGTTAGCGGCGGCGGTTGAAACTGGCATTGAAATTGAAAACATTGCCGAAAGCGGTATGGTTGGATTCAACCAACTGACCAGTTTCTGGAAGCTGAAACCATGACCTACTTTGACGAGCTGGACAAGATATGGGGAAAAGGCGGTTCCAACCCGGGTCAGACCCCGAGAAGCAGGATGCGGCCCCACCATACTGGAAGGTGGCTGATTGCCATCGGGGTGCTCATTGCTCTATTCATCCTGGCCGCCATCAGCAAAGGCATTTATGCCGATTGGCTCTGGTTCGGCAGCCTTGGATATAGCAGCGTCTATACGACCATACTAACCACCAAAATCTGGCTCTTTTTCGTGGGAGCTTTTAGTTTTTTAGCCCTGCTTCTGGGCAACCTTTTTTTGGCACGGCAGCTTTCGCCGCCTTCCGAAGGCAGCGTACTGTCTGGGCAAGGGCTGCTATTCGTACGTCGTGCCATTGATATTGGTATCCTGGCCACAGCCGCTTTCATAAGTCTGATTTTCGGCCTGATTACCTCGGGGCACTGGGAGATGGTGCTTCGCTTCATCCACGGCACCAGCTTTAACGTTGTTGAGCCACTTCTGGAAAGAGATGTGGGCTTTTATATTTTCCACCTGCCCTTCTACAATTTTATTCAGAACTGGCTGGTCTGGGCTGTCGTTCTCATTTTGCTCTTCACCGGAGCCGTATACGTTTTAAATATCGGTTTTAATCGCGCTGGCTTTACCAGGTGGGTCAAAGGACACCTCTTTGCCCTTGGTGCGGCCATTTTTTTCCTCATCGCCTGGAGCTATCGGCTGAAGATTTTCGACCTTCTATATTCAGAACGCGGCGTTATTTTTGGCGCCGGCTATACTGACGAACACGCCCAGTTGCTGGCATGGCGACTGCTCGTTGCCACCACGATTATTTGTGGCCTGTTGATGATAGTCGGTATTTACCGCCGTGGCTGGCGCTGGCTTTTTGGGCCAATTGTGCTGTGGGTCGCCATCGCTATTATATTCGGCAGCATCTATCCGGCCATTATGCAGAGATTCCAAGTTGAACCAAATGAACTGGCACGGGAAAGATATTATATCAGAAATAATATTCAGTTCACCCGCCTGGCCTTTGGCCTTGACCGCATTGAGGTAAGGGACTTACCTGTTGCCGTTGCTCCAAGTGAAGAGGACATTGTCCAGAACAGCGCCACCATAAACAACATCCGATTGTGGGACTACCGACCCATCAAGGACACCTACAATCAGATACAGTCCATCAGGCTGTACTATGACTTCACTGACATTGACGTTGACCGGTATCAGATTGACGGCAGTTACCGTCAGGTGCTCCTGGGGGCCAGAGAGCTCTCGCCAGAAAAACTAGCGGCTCAGGCACAAACCTGGGTGAACCGCCGACTTCAATTCACTCACGGCTACGGCGTAACCATGAGCCCCACCAACGAGGTTACCGAGCAGGGTCTCCCCAACCTGTTAATCAAAGACGTGCCACCGATTGGCAATATTAAAATTGATAGACCAGAGATTTACTTTGGCGAAAAAACTGAGGGCTACGTGATTGTCAATACCGGAATCGCCGAGTTTGATTACCCCAAAGGGGATACCAATGTCTTCACTCATTATGAAGCGCAAAGCGGCATCCTTCTTGATTCATTTCTGCGCAAGCTGACCTTTGCCTGGCAGCTTGGCGATATTAACATTCTTATCAGCGATGAGCTTGCCAAAGGAAGCCAGCTTCTATATCGTCGCAATATACAGGAGCGAGTGAATCATATCGCTCCTTTCCTGAAGCTCGATAGTGACCCGTATATTGTCATTGATGATGGCCAGCTTTACTGGGTACAGGATGCATACACGGTTTCTGACCGGTATCCATATTCCCAGCCTGATGCCAGCGGCACAAATTATGTACGCAACAGCGTCAAGGTGGTAATCAATGCCTACGACGGGGCAGTTACTTTCTACCTTATTGACCCAGAAGATGCGATAGCAAATACTTACGCCGCTATATTCCCGGCCCTGTTCCGACCAATTGATGAAATGCCGGAATCACTGCGAGAACATCTGCGATATCCCCTGGATCTATTCCAGGTCCAGTCCTCCGTTTATCAGACCTATCATATGACCGACCCACGTGTCTTTTATAACAAGGAGGACCTCTGGACAATTCCTGTAGAAACCTATGCCGATGCCGAACGCAGTATGGAGCCATACTACGTAATCATGAGGTTGCCGGGCGAAGAACAGGAAGAATTTGTCCTCATGCTCCCCTTCACACCCAACCAGAAAGATAATATGATAACCTGGCTTGCCGCCCGCAGTGACAGTGATAAGTATGGCAAGCTTATCGCCTATAATTTCCCCAAGGATAAATTAATCTACGGGCCAAGGCAGATCGAGGCCAGAATTGACCAGGACCCCACCATTTCCGAACAGCTCACTCTGTGGGGTCAGAAAGGCTCTACAGTCATCCGCGGCAACCTGCTGGTTATACCAATTGAAAAATCCATACTCTATGTGGAGCCAATCTACCTCCGGGCCGAGAGGGGGCAACTGCCAGAACTGAAAAGAGTGGTGGTCGCCAGCCATGACCTGATTGCCATGGAAGAAACCCTCGCTGAGAGTCTGAATTTCATCTATGCCGGCCTAGCCACTGAAAACCTGCCAGTAACCACCCCGACACCGCCGGTAAGATCGGACAAACTTGCGGAATTGGCTAAACTCGCACAGGAACACTACGACAAAGCGCAGGAATATCTAAAAGAAGGCGACTGGACTGGCTGGGGAGAAGAGCTGGACAAAATGTCGGAGGCTCTGCGTCAGCTGGTGGAACTGGCTGAAATCCAGCAGGAATAACCAGCGGGGAATATACCTTCACCTTCTTGCTTTCGTCAGAAGCAAAACTGGCCCAATCTGCTAGAACTAATTATCACAAAATATATTTATAAAATGATATAAACAATAATCACTTGAAAGTAAAAATTTATGTAGTAGAATTATATAGAATGACAAAATACATATGATAACGAGGTAACTATGGTACAAAAGCGAGAACTGATTAAAGGAAGCTCTGATTCTTTGCTCCTCTGTCTGTTAGCTCAACAACCGATGTACGGTTACCAGATTATTAAGGAACTGGAGAAAAGAAGTCAGGGCTACTTCAAATTCAAGGAAGGTACGCTGTATCCGGCACTGCATCGTCTGGAAAGGGCGGGTGTAATTCTTGGCAAATGGCAGTTACTGTCCAACGGTCGGCCCAGGCGATACTATCACATAACCGCCAAAGGACACGCCAAACTGTCCGCCGAGAGAGTCCAGTGGCAGGACTTCATCAACGCGGTGAATATGATATTGCAGCCGGTAGAGATTTAAACGGGTGAAGCAATGATTACGGCCCGGCATCATTATCTGGAAATCGTCCGCGATAACCTGAAGATTGACCTCACTGAAGAAAAAGAGGTCATCAGTGAGCTGGAGACCCACATTGAAGACAGGTTCCAGGAGCTGAGGGAACGCGGCCTTTCCGAGGAAGAAGCGGAAAGTACCTGCCTCGGCTTGCTGGGCTCGGCAAAAGTGATCGCCAGGCAGATATATGAAGCCCACAGCCAGGGCAGCTGGCGGCAAGCATCTTTGGCAGCAATGCCACACCTGCTTTTCGCCGCACTTTTTGCCCTCAACTGGTGGCACCATATTGGCTGGCTATCCATTATGCTGGTTATGGTCATTGGCGCATCAATCTACGGCTGGTGGCATGGCAAACCAGCCTGGGTTTTCCCATGGCTGGGCTATTCACTCATCCCGGTGGCTGCCCTGGGTCTCACCCTGCCTTATCTACCCCGGGAGTGGTCCCTCCTGACGATTCCATTCTATTTTTTACTGACTTTATGGTGGCTGTTCTTCCTGTTAGCTCAGACAATCAGGAGAGACTGGCTGCTAATCTCTTTAATGCTGCTCCCCACGCCAATTATCATCGGCTGGTTCATAACCCTGGTGCCTGATTTGAAAATAACCGGCCAGACTATGGAACGCATCAATTATTTCGCTCCCTGGATTGCATTGAGTTTTCTCATTCTGGCTTTAACCATAGCCGCCTTTATTCGCCTGCGCCAGCGGTGGCTGCGCATCTTCCTGTTAATCATTTCCGGGCTGCTGACACTGACCCTGGTGGTCTACTATGTTGGCGGTAGACTCAATATACAGACCTTCGCCGGTCTCATCCTGATAATGTGGGGCCTTTTCCTGGTTCCGCCGCTTCTGGAGTGGGTCCACCAGAAGAGTCGGCGGATATTACTACGTTATGCATTTTTTAAACCACCGCACCAGTGACCAACGGGAGTACCCCTCGACGCAGAATGGTTTTAAATTCCTCGCCAAATTGGGTAGAGTTACCAGAGGGGAAATAAGCCAATGGTGCTTAATGCCGCGATAGCCATAGTCGCTGGCTACCTGCTTGGCTCCATCCCATTCGCCTATATAGCCGGCCGATTGTTGAGAGGAATTGACATCCGGCAGGTTGGCGGCGGCAATATGGGCGCGGTGAATACGGCGCGGGAAATAGGACTGGTGCCGGGTTTGCTGGTGCTCGTCGCAGATATCGGCAAGGGAGCACTGGCAGTACTGATTGCCCTCTGGCTGGACCTGTCACTGATAATGGTCTTCGCTGCCGGATTTGCCGCCGTGGTGGGGCATAACTGGCCAGTTTTTCTGAAGTTCAAAGGGGGTAAAGGCGCCGCCACTACCATCGGAGTCCTGTTCGCCCTCACACCCGTGGAGTTCGCCATCAGCCTGGCACTCATAGTAGCCATCATCATCATTACCAGCAATGTCAGGCTGGCGGTAGTAGTCGGGCTGGCGGTTCTGCCAATCATCATCTGGCAGATGAATGGTTCCGGCATGCTTATCATCAATTCAGTGATTATGTTTCTATTGCTAAGCGCCAGGTCGCTGCCGAGCACCAGGGAGGCCATGGCGAAAACTGGCGATAGGAAAAATCTCATTTTTGACCGTGATTACCATTTCTGGCAGACCAGGAAAAGCAAATGAACAAGGTGGCTGTAGTAACCGACACCACCGCCTGCATCCCCCAGGAGCAGGTGTCACGGTACGATATAGAAATCGTGCCGGTTCAGCTTATCTTCGGGGACAAAACCTACCGCGATGGCATAGACATCAGCGCTGCCGAGTTTTATAAGAGGCTCCGACAGGTGTCTAAACCACCGACCACCGCCAGCTCATCGCCGGAACTTTACTTTGAGGCATTTCAGAAAGCTATCAAGAGAGCGTCCAGTATTTTTTGCGTCACCGAGCCGTCTAAATTCAGCGCCATGTACAACTCAGCGTCGGTAGCCAAAGAGATGCTGGGAAAAATGTCGCCCGACGTGAACGTGGAAGTGCTCGACTGCACCACAGCGGCCGCCGGGCAGGGACTGGTAACGCTGGCTGCTGCCAAGGCAGCCGCTACCGAGCAGAGCCTTGGAGAAGTAAAGGCAGCAGCCGAGCGTGTCATGGAGCGCATCAACCTTTTCGCCGCACTGGATACGCTGCATTACCTGGTGAAAAGCGGGCGGGTACCACAGGCAGCGGCACTGGTCAACACCATTCTGCAGATTAAACCGGTGTTTACTCTCAATCACGCTGATGCCCGCACGGTGGCACTGCCGCGCACTATCCCCAGCGCTATGAAGCGCATCCTGAAGCTGATGGAACGAAATGTAGTGAAAGGAGAGCCACTCCACATTGCCGTGATGCATGCCGATGCTCTGGACAACGCCAACATTCTGAAAAATCGCATTGCCTCACAGTTCAATTGTTCCGAGCTCTTTATCACTGAATTCACTCCGGTAATGGGGGTCCATACCGGACCCGGACTACTCGGCGTCGCTTTCTACGGTGAAAGCACCTGACCGACAACAAGGGCAAACAGAACCAGCCATCTGGCACAATCGTGAAAAACGTCCTATAATCAGGGTGTGACCGAGACGCAGGTTGTCAGTGACGCAGAGCAGCTTCTGGAAAGCCTGGGCCATCTCCCGGAACCGGTGGTGAAGCCAGCTTTCATCGTGGTCAGCGGTCTGCCCGGGACCGGCAAATCACACTTTTGCCGCCAGCTGGCGGATAAAATCCCCGTCACTATCCTGGAAAGCGATTTGATGCGCAAGGCGCTTTTTCCATCGCCCACCTACAGCGCTGCGGAAAGCGCCCGGCTTTTCCAGGCCATCCATCATCTCATCGAGCAGCTGCTGAAAAAGGGGATATCCGTGGTTCTGGATGCCACCAACCTCTCGGAGCGGAACCGCGAGCGCCTTCACCATATTGCCTACCAGTGCAACGTCAGGTTGATTCTGGTGCGCGTGGAAGCACCGCTTGAGGTGGTACAGGAGCGACTCAGGAACCGCACCAAGGGAGTTGCTTTGGCAGAAGACCACTCGGAAGCTGACTGGGCAGTATTCCAGAAGATGCAAAGTTCGGCGCAGAGAATACGCCACAACCATTTCGCCGTTGATACCTCGCGGGACATAACCCCGGTCCTGGATAAGATTGTCCGAGAGGTAAACCGCTGAAAGGAGAACCAAACTATGGAGATCAAAGTCATCGTCGGTGATATCGCCAGTATTGAGGCCGATGCCATTATCGTCAACCACTTTGAAGGCGCTAAAAACCCCGAAGGGGAAACGGCCGCCGTGGACAGGGCGTTGGATGGGGCCATTTCGCAGCTTATAAAGCGTGGGGAAATCAAGGGCAAACCCAACGAGATAACGATGGTACACAGCCTCGGCAAGCTGCCCGCCGCCCATGTGGCGATAGTCGGGCTGGGCAAGCCGTCAGAGCTGTCCATAAATAAAGTGCGCGTCGCCGTGGCCGAGGCCTGTCGCTGGCTGCGCGCCAGGGAAATCAGCACCATCGCCACCGTTCCGCAGGGAGCAAACATAAACAATATCAACCCTGCTGCTGCTGCCCAAGCCGTTACTGAAGGAGCACTGCTCGGGACTTATACGTTTCGCAAGCACATAACCAAGGAAGAGGATAAGCCCGGTGAAATCAAGCAGCTCTCCATCGCGGGTGCTGATGGCTCAAAATCGCAACTTGAAGGGGGAGTCAATAAAGGACAGATTATATCAGAGGCTACCAACCTCGCCCGCGATATGGTAAACGAGCCGGCCAACTTCATGACCCCGGCGGATATGGCGCAAATGGCCGCCAGAGTAGCGGAAAGCCGCGGTCTGGAAATCACCGTATTTGACGCCGAGCAGATGAAGGAAATGGGCATGGGCGGTATACTGGGCGTCGCACAGGGAAGCCAGCAACCACCGAAATTCATGGTAATGAACTATAAAGGCACCGCCGCCAGAGAGCCTGACATCGCCCTGGTGGGCAAGGGAATCACTTTCGACTCAGGCGGCATCTCCATAAAACCTGCCGAGAAGCTCGAGGAAATGAAGGGGGATATGGCCGGCGGCGCGGCGGTAATGGCGGCCATGGCCGCCATCGCCAGGCTCAAACCCAAAGTCAACGTGATGGCGCTCATTCCGGCCACGGAAAACCTGCCTGATGGCAGGGCACTCAAACCGGGTGATGTCCTCACCGCCATGAACGGCAAGACCATCGAAATCATCTCCACCGACGCTGAAGGAAGATTGATACTGGCCGACGCGTTAAGTTATGCCAAGAAGCAGGGCGCCAAAAAAATGGTTGACGCGGCCACGCTGACCGGTGCCTGCCGTATCGCACTGGGCGATATCTGCACCGGAGCCTTTGGCAACAATCAGGAGCTAATCGACCGCGTCCTTGCCGCAGGCGAAGAAGCCGGCGAGCTCATCTGGCAGATGCCGATGTATGACGAGTACAAGGAGCAAAATAAAAGTGATATTGCCGATATCAAAAACGTTGGCGGCCGACTTGGCGGAGCCATCACCGCGGCCAAATTTTTAGCTGAATTTGTTGACGACACCCCCTGGGTACACCTGGACATCGCCGGCACCAGCCTCAGTGACAAGGAGCGCGGCTACCAGATAAAGGGAGCCACCGGCGTGCCGGTACGCACGCTGGTCAATCTTGTCCTCTCTTTAACAGAGGAATCGGCAAAATAAAATAAGGAGGCGATTAATAATGAAAATAAAGTGGCTGGGACACGCTTCTTTTCTAATCACCTCAAATAGCGGCGTAAAGATTATAACTGACCCCTACATTCCTGACGAAAGGCTCCACTATGGCGAAATAAATGAATCCGCTGACATCGTCACCGTGAGCCATGACCATTCTGACCACGGCAGTGTTGCCACCGTAAAGGGCAGTCCCCAGATAGTCAAAGGCGACGCCGAGATAAAAGGTATCAGGTTCAAGGGCATCCCCGCCTTCCACGATGCGGCCGGAGGCAAGGACCGGGGCAAAAATACCCTGTTCTGCTTTGATGTCGATGGGGTGAAGGTATGCCACCTCGGCGACCTCGGCCACGAACTGACCACCGAGCAGGTGTTGGCAATTGGCACCGTAGACGTGCTCCTCATGCCGGTGGGTGGTTTTTATACCATTGACGCCAGCGTTGCCAGCCACGTCGCTGAGCAGCTCAAGCCCAGAGTGGTCATCCCGATGCACTTCAAGAACAGTAAATGCAACTTCCCTATAGCTGGCGTTGATGACTTCCTGCGCGGCAAGAAAGATATCAGCCAGCCCGATGCCAGTGAAGTGGAGTTCAAGGCTGCAGAATTGCCGCCGGCTACTCAGATTATCGTGCTGAAGCCAGCACGATAGACGGCACCGGCATCGGCAAACCATGGCGTAGATAATGCGGCAACCAGCTTCCACCTCTGGAAGTTTTGCAACGTTCGTGGTAAAATAATAAATCAGGGGTGAGGTTGCCGGGATTTTTTTACTGCATTGGAAATTAGCTGTATTGTTCTTGCCGGTGGCAGGAGTTCCCGTCTGGGGCACAATAAGGTTTTCAAAACTGTTGGCGACCGTAATCTGCTGGACCTGGTAATAGACTGCGTAATCCCCCTCTCCCGGGAGACGATATTGGTAGCCGCCAGCAATAATACCCTGGCCTGCTCGGATAGGTATCCTGCGTTAAAGATAGTAACCGACGTCCAGCCTGGCAAAGGTCCGCTGGGTGGAATTTACACGGGCTTGCTAGCCTCCAAATCATGGCATAACCTGGTTGTCGCCTCCGATATGCCATTTCTGAATCAGGAATTATTGCAATATATGATGCAGGTCTCAACTGATTTCGACCTTACGGTGCCCAGAGTTGGCGACCTGGCGGAACCACTGCATGCCATCTATACCAAGAACTGTCTGGAATCCGTGCAGAGCCTGCTTAATCAGGGTGAACTATCAGTCCGCCGTCTCTTCCCCATGGTCAAGACGAGATATGTGGACGCCGAAGAAATTGAAAGTTTCGACCCGGAGCACCTCAGTTTTTTCAACATCAATACCCGGGCCGACCTGTTGAAAGCGGAAGAAATTAGCCGAGGCATAGGGCCATGATAAGCGTTGAAGAAGCACTGGAAAAAGTGCTCAGCTATGTTGATGTCCTTGAAGTGGAGGCGGCCCCGATTCTGGAATCTCAGGGGCAGGTACTGGCGGAGGATATCGCCTCCCATATAGATATACCGCCGCTGGACAATGCCGCCATGGACGGTTACGCGTTGAGGGCCGAGGATACGCGCGGTGCCAGAGGACAGCCGCCACGCATGCTGCGCGTCATTGATACCGTTATCGCCGGCGCCATCTCCCAACGAAAGGTAACACCGGGCACGGCCATCCGCATTATGACCGGAGCGCCGGTGCCGGCCGGTGCCGATAGCGTCATCCGCTTTGAAGATACTGACGAAGCAGTTCGCCAGAGCTCTGACAGCCACGAAATAGGAATATTATGTGAAGTCAAGCCCGGCCTGAACATTCGGCGCGCCGGAGAAGACATCGCCCGGGGTACCCTGGTGTTCAAGAAAGGCACTGTTATCAGGCCGTCTGAGGTCGGTGTACTGGCTTCACTGGGCATGGGCACGGTGAACGTTATCCGCCGCCCGGTGGTGGCCGTTCTGGCCACCGGCAACGAGCTGGTCGATATCAACAAGCCATTGCCCGCGGGCAAAATATACAACAGCAATACCTACAGCGTGGCCGCGCTGGTCAGGCGCTATGGCGGCATCCCCAAAATACTTGGCATCGCGCTTGATAGCGAGGAGTCTCTGATAGCCAAGCTGCGCCAGGGTCTTGACGCCGACATGCTGATTACCAGCGGCGGTGTCTCCGCCGGTGACTATGATATGGTGAAAGATGTCCTGGCCAGCGAAGGCGAAATAAGCTTCTGGACGGTACGCATGAAGCCGGGCAAGCCGCTGGCTTTCGGCGCCTTCCATGGAGTTGCTAAAGATGGCAGTCCCCGCAGGGTACCCCACCTCGGTCTCCCCGGCAACCCGGTCAGCTCCATGGTCACCTTTGAGCTATTTGCCCGCCCGGCGATATTAAAAATGATGGGGAAGAAGAACCTGGCCAAACCGGTAATTGAAGCCGTACTGGAAGAGCCGGTGGTCAATACCGATGACCGCCGTATGTATATCAGAGCAATTGTCACCAGGCGCAAAAACAAGTACTATGCGCGCCTCACCGGTCCCCAGGGCTCTGGAATTCTCACTTCAATGAGCCTGGCCAATGGTCTGGTGGTCATTCCCGAGGACACCGCCGATGCCAAAGCCGGTGAAATGGTCAAGGTAATAATGCTGGGCTGGGATGAGGAAAACAATATCTGACCGCTGGTGAATTGTAGCATGCCACCAATTGTTTCTATTGTCGGAAAATCAGACTCGGGCAAGACGACCCTGCTTGAAGCCCTGATAAAGGTGCTCGGGCAGCGTGGCCGCCGCGTCGCGGTTATCAAACACGCCGCTGATGACTTTGAACTTGATACGCCAAACAAAGACAGCTGGCGCTTTAGTCGGGCCGGCAGCCAGGTATCAGCGATAAGTTCAAAGGACAGGCTGGCCGTAATCCGTCGTCTGGAAAATGGCCCGGACCCGCAGGCGCTGTTGCCGTACATTGGAGCGGACTGCGACCTGGTTCTTACTGAAGGATTCAAGCAGTATGCCTACCCTAAAATTGAGGTCATTGGCAGTGGGCAGGACTCTGACCTGGTCAGCCCGCCGGAACAGCTGCTGGCGATTGTCACCGATAGGCCAATAAATGTCAAGGTTCCGCAGTTCAATAAAACTGAAGTTGATAAAATAGCCGATCTGATTGAACAGAAATGTCTGGCCGCCGCAGAAGAAAGCATTGAACTAATCGTCAATGGCCGATATGTCCCCCTAGACAGGCCAGGCAAAAACCTGCTGCTCAGGACCCTGATGGCTATTGCCGCTGGCCTGAAAGCGACTGAGCGATTAAGAACACTGGGCGTCTTTATGAGGAGGAAATCTTGATATTCGAGGCCGATGAATTTACCTTTAAACCGCCGGCCGTGGTATCAAGGGCGCGTCGGATTTTAGTCAAGCCGACTGCCTCGCATGCGGTTCCATACCCGGTTTCAACGAGTAAAGGTATGCTGGCGACAATCATCAAGGGCATTCGTCGGGTCAGTGACGCTGATATTATTATTCTGGACGGTACGCCTGACAGCGAACCGATTTATCCGGTATACCAGGCCCTGGGCTATGACTTTCCACGGGTATTGGCCATGGACGTTAAGGACTGCGTCTGGGTGGAGGTAGACAATCCCCTGCCCAAACCCCTCGCCGTACCCACGTTCTGGGTGCCAAATGTAATCCTTTCCAGTGATTACCTGATATCCGTGGCTCCCCTGAAAATCATCAATGGTGGTTGCTGTCTCAGCATCATGAACCTGCTATCACTGCTGCCCATCAGCAAATATCAAGAGAAATCTGCCAATGGGTGGGACACTTTTTATAGTCTGGGCATTGATAAGGTAATTGCTGACCTCTATTTCACGCTTCCTTTCGACCTGGGAATTATTGAAGCCCAGAAAAAGCTGCTCAGCAAAAACGACTCCTCTCGCAGTGAGATTGAGGAATATGGTAAGATATTTGTCGGCGAGCCCTACGAGGTAGACCGCGAGGTTTCCGAGACACTTGGACTGAAGATACCGCATCTGAACTTAATTAAAACCGCAAAAGTCGAACTTGAAGCCTAAATAATTTTACTCCGAGCCGTATGACGAAAGACGATATAAGCACTGACCAACCGTTAACGCGCTGGTTTATTGACTCAGGCTGGTATTCGGAGCGCGGTCGCTCCATCTCGGCCCTGCTCCGGGGCTGCCTCTGTGATGATTGTCGTAAAAAGCTGAGCAAAGAGGACAGCCCGACTTCCGAAACTGAATTTATCAGCCGAATCAGAGAATGCTGCCATCAGAGCGCCGGTTTTATCACCGGTCAGATGCCCGTTATGGAAAGCTTATTCCGGCTCTTCATTGCCGGCGGCAATGAGCCAATGACAGTAGAGGAAATGGGCAGACAGTTGAGTGAACGACGTGGCGGCGACCTCTCCCGTACATCAGAGGAAGTCCTGCTCCGCCTGCTTAAAAACGACCGGTACTACGGTTTTCGCCCGGCGGCTGCCTAATATCGGACACTGAACCTCTGGTACTTACCCGAATATTCGAACCATTTGGTGACCACCCTTTTAACCTTGGCCGCCGGTGGCCCCGCTTTTAGATATTCAATCAGCTTTTCCACGCGCTCCCGTTCACCCTCAGCCACCACCTCCACATCACCAGCAGGGAGATTGCGCACGTAACCTTTCAGGTCGAGATATTGTGCCTGCTCCTCCACAAAAGTGCGGAAGAAGACTCCCTGCACTCGACCATATACTATGGCGTGAACAGCAACCAGATCCTTCATCATTTATTAATATTATACTACCAGTCAATAATCTTAAAGGATGGAGAAACCCGTTCATCAAGGCGATTTAGTCCGTATTGCCGGGCCAGCTCAATAGCCTCTGAGAATTCCTCTCTGGTTATGGGGCGTGATAGCTCGGCATGGTCGAAAGCGTGATGGCAGGGGTGATACTGAGCCATGACGTTAAGGTAAGTGTTTTCAGATATTTCCTCGGCAAGAAACTTGACCACAGCCCCGGTCCCGGCCAGCCTGTGGGGCAGGACGAGGTGACGCACCAGCAATCCCCGCGTGGCCACACCTGACCCGTCAATATGCAGGTCGCCCACCTGACGGTGCATCTCCTTTACCGCCGCCCGGTTCACCTGAGGGTAACGCTTGATACCGGAGAATTCCTCGCCGACCTTCGCCTCGGAGTACTTCATATCCGGCATGTAGATATCCACAATCCCGTCCAGCAATTGCAGCGTTGCCATCGAGTCATAGCCACCGGTATTGTAGACAACGGGCAGCTGCAGTCCCCTGCCTGCTGCCATCTGCAGTGCTTCCAGAATGAACGACACCACATGCGTTGGGCTTACCAGGTTGATGTTATGACAGCCTTTTGCCTGCAGGGAGAGCATCATGCCAGCCAGTTCTTTGCTATCCACGGCACTGCCTTCGCCAAGCTGGCTGATGCTGTAATTCTGGCAGAACACGCAGTGCAGATTGCAGTAAGCAAAGAAGATGGTGCCTGAGCCATGATTGCCGACCAGCGGCGCCTCTTCCCCGAAGTGCGGGCCAAAGCTGGACACCAGCGCCTTGTCCGTCGTCCGGCACTCTCCGCTTTCGCCCTTCAGTCGATTGACCCCGCAGTCGCGGGCACAGAGATGACACCGCGCCAGTAGTGACCTGGCCTTTTCTACCCTGGAACTGAGTTCCCCGGTTCGATAAAAGTGCCGATAAGCGGCTATGCCTCTTCCTCCCCCTCTTCTTCCCGTTTCTTTTTTCCCTTCCCGATTACTTCTACCTGAGCCGGCGGCTGTATGATATTTATCGGTGCCACTTTTCTGGTATCTTTTTTGTGCTTCTTTGGCTCTCTATGTCGGTAATCTCGTCTTCCCATCGCTGACCCTCTGATTATATTAATGAACTTCGGTGTTTATTTGCAGTTTAGCAAAGAGCCACTACGGTGTAAAGATGCCTCCCGGCTGCTCCAGTGCCTGTCGCGCCGCCTCCGTTTCGGCCAGCTTCCTGCTTTTACCGGCGCCCCTTCCCAGCACCCTATCCCCATGCCGTACCTCAACGGTGAACAGCTTATCGTGGTCAGGGCCAGTCGCCTGTACCGTCCGATACGATGGTGAGGAACGGTATTTTGACTGTACCAGTTCCTGCAGGCGTGATTTGTAGTCAACGCCTTTTCCCCGACCGATTACCTCCCCGAGCTCCTTATCGAGCCACCCCAGCACTGCTTTCCTGGCGGCCGCCAAGCCGCTATCCAGAAAAATGGCCGCAATCACCGCTTCCAACGCGGCAGCCAGGTTAGCCGGTTTCCGTCGTCCACCGCCCGCCTCCTCGCCCTTTCCCAGATATAGACAATCGCCAAGCTTCAGGCCGGTGGCGATATGCGCCAGCGTCTCCTGCCGCACCAGAATCGAGCGGATTCGGGTCATTTCCCCTTCCTGCATATCGGGGAAGTCCTGGTACAATTTTTCCGCCACGATTAAGCCCAGTACAGCATCGCCGAGGAACTCCAGCCGCTCATTGGCCGCCGGCGCCGAGCCGGGATACTCATTGAGGTATGAGCTGTGGACCAGGGACTGCTCCAGCAATTGAGGGTTTTTAAATTTGATCTTCAGTAACTTCTGTAACGCACCGATATCACACATCGCAGCATGGCCTTTCCGTTGAATATAAGGATATACATCAAGCCCCGGTGTGTCAACCGGTCGTTTATTGCCCGATTGTGAGTCCACATGTTATAATCTCACTTGTGCTGGGGAATCGTCTAGTGGTAGGACAGCGGACTCTGGATCCGTAAGCGAAGGTTCGAATCCTTCTTCCCCAGCCAGTCTGGTGGCGCATTCGTCTAGGGGTTTAGGACACCTCCCTCTCAAGGAGGAGATCACCGGTTCGAATCCGGTATGCGCTATTAAGACAATAATAATCTCCTGTTTTCAAGCTAAATTATCAAGACAGGGGATTACTTTTTACTGATTTGCTACTAATCTTTTAAGCCTATTAAAAAAGTTAGCTTTAAAACGCCTTTACCAGTAATAACGTTTATCGAGAGAGAGAAAATGCCCACCGACTATAATCGGTGGGCATTTATTTGCTGTCAATCGGGCGATATTTATTATTTTAGGGCAGTTTTCACTGGTACAAACCGCGAATTTACGTTTGACCTGACCGTAGGAGATAATAGTGCAATTTCACTACTCGTGGCAGTTTTATAGTGAACGTCTACACCACGAATAGCAGCAATACGTGACAATTTATCCTCAATAACCGTATTGTCAATAATAAACACAGCTTTCCCCATATTGCGAGAACCTGCAAGCCAAAAGATCAACTCATCAAGAAATGAGAACGACAGAAACTCAGCTCTCGTTGTATCAACAAAAACTTGCTCATCCTCCATGCTCTTCAGCTATAGGTTTTCCCGATTGGAATATTCGCCCTTCAAGTGCTGTTAACCAGCTGATGATTTCATTTAAATATCGCTCGGTTCTATCGCGGTCTTCTTTATCTATCTCGGATTGTGTGCGGCGACGCTCTCTGCGGTCGCTACTGGAAATACTCCACCATGTAATTGCAGCAAGTGATAATGTTCCAATAGCCACAAAAACACTAACCAAGCTGTCTTTGATAAATGCTAGAACAATAAGTATTGAAGTTATGCAGGCAATAATTATGGTTATTAATCCTTTATTAATGGTCATATGCGAATTATATCACCAATAAAGGTGCGGTCAATGCCAAAGCTAAATGCTTGTAGCTAAATGATGAAATTAAAAAAGGAACGGTTATTACCCGAATAATACAAAACAGACTTTTGTTAAATAGGCAACGATGCAATTTTTTGTTAGAAACTTGTTTTGATCCAAGTAATAGCCCAATCAAACTTCGAGTCCGGCAGCGACAAGGATATCGGGGACCACTTCCTCTTTGGCAATAGCCATGATATGGACGCCATCGCAGATGGCCTCCTTTTTCAATGTGGCTATCATACGCCCGGCAATCTCAATACCTTTGGTCAACATCTCCTCCTTAGCAACGCTACCTAATTCATCAACCAGGTCTTGAGGCACGAAGATACCGGGAACATTTTCATTCATGTACTTGGCCATTCTCGCGGAGGACAATAGAACGATGCCGGCCAGTATTTTCACTGGAAACTGTCGCGCGTATTGCATGAACTTGCCGAAATTCTCAAGGTCATAGATGGCCTGGGTTTGAAAGAACTCGGCACCTGCCTCAACCTTTTTTTCAAACTTGATGAGCTGGGGCTCGATTGGTTGGGCTTCCGGAGTGACAATGGCACCAGCGCAAAATTCCACAGACCCATCGAGACTATTACTTCCCATATCCTGGCCCGATTCCATGCCACGGATGGCCTTTAATAACTGAACCGAATCGAAATCAAAGACACCTTTGGCTTCCTTGTGGTCCCCTACAGGAATAGCATCACCAGTAAGGCAAAGGACATTGTTGATCCCCCGTGTATGCGCTAACAGGAGTTCAGCCTGAAGTGCCAGGCGGTTACGATCCCGGCAGGTCATCTGTAAAACAGGCTCACCACCCCGCTCCTTAATGGCGAGGCAACCGCCAAGGGAAGGGAAACGCATGACCGAGCTCTGGTGGTCAGTGACGTTAATGGCGTCCACCTTGTCTTTAAGTAGGTCAATATGGTGGAGCATTTTATCGATGTTGGTTCCCTTTGGCGGTGCCACCTCACTGGTAATGACGAACTTTCCGGAGTTTAAAGCATCTCGAAAGCGCGACACCATTATCCTAACCTCCTCGCTCATTCTATTTTGATGGTTCTCGGCCGGGGCATTACCTGGTAATTATGTGGAGGCTGATACTTGCGCATCAAATCAAGACGCCCCTGCGCTTTCAGACGCTCGTAGATAAGGGTCCAGGCACAATCTTTTTCCTTATCAACCTCGCACTTGCCGTTATTGGTGCCGCCACATGGGCCATTGACCAGTCCCTTGTGGCAATTGGTAATCGGGCAGATACCAGCAGTTTCACCTAAGACGCATTGACCGCACTGGACGCAAACCTCACGGAAGTATCCCGGAGCCTCTTCTACAGCTATGAACAGAGTATCCAGTGCCGGTACTACAGGCCGGTCAATATACGAATTTATCCGGTGTACCCCCAAGGCACAGGTCATTATCAGAATGCAATTTGCGTTTTCAATCGCTCGCCTGTTTTCCTTCATTGCTGCCTCGGTCATCTCGTCGCAGGCGGTCGGGATAACGGTCCAGCCACTGACCCGTTTACCTATCTCCAAAAGATGATCCTTCATCTCCAGAACTTGGTCGATCCCGCCGGTTTTAGTCATAGTCGTGCACGTACCGCAACCAATAATGAATACATGATCAAGGTTAGCCAATTGCTCCTGTATTTCTTCCAGCGGTTTCTGTCTGGTTATTGATTTCATGATAGCCCTCCCATCAAGCTAGTAATGTCTAAGGTGTTACCCCTCTAAGTCACATCTTAGACAGCGTTTAGCCTCCTGCGCGGCCTTCTTTGCCGAAAAAGCAAGTTCAACTTCATCAAAGCTCGCCTTTCTTCTCTGAACAGGAAGTGTTGGTGCAGAAACCCTTGGCTGTTCTTCCCAGGATTCTTCAACTTCCTGTTCGGGTGCTGCACTGACAATTTTCGTTTTCAGGTCGTAAATCTGGACCTTGGAAACATCGCCTTTCAGGTATTTGTCGATGGCGATAGCCCCTCTTCTCCCCGCAGCAATGGCGTCTATCACCATAGCCGGCCCGGTAACAAAATCGCCACCGGCGAAAATACCGCTAACATTTGTCGCTAGGGAATTGCTATCTACAACCAGGGTCTCCCAGCGGGTGCGTTCCAGCGCGCTATCGGCGGGCAGAAAGGACAGGTCAGGGGCTTGGCCGACGGCAGCAATCACGGTATCTGCCGGGACAAAGAATTCCGAGCCAGCGATTGGGATTGGCCGTCGGCGACCGCTCTCGTCAGGTTCCCCGAGGCTCATCCGGATACACTGCAGGCCGGTTACCTTCCAGTTCTCGCTTTCGATTCTGGTCGGACTGACCAGATAATTGACTTTTATACCTTCGGCGATAGCTTGGTCGTATTCCACCTCGGTAACTGGCATTTCCTCACGCGACCGACGGTAAAAGATACTCACTTCATCAGCGCCAAGCCGAAGTGACGAGCGAGCCGTATCCAGAGCTACGTTGCCACCGCCGATAATCACTACCCGATGGCCAATATCAACCTGCCTGCCCAGTTTGATATCTCTCAGGAACCGCAGCCCGTAATAGAAACCGGCGGCATCCTCTAGTTCACCGGGAATTCCGATGCGCTGACTTCTCTGGGCACCAGAAGCGATAAAGACGGCATCATAACCGTCTTTTCTGAGGTCTTCCACCGTGAAATTGACGTTTATGGGAGTATTGTACCTTATCTCTACTCCTTTCTTGGCAATGAAATCTATCTCCTTTTGAATTATCTCGTGAGGCAATCTAAATTCAGGTATCGCCACCGACAGCATGCCACCGCCTATGGGGAGGGCTTCAAAAACGGTCACCGGATAGCCCATCTGTGCCAGAAAGTAGGCGCAAGATAAACCCGTGGGGCCGGCCCCGACCACTGCTACATGCTGGCCTTTTGTCTGTGGAAATGGTATAGGATCTTCTTTTACATGCTTGAAAGACCAGTCGGAGGCAAAACGCTTGAGTTCTCTTATGGCTACCGGATCATCCAGCTCTCCACGGCGACACCTGGATTCGCAGGGGTGATGGCATATACGGCCACAGATAGCGGGAAAGGGATTGCGCTCTCTGATGGTGTTAATTGCCTCCCGATATTCGCCAGCGGCGATATGAGCCACATACTTTGGAATATTGACGCCCACCGGACAGGTATGCTGGCATGGTGAGATCATCAGAGCATCGCAAACAGCGGCCGGACACCTTTTTTCTCTGATGTGTGCTTCATATTCATCCCGGAAATAATTGATGGTGGTCAGTACCGGGTTAGGCGAAGTCTGACCGAGGCCGCATAATGAGCACTCTTTGACCGTAGCCGCAATGGTAAGCAATGTGTCAATGTCTTCTTCCTGCCCTTTTCCTTCCGTGATTCGGGTCAGGATTTCCAGCATCTGTTTGGTACCCAAGCGGCACGGGGTACATTTACCGCAGGACTCATCCTGGGTGAAACTGAGAAAGTATCTCGCTATCTCGACCATACAGGTGGTCTCATCCATCACCACCATGCCGCCAGACCCCATTATTGAGCCCAGCCCTTTTAACGATTCGTAGTCTACGGGCAGGTCAATGAAGCGGGCCGGAATGCAGCCACCTGACGGGCCACCGGTTTGCACCGCTTTGAGACGCTTGTCTCGAGGAATACCGCCGCCAACATCATAGATAATATGAGACAACGGGGTGCCCATAGGTACCTCTACCAGACCGCTATTGGCAATCTTGCCGGTAAGGGCAAATACCACCGTGCCCTTGCTTTTCTCCGTACCAATGTCTGCAAACCAATCGGCGCCATGTTCAATGATGACCGGGATGGAAGCCAGCGTTTTTACGTTGTTGATGATGGTGGGTTTACCATCCAGACCTGACTGAGCGGGAAACGGCGGGCGGGGGCGGGGCATACCGCGGAGGCTCTCAATGGAGGCAATCAGCGCCGTTTCCTCCCCGCAGACAAAGGCCCCGGCGCCTTCCTTGAGGTGTACGGTGAAATTGAAGCCGGAGTCCAGTATATTATCCCCCAGATATCCCCTTTCCCGGGCCTGAGCGAGGGCGGTGTGAAGTCGGGACACGGCAAGAGGATACTCGGCACGGACGTAGATATAGCCCTCGGCCGCACCGACTGCATAAGCGGCGATAGTCAGGCCTTCGATAACAGCATGAGGGTCAGCCTCAAGTATGGACCGGTCCATAAAAGCACCGGGGTCGCCTTCATCGGCATTGCAGATAACGTACTTTTGTGAACCGGCAGCATTGCGACAGAACTCCCATTTGCGTCCGGTTGGAAATCCGGCACCGCCGCGGCCCCGAAGTCCAGATTTTTGAATCTCCTCAATCACCTGTTCTGGCGTCATATGGAACAGGACCTTGCGTAAAGCTTGATATCCGTCACCGGCAAGGTAATCATCGATTTTCTCTGGATTAATATGCCCGCAATGGCGCAGAATAACGCGCTCCTGTTTCTGGTAGAAATTGATATCAGCGTAGTGTGGTACCGCCTCGTCGGTCATCGGATCGCGGTAGAAAAGTCGCTCCACTGGTTTTCCGTTCTTTAGATGCGAGGTTACTATCTCGGCGGCATCCCCCGGCGCTACGTGGGTATAAAAAATACCCTCCGGCTCAACGATGACATTTGGTCCCTGCTGGCAAAAGCCATGGCAACCGGTGAAGTCTACAGCAATATTCTTCACTTGCTGCTTGAGCACTTCAGTACTGAGTGCCTGAAAAACGGCGTCGCCACCACCGGAGACGCATCCGGTGCCTCGACAGACATAAATGGTGCGATGCTGCAACATGTTTTAGGCCTCTTCCTTCCTGCTGAATAAATAGGCCACTTTCTTGGGGTTCATGTGACCGTGCGTAGCCTGATTAACGACTATGTTCGGTGCCAGCGCGCAGACGCCGATGCAGGCAACTGTCTCTAGGGTATATTCCATATCTGGCGTCGTTTCTCCCTCTTCAATGCCAAGCTGCTGCTTGACAAGTTTCAGTATTGTCTTACCGCCACGCACGTGGCAAGCGGTCCCCCGACACACCCTGACAACGTTTTTCCCTCGTGGTTCTGTATAGAGCTGGGAGTAGAAAGTTATCACCCCCTGGACTTGGCTGGGAAACAGCCCCAGACTCCTCGCAATGCGCGGAATCGCCTCCGAGGGTATATAGCCCAGTGTATCTTGAACCTCCTGCAAAAGCGGAATCAGCGACCATTTTTGCTCCCGGTATTCAGCTACGATTTTGCCTATTCGCTTGAGATCGGCTTTCGTGATTTTCTTTGCTTTAACCATTCCTATCAACCCTTTCCAGTCTTACCAGACAGCTTTTAAATGAAGGGATTTTATCCTGAAGATCTGGAGTAACACTGAAAAGCTCATTTGAAGGACTCTCCGGAAATGACATCGGCAGAAAAAGCGTTCTTAGTGGTAGTGTTTCCGTTAACCTCAAGATGGCAGTTATTTCACCACATGGTGAGACGATTTTAACTCTATCACCATCGTGAAAACCAAAAGCTTTAGCATCAGCCCCACCGATTTCCAGCCAGGCATGTGACGAAAATTTTTTCAAACGTGATGCTCTAAAACTCCTGGTGCCACTGCCAAAATGATGCAGTATTGATCCCACTATGAGAGTAAAGGGATATTCCTTACCGAGACCATCTGGCGTAGGGCTATAATCCACTTGGGCAAACCGCCCGAATCCACTTGGAAAAGGTCCTTTGTGCAAACGCTTTACACCTAAACGGTCATTTTCCAAATCAGTCAAATCGAGCTCTCGATTATTTATATCGGTATAGCCCAGGTGCCGGTACAGGGGAACCAATTCCTTAATCTCATCCGTAACCTCCTGTGGGGAGGCATAAGGCATTTGGTGGCCCATCCGGTTGGCCAATTGAAGGACAATCCTCCAATCCGGCAGGCTATCGCCAAGGGGCTCAATGGCCTTGCCTAGGTGCTGAACCCTGCCTTCAAAGTTGGTGAATGTTCCCTCTTTCTCGGCAAAACTGGCGGTAGGCAGAACCACGTCAGCTAATTTCACCGTTTCGGTAGGGAAAAGATCGGATACGGCGCAAAATTCAAGAGAGGATAGCGCTTCCCTAACCCGTGAAGGGCAAGGAAAACTTGAAACTGGATTTTCCCCTACGATTAACATTCCCTTGATCTTCCCTTTTTTTACTTCTTCCATCATTTCTAAAGCGTTAAGCCCGGCGCTGGTTGGCAAAGAAACTTTCCACCTTGCCTCGAATTTCTGTTTCGCCTCAGCCTCCTCCAAACCCTGATATCCGGGAAGGAAATCAGGTAAACTACCCATATCACAGGCTCCTTGGGCATTGTTCTCCCGCTGCAGGGCAAAGATACCCCCTCCCCGATGACCGATGTTCCCAGTTAACATCGCAAGGTTCGCTAAGGCCATGACGCTGCTGATGGCGTTGGCTTGCTGGGCGATTCCATTGCCGTAAACTATAGAAGCACTCTCCGCCGCAGCAAAGAGGCGGGCAGCAAGTTGTACATCTTCACAGAAGACACCGGTTATTTCCTCCACCTTTTTCGGAGTATATAACTGCAAGCTTATTTCAAATTCCGCATAGTTGTCTGCTCTGCGGGTGATAAACTCCTCGTCGAATAGTCTTTCCTCAACTATCACCCTTGACATAGCACTCAGCAATACGGCATCAGTTCCGACCAGTGGCCTCAGCCATAGATGTGCGAACGGCGCCAGGCTGGTTTCTCTTGGATCAACGAGTACCAGCTTGGCCCCCTTATACTTAACAGCGCGCTTTATGGCGTAGCCCACAGCCGGGGCAGAGACCGCTGGATTGGCGCCAACAACCATTACCACCTCTGACTTTTCCAAATCATCCAGCTCGTTTGTGGTCCCTGGAATTCCAATGGTCCATCCCAGCCCGATTCTGGTTGGCGGGTTATACATTCGGCTGCCGTTATCGATGTTGTTGGTACCCAGTGCTGCCCTTGCGAATCTCTGCAGCAAATAGTTTTCCTCATTGGTGCACTTGGAAGAGCCAAGAATAGCTAGGCTATCGGGACCATGCCGCTCCTTTATGCGCTTGAATTCATCCGATATCAAATTTAAAGCTTGCTCCCATGATGCCGTTTGGAAGTCGTCACCCGACCTGATTAAAGGACTGGTCAATCTATCCGGACTATGCACAAAGTCAAAGCCGTAACTCCCTCTTACACAAAGAGTATTGCGATTCACGGGACTCTTGGCATTTGGACTTACACGTACTAGGCGGTTACCTTTAGTTTCCAGGCGAAGGCCACATCCGCAACCACAAAAAGGGCACACCGTCTCTACACTAGATGTAGTTGTACCACGATATGTCCTCTCCTTTTCGATTAGAGCGCCAGTAGGGCATAGGGCCACGCAAGTGCCGCAAAAGGTGCACTCAGACTTCTCCAGTGGTAAATCATCAATTGTTGCCGGTTTGGAACTGAATCCACGGCCGATATAATCGATAGCGCCTTCAACAACCAGTTCGTGGTCAGAGCGAATACATTTGGCGCAGAGGATACATTTGGAGAGGTCTCGTTCAATATATGGATTGACTTCTTCGATAGTATGCAGTTGGGAGATTCGCGGGAAATCCAGTAGTCCTATACCCATCTCGGAGGCTAATTCCCGTAATTGACAGCGGTTACCCTTGTCACACACCAGACAGGAATCAGGATGGCTGGCCAGCAGGAGTTGGACGATTATCTTTCGTCGCTCTACTACCCGCTCCGACCGGGTATTAATTACCATTCCGCTTCTGATGGGGGTGACACAAGAGGCTAGCAGTGCTGCCGAACTTTCATCCTCAACCAAGCAGACACGACAGGCGCCGGTTGGTATAAGACAGGGGTCGTAACAGAGAGTTGGGATGTCTATCCCTGATTCCTGAGCTAACTCCAGGATGGTCATCCCGGAACGGCCGCTTACTTCAACTCCGTCAAGCGTGATAGTTATCGTTTCCATATGAGCGCCTTGTCACCAGTTTGCGGTTACGTAAGCAAAAGCTCGAGGGAAATATCTACCAGCACTGACCGTTCTAATACCAGTCAGAAGGTCGGAACTGGCAGCCTTTTTGGCGACAAATCCGTATGCTCCCGACTGCTTGGCAACAAACATGTTCTCTTTATCATCGTACTGAGTTAGCATCAAAATCTTTGTTTGAGGGCAATCTTTATTTATTCGCTTTGTGGCATCTAAACCGCTCATCACGGGCATGACGATATCCATTAAGACCACATCTGGAAGTAACTGCTGCACTTTATCAATCGCTTCTTTCCCGTTCTCAGCTTCACCAATTACTTCCATATCTTTTTGCAGGGCCAGCAAAGCGCGGATTCCTTCCCTGACGACCGCGTGGTCATCTACCACCAGCACCTTGATCATGTGGATTGCTTTAACCAATAATTTTTCAATCCGTGGTACAAGTGAAGCCGATTTGATCGGTTTACTTACATAATCTTCCGCCCGAAGCTCCAAGCCTTCATCCATGAGCCACCCTTTGATTAAGCGCTCTTCTACTGGGGCATCGATAACAAGGAGTGGTATATCGCTGAACTGCGGGGTATCTTTCAGCCAAACGTGAAGTTGAAATGCAGCGCCTCGAGGTCTGATTGTGCCCACGATGACCATATCAAGCTTCTGGTCGTTAACCACTTCTGTGGCCTCATCCTTGCTTCCCGCGATTACCACCTGACAGCCCTTGGTCTCCAAGGATTTCTTCAGCGCTTCTATAAAATCAACATCATCATCGACAATTAGAATTTTAGCTTTCATGCTCATCTCGGGCCTCCTGTTGCCCATATTTTCAGCCATCTGGATATTCTAAGCCACTACTGTAAGAATAGACTGAGTTCAGATAGGCAGGAAAGCGGTTTGTCCCTCAAAGTGAATAGGTATTAACTCTCGAATTTCGATGGAATTTCCCCTGCACACGCTCTGGAGTCCTGCCCTTGGACAGGCTTGTGAAAAGCGTTCAACCGCAGTGTGCATATAGACATGGGGGGATATTCCGCGGAAGCTTGATATTGCAATCAAGAGGTGTGCCAGAGTTTAAACGCTAATGATGCCCTTGCGCAAGGCATATTTGATTAATTCAGTACGGTTATGGATATCAAGCTTAGCCATGAGGCTCGTCTTGTGGCCTTCCACTGTTTTGGGACTGATCACTAATGTGTCCGCAATCTCCTGAGTAGTGTGTCCCTCCGCTGCTAATCGGAGTACTTCTCGCTCCCGTTCGGTTAACTGGGTGTAGGTGTCAGAACTACCCCGGCTGCCTTTTTGTTTATAATCTTCAATTAAAACTTTGGCAACCGAGGGAGAAAGATAGGAATCCCCGCGGAAGACAGACCTGATCCCTGAAGCAAGCTCGGAAGATGCGGCGATTTTGCTAATAAACCCTAAGGCTCCGGCCTCGATAATGGGTAATACGAACTCCTTATCGTCATGCTGCGTCAGGACGATCACATTTGTTTTGGGGAATTCTTTACATATCCGACGGGTAGCTTCCAATCCACCCATGTCCGGCATGGCTATATCCATGAGCACGACATCTGGCGCCAAGTTCTTGACCAGCTTCAGCGCTTCAGTTCCGCCACTTGCTTCGCCAATAACTTCAATGTCCTGTACAAGCGCCAGCAGGGCACAAATGCCGTCTCGGACAATGGTATGGTCATCTACTACTATTACTTTTATTGGCTTCATTTTCAGCATCCAAGCTTATCGGCACCCTGCCTCGGACAATGGTTCCCTGACCGGGTTTGGACTTGATTCCACAGGAACCACCGAGCAGTCCAATCCTTTCTTTCATACCGAATACTCCCCGGCCACGTCCGCTTTCTTCAATATCAGTGATTTTGGAAACATCAAAGCCGACACCATCATCTGCTATCTCGATGTAAAGCTCATTATCCTTACATCTAAGAATGATGCGCACATTTAATGCTTTGGAATGTTGAGCAATATTGCCGATGGCGCCCTGCGCCCAACGGAAAATTCCGGCTTCAATCTCAGGTGGCAAGCGGTTATCCATACCCTCGGATTCCACCGACAGGTTAATGTCTAAAGGACGGAGACTGTTCTCGGCATACTGGCGGATAGCAGGTACTAGTCCCAATGTATCTATAAGGGCAGGGCGGAGGGCAGCTATTAGCCGGCTTATCTCACCATGTACTTGGATGGCTAAGGATTGTACCTTCTTCAATCCAGCAACGAATCTGGTGTCTTTGCTGCCGGACATCTCATGCGAATCTATTAATGCCTGCAACTGGAGTTCTATGCCGGAAAGCGCCTGGCTGGTTTCATCGTGCAGCTCACCCGCTAGTCTTTTGCGTTCTTCCTCTTGCACCATTAATGTCTGTCGCGCCAGCTTCTGGTACCTTTCCCTGGCCCTCCTCAGCCGTTCGTGTAGACTTGCCTCTTCAATAGCAACACCGACCTGGTCCCCAATCGAATTTAGCAGGTGCATGTCGTTTTCGGTGAATTGACGTGGCATTTTGCTGGCAACATTTAGAACACCTAGAACCATGTCTTTCGCTCTGAGGGGAACACTGATAAAAGCTTTTAGGCCCTCCGTACTTATAAGGTCGGGGTTGGCGGGGCGAGGATCGGCTGAAATATCCTCCAAGAGAAGCGATTTACCTGTCTGAGCGACCCTGCCTGCAACCCCCTCCCCAGGATTGAGATGTATACCCTCAACATATCTCGCGCTCAGACCCTGGTGGACACGATATGATAGCGTCTTTTTCTGCTCATCAAAAAGTAGTATTCCCCCAATATTGCCATTCATGATATCCAACACACTGTTGAGGGCCACCCTGAGGATAGCGTCCAAGTCCCACAACCCGCTCAGTGCCGCCGAGACCCGACTCAAAGCTAAAAGCTCATGATGCTGCCTGAGTACTTGGCTTTCTAGCTCTTTAGAAGCAGTAACATCTCTCCTAAGCTCTACTATGCCTTTGATATCACCATTGCTGTCATGAACAGGATAGGCACTGATCTCGAGAAATGTATCATTGCCAAGGTTGTGAGATGGGTGGATGACTGTTACTATCCTGCCGCTTTCCAGGACTTTATTTAAAGGACACTCCCAAAGAGGTGTAGTGCAAGGTTTGTATCTGCCATACAGAATCTTATAGCAAAACTCCCCAATGGGAGACTCGCTTACCTTAGGTAATTTACCGCGTGCGGCTGCATTGGCAAATATGACTCGGTGTTTTCTATCGATAACGATGAGTTCATCTTCTATGCCATCAACTATGGCCTGAAAGGATAAATCTAGGTCTTCACTGTACTTAACTTGCTGCCCTTCTTCCTTCTTCCTAACCATTTCTCCCTCACCCAATAGAAATAAAATATATCAATAACCTGCTCTTGTCAAACGGCAACAGGCTCTGTTTAAGTGCGGTTATAATCGTAAGAGAGCTTCTTGTCTCTTCTATTTCCTTGGCATCTAATTATGGATACAACGGTTGATGCTAATTTAGCAAATGAATCAGCTTAAACAAGACTTATGCAACAAAGCGTCAGATTGTGTGATTTAACAATTTGGGCAAATGTTACATGGTTTAACAATTCGCTAAATTGTGCAATGATGCCTGGTCAACAACCTACTTAATTGTAAAATCGACAATGTGCCAGACTTTTTAATATACGTGCGGTATAAGACGCCAGGTGCTTTTCCGGTAGTCTTGATATTGCTCGCCGAAGTGGCGGTACAATTCTTTCTCCTCTACCTTAATTCGCCGTATTATCCCGATTGTCGGAAGTGCGATGCACAGCAGCAGGGAAATCCAGTTGGCTAGAGCAACACCGTTCCCCAGGGCTAAGATGAGGAGCCCTAAATATGACGGATGCCGAATATGGTGATAAGGGCCATCCTTGATCAATTGGTGATTCTTACGAATCTGAACTGTCGCCGTAAAAAACTTCCCCAGAGAATTGATTGCATACTGCCGGAAGGCAACTCCGGATATCATGACAACTACACCGACCCAAGTCAGCCAAGCACCAAGAACAAACAGTTTGCCGAAACCAAATATTACCGGGAGCCATGCGCCATCGAAAGCTATAGCACTAAGTATCCACACTAGCTTACGTGTTCCCCTATCGGCCGAGTTGTCCATTCCCCGTGTAGTGCGCTTGGTCATCCTGGTTTCCGATATCACGTAATAAAGTTGGACAGTGATAATAACCACGACGGCTGCAATCGTATTTATAATCATCTATTTCAATTTCCTTCTTAGTAACAGGCTTGAGGTTATCTCTACTGATTATGCTCGTCCGACTATTCGAATTATATCATTTTGCAGGCTTAGTATATTCTTCCAAGAGGCGGCGCAGTGTGGCTAGCCCTTCTTGAATTTGGCTTCTCTCTTCCGGATTAGCGGGGCGAAATGCTTCCAAAATTGGCGGATTTAGCTTGAAGCTAGGCATCTTATTTTGGAGGTAATTTTTCACTCTTTCCGCCAAGAAAATACGGGTAAAACGGCGGTCTATGGCATCTTGTTGTCTGTGTACCAGCCCCCGGCGTTGAAGGCGGTCCACGATGCCTGATACGGTACTGTGGGACAAGGCTACACGATCGCTGAGTTCTTTTAGGCTCAGGCCATCAGTTTCAGCAAGCACATCCAGAACGCTTATTTGCGGGGCGGTAAGACCGCTGCGGGCGATGTCGGCATCGGTGACGCGACGCAAGAATTGGCCCACGACCTTAAGATTATCAACGATTTCTCTGGCAGCTACTATGAGCTCATCATTTTCTGCAGACATCAGTCCCTCCTTATTGTTAATGTAATGCCAGATAAACGGCGAATGCCAGAGCCAGTATGGCAAGGACGATTGCCAGCACTTTTTTATTTATGACAGCAGTTAGTTTTGCCCCCAGGTAAGCACCGATAACTGACCCGGCACTCATAACCAGTACCAGCTTAAAATCTATAGCCTGCTGCTGATAATGGACAACAGCACCGGCCAAACTTGTGGCTAGCACTGCTGTCAGCGTCGTGCCGACGGCAACCGGGGGTGATAGGTAAGTAAAAGAGATTAAATAAGAGGACAGCGGTGTGGAACCACTCAACCCGAAAGCACCACTTACTATTCCCGAGATAAGACCAGCCGGGATGAGTAAAGTAACCTTATTCTTCCGGGTTAATTTACTTCCCGATTGCCAACGGTTAGTTCGAATGAGGCCCAGCAGACCGATGACGGCAAAAAACACTACAACCATATACTTTAAAAGGGTGGAGGATAAATATTGGACCAAAATAGCGCCACCTACAGCGCCCAATACTCCGGTGACACCAAGATAAACGGTACTTTCTTTTTCTAGGTTCCCGTGACGCCAGTGCCCGATAACTCCAGACAGTGCCGTCACCGTGCTGGTAGCTAAAGCTGTACCAATCGCCTGCTTAATGGGCAGATTGAATACAAAGGTTAATATAATAACATAGAAACCACCCCCTCCACCCCCAATAACCCCCATCAGCATACCGGCAGGGAATGCCAGTGCAGCAACCTCAATTAGTTTTAGTGCATCCATAGTATGTAGTATACGACGTATCGTATACTACATACTACAACAGTGAGTCACCCTATGTCAAAAGTCATAAAATTAGGTAGCGACTTGGGCTCATCCCCAAGCTGAGGGGATTCGAACCAATCCAGCTATGTAATACTAAAAGCAAGGCAAAAAGTTCTGTCTATTGTACAGCTTGCTCTACTTCCAATTATCTCTCTTCTAACCTCAGTTTCCTCAAGTGTTACAAACCACTTCCGTCCTTCAAATCGTAGAAATTTTTTATTGCAGCGCCGTTTTGTTCTATAATTGGCTGATACCAGGAAAACAGGAAAGGAAATTATATCAGGTATGCAGGATAAAATCGGCGTTGCGGTTATTGGGCTGGGCAGAATTGGCGAGAGCCACCTGGACGGCATCAGCCAGAACTCAGAGCGGGCATTTGTCGCCGCCGTGGTAGACATCGATGAGACGCGCGCCCGTGCCACGGCCGAGCGGCATAAGACGAAATATTACCTCAGCGTTGAAAAAGCGTTACAGGACCCGGAGATACAGGCATGCGTTGTCTGCCTGCCCCACCACCTCCACCACCCGGTAGCCTGCCAGGTCATGGATGCCGGCCGTCACGTCCTTATCGAGAAGCCTTGGGCGCTAAGTCTGGCCGAGGGCAAGAAGACGCTTGCCAAAGCCCAGGAAAAAGGGGTGGTCCTCATGGCCGGCCAGTCGTTCCGCTTCATGTGGGCGCTGTGGGAGGCCAAGCAGAGGGTGGCAAACGGTGAAATCGGCCAGCCTTTTGACCTGCTCTATATCTTCGCCGCCCCCTTTACCAGAGATACCGCCCCACCCTGGTGGAAGGATGAGGCCAAGACCGGTGGCATGGCCTTCACCATGTATGGCGCCCATACCATTGACTACACGCTATGGATTTACGAGGGCAGAAAACCGGTGCGCATCTATGCTGAGGCCCGCTCCATTAACCCCGATTTCGAAGGCATGGACGAGATTACCATTACCATGCGCTTTGACGATGATTCCATGGCGACTAATATCCTTTCTGTCAATAACAGGCCCACAAAGCACGAGTGCTGGATTGCCGGCCCCAGGGGTAGAATAGACATCGTCCAGCGCGGCGGTCATATTCCGGGACAGATGGTGGGCGTTTTCAGCGGCGACCTGCTGGTCAACGGCGAAGTGGTAAAAAGTGACACTCCCCGTTTTCACCAGTTTGCCGCCCAGATGCAGGAATTCCTGAGCGCCATCGCGCAGAAGCGTGAGCCCATCGTCACCTATTTCCAGATACTGACTCAGCTGGCCATCATTGATGCCGCCAAGCAATCCGCCGCCACCCACCAGCCCATAACGTTAGAATTATAAATCAAAATAAAAGGAGGACTTATGAAAGTTCGTTCCACCGTGCTGGAAGGCATTAAAAAGATAAACCTGATTGAGAGGGATATCGAACCGGCGCCCGACCAGATTCTGGTCAAGACTCACTCGGCGTCAATCTGCCTGGCCGATGTCCAGATGTACCGCAAGGGGTATTACTTCCACGCCAAGCGCCACGAAAAACCAAATTACCCCATGTTTGTCGGCCATGAGGCCGGCGGCACCGTGGTCGCCGTCGGTGCCAGAGTCCATGAGTACAAGAAAGGTGACCGCGTTATTCTGATGCACAGCCCTCGCGTTTCCGGGACTATCACACCGGGAGGCATGTCAGACTACTGGGTGGCACACCCCATGGATGTGGTGCCTGTACCCGAGGAAATGGACATGGAACTGGCGTCGCTGGGAGAGACAACCTGCCCGTTCGTTTACGTGGTATTTCGCTCCGGCATCAAGCTCGGCGACGCGGTGGCCGTCACCGGCGCCAATTTCATCGGCCAGATTGTCGCCCAGGGCCTGAAGAAAAGCGGCGCCCTCTCCGTCACCGTCTTTGACAACCGCGATTTCCGACTCAACATGGCCAAAAAATTGGGTGCCGATAATGTGTTCAACACGACCAAGGTTAACGCCTATGACGTGGCCATGGAACTGACTGAAGGCAAAGGGTTTGACCTGGTGGCGCAGACCGCCGCCTACATTGACCCCACCGTGGAAGAGTACATGAATCTGGCTACAAATATCGTAAAACCAATGGGCATCATGGTCTTCCAGGGCGATTTCCTGCACTCCATAACGATAGATAATTTCCAGCGCTGGCACCATGAATCCCTGGATATACGCTCCGTTGCCTTCCGCCACTACACACCCCAGCAGGTCCAGGTCTGGACTCCCGACTGCCTGAAGGTCACGCATCATGGACTGATACAGATAGAGCCACTGATAACATCAACTTTTCCTCTGGAAAAGGTGGCGGAGGCCTTCAAACTGGCCGATGAAGACCCGGACCAGCTTAAGATAGTGCTGAAACCATAACACAGGCTATGGTGAGGAATGGATATGAGGTTCAAAGATAAAGTAGTTATTGTTTCCGGTGGTGCGGTTGGGCTGGGGAGAGCCATCTCACTGGGCTTCGGCGAAGAAGGGGCGATGGTCTATGTCTGTGATATCGATATAGGGGAGGCGACCAAGACAGCAGGCGATATCATCGCTCCTGGAGGAAAAGCCACCGCACTTGAAGTGGACGTGTCCCGGCGGCAGAAAATAGAAACCACCGTCAATGAGGTTATGAAGCGGGAGCAGAAAATCGATATCCTGGTGAACAACGTCGGCTGGACCGATACCCTGCCGTTTCTGGAGACCGATGAAAAAAACTGGCGGCGTGTTATAGATATGAATCTGATATGCACCATGAATTTCTGCCATGTCGTGCTCCCCCACATGATAGAGAGACAATACGGGCGCATCGTCAACATCGCGTCCATTGCCGGTCGGCAGGCCCGGCCACTTGCCGTGGCCTATGCCGCGGCCAAGGCAGGAGTTATTTCGGTAACACGGTCGCTGGCCGTGGCCATGGCACCACATAACATCAGGGTCAACTGTGTCGCTCCGGGAGCGATGGATACGCCGCTTCTCAAGAGGCTCAGCCCGGAGCACATACAGCCGATTCTGGAGCAGGTAGCACTGGAGAGAGCGTCGCAGCCTGAGGAAGTGGCGCGGGCCGTGCTCTTCCTAGCCTCTGATGACGTGTCATATATCACCGGGCAGACGCTGGCCGTTGATGGCGGGAATTGCATGCTGTAAGAGGTCGTGAAGAATGAGATTCAAAGATAAAGTAGCCATAGTAACCGGTGCCGCTTCTGGCATCGGTAGGGCGGTTGCCAGCGCATTTGCTAGCGAGGGAAGCACCGTTGCCATTCTGGATATCAATAAGAATAAAGCTGAAGCCGCGGCCAAGGAAATACAATCACGGGGCAGGCACTCCATGTCCGTAATCATCGATGCCACCAATGGAGAGAAAGTAGAGCATGCGGTGGAGAAGGTGGCCCAGGAACTGGGGCGGATTGACATCCTGGTGAACAATATTGGTGGTAGCGAGGCAATCGCTTTTCTGGACGCCGATGAATCAGTCTGGCGACGCGTCATTGATCTCAACCTTATTGTGCCGATGAATTTCTGTCGCTATGTCCTGCCCTACATGGTGAAACAGCGGTACGGCCGGGTGGTTAATGTAGCTTCTATCGCCGGCCGACAGCCCCGCCCCTTTGGCACTGCTTATGGAGCGGCTAAAGCCGGCGTGATTTCCATGACGAAATCGCTGGCTGTGGCCATGGCCCCCCATAACATCATGGTCAACTGCGTTGTCCCTGGCACCATTGATACCGAGGCCTTGAAACTCCTCGTCCCAGAATCGCTGGCGACAGCGCTGAAACGCTGCGCGCTGGGGAGACTGGGAAAGCCCGAGGAAGTGGCTGCCATAGTGCTGTTTCTATGTTCTGACGAAGCATCATACATGGTTGGCCAGAGCCTGGGGGTAGATGGCGGCAACGAGATGCTCTGAATTCTAACAAATTTCTTGGACAAGCTCTTGACAGCGAAGTATCTGTAATATTAATATTAACTAACCATATTTTGGAAAGGATGTCCACTATATGGACATTACCCGAAGAAAACCCTCCAATACCACCAGCCCCATAACTTCGCTGCTGAAAGCAGTCTCCATCCTGCAGTGCTTTTCCTATGATGAACCAGAGCTGAGCATTTCTGATATTGTAGGCAAGGTTGAATTTCCCAGAACCACGGTGCACCGTATACTGTCAACACTGCTCCGCGCGGGACTATTGATTCGCAAAAATAACACCGGAAAATACCGCATTGGCCCGGCACTATACACGATGGGCAGTCTATATCTGGTCACCACGGATATCCTGTCCGCCGCCGAGCCGGTTACGGAATTGCTTAACGAACTTACCGGTGAGGCCATAAAAATTTCTGTTTTTGACAGAGGTAACGTCATCGTTATCAAGAAGGAGGAGGCCAGAAAGCCCTTCCGTTACCAGCATGCTGTTGGCTCGATACTGCCTGCCTACGCATCCGGCATGGGCAAGGCTTTTCTGAGCGAGCTGTCCGAAATCGAACTGGAAAGCATATACCCCAGCGAGATATTGAAACCGCTGACCAGCAAGACCACCGCCACCAAGACACAGCTGAAAGAGGAGCTTAAACAGGCACGGGAAAATGGCTTCTCTGTCGATATAGAGGGAAACACGGAAGGACTAAGCGGCGTTGGTTGCGTTATCCATGACGCCATCGGCAAAGTAATAGCCGCCATGTCAATTGGCGTAGATGCAAACACGTTCACCGAGGAACGAAAGCATCGGCTGGGAACACTAAACAAGATGGGAGCCAGCCTCATCAGTTATCGGCTTGGTTATCGAGACGAAGAATACACGGTGCGCAGCCTTGAAGAGATACGTGCCTGGTGGGAAAACAGACAAAATAGACAATCTGCTGGGGCGATGCTTGACACCAAGCAAAAGCCCCTGTAAATGCAATACATTTAAATTAAAGTAAAGGGGGTGATTGTTTTCGGAGAAGAGGTTGCAATGTTATCCCGAGAGGTATTAAAAACAAGGAGGTAAGTTAGTGAAACAGAAAGGCATTTTCTTAACATTTGCTCTGCTGTTAGTGGTAAGCTTGGTCGCCGCCTGTGCGGCTCCGGCACCAGCTCCGGCTCCGGCACCAGCGCCGGCTCCGGCACCAGCGCCAGCTCCGGCTCCAGCACCAGCACCAGCACCGACACCAGCACCATCCCCAGCTCCCGCGCCAGCGCAGCCAGCGGCTCCAATCAAATGGACCGGGCAGCACATAAACCCGGCCGGCCAGGCGATGTACGAAGGTTTCGCCAGGTTCTGTGGCAAAGTAACTGACGCCACCGGCGGCAACTGGGTCCTGGAACCGCACCCGGGTGGCGCCATCGTCCCCGCCTCCGATGAGGTCTACGCGGTGGACAGCGGCACTCTGGATTTCAGCTACGACGCCACATCTTGGTGGCGGGAGAGGTTCCCCGCTGCTGGTCTATTTAACTTCTACGTCGGTGGACTATCACCAATGGCAATGCTCTTCTGGATGCATGACGAGGGCACCGCGATGCTTCAGGAGATGCTCGATGGCGCCGATATGAACGTGAAAGTTATCCCCGGCTGGACAGGTACTCCGGAAATTTTCCTCAGTTCCACAGTACCCTTGGATACACCCGCTGACCTCAAGGGAATCAAAATGAGAACCGCCGGTGATGATGGAGAGATCTTCGCCAGAATGGGCGTCTCGGTCATGTCAGTGCCCGGTGGTGAACTCTACGAAGCCGTACAGCGCGGCGTGGTGGATTGCTTCCAGTTCAGTTCTCCAGCGGTGGACTACACCATTGCCAGCTATGAGATTATCGACTATATGTATCTTTCAGCGGCTCGCCAGCCCTGCGAATACCTCACCTACTCGGTTAACAAGGACAAGTGGGCAGAGCTGCCACCCGAATACCAGAAAGTTTTCCAAGCCGTGGCCTGGCAGGAGTGCATCGACTATCTTTCTGAGATCACCAGAAAAGACATGATAGCCATAGCCTTCTATCAGGACTATGGCACCACTGTTGCACCTGCCTCTCAGTCCATTATCGATGCGCTTATGACCGAAGCAAAAGCGTTCTACGACGAAAAGGCAACCGAGGATGCCTTCTATGCCAAAGTGCTTGAATCAGCACGCTCCTTCAAGAAGGGCATGGAGGACACCTATCCTGGCCTGTTCTAGTATTGACTTTGCTCCCCTCCCCCAATATAATTTCGACAAGGGGAGGGGAGCTTCTCCCAAACATTATTCAGCATGAAAAAGATAGTACACCTTATTGATAACATCAGCGACCGAACTGGCAAAATTGCCTGCTGGCTGGCGGCTCTCCTAGTCGGCCTCATCTCGCTTGAGGTAATCATGCGCTATATCTTCAATGACCCCACCATGTGGAACTATGAAACGAGCATGATGATAGGCGGGGGTCTCTTCGCCGCAGGCTGGTCATATGCCATGCGTCATCACTCCCATGTCAGGATTGACGTAATTTATACCCACCTTTCGCCCAGAGCCAGAGCCGGCATTGATACCTTTGGCTACCTGCTTCTGTTCCTGCCACTGATGGCCATGTTCGTCAGCAGTTCCGTTGCCTGGACAATAACCAGCTGGAAAGTGGCCGAAAAATCGGTGGAGACATACTGGTACCCGCCGATGGGTCCATTCCGAACCTGGGTGGCCATCGGGTTCCTCCTTTTCTTCCTTCAGGGTACCGCCCAGTTTGTCCGCGATGTTTACTACTTCGTAAAGGGAAAAGCCTATGATTGATATAAGTCCAGAACTTATTGCCGGGCTCATGCTGGGAGGCGTCTTCGTTGGCGTCCTGACCGGCTACCCGCTGGCTATTGTCATAGGGTTTCTAGGATTAATATTTGGCTTTTTGAGATTTGGCCTTAATGTCGGTGAGGTGCTCTACCCACGTGCCGTGAGCGGCATCCTGATGAACTATCCCCTCCTCGCCGCTCCTCTGTTTATCTTTATGGGTCTCATGCTGGAGCGCTCCGGAATTGCGGAAAGGCTGTATGATGCGTTATATGTCTGGCTGGGTGGGCTCAGGGGTGGCCTGGCCATTGTCACCGTTTTAATTGGCACCATTATGGCGGCCTGCGTGGGCATCATCGCCGCCTCAATCACCATGCTCGCTGTGGTAGCGCTGCCCTCTATGATGAGGCGAGGTTATGATAAGAGCCTGGCCAGCGGCTCCATCTGTGCCGGAGGCACTTTGGGCATACTTATCCCGCCTAGCATTATGCTGGTTCTTTACGGGCCAATGGCTTCCCTATCCGTGGGCAGGCTATTCTTCGGGGCTTTTATTCCGGGCTTCATCCTGTCTGGCCTGTATATCAGCTACATTGCTATTCGCAGCTTACTCCAGCCAACTATTGCGCCACCGGTGCCTCTGGAACAGAGGCGAGTATCCTTCTGGAAAAAGAGCTGGATGCTGGCTACCTCCCTGCTCCCGGCGGCTTTTCTCATCCTTTCCGTGCTGGGCACCATCTTCTTAGGTATCGCTCCTCCCACCGAAGCTGCCGCTATTGGTGGTCTGGCGTCAGTGATACTGGTCATTGCCTACCGCCGCTTCAACTGGCGCGTTTTATACGAGGTCTCGCTGGAAACGCTCAGGCTCGCCGGTTTTATTATCCTCATCGTTTCCATGGCCTTTGCCTTCGTCGGCGTATTTATCGGGGCCGGTGGTGATAAAGTGGTCACCGATGTTATTCTGAGTACCCCCGGAGGTAAATGGGGCGCTTTTGGCGTTATCATGTTCATCTGCTTCATCCTGGGCATGTTCATCGACTGGATAGGCATCGTCTTCATCATGGTGCCAATCATAACCCCCATCGGTGCTGCCCTTGGGTTTGACCCCATCTGGTTTGCCATCATGGTCTGCGTTAACCTGCAGATGTCTTTTATGACTCCACCCTTTGCCATGGCTATCTTCATCGTCCGGGGTGCCGCGCCCAAGGAATTTGGGCTGACCATGGCAGAGGTAATCAGAGGGGTAATCCCCTTTGTTCTCCTGATTATGATCGGGCTTTTGCTGTGCGCCATTTTCCCCGAACTCATCCTCTGGCTGCCAGGGCAAATGATAAGATAACGAGAACAGCTATTTCCCCACGATAGCCACCACCCGCACCCAGCCGCCGCTTGCCTTTTCAATCTTCATCGGGAAGGCGAAGATGAGAAAACCGTAGGGGCTGGGAATCTTATCCAGATTACACAGTTTTTCCATGTGGCAGTACGCTCTCTCTTTTCCGGCATAATGTGACGCCCACAATCTGCCTATCACGCCCTGCTTGAACTCCGCCACCAGCACATCAAGCGACGCATCCCACCCCCAGGCGTCCGTGCCCATTACTTTGATTCCCTGGTCAATCAACCACAGCGTTGCCTCCCGGCTCATCCCGGGATGCATATACTGATACCGTTCTTCTTCAAAATGCCGGCAGCAGTCTGTCCGTATGAGAACGATGTCCCGCGGTTTCAGTGTGTAGTTAATCTTGTTAAGCGCTTCAACTACGTCTTCCCGGCTAATGACCTCCCCCTTTTTACGATGCGTGAAGTCCAGCAGTACACCATCCCCACAACACCAATCAAGGGGTACCTGGTCAATCGTCATGGCGGGTTTTCCTTCTGACGTCGGGCCGTAGTGCCAGGGGGCATCCATATGAGTACCGGAATGGGAGCACAGAGTGACGGTCTCACTGGCAGCATACTCCTCGAGGTCATCTTCCGGTATATCCCAGCGTCGACGAAAGGCCTCCGCACCCTGACGGTGGTTCTCATAAACAATCTCCGGAGCCGTGCGGTATCTGAGGCCATTTTTAAGCGGCAAAGTGAGGTCTATAATCTGTAATTTGTCTTTAGCCAGCAGTTCACCTAACATGGCAGAACACCTCCAACCTTTTCCATAGTAAATGCAAGTTCGCCAGGCAAAGTCAAGCGCCACCATCCGTTATCATTTTACAATTAAAAACCCCGTTGAACGATGTCAATCCTTGACAGTATATGATGCAGCACCATAGAATTCCATAGTAATAATATTGTACAGGAGGTCGTAAGCATGAAAGCGCAAAGTCCCGCCAGGGTAAAGGTCACGCAAATCCAGCAGGTATGCATCGTCTGTAAAGATATAAAGAAGACAATGGAAGCCTACTGGAATATTCTGGGCATCGGTCCCTGGGCAGTTTTTGAATTTGGCTCCCTCCGCATACCCGACCTGAAATATTATGGTAAGCCCGGCTGGGGAAGGTTTATCGGTGCTGTAACACAGGTAGGGCCATTGGAACTGGAACTTTTTGAAACCACCGAAGGTGATTCCGTTTATCAGGACTGGATAGATGAATTTGGCGAGGGACTGCACCATATGAAATTCCTGGTGGAAGACCTGAATATCGACCGGGTGAGCCGGGAAATGGAGAAGCTGGGTTTCCCTCCCATTATGAACGGGCACTTTGGGCCGGAACTGAAAAATCAGTTCGCCTACTTTGATATGAGGAAACCGCTGAAGGCCATCTGGGAGACAAGCAATCGAACCGGTGGCAAACCCATGGGAGCTACCATGTTTCCTGAAGACCCGAAAGCAGCGAGTCCGGCCAGAGTGAAAGTTGCCGGAATCAAGCAGGTGGGAGTTTGTGTGAAAGACGTGATGCAGACCGCAGAAAATTACTGGAATATACTGGGCATCGGGCCCTGGGAAATCAGGGAATGGGGTTCTCACGTCCTCTTTGACCGCTATTACCACGGAAAGCCAGGCTGGGGCAGAGAAAGACTCGGCCATGCCTATATCGGTGATGTGGAACTGGAACTGGTGCAGTACGTAGAAGGAGATTCCTTTTACAAGGACTGGATAGACGAAAAAGGTGAGGGAATCCAGCACCTCAAATTCCTGTGCGACGATATTGATGAGGTCTCAAATTCACTGATTGAGCAGGGATTTCCCAGCCTGCAATGCGGGCACTTCGGCGACCCCAAGGAAAAGGCCGGGGGATTTAACTACATTGATATCCCGGAATTGCACTGTGTCTGGGAGCCGGTACAAAAGCCCAAATCCCTGCCTGTTGAACCGAGTTTTCGTATCCCTGCGGATTAAAGTAAAAGAACTCCGGCAGACCGGGAAATATCACTGTCATCGGGGGACTTTTCTTTTCCGAACGTCTTGACAAAGGCCAGCTTGCTGAATATCATTAACATTAACCGAATACCTTGAGTATCGAGGTATTTAGGAGACCGATTATCTCGTTAAAACGCGATGGTAGATAAGACTGAATATCAGGACTTGAAAGAGGGTCAGGAGTTCCCTCCCGCGGCATTTCAGGTAGACGCAACAACTGTGGCCGATTACCTGAAGGCAGTGGCAGAAGATAACGGCCTGTATGAAAATACGGGACTGGTGCCCCCCATGGCAGTGGCCGCCCTGTCGCTGAAGGCTTTGATAAGTGCCATCTCAATGCCGCCCGGAACTATACATGTTTCACAGGATTTTGAATTCCTGGCCACCGTTAAAACAGAGGACAGCCTGACCAGTCACGCCAGGGTGGGCCGGGTACAGGAGCGAGGCAAGCTGCACCTGATAACCGTAGATACCAGTGTTCTCAACCAGGCGAACAAGCCAGTGCTGTTGGGTAAAACGGGCTTTATTTTACCTGTACCGTAACTTCATGAAGCAAGGATGGGGAATGATTATGTCAACTTCGTTTGAACTCACAGAAGGCAGTCCCCTGCCCAAAATAATAAAGAATATTGTTCAGGATAATATCAATCTCTACGCCAAAGCCAGCGGTGATTTCAATCCCATTCACATTGATGCTGACTATGCGCGTCAGACTCCCCTTGGCGGGACGATTGCCCACGGTATGCTCATCCTCGCTTATATCTCGCAGATGCTGACCAATGCCTTTGGCCAGCAATGGCTCACCAGCGGCAAACTAAACGTGCGGTTCCGCGCGCCGGCCCGTCCCGGCGATGTCATCACCGTCAGCGGCAGCATACGCCGGATAGAAAAAGGTGACGGCTATCAGACAATTGACTGCGACGTACTCTGCAGCAATCAGAACGACGAACCGGTGATTACCGGTGATGCTAAGGTAGAGGTTGAAGTAAAATGAGGATTGCAGTTGATGGCATGGGCGGCGATTACGCCCCCGAAGAGATTGTGAAAGGCACTGTTATCGGTGCCAGAGAATACAACGTGCAGATTGCCCTGGTTGGCCCGTCCGACCGGATGAATCAGGAGCTGGCCAAGCATGACCTGTCCGGCGCTGAGATTGAAGTCATTCATGCCGGCGAGTATCTGGTCGAAGGTGAACCCCCTGCCTACGCACTGCGACAGAAACGGGATGCCTCAATTGCCGTGGCCACCAAACTGGTACGCGAAGGTAAAGCCGATGCCGTGGTCAGTGCTGGCCCCACCGGCGGCGTGGTCGCCGCCGCCATGTATATCCTGGGCACCATCGAGGGGATGTCCCGCCCGGTGGCGGGTGGTCCTTTTCTCGGCTTTGCCCCCAACACCATCATGCTGGACCTGGGCACCAATGTGGACTGCCAGCCATACCAGCTGCTCGACTTTGCCATCGTGGGCACGGTTTACGCCCGGAAAATGCTGGGTATCGCCAATCCGACTGTGGCGCTGCTCAGCGTTGGCACCGAAGAGGGCAAAGGCAACGAAGTGGTCAAGGAAAGCTATCCCCTCTTCCAGAGCTGCGGGCTGAACTTCATCGGCAACGTGGAAGGCTATGACATACCTGCGGGGAAGGCCAATGTCATCATCTGCGATGGCTTCGTCGGCAATATTGTGGTCAAGTTCTGCGAATCGCTGGGCAAGACATTCGCCGGCTGGCTTGAGGAAAAAGTCAGAGGTAAGCTGGCTGAAAATGAGATAAAAGCCATCACTGAAGGCCTGCTGCGGGCCACCAATGCCGCCGAAGTCAGCGGTGGCGGGCCGCTCTGGGCGGTCAACGGCGTGGCCTGTGTTTCTCACGGGCGCAGCCGCCATGAGGAAATTGCCAAGACCATTGAACAGGCCAAGATGGCCGTGGAGCAGGACCTGGTCGGCACGCTGAAAACAGAGCTGGCCGCAGCCCGCCAGAAACTGAAAGAAGCTGGCTTCGGAGCAATTCCCAGTTCTGAAACGCAATGAGGTAAAGGAGACCCAGATGTCAGTCGAAGAAACGCTGAAAAAGATAGTAACCAGAGTTACCCGCAAGCCGGAAACCGCCTTCTCGCCCGAGACCTCGTTTGAAGACCTGGATGCCGATTCCCTTGATATCGTCCAGATACTGGTAGCACTGGAAGATACCTACGACATTGAGATACAGGACGAAGAACTGCAGCAAATCAAGAATATGAAAGACTTTATCGCCTATATTGAGCGTAAGATAGACGAAAAAGGGAAATAAGCATAATTATGGGCAATGGAAAAGCGCTCAGCGGTAAAGTAGCGTTGATTACCGGCGGTTCGCGGGGCATCGGGCGTGCCATCACGCTGAAACTGGCCGAGGAAGGCGCCGATATCATCATCAATTTTTTCCGCAAGAAAGGCACCGCCGAGAGCACGGCTCAGGAAGTGCTGGCCAAGGGCGTCAAAGCCCACATCATTAAGGCCAACGTCGGCGAGCCGGAGCAGATAGATAGCATGTTTGATGAGATAGAGTCGGAGTTCGGCCGCCTGGATATACTGGTGAATAACGCCGCCTCCGGTGTGGCACGGTCTGCCATTGAACTGGACGACCGCGGCTGGGACTGGACCATGAATATCAACGCGCGTGCCTTTTTACTGTGCGCCCGGCGAGCCGCCGGGTTAATGAAAAGCGGCGGCAAGATGGTGAGCATCTCCAGTCTCGGCTCGCGCCTGGTACTGCCCGCCTACACTGCGGTTGGCGTGTCCAAAGCGGCTCTGGAGGCCCTCACCCGTTACCTAGCCGTTGAGCTGGCGCCCCGTGGCATCTGTGTCAACAGCGTCGCTCCCGGCGCTGTGGAATCGGAAGCTTTGAAACTGTACACCGCCGACCCGAACCTGCCAAAGTCCGTATGGCAGACCACACCCGCCGGCAGGATGGTCAAACCAGAGGATATCGCCAACCTGGTCGCCTTTCTTTGCAGCCAGCAGTCAGAAATGATTCAGGGACAGACGATTGTGATAGACGGCGGCTTATCACTGACGCTGCTAAATCCCGAGACCGAGGGAGATTGATGAGCAGAACGTCAACCCTGCCGAGAATCGTCATCACTGGACTGGGCGCCATCACCCCCCTGGGCTTATCGGCTGAAGAGCACTGGCAGGGGTTGATAAACGGCCGGTCGGGATTTGGCCCCATCACCCTGTTTGATGCCAGCGCCTATCCGGTCAGCGTGGCCGCCGAGGTGAAGAACTTCGACCCGGGAAAATACATGCCGCCCAAGCGGGTCGACCGGACATCACGCTGCACCCAGTTCGCCATAGCGGCGGCGAATATGGCTATTGAATCGGCCCGGCTGGATATGTCACGGGAAAAACCGGAGAAGGTCGGGGTGATTATCGCCACCAGCGGTTCGATGGACAAAATAGCTGACGAGGGCGAGCTGATAAAGAAGCGGGGGCCGATGCGCGTTGACCCCCTAGCCATTACCAAAACGGCACCGAGCATGGTCACGGCCCAGGTTGCTCTGGAAATTGGTGCCAAAGGGCCCAATACCAGCCTGAACAGCGCCTGCGCCAGCGGCAGCGATGCGCTGGGCATTGCCCTCAACCACCTGCGGTTGGGGCATGCTGACGTAATCGTTGCCGGCGGCGCCGAAGCCAATGTCAACCCGATATCCATTGCCAGCACCGCCCGGGTGGGAGCGCTGTCCCGGGAACCAGACCCCAACAGGGCCAGCCGCCCCTTTGACCTCAACCGCGACGGTTTTGTTTTCGGCGAAGGGGCGGCATTACTGGTAATGGAAACGCTGGCGCATGCCCAGGAGCGCAATGCTCCCATCATGGCGGAACTGGCCAGTGCTGGCTGGTCCTTTGACGCCTACAACGAGACGGCACCTGACGCCGAGACGCAGGCCATCGCCATGCGCATGGCACTGCAGGATGCCGGCGTTACCATTAAAGAGATAGACCATATAAACGCTCACGGCACCAGTACCCGTCTTAACGACGCCGCCGAGACAAGAGCGATTAAGATAGTCTTCGGGGATAGAGCCTATAAGATACCGGTCAGCTCCAACAAATCCATGATAGGGCACCTCGCCTGCGCTGCCGGCGCAATTGAAGCGATAGCCGCGGTAATGACCATCAGGGATGAAATCATTCCGCCCACCATCCATTATGAAACGCCCGACCCGGAATGCGACCTGGACTATGTGCCCAACAAGGCGAGACGCCAGCCGGTAAATGTCTGCCTTTCCAACTCGTTCGGCATGGGCGGCCAGAACTGCAGCCTGATAATAAAACGCTTTCCTTAGAGCGACAGATGGAACCGAAAGAACTGGCAGGAAAAGTATCACTGGTTACCGGTGCTTCCCGGGGACTGGGCAGGACAATCGCCCTCAGGCTGGCCAGCCTGGGTTCAAAAATAGCCATCAACTACCTGACCAGCGAGCCGGCGGCCGCCAGCCTGCTGAAGGAAATAGAAAAGGCCGGCGGTGAGGCAATGCTGGTTAAGGCGAACGTAGCTGAAGCCAAAGAGGTCAGGGCCATGGTTCGTGAAGTCGTGGACCGATGGGGGAAAATCGATATTCTGGTGAACAACGCCGGTATAGTCAAGGACGACCTGCTGCCCAGGATGGCTGATGAAGCGTGGGACGAGGTGATAAACACCAACCTGCGCGGCGCTTACCTCTGCACCAAATTCGCGGTGCGCTCCATGATGGAACAGCTCTGGGGCAGGGTTATAAACATCGCTTCCCTCGCCGGCATCGTGGGGAATATGGGGCAGGCAAATTACTCGGCAGCCAAGGGAGGGCTGATTGCCTTCACCAAGAGCGTTGCCCGCGAGCTCGGTTCAAGGAATATAACGGTAAATGCCATTGCCCCCGGGTTCATCACCACCGAGATGACCGACAAACTGCCCCAGGAGACCAAGGACATTATTCTATCCCGCATTCCGCTGAAACGGTTCGGCAGGCCAGACGATGTCGCCGAACTGGCTGCCTTCCTGGCCAGCGAGCGGGCGAGTTATATTACCGCACAGGTCATCTGTATAGATGGCGGAGTTATTTAAATACGGAAAGGAGGTTCTATCATGTCTAAAGTAGGCATCGCCACTGACACCACCAGCTGTCTGCCTCCGGAACTGGTCAAGGAGTATGGTATCCGCATTGCCCCGGTGGGCTTGGTCATCGGCGGCCAGCACTACAAGGACACGGAGTTGACCAACGATGAGTTCTGGCGGCTTTTCTATGCCGCCAACGGTTCAAGCAGCACCGCCGCTGCCAGTCCGGGCGATTTCGCCAGCATTTTTGAGGAGTTGGGCAAGTCGACCGACAGCATTGTCTGCATCGTTGTTTCCAAGGCGCTGAGCGCCACCTTTGAAGCCGCCACGCAGGGCAAGAAGCTGGTACTGGAGAAAAATCCCAAGGCCAATATTGAGATTGTAGACAGCCGGACTTCGGCCGGCGCTCTCGGCTTCATCGTATTGGAGGCAGCCCGCGCCGCTAAAGCCGGCAAGAACCTCCAAGAAGTTGTCCAAGTCGCAAACAGTATGATTCCGCGGGTAAAATTCGTCACCGCCATGGACACGCTCAAGTATCTCATCAGAACCGGGCGCGCACCAAAGACAGCGGTTATCGGCGATTTGCTGGGGGTGAAGCCAATCATCGGCATGGTCAGCAATACCGGCCTGGTGGAGAACCTGGGCCGGGCGAGGGGCAAGCAGAAAGCCATGGTTAAAATAACGGAACTGGCCAGGCAGCACATCGAGCCCGGTAAAAAGGTGCACGCCATGTTTCACTATACCGATGGCATAGCTGCCGGTGAGACACTGCGGGATATTGTCACCTCGCAGGTAGACTGTGACGAGGTATACTTAACACCATATACTCCGGTCATGGCCTCGGCAACCGGCCCGGTGGTAGCGCTCGCCTTCTATACGGAATAGAACCGGTCGGCTTTTACCGTTTTGTTTTCGGCATGAGGCGTAAGCGACATAGGACGCCACATAAAGGGTAAGGCATGGAGCAGGTTCCATGCCTTCTCTTTTTATAACACCAGCCATTGACAGCCAACTATCATTAATACAGAATAGCACCAGCAGCGGTTAAGGAGGTGCCGAGGAAAATGAAGATAATACTTACCAAAAGCGCACCCGAACCGGCCGGGCACTATTCCCAGGCCATCGTCCACAACGATACCGTTTACGCATGCGGTCAGCTGCCGATTGACCCGGTATCCGGAGAGAAAAAGACCGGCTCTATTGAAGAACAGACGGAACAGGTGCTGAAGAACCTCGCCGAGGTATTGCGAGCCGCCGGCAGCGATATGGACCAGGTACTGAAGGTAACCGTTTACATCGCCGATATGTCGCTCTGGGAACGATTGAACGCGGTGTATGCCCGATTCTTCGACGAGCACCGACCGGCACGCACCGTGGTGCCGACACCGAATTTGCACTATGGTTTCCAGGTTGAGATTGACGCCATTGCCGCCATGAAAAAGAAATGAGGCTTATCATGCGCCAGCTCACCTGCAATGAGTGCCGAAAATCATATCCGCTGGATGAACCGCGATGGCGGTGCGACTGCGGCGGCATTCTGGATATTGACTTTCCGCCCGCATTTGACCCGGTCAGGATAAAAGGGAGAAAGCCAAACATGTGGCGCTACCGCGAGGCCATCCCCCTGGAGAAAGACGAAAATATCGTTTCCCTTGATGAAGGATTCACCCCACTGTCCGAAGTCTTGATTGACGGCAGAATTATTTTGGTAAAGCAGGACCAGTTGTCCCCAACCGGCTCCTACAAAGATAGAGGGGCCTCCGCCCTCATCAGCAAGGTAAAGGAGCTGGGCATAAAAGAGGTAGTTGAGGACTCCTCGGGAAATGCCGGCGCGGCCATCGCCGCCTACTGCGCCCGCGCTGACATCAAATGCCACATTTATGTACCAGAAAATACTTCCGCCGGCAAGCTGGTTCAGATACGGCTGTACGGCGCCGAACTGCACCAGATACCCGGCACCAGGGAGGACACGGCACAGGCAGCCCTGATGGCTGCCGCCAGGACATATTATGCCAGCCATGCCCGAAATCCCTTTTTCTTCCAGGGGACCAAGACCTTCGCCTACGAGGTGTGCGAGCAGCTTGGCTGGAAACCTCCTGACACCGTTATCCTTCCCGTTGGCAATGGCACGCTCCTGCTCGGTGCCTGTATCGGCTTCAAGGAGCTACTGCGGGCGGGAATCACCGCCCGCATGCCCAAGATAATCGGCGTGCAGGCGGCGAACTGCGCCCCGCTTTACCGTGCCCACCGGGAAAACCTGACAGAAGTCCCGCCAGCGGAAACTAAGGAAACACTGGCCGAAGGCATCGCCATTGCCAAACCGATAAGAGGCCGGCAAATCATTGATGCCGTCCGGCAGACCGGCGGTGAATTTTTAACGGTAAGCGAGGACGAGATAAAAAAGTCGCTGGTGGAGATGGGATGCATGGGCTACTGCATTGAGCCCACGTCGGCGGCGACCATCGCCGGCGTAAAGAAATACCTTCCTGGCTCAAGTCCAGATGAAGTCATCGTTTCCGTATTCACCGGCCATGGCCTTAAGGCCACGGATAAGATAATGAAACTGATTTCGCCTTGACAGATAATAACCTTAAATGTATATAATGCAGCGGGTTCTCGTGATGCGAGTTGCCCATTCGGTGTAACCACGATAGTTCCAGAGTATAGTAAGCATAAGGAGGTAATGTTGCATGTCTTATGGTTCCGGTAAATACACGTATGAACTGGTTGATGGGTGGGCGAAGTATCCCGAAGGCTGGTCGATACTTGACGTTGGCGGCATCGCCATTGACCAGCAGGATAGGGTATATGTTTTCAACCGCAGTCCTCATCCCCTGATGATTTTTGACCGCGGAGGAAAGATGCAGTCCACCTGGGGAGAAGGCATATTCAAGCGGGCACACGGCAGCTGCGTTGATAAGGATGGGAACATCTTCTGCACTGATGATTTCAATCACACCGTGCGCAAATTCACGGCCGATGGCAAGCTGCTCATGACCCTCGGCACCGAGGACAAACCATCGGACACCGGCTACGTCAATATGTTCGACTTCTTCGCCAGCCTGGTGACCATCACCAGGGGTGGTGGGCCCTTCAACCGACCCACCGGCGTCGCCGTTGGCCCCTCAGGAAACATCTATGTCGCCGACGGCTATGGGAACGCCCAGGTACATAAGTTCAGCAATGACGGCAAATACCTGTTCTCCTGGGGCGGACCGGGCACCGGCCCCAGCCAGTTCCGCCTGCCCCACAACATCTGGGTGGATAAAAAGGAGCGGGTCTGGATTCCCGACCGTGAAAACAGCCGTATTCAGATATTTGACAGTGAGGGGAAGCTGCTCAATATGTGGACCGACCAGCTCCGTCCCACCGACCTTTTCATCGACGACGATGATATCGTCTATATCTCTGACCTGGCGGATAGGGTCCGCATTTACACCATCGACGGTAAGCTGCTAACCGAATGGGCTGCGGAAGGAAAGGACCGGGAAAAAGCCCTGTTCACCGCCCCACACGCCATTGCCGCTGATTCACAGGGCAGTATCTACGTTGGCGAGGTCGCCTACACCGGCTTCAAAATAGACAAAGGACCGAGGGCAATCCAGAAGTTCGCCCGCAAGGCCTGATAACTTATCGCTACCTCGCTCTTTAGGGAAACAAAGGGAAGGGGGACTGTTAGTCCCCCTTTTCTAGTGCGACCTTCGGCTTGACGTCTTTATTTACACAGTTTTTGGGCCATTTACCACTAAGAACCCGGACCGCTTCCTGCCCTACCCACAATCTTGCCCGCTGCCCCGCAGCATCAGACCAGCCGGCATTATGCGGGGTAACCACCACGTTGTCCATTTTGAGCAGAGGATTATCGGGAGCAACCGGCTCCTGTTCAAAGACATCTATCCCGGCACCGGCAATCCACTTCTCCCGCAGCGCCTTAATCAGCGCCTTTTCATCAACCACCGGGCCGCGTGACGTATTGACGAAGTAAGCGCTGGGTTTCATCTGCCTGAACTCTTTTTCACCAATCAGGTGGTGTGTCTCTTTACCCAGAAGCGAGTGCACGGAAACGAAATCAGATTTACCGAGCAACTCCGGCATACTCACCAGCGTTATGCCATGCTCCCTGGCCACGGACTCTTTCACGTAAGGGTCAGTGCCCAGAATTTTCAGGTTAAAACCCTTCGCTCTCCTGGCCACTGCCTGCCCGATGGTGCCGCAGCCAACAAGCCCCAGCGTCCGGTCGGTGAAGGAATACATTGACATTTCACTGTACTTCGCCCAGTAGCCCGATTTGGTCAGGTTATTGTAGTAGACCAGCTTCCGGACACAGGCCAACATCAGCGCAATCGCGTGGTCAGCGACTTCATCAAGGCAGAAGCCGGGGAGGTTCACCACCAGCACACCGTTGTCGGTGGCGGCATCAACATCCACCGTATCATAGCCGATGCCGTAGCGCACGATTACCCTCAGTTTCGGGCTGGACTCAATGACCCGGCGCGTCATCTGGCCAAAGAACGTGAGCACGGCGTCAGCGTCCCTGGTAGCGGCAATTGTCTCCTCTTCGGTCTGACACTCGGCCAGCACCAGTTCGGCATTGACCTTGGCCAGTTCCTCGCGCTCCTCCTTGATGACATCGCGATCAATCACCTTATCCACACGAACCACTTTTGGTCTGCCCTCCATATCGATATCAAGCCTCCTTTTTCTGATTATCTCCGCTGCTCATTGTAATTTGATAAAGAAGCGCTGTCAATTTGATAGTAAGGCTCGGGTAAACTTGACAATCATTTGAAATTTAATTTAGCATTTAGCCGATATATCTGTCGGCCAGGGGGCACCTTGCTTTTCCCCTTAGACAAATTTATATTGGCTGAATGCTTGTGCTGGGTCACGGGCAATGCTCTTGAGACAGCAACGTAGCCAAAAAGCGCCGGCCCCCAAAATATCAGCCTTAAGGAGGATGCTATATGATGAAAAGAGCAATGAGGATCAACCCCGACGATAATACCGCCACTGCCCTGAGTGACATTGAGGCTGGTGAAAGCATCGGTCTGGTCTCAAAATCGGGGCCGGTTGGGGAAATGACCGCCAAGCAGGCGGTACCATTCGGGCACAAACTGGCTGTTGTTGATATCAAGAAGGGCGAAAAAATTCTGAAGTACGGGGAGGTTATTGGCCTGGCCAGCCAGCCAATAAGCAAAGGCGAGCATGTTCACACGCAAAACGTCGTCAGCGCCCTCCTTCCCGGCGCCAAGGAGGCAAAGTAATGGAATTTATGGGTTATGAAAGGCCTGACGGTTCCGTCGGCATACGCAACCACGTGGTCATCATCGCAGCCAATCGCTGCGCCAACGAAATGGCCGCCGCCATCGCCGATGCCGTGCCAGGTGCCATACCCGTTATTACTACCCACTCCTGTGCCAACCTCAAGGACGATAACGAGAAGGCGTCGCGGGTACTCTCCGGCATGGGCAGCAACCCCAACGCGGCCGCCGTCCTTATAGTGGGCGTTGGCTGCGAGAACCCATCACCAGCCAAGATTGCCGAGGGCATTACCAAGACGAAGAAGCCGGTGGAAGTCCTCACCATAATGGAGAGCGATGGTTACCAGAGCCTCCTTGACCGGGCTCTGACCACCGCCCGCCGCATGGTCGCCGAGGCGTCCCGGATGCAGAGGAAACCTTTTCCTCTCAGCTATCTTACTCTGGGCGTGAAATGTGGCGGCTCCAGTGCCATATCAGGCATAGCCGGCAATGCGGTTATCGGCATGGTATTTGACCGCCTGATAGCCGAAGGCGGCACCGCCATCTTCTCCGAGACCACCGAGGTCATCGGTGCTGACCATCTTATAGCCAAAAGGGCGGTTAATGAAGAGGTAGCCAGAAAGTTTCGCAGCTTGGTAGAACGACAGGAAGCGATGATTAAGGCCACCGGCGAGGACATCAGGGGCACCCAGCCCACCCGCGGCAATATCGCCGAGGGCTTGACCACCATTGAGGATAAATCACTGGGGGCGATGGCCAAGACCGGGAAATCGCCGCTGCAGGGCGCGCTGGAACATGGTGAGAAACCAGATGGCAAGGGCCTGTACTTCATGGACGGCTCGGCCCAGACCAGCGAGCTGGTAAGCGGCGAAATAGCTGCCGGCGCGCACATCCATCTCTATTCTACAGGAGGCGGCATTACCTCCAGCTTCCGCTGTGTGGCAGGCTGGGGCGGTGAGATGCCGATTGTTCCCCAGATTTCCGTGGTCAGCCGACAGAGCAAGCCGCGGGACAGCCAGGAAAAAAATTTCTTTGATATTTACGCCGACACAATTGTGGAGGGGGCGGAATCGGTTGAACAGGTGGCCGACCGTCTTTTAGACGAGGTCATTGCGGTTGCCTCCGGCAAGCAGACCAAGCGCGAGATGCGCCGGGGCTACCGTGAACCAATCGTCCTGTACAAGCTTGGGCCGATACTGTAAGGCAGTTATAATGGTCAATCTCGCTTGACACACCAAGGCGCTTTATTAGAAGATAAGCAGATAATATCGGCTACATAACAAGGTTAAGGAGGTATAGCATGATTGTCAAAGTGCCGCAGTTCCCCTGGTATGGTGACACTGAACTGGAGCTTGAGCTTCCCGATTCCTGGGAGGTGATTATACCCAGAATGGCCGGGGAGAAAGCCCCCAAACTGACTGCCCAACAGATACGGGACGCCCTTCGCAAGCCCATTGGCACGCCGCGACTCGCCGAAATGGCCAAAGGAAAAAAAGAGGTATGCATTATCTTTGATGACCTTACCCGCCCCACCAAGGCCGACCAGATTGTGCCGCACGTTCTGGATGAGCTGCACGAGGGAGGTATCAAGGATGAGAACATCAGATTTATCGCCGCCCTCGGCCTGCACGGCGCCATGAAACTCATGGACTTCCAGAAAAAGCTGGGGATGGAAATTCCTCAAAAGTACCTGGTCTTCAACCACAACCCGTATGAGAACTGCACCTACCTGGGTGACACTTCGCGCGGCGTCCCGGTCGAGGTGAACAGCGAGTTCATGGCCTGCGACCTGAAGGTATCCATCGGGTCGCTGGTGCCCCACCCCACCGCCGGTTTCGGCGGCGGGGGTAAGATGATTCTACCGGGCGTGTCGAGCGCCAAGTCCATTGCCACCAACCACGGCAAGTTGTGCACCATTTCCGAAACTGGCACCATTATACTGGATACCTGGGGCAGAGTGGACGATAACGTTCAGAGGCTGGACATGGAGGAAATTGCGCGCATGGCGGGGCTTGATTTCTCCATCAACGCCCTGGTGAACATCGACCGCGACACCATTGCTCTCTTCTGCGGCGACCTTGTTGAAGCCCAGCGCGAGGGCGTGAAGATGGGCCGCAAAGTCTACGCCTGCGAGGCACCGAGTGATGCTGATATTGTCGTGGCCAATTCCTATGCCAAAGCCAACGAGTCGGCACTGGTGGCCGGGCTGGGCAGTAAAATGCTTAAAGAGTCCGGCGGCGACCTCGTCATCATCGGCAACATCCCCGAGGGCCAGATATGCCACTACCTTGCCCGCAGCTTTGGCAAGACAATCGGCGGCAAGCTCTATGGCGCCCATAAGAAACTGCCGGCACGGGTGAAAAGAATGTATGCCCTCGGACCGTACATTGACAAGGCCGGGCTTGACTGGATCGGCGCCATTGACAAGATAACCATACTTAACAGCTGGGCTGAGATACTGGCCGCGCTGAAAAAGAACCACGGCGCTAAAGCCAAAGCGGTGGTCGTGCCCGACGGCACGCTGCAATACTTCCCGCACAGCAGTATGCCCAAAGGTCCCACCGTTCCCGGCGACTAAAACATCAGAGTCTCAACTTAAATAAGAAGCAGGGTGCCGACATAATAATACAGCCGACACCCTGCTTTATTTATGTCCTCCCTTTTCGGCCTAGCCGGAGCAGACGTCACACTTCGGTACCGCTTCCGGGAAATACTGGACGGTGGCGTCAGGCACCACGGCTACTTTAGCTTTATTGCCGTACCGCCGCTCCAAGTCTTTAATTACCTCCGGCCAGTTCCTGGCCTGGTGAACCATCTCATACGGCGCCACCCAGTCGGCACCGACCTTATCCGAATACGGCGCTAGAATGGACAGCTTCTTCGTTCTATCTGGTAGCGTACTCTTGCGGATTAGTGGTCCCCATCCCAGCCCGCCGTAGTTCTTGCCGAAACTGCGGTCGAAATAGTGGTGTATCTGCCCTTCCGGCGTCACCACTACCAGCACCATATCGCCACCTCCGTCTTCAGCCAGCAGCGGTGAGACCACCGGCGGCGCCAGGGTCATTTCATTCGCCTTGGAGAAGCAGTTGGCCACCACAATATCGGCATTGTGCACCATATCCGTAGCGTAATGTTTTTTGGCAACCTCAACGCCTGCCTTGTGCTCTTCAACCGGGTCGCCCACGAATAGCGCAGTCACTTCCCTTTTCAGGTTGACGATGGCGTCCACCTTGACATCAAGCCGGGCCATACGGGCAGCTTCAATGATGTCTTCAAGGATAACGTTTTCGCGCAGCTTGCCGATGGCCACCGAGGGGTCAAACACCAGCCGGTTGTGGTTTGAGGCAATCGTCTGCATGGAGGCGACGCCGGGCAGGATGATTTTGCAGCCACCGCCAAAGCCATAGGGATGCGGCACGATGACGCCGATGCCTATTTTAAGGTCGCAGGCCATGAACTCGCTGTTAACCTCCATTGGTGTTCCATACTTGCTGACCCCCAGCGGGGTGCAGTTCTCATACGGATTATGGTTGTAGAACAGGAACCGCGACATGACATCATCGCCCAGCTTCTTCCGAAAGTCGATACCATTCATGGTGCCGTGAGCGCCGATGGCGGCAATGAAACGGATGTTGTCATCGGGAATACCCGCCGCCTTGAGCTCTTCTAGAATGTATGGTATCAGCATGGCTGACGGCGTTGGCCGGGAAAGGTCATCAAAGAGGATGGCCACCTCCTTTTTGCCCCTGGCCAGCTCCTTTACCGTCCTGGTGCCAACGGGATTGGCGAAAGCCTTCCGTATCTGGGCATCGGAGAGGGGTGGTGCATCGTGCCCCTTCATTTTGCAGACGGTGACGTCCCAGGCTTCCGGAAAATCTATCTCCAGTTCCTCGTCACCGTACCAGGCCAGCACCGGCACCTTTGTTTTTTGCCTGTTGCTCATAAGCCTGCCTCCTTATATATTCACACAAAGGTGAACATCCGCTTTGGATTTTCAATCATTATAGTATCGATAAGCCCCTGCGAGAGGCCTTTGATTTTCATCACCGGCACGGTATCCCGCAGGATGTGTCCGTAGCCCCAGCCGCCGTAGCGGCAGAGCGCGCTTTTTGTGTAATTATCGTGCGAAACGAAAATCTGCTTCTCAAAACCTTTATCGGCCAGTTCTTTTATCTCGTTGATACGCTGGGCGTCATTGGGAATATCCAGCACACGGAAGCGTGTGGGATAGTAGCCTTCTCTTCCGAACAGGTCATACTCAATGGTACAGCCGGTCTTGGCCAGCTCAATGCGATTTGCCGGCTCTCGCACCGCACGGTCACAGTGGCTCATAACCACGCGGCTCAGGTCAGCGCCTGCTTTGTCCAGTACCTTGATGCACTCCATAGCCGCCATCTCGTTCTGGCCGGGGTGAATGTTAACCGCAGCGCCGGTGACTTTCTGAGCACGTGCTCCGGCCCGCACCACCTTCTGCTCATTGGCGGTGAAAGGCCAGGAGCAGCCTATCTCACCGATAAGCCCGGCATGTATCCCGGTGCTGCCGAAACCTTCAAAAATATCTTTGACGAACTCCTCGGCGATTTCTTCCTCACTCTTGGCATTGACATCGACGCCAGTCGCCGGATACGAAGACTCCACATAGTAAGCGGTGCCCATGATGATATTCACACCGGTGCTGCGGGCGATGCGGGCCACCGCCTTCGGGTCAGGGTAAAGTCCGCGCACGGTAAGTTCCACAATCGTTTCCCCACCCAGCGCCTTGTAACGCATGACCTCATCTATCACCAACTCCTCATCCATCAGCTGCAGGTCATCCAGGTTCTGGAAAGGATGATAGCGTATCCACCACAGGGTATCGATGGTCACCGGGTGACTGGCCCATTTCCGCTCCGTGGCTTCGTCCGGGGCATAATGCCAGGTAGTCGCATCGCAGATGAGGTGCTCATGTGGCAGGGTGATGCCCATTTCTGCTGGTGCTATCAACCCCAATACTGTCTGTATCTTTCCTTTAAGCTCTGCCTGTTTCACGTTTTTCTCCTTTCAGTTTCTATGTATTAGCCGGCTTTTTCTTTCACCGCACTCTCAGCAGCGATGCGGCCGAAGGCGATGCACTCCGCCAGGTTGCCGCCGCCCGCAGGATACAGCAGGCCGAATACCGAACCGCACTCGCCGGCCGCATAAAGGCCCCGAATCGGCTCACCGAATGGATTGAGCACCTGCGCCCGACTGTTTCGTCGCGGGCCGCCGAGCGTATTGGAACCGCCGGGGAATAACCTGATGGCGAAGAACGGCGGCTCGTCCAGCGGCACCAGCTCCAGCGGATTGCGGCCAAAGTCGGGGTCGCCGCCAGCCTGACAGCACTTGTTCCAGGTATTGATAGTGCTGGCCAGATTTTCCGGTGGCATATTGAGATTGGCGGCAAGCTCGGCCACCGTATCGCCCTTTATAATCCACCCCTTCCGCAGCTCAACCAAGTTGTCCCGACTCCACGTGTAGAGTCGGTGCGGGCCGGTGGGCCCGCTGACCAGCTGCGCCAGGGCACCATATTTAATCCTTCTCTGGTCGAATACGTGGTAGCTGGGCACCCGCGGGTACTCCAGTTTATAGGAGTCAAACCAGCCGCATTCATACGAAGCCGTATGCGGCTTCAATTCCTCGGTCATGTAGCGGCGGCCATACTTATCAACGATGATGAACCCGGCCGGTGCCTTCGCCTTCTCCGCTTTCATCGTGCTCTGGCTCCAGCCACCGCCGCTGAAGTCGATGAAAACGCCCATGTAGAAATCGGGGAACTTGGCGCAGAGTCGTGCCGAGACGCAGTTCATATGCCAGAGGTCGGCACCGACCTCCTGGGCCATCCTGATGCCGTCGCCGGTATTGCCGGTGCCGCCGGCGAAGTACATCGGGGAGACGCGGAGGTACTGCAGCTTCATCTCCTCGTTTTCTTCAAAGCCGCCGCTGCACAGAAGCACCGCTTTGGTGGCCCTGATGTTAACCTCCTGCGGAGCGCTTCCGCGACAATCTAGCACCTGCGCCCCCACCACCCGGCCCATGTTGTCGGTCAACAACCGTGCCGCCGATGTCTGGTAGCGCACGTCTATCCTCCGCGAGGCCACCTGTTCATACATGAACTTCATCATGCGCAGGCCGTTGCCCTGGTACTTCCACAGCTCCATGCAGTCAGCTCCGGGGAGCCCGGGAAACTCGACGAGCTTGGATACAAGCTTGACATTGCCACCAAGCCGAACGATCCAGTCCTTATTCTGGGCAGTATAGGTTATCCAGGCCTTCACCGTCTCCGCATCCGTCCACGGCAGCTCTGGATAGCTGCCGGCCTGGTTCAGGGCAGTCATATACTCGGTAGCTCGCTTAACGTTTGAGATAGATAAAAACACGCCCATGGCAAGGCTACTGCAGGTGTTGTGTGTCTCGGCAGGCTGCTTCTCAAGCAGCGTAACGCGCGCGCCCAGGTCATGGGCGGTTATCGCCGCCACGGCACCGGATAGCCCGTACCCGATGACGAGTATCTCCGTGGTCTCATCCCAGCGGTAATTCCCCTGTGTTAACATAGCAAACTCCTTTCGCCAAGGCTACCAGTACGAACCTATCCAAGTGGCTAATTGAGGCTGGGGTACCGGAGGCCGTTTGAGGATGAACTTCTCATTTATGTCCGAGCCCAGACCGGGGCCGGTGGGTATTTCCAGATAGCCGTCCTTATACCTGATGGGCTCGGTGAGCATCTCATTGTAAAGGTCAAGATAGGGGTAGAAGAATTCCTGGAACTGCACATTGGGGATGCTGGCATCAAAATGCAAACTCGCCAGCACGCAGATGGGGCCGTTGGAGTTATGGGGCTGGACGGATACGTAGTAGGATTCAGCCATAGCCGCCACCTTTTTCAACTCCATAAAACCGCCCACGTGACAGATGTCAGGCTGGATAATGCGCGCCGCCTGTTTCTCCAAAAGGGAGCGGAATTCCCAGCGAGTGAAGAGGCGCTCGCCCGTGGCCACGGGCAGGTTTATCGACCGCTGGACTTCAGCCATGGCATCTATGTTATCCGGCGGTATCGGTTCCTCATAGAAGAACGGGTCATAGGGTTCCAGCTTCTGCGCCATGCGGACGGCGCTGTGCATGTTGAAGCGTCCGTGGCATTCAACGAGTATGTCCACAGACGGCCCCACCGCCTCCCGCACCGCCTTGACGCAGGCGATGGCGTATTCCTCCTCCGACTTGGGAATGACCTGTCCTCCCTCACGGAACGGGTCCCACTTCATGGCGGTAAAGCCTTCGGCCACCATTTTCAGGGCATTCTCGGCGATTGATTCCGGGGTATCCTCGGCCGTCACCTGGGTTACTATTTTCTGGAAAGCCCAGGCATTGGCGTAGGCTCTCACCTTATCCCTGAGCTTGCCCCCCAGGAACTCGTAAATGGGCACGCCGAGCGCCTTCCCCTTTATGTCCCACAGCGCCTGCTCAATCCCGCTGAGCGCGCTGAGTATGATTACGCCGCCGTGCCAGAAGGTACTTTTATAAATCGAGTTCCAGATATGTTCAATCTGGAAAGGGTCCTTGCCAATGATATAGTCCTTCAATGACTCGACCGCCTTGGCCACCACGTCGTTGAAGCGCTCCAGGCTGGCCTCGCCGACGCCGGTAAGACCTTCATCGGTATATATCTTCACAAATGTCCAGTTGGCATGGGCCCCCTGGGTCTGGAAAACGCGCAGGTCAGTGATTTTCATCAACGTGCCTCCTTCGCAACTGCTTAAATCAAAATGGGTTACAAGGATTATACTCTCCCCGGTGAAATGTCTGCAAGGTCAATCTTGACCGCAGAAGCGGCGGTATGGTAATCTTACTCTGGAATTTTGTCCCAATCGCGACTTCAGAGGAGGTTACCTATGCCGGAAATAGACGCTGCCAAACTCAAGGAAATGTACACCATCATGGTGAAAATCCGCTTCTTTGAAGAGAGGGCGATAACCGAGTACCGCAAGGGGCTGCCCGGCTTTGTCCATCCGTCAATCGGCCAGGAAGCCACACCGGCGGGAGTCTGCGCCTTTCTCCGCGAGGATGACTATACGATAACCACACATCGCGGCCACGGTGATATCATCGCCAAGGGCGCCCAGCTTGACCGCATGATGGCCGAGCTCTTCGCCAGGAAGACCGGCTACTGCAAGGGCAAGGGCGGCTCAATGCACATCGCCGATGTGTCACGCAATATCCTCGGTGCCACCGGTATCGTCGGCGACGGCCTTCCCATCGCCGCCGGCGTCGGCGCCGCCCTCAAGATGCAGGGCAAAGACAGCATAATGGTCGCTTTCTTTGGCGACGGCGCGACCAATTCAGGCGCTTTCCATGAAGGCATCGGGCTGGCGACAGCCTGGAGCCTGCCTGTACTCTTCGTCTGCCAGAACAACCAGTACCAGCAGAGCACTCCCACCCGTGATTACACCCGCCTTACCGACATCGCCGACCGCGCCAAAGGCTACGGTATTCCCGGGATAAGCGTTGATGGCAACGACGCCATCGCTGTTGCCGAAGTAGCCATAGAGGCCATTGAGAAGTGCCGTAAAGGTGAGGGGCCCATACTCATCGTCGCCAACACCTACCGGACCGTCGGCCACCACATGGGTGACCCCGGCACCAGTTACCGGCCCAAGGAGGAAGTTGAGGAGTGGAAGAAGAAAGACCCGATTAAACGACTGCGCCAGCAGATGGTACAGAACAAGATGGCCACGGACGCCGAGCTTGATGAAATCGAGCAGAATGTGCTGCGGGAACTGGACGAAGCGGTCAAGTTCGCCCAGGAAAGCCCGGAGCCCACGCCGGAAGAAGCACTGGAAGATATTTACGCCTGATATAAAAGGGGGGAAGCATGCCAGAGTTAACCTTTCGAGAAGCCGTGCGGGGAGCGCTCCGCGAAGAGATGAAGCGCGACCCCAAAGTTTTCATGATGGGAGAAGAAATCGCCGAGTACGGCGGTTCCTATAAGGTAAGCCAGGGATTACTGGAAGAGTTCGGCCACGAGCGCATCAGGAACACGCCCCTGGCAGAGGCAGCCATCGCCGGGGCTGCGCTGGGTGCCTCACTGGTCGGCATGCGGCCGGTGGCCGAAATCATGTACATTGACTTCTCCTTCATCGCCGCCGACCAGATTATCAACCAGATAGCCAAGCTGCGCTACATGACCGGCGGCATGGTCAAGGTACCGCTGGTCATCCGGACGCAGGGGGGCGGCGGGGTGGCCGCCGGGCCCCATCACTCCCAGTCCCTGGAGGCCATCTTCGCCCATATCCCGGGCCTCTACGTGGTCATGCCCTCCAACGCCTACGACGCCAAGGGCCTGCTTAAATCAAGCATCAGGGAGGACAACCCGGTTATCTTCATCGAGCATAAGAAGCTATATGGCGAATCGTGCGAGGTGCCGGAGAAAGAGTACATCATACCGCTGGGCAAAGGCGAAGTGAAGCGCGAAGGCAGCGATGTCAGCATTATCACCTACTCCCGCTGTGTGAACTTCGCCCTAGAAGCCGCAGAGGAACTCTCCAAGGATGGCGTAGATGTCGAGGTAGTCGACATCAGGACGCTGAAGCCACTTGATGAGGACATCATAATAAAATCTGTGCAGAAGACGGGCAAGGCGATGGTGGTCTACGAGGCCTGCCGCACCGGCGGCTTTGGCGCCGAGATTGCCGCCCTCATCGGCGAGAAGGCATTCGATTACCTGGACGCGCCCATCAGGCGCGTGGCCTCGCTTGACTCGCCGGTCTCCTTCAACCCCGGACAGGAGCAGTATATACTGGTCAACCCGGAAAAAATCAAGGCGGCCATCCTTGAGATGATGGGTAAATAGGCTATCCAGCTACGGAGCAATATCGGAGGTAATAGTATGGCTGTGGCCATAATCTTCCCTAAACTTGATGAGGCAATGACCAGCGGTAAAATCGTCCGCTGGCTCAAGAATGAGGGCGACCGCGTGGAGAAAGGCGAAATCATTCTTGAGATTGAGAGCGAAAAGACCTCCTTTGAGCTTGAAGCCGAGGCCTCAGGTATCCTGAGCAAGGTCACGGCCCAGGCGGGTGATGAGGTGCCAATCGGCACCACCATCGCCTATATCCTGCAGCCCGGTGAGGAAGCACCCGAGGCTGAGACACCGGTCAAAGCGGAAGCAAAAGAGACGAAAGAGGTAAAGCCGGAGGCTGAAGCCAAAGCGGCAGCGCCGAAAGCGGCCAGGGAACCGAAGGAGGTTAAAGCCTCACCGCTGGCCAGAAACATCGCCAGAGAGCATAATGTTGACCTGAGCCTGGTAACCGGGACCGGACCGGGCGGCAGAATCACCAGGGAAGACGTGCTCAAGTTTGCCGAAGAAGGTAAAACTCCTGCGGCACCAGCTCCCGTTGAGGTCGCAGCGAAAGGCGAGGAAGAGATTGTCCCCCTGTCCACCATGCGTGAGGTAATCGCCCGCCGTATGGTGGAGAGCTTCCAGACGCCACATTTCTACCTCACCGTAGAAGTCGATACTCAGGAATTGCAGAAAACCCGTCAGCAGTTGCTGCCGATAATTGAGAGCAAGGCCGGGGTCAGGCTGACACTGACCGACCTGATTATCAAGATTGCCGCCAAAGCGCTGGAGAGAAATCCGGCCATTAACTGTGCCTACGCCGACGGCTCGATGAAACTGCTCAAGCGGATTGACATCGGTCTGGTGACATCGGTGGAAGGCGGCCTGATGGTGCCCGTCGTCAGGGATGCCAACAGGAAGTCTCTGGCTGAAATCGCTCAGGTCCGTGCCGAACTGGTGCAGAAGGCAAGAGACCGCAGCCTCGCCAAAGAAGAGATGACCGGCAGCACTTTCACCATCTCCAATATGGGCATGTACAATATTGACCAGTTCAGCGCCATCATCCAGCCGCCGGAGGCGGCGATTCTGGCCGTGGGCCGAATTACCGAGAAAGTAGTGGCGCACAAAGGCGAGATGGTCATCAGGCCGATTATGAACCTGACCTTGAGCATTGACCACCGCGTTCTGGATGGCGCCCTCGGCGCTCAGTTTCTGCAGACAGTGAAGGAATATGCCGAAGACCCGGTCAATCTGATTTCATAGTCAGGCAGGTTCACCAGTGGTTGCGGTGGACTCTTGACTCGTCGTACCGATTGGACGGCGGTTTTTTCTCGGCTGGATAGCCGATTGATATGAAACACAGAGGCATCACGTGCTCGGGAAGCCCGAGCAGTTTCTGCGCTGTCTTCGCTCTTTCTTCGCGGGGGAAAACGCCCAGCCACACCGCCCCCAACCCCATGGCATTGGCCGCAACCAGAATATTCTGCGTGGCGGCGGAGCAGTCCTGTACCCAGTAGCCGCTTACCATTTCCTGGTTCAAGTCCCCGCAGACAGCGATTGCCCATGAAGCCTCCTTCAGCATATGAGCATAGGGATGAAACTTGGGGATTTCATCAAGGATGCGGCGGTCATCTATAATTACGAACTGCCACGGCTGCTCATTACTGGCCGAGGGCGCACTCATCGCCGCTTTCAAAAGCTCGGTGATGACTTCCTCCGGAACTGGTTTATCAGTATAACGGCGAATGCTTCTCCGGGATAAAATAGCTTCCATAGCGTCCATATGATGGCTCCTTTAGCGCTAGAATGTTCTGAATTTAACCGCGGGAGGCGTCTATCTCTTTCTGGATGGCGGCAATTTGCTCCGGGCTGAGGTGGCGGAATCTGGTCTGGGCAGCCAGGTATTCAGATACCGGTACCGTGCGCTTCGGGGTATAGGTGGTGTGGAACTGGCCATTTTCAAACTCCACCAGCTTCCAGACACCGCTCTCCACCGCCATGCGCCCGATTTCAATCGTCTCATCAGGGGCAAAACCCCAGCCTGTGGGGCACGGCGTTAAAACATGAATATAAGTGGGGCCGTTTACCCGGCTCGCCTTGACCACCTTTTCCATGTAGTCCAGCGGGTAGGAAGTGCAGGCGGTGGCGGCATAGGGGATATCATGCGCCGCCACGATGCGCAGCATGTCTTTCTTGGGCCTGTTTTCAAAGCACGAGCTCGGGGTGGTGCTGGTGGTAGCTCCATAAGGAGTCAGGCCGCTCCTCTGGATGCCGGTGTTCATGTAAGCCTCATTATCATAGCAGATGTAGATGAACTTGGTGCCGCAATCAATGGCGCCAGATAACGCCTGAATACCGATGTCCGCGGTACCGCCATCTCCGGAGAAACCGACGACATGGATATCCTCCCGCCCCCTTCTCTTGAAGCCAGCGCTGATGCCGGAACAGGCGGCCCCGGTGGCGGCAAAGGCCATCACCGTGAACGGCACGAAGAACGGAGCCTGCGGGTAATAGCAGGACACGGTGCTGATACAGTTGGCCGGTACCACATAAACGCTGTTCCTGCCCAGCACTTTTATGGTCAGGCGCGCCGCCAGGACGGAACCACAGCCGGCACAGCCATAGGCAGACTGGTAATATTCCTTCTTGTCTATATCCTTAAGCTTCATCGGTCAATAAACTCCAGATGCGGTGTGTCTCCTCTTTTCGCTGCCAACGCCTTCTCCAGCATGTATCTCATCCGCTCCGGCGGCACATCAGCCCCGCCCAGCCCGCCGATGAAGTTGAGCACCGCCGGCGGGTCCGACAGGCCATACAGGGCGCCTTTCAAATCGGTGGCCAGCGCCCCTTCATAGCCCCAGGAACAGTCTCGGTCCAGAACCGCCGCCGCTTTCACCGGCGAGATGGCCTTCCGCAAAGACTCCACGGGGAAGGGTCGGTATGCTCTTACCTTGACCAGACCTACTGATTTTCCCTCGTCACGCATTTCATCAACCACGTCGCGGGCGGTGCCAGTGCACGCCCCCAGGGCCACCAGCAGCGCCTCCGCACCGTCGCAGCGATATTCCTCAATCAGCCCACCGTAATGGCGACCGAAGACACGGGCAAATTCATCTCCCACCTCAACGATTATCTCCTGCGCCTTCTCCGCCGCCTCCTGCTGTTCCGCGCGCCAGTGCGCATATTGCCGGCCGAAGCCTCCGACGGATATTGAGTGAGGATTGTCCACGTCCAGGGTAACCACTGCATCATATGGCGGCAGGAAAGAGTCCACCATTTTCTGGTCGGGAATTTCCACCAGCTCCTCGGTGTGCGACTGGATGAACGCGTCCAGGCAGACCATCACCGGCAGCAGTACACGGTGGTCCTCAGCGATACGGTACGCCTGAAGCACCATGTCCAGTGCTTCCTGACCGGTCTCGGTGAAAATTTGAATCCAGCCCGTATCCCGCTGCTGGATGGCGTCCTGCTGGTCTCCCCAGATACTCCAGGGCAGCGCCACCGAGCGACAGACGTTGACCAGAACCAGCGGATACCGCCCACCGGCGACGTAGGCCAGCATCTCATGCATATACTCCAGGCCCTGGGATGAAGTGGAGGTGAAGGCGCGTACTCCCGCCATCCGGGCCCCCATGCATGCCGTCAGCGCCGAGTGTTCTGACTCCACCTTGAGGTAGTCAGCGTCCATTTCACCATCGGCGATATACTGGGCTATCTTCTCCACGATGCTGGTCTGCGGGGTAATGGGATAAGCCGCGACCACATCAACGTGGGCCAGTTTGGCCGCCTGGGCGACCGCCTCATTGGCCGTTATGTATTTCTTAACCGGCATTTTGGCCGTCATTAACTGTCACCTTCCGGTTCGACCATCTCTATGGCTTTGGTGGGACATTCCCTAGCGCAGATACCGCAGCCCTTGCAGTCCTCAAAATCGAACCGCACCTTACGGTTTGCCTCGTCCTGGATGATAGCCCCCTCGGGGCAAAAGACCCAGCAGAACAGACAGAAGGTGCACTTCCCCTTCAGCACGGGCTTGACTGTGCTCCAGGTGCCCATTCTGGTTGGTCTGGTCCCGGCTTTCTGTACCGGCCCCGGGATTGACTTTTCCTTCTTCATTTACCCTTTGCTTTCTGGTAGGCAGCCTCAGCGGCGGCGATATTACGCTCGACAACCCTCTGCGGCAACGTGCCGGCGATGGCTTTCTTTATCGAATCCAGGCTCACGATGCCGGTAACGCCGGCCAGAGCACCCAGCATAGCGGTATTGACGATGGCCACCCCGATATGCTCCCGCGCTATTGCCGTAGCATCCACGCAGGCAACATTGAGATTATCCGGAATCTTTTTTAACTGCCCTCTGGCTTTACGCGTGTTGATAAGAATGGTGGTCCCATCGCGGGCGCCATCCGTTATGTTAACCACATCAAGCAGACTATCATCAAGCACAATTATTATCGTCGGGTGGTATATCTGGCTGCGGGTCCGTATGGCACGGTCGCTGATGCGGGTGAATGCCTGCACGGGAGCACCACGACGTTCCGCGCCAAAGCTGGGGAATGATACCGCGTATTTGCCTTCATACAGGGCGGCGGCGCAGCCCAGCATACTGGCGCCAAGGACCGCCCCCTGCCCGCCCCGCCCGTGCCAGCGCACCTCTTCAAGATGCCCTTTCTGGTTCATTCCAGCCCATTATAGCACAGCGTCGCCGGTCAGCAAAAAGTGGTGTTGCCATCAATACGGATATGTTTTACACTCTGGGAAGGGTCCCCGATACCACCGTCTGACGGCAGCGAAAGGAGTGTTGATTAAAATGAGAGACCAGAAATTCATGCCCGCGTTTGTCAGCGTCCTCGTCATTTCCATTGTCATTGTGGGCGTCATAGCGTTCACCATTTACCACGTGCGCTTTATCGGCCCGGCCATCATTCTGCTCGGCTTTTTACCCTGGGCGCCACTGAAATTGTCCGGCCGGCCGATAAAGTCGGTGGGCGCCGATATTGTCTTCGGTGCCATTGATACCGGCATACTGGGCATCGCGGCACTGGTCGGCGCCAGCTTCGCCGGTGTGCTGGGGGCAATTGTGGGCGGGGCGGTGGGTGATGCCATCACCGATGGTTTCGCCGGTCTCGGCGAAGGTAAAGTGGCCCAGTATTTGCGGAAGTACGGTATTGAAGAGGCCAGAACGCCGCTGAGCGCTTCCATGGGTAAAATGAGCGGCTGCCTGCTGGGAGTGGGCATCGTTCTGACGCTGGTGTGGAGTATACTCGGCCTGAATATCGGGCTCGTCTAGACAATCGGGCCGAGCGTGTAGAGGCCGCAGAAGTTGCCGTAGCCCAGTATCTCCGCCTTGGTCTGCTTGCCGGAGGCAACCGCCAGCACTTCCCGGTATAGTTTTTCACCGCTGGCTTTAAGCCCGGAGCCTTTCCCCGCCGTCATATCAACCAGCATATCGATATGGTCGGGCAGGCGCTGGAAGGTAACCGGATTGCCCGTTATCTTGATTACCGGCATAAAGGGAAACCCCTGAGGCACTCCCAGGCCCGTTGAGAAAAGGGCAACCTGGGCGCCGGCAGCGGCCAGCGCGGTCAGGAACTCTGGCTCGCGCCCCGGAGAATCGACGATGAACAGCCCCTTTCCCCTGACTCGCTCCCCATAGTTATAGACGTCCTGTATCGGTCTGGTACCACCCTTGACAATGGCGCCCAGCGATTTTTCCTCAATAGAGCTCAGCCCACCAGCGATATTGCCGGCACTCGGGTTACCCCCACGCATATCGCCCCCGCTCGCCTTCGCCCGCTTTTCCATTTCATCAACGATTTTGAGTATTTTATCCGCCACTTTCTTATTGACCGCGCGCCGCGCCAGAATATGCTCGGCACCAAGGAACTCCGTTGTCTCACCGAAAATGCAGGTGCCGCCGTTATCAACCACTATGTCGCAGGCAGCACCAGCCGCCGGATTTGAAGCCAGTCCCGAGGTGGTATCCGAGCCGCCGCACTTCACGCCGATAACGAGCTGGGAATCATCAAATTCCCGGGGCTTTACTTGAGAAGCCTCGCTGACCAGCTCCTGAGCGATAAGCAGCCCCTCATTCAGAGCCACCGTTGCCCCGGCCTTCTGAATGACCACCTTCTTCACCGGCCTGCCGGTGGCGGCAATCTCCTTCTCAACACGCTCAACATCAGTCCCTTCGCAGCCCAGACTGACCAGCAGGACGCCAGCCAGATTGGGGTTCTGGCCGACGGAACTGAGCGTGCGCGTGGCGATTTCAAGGTCCGGCAGCAGCTGACCGCAGCCGGCCTGGTGGAGAAGAGGCGCCGTCCCCTTGATTTGCCGCGCAATCCAGTGAGCCACGTCATTGGCACAGCCGACGGTGGAGATAACGCCAACGTAATTGCGCACCCCTACCGAACCATCGGCACGGGGATAACCCAAGAAACTCATCCGGCACTCCTTTTGCTTCCGGTGCTGCCCCTGGTGCTCGCCACGTTGTGCACATGAACATAGTCGCCGGCGTCAATCACGGTGGTGGCATTGCCGATGGCTTCACCGTACTTGATTACCGGAGCACCAGCCTCCATGCGGGCTATACTGAACTTGTGGCCAAACGGTATTCGCGATGCCAGCTTCACGGTCAGCATTTTGCCGCCGGCATCAACCTTGACGCTGCTTCCCGACTCCAAATCAGCCAGAGCGGTGGCCACGTTGTCCTTTTCGTTCAGTACCACTGCCTTTTCTTTTGCTTCCATACCACCTGATCCTGACGGCTGCCATTCATAATGGCAGATAGATTACCCTACCTCAAGGTCGCGCGGCAGTTTAACGCTGAGTCGTTTGGCGACCTCACGCAGATTCTGAGCGGTGCGCGTCGGCAATGGCACCCCATTTTTGGAGCGCTCTTCGTATGTCCGACATTCTGGCTCGCCGGGTACCAGTATCTCATCAAACCCATCGGCTTTGGGCAACGCCTTGATACCGTCAATCATCTCGTCGATATCCTCTTTATACTGCTCCAGGTCGGTGAACTGGCCGATATCGACAGCGATGAAAATGCTGTTCTGGATATGGCGGACAACATGCCCCGGACGCTCACCGATTATCTTCACTTTTTTCTCTTTCAGCGGCGGACCTGGTTCCCGACCCTGCAGTGTTGGACCCAGCATCGGATTACCCATCATCACGCTGGAGAGGCATTCAAACATCATTGACAGGCCGGAACCCTTGGCACCACCGAAGGGGAGCAACACGGCCGCCTTTTTGGGGTCGGTAGCCGGGTTGCCGTCCTTGTCAATCGCCCAGCCCTGAGGTATCGGAATTCCCTTATCCAGGGCAACGTTGATTTTACCCGCCGCGACCATGCTGGTAGCCATGTCCAGCATCAGTGGGCGATGCCGTTTCGCCGGTACCGTTATGGCTATAGGGCTGTTATGTATGCCAGCGGCTTTGGCGCCAAACGGCGCCATATTCGGCGGATTGCATACCCAGGTTATTCCCGCCATTCCCTGTTCCGCCGCCATCAGTGTGTAGTAGCCCATGGCACCCTGATGGGTGGTATTGCGGATGGCTGCCCAGCATACTCCCACCCGCTTCGCCTTTTCTATCGCCTTCTTGACCACGAAAACGGTGACCACCGGCCCGAAAGAGCGGTCAGCCTCAATGAATAGGGTTGCCGGCGACTCCTTCAAGACCTTAATATCGGGCCTGGGGTTCATTATCCCCCGGTCGATATTCTCCACATACCAAGGAATCAGCCCTACACCATGGGAGTCAACTCCCCGGCGGTTAGCCCAGCTCAGCACCAATGCCTCCGTTTCGGCATCTTCCGGCGGCATGCCCATCTTGATGAAGACCTCTCTGGTAAAATCCTTCAAAGGCTCCCAGGCAACTCGCACTTCGCTTGCCATACTACCTCCTTTACTGCTACTAAAGGAATAAACCTCTTGATTGTAATGCGATTGAATTAAGGCCGTCAAGCCGAGACTGGACATGGAACATCAGTAAGGTTAAACTAATCTGAGAAAAAATGGTCGACGACAAATACAGCCAGCTTATACACGAAGATACCGCCAGATATGACCCTTGGTTCAAGCTTCTCCTGGGCAGTATTCTGGGTCTCACGCTGGTCCTCGGTGTATACCTGCTTTACGTTGACTGGGCCGGGGCACTGATTTGCTTCGGCGTGACCGTCTTTGATGCCCTCCTCTTCTATGCCATCCTGCCGCAGCGCTACCAGATATGGACGGACCGGATGAGAATCGTCCTAGGGCGACCTTTCAGCGTGAATATTCCGCTACTGACGATAAAGGAGGCGCGCCCGGCGGCAGGGGTAAAAGCCCTAGGCTATCATGGCCTCCGCTTCGCCACTTCCACAAGAACCGTCGTGGAAATCGTGCGCCACCGCGGCTGGAACTTCGTCATCTCCCCGGACAACCGCGAGCTCTTCCTGGAGCGGCTGGCGGAAGCGCTTAAAGCCTGAAATTATACCAACAGTTTTTTATTCTATTTTTTAGCGCCCAGGTATTTCTTCGTTTCCCAGGCCAGGCCGGTTAACAGCTCGTTCAACTTCAGCGGCGGTACGTAAACGCAGAATATTTTGAGCGTTTCGGTCTCGCTGGTATTGCGGCACTCATGCTCCACGCCCTTGGGGGCGATGATGACCGAGTCCGTCTCCAGCTTGACCGTTTTGCCGTTCATCAGGCACTCGCCGCGCCCGATAAAGTACATTATCTCGTCGCTGTCAGGGTGGGTATGAGCGCCGGTACCGCTGCCGGCTGGTATGTGGGAAAAGAGCACGGTTGCCGTCTCATAGCCTGTCGTCTCCGGGCAGGCAATAAGCTTCAGGTATCGCTCCCTCGGTGGATCCACCTTCACCGCGGGAAATTCCCATCCATTATAGACCTTTACCGACATATCTCCTCCTTTTTCTTAACACTCAAAAGGGCGGCATTTCGGCTAACCATCTTGTATTATAATGCGTCGGGCGAATATAATAAAAAAACGCTTGAAGCACAATGAGCCATACCATTTTTATGATTCACGGGATGTGGAGCGGCGGCTGGTACTGGGAAAATTACCAGCGATTTTTTGAGGACCGGGGATATCACTGTATCGCCCCGACACTGCGCTTCCATGACGTGGACCCGAAAGAACCTCCACATCCCAAGCTCGGCAGCACCAGCCTGCTTGATTATGCCGCTGACCTAGAGAATGAGCTCAAAAAACTCGACCAGCCACCGATTATCATGGGGCACTCCATGGGCGGGCTGCTTGCCCAGATGCTGGGCAGTCGGGGCCTGGCCAGAGCGCTGGTTCTGCTGACGCCAGCACCACCGAGAGGCATTCTGGCCATAAAGCTTTCTTCCCTCAAAGGCGTCTGGAGCGTGCTGACCACGTGGGGCTTCTGGCACAAACCCTGCCGGCAGACTTATAAGGAAGCTGCTTACTCAACGATGAACCTGCTCCCTGCCGAGGAGCGTAAAACAACGTATGACAAGCTGGTATTTGAGTCAGGGCGGACGGTGTTTGAAATCGGTCTCTGGATTCTTGACCGCAATAGAGTTACCGAGGTTGACGCCTCCAGTATTACCTGCCCTCTCCTGGTGATTGGCGGCGCGCAGGACCGCATTATGCCGGTCTCTGTTGTGCGGAAAACGGCGCGTAAATATCGGGACGCCACCTACTGGGAATATGCCGACCACGCGCACAAGGTCATCATGGAGCCGGGCTGGGAGAAAATCGCCGCCGATATTGCTGACTGGCTAAAACAGGTTGCGCCGAGAAGTTGACCTACGGCAAATTCATGTCTGCTAAATAGTCTTCCAGTTTTCTCTTGTATATGTTTTCCGCCGCTCTTTCCGGGAACGAACTGGTGAAAAAAACCTTCTTCGGCAGTTTATAGTCGGCCATATGACTCTGACAGAAGTTCCTTATCTCCTGCTCCGTAGCGCTGGTTCCATCCCTCAGCTTTATAACAGCACCCACAATCTCGCCGCGCAGCTGGTCGGGAATGCCCACCACGGCCGCATCAGCCACTTTGACATGGCTGCGCAGCACATCTTCAATGTCACCCGGCCAGATATTCTGGCCCTTCAGGATAATCATGTCCTTTTTCATACCGGTGAGGTAAAGATAACCGTCTTCATCCATATAGCCAAGGTCGCCGGTCAGGAGCCATCCGTTCCTGATGACCTCAGCGGTATCCTGAGGATTATTGTAGTAACCCTGCATGAAAGGCCCCCGGACGACTATCTCACCGGCCTGATTCGCGGGCAGCATCCGCCCTTTGTCATCGGCGGCTCTTATTTCCCAGCCGGGCAAGGCTTTCCCCGATGACCCAAGCTTCCGCGGGTCACCCGGAGGGTGATGGGTAATGTGAGACACAGATTCGGTAAGACCCCAGACATCAAAAATATCCCCATTGTAATAGTGTTTGAACCTCTCTATGATGTCAAGGGTCAGCGTGGCGCCGCCGCTGCCCCAGAACCGGATCGAACTGGTGTCGTACCTCAATCCCTCACGTTCCGCGACATTTATGGCCAGAGCGTAGATATAGGGCACACCGATATACATGGTTCCCCGTTCACGCTCAATGGTTTCCAGAAAGCTGGTTATTGACCGGCCCGTACCGGGCACAATAATCACCGTGCTCCCTTTATAAACGGAAGCCAGCATTACCGAGGCCAGTGCAAACTGGTGATACATTGGCAGCGCGAACAGCAACAACTTATCATCTCCGGTCTGCTGAAACCCGCCAACGGATATAGTCGCTTCAAAAATCAGGTTCCGGTGTGAAATGGCTGCGCCCCGGGGTCGGCTTGTCGGGCCGCTGGTGTAGGAGATAATGCCGATATCGTCGGGGGCCAAGGCAACGTCCACCACTGACGCCGGACTGCGCGCCAGGATTTCCCCGTAGCTGGGGAATTTGCCACTGCATCTGCCGTCCAGGTCAATCACCCGCTCTATGTATTTGAATCGGGAAAGCACCGGTACCAGCGGCTCCAGAAGGTCGCTTTCCGCCACCATAATTTTCGGTCGACAGTTATCCAAAACAAGGGCCAGTTCATCAATTTTGTAGCGGACATCCAGAGGCACCGGGATAGCACCCGCTTTTATGGTGCCGAAGTAGATGATGACGAATTCCGGACTGTTGTTCATCAGCGTGGCAATACGGTCGCCTTTCTCTACGCCCATAGCCACGAAGGCACCGGCCATCCGGCTGGCCGCCTCATCCAGTTCCACATAGGAAAAACGGCGCTCGCCGCAGATGATGGCCGTCTTATCGGCGAATTTTTCCGCCGCCGTTTCCAGCAACTGCTTTAAATCTTTGACCTGCTTCACCATAATGAGCCTGGTGGGGAAGGGGGGACTCGAACCCCCATGTCTTGCGACACCAGATCCTAAGTCTGGCCCGTCTGCCAGTTCCGGCACTTCCCCTGACTGTAATTCGGGCGCGGTGATTCTTTAGAGGAAAAACCCGCTGTTACGTAATACTATAACATTTAGAGTCCGCACGCTCAAGATACGGCCCTGTATCAGGTCTGTCACGGCATCAGATTAAAAGCGGCTTGACTCAGATTTCAATTGAGGTTACCAACCCTGTGATGTAAAATAAATATAGTAGCGAGGGGGTAAAAAGGAGACGAAAATGAAACTGTGGCAGGGGGTCATATTAACCATGGTGCTTTCCGCGCTAATGCCTCTTTCCGCCTGCGAATACCTGGGCGGGGGAAGCCAGCAGCGCGCCTATGAAGAGCAGATTAAAGCCTACCAGGAGTACAATAAGAAATTAAAGGAATACCAGGAACAGCAGGCGGAATACCAGCGAAAGGTGGCTGAAGCCTATCAAGAACAAATGACTGAAGCCTACAAGCAGTACAGTGAAGGGCTAAATCAATACTACAAAGACCGCCAGAAAGCCATAGAAGAGGCGCTCAACGAAAGCGTAAACCAGACCCAGCAGATAATAATACCAGGCGGCTCGTAAGCATCTTAAAATACTATTGTTATGTCAATCAGACAAAACGCGCAGCAGATATTGAATGAATTGCCTGAGGGTGTACAGCTGGTGGCGGCAGCCAAAGCCAGAACTCCGGCCGAAATCCTGGAAGCAGTTGACGCCGGCGTGCCGATAATCGGCGAAAACTATGTCCAGGAGGCGGAAGCGGCTTATGCCGTCGTCGGACACAGGACACAGTGGCACTTCATCGGCCATCTGCAGCGCAACAAGGTAAAAAAAGCGGCCCGACTTTTTGACATGATTGAGACCGTTGATTCCCTTGAAATCGCCCGGGAAATTGATAAACGGTGTGCTGAAATCGGCAAAGTTATGCCCGTGCTGGTCGAGGTGAATATAGGAGAGGAACCGCAGAAATCAGGCGCGCCGCCGCAGGACACCGGGCAATTGTTGCAGGATATTTCCACCCTGCCAAATATCAGGGTGACGGGGCTGATGACCATGGGACCCCTCTCTGAAAATCCGGAAGACTCCCGCCCCTACTTTGTGGCCATGAAAAAGCTGTTTGACCGCATGAAAGCGCTAAACCTGCCCGGAGTTGATATGAAATACCTGTCAATGGGCATGACCAGTTCTTATAAAATTGCCCCCCAGGAGGGCGCCAACATCGTCAGGGTAGGCACCAAGATTTTCGGGGAAAGGAAGCGCCAGTAATACATTAGGCATGTGCGAAAGGGGTTAATAAATGAATTCAGTCCTTTCTCAACCATCGACTCAAGAGAAGCAGACAAATAAATTAGCCATAGCTTCATTTGCTGCCGGAATTCCAGTCCTACCAATCCTTTTAATTCTTATGGTTCTTGATATCGTGCAGCTAAACACTCGGCTCTGGCTAGTACATATTGCCCCATTCATCGTATTAAGTATTGTAGCCTTTATCTGCGGTATGATTGCCGAAAACAAAATACGCAAATCTCCAAATCTTAAAGGTATGGGTTTTGCCATCGCTGGTTTAGTGGAGGCAAGTCTAATTCTTCTGCCCTGTTTGATTTACATATTGCTTTTTGTAGCAATACGCCTACATATAGTTCCTAGTTAGGAACTAACCTTATATAATGGTAACACCTTGTTTTTTCAAATAAATGGTGCTATACTCTAAAAGCAAAGACTAGAGTGACTTAATCAAGTGGGTTTGATCCCCACTTTTTTAATTATTGGCGATAGTGGAGAGTTGAGTCAGAGATGAAAAGTGATTTCGTACTGGCCATAACTCAGCTGGCGGCGGAAAAGAATCTGCCCAAAGAGACCGTTCTTTCTGCCGTAGAGGCGGCACTGGCTTCTGCCTACCGCAAGGACAGCTTTGCCCAGAACCAGAACATCTCAGTCAGAATAAATCCCAACAGCGGTCGGGTGGAAGTATGGGCGGAAAAAACGGTGGTGGAACAACCGGCAGATACGCGACAGGAAGTTTCACTGGAAGAGGCACAAAAGTTAAAATCAGACAGCCAGCTAGGCGATATCCTCATGGTAGAGTCGACACCCGACAATGCGGGACGAATCGCCGCCCAGACAGCGAAACAGGTCATCCTCCAGCGACTCCACGAAGCTGAGCACAGCGCCATACTGGAAGAATACGCCGAGAAAGAAGACGAAGTCGTCACCGGACTGATACAGCGCATTGAGCCCGGGCAGATTTACGTTGACCTAGGGAGAACCGAGGCCATACTGCCCGCTTCGGAACAGGTGCGCATTGAAAGGTACCGGGTCGGTCAGCGTCTCAAAGTCTGCATCATTCAGGTCCTTAAAACAACCCGGGGGCCAAGAGTGGTGGTATCACGTTCCCACCCTGACCTGCTCCGTAGACTTCTGGAGCTGGAAGTGCCGGAGGTCTATAACGGCTCTGTAGAGATAAAATCCATCGCTCGTGAAGCCGGTTATCGGAGTAAAGTGGCCGTAGCGGCGCACCAGGATGGAATTGACCCGGTGGGCTGCTGTGTTGGCCTGCGTGGTATCAGAATTCAGAACGTCGTCAATGAACTGAACGGCGAAAAGATAGATGTCATTCAATGGAGCCCCGATGTCATGACATTTATCACCAACGCGTTGAGTCCGGCCCAGATTGTCAGCGTCAGTCTGAATGAAGATGATAAAATCGCCACCGTGGTGGTTCCAGATAAGCAGCTGTCACTGGCTATCGGCAAGGAAGGACAGAACGCCAGGCTGGCGGCCAAGCTGACCGGCTGGCGTATTGACATCAAGAGCACTTCAATTGCAGAGGCGGAAAAAGCTGCCGCCAAGCCAGAACCAGCCGTAAAAGAAAAGGCAGAAGCGGTCGCCGAAGAAGAAGCAGTGGCAGAAATACCGGAACTACTGGAACCGGCTTCCGTCTCTGCAGAACCGGTCGCTGAGGAAGCGGCGGAAAAGACAGAACCATTGCCTTCGGTAGAAGAGGTCGCTATCGAGCCACCGGTGCTTTTTGAACCGCAGGTAATAGAGCGGAAAGCAGAACTCAGATTCGCTGAGGATATCCTGGCGCCAAAGCCGGATAAACCGGTAGAAAAGTCCAAAAAGAAGAAGAAGGGTGTTTCCGCCAAAGAAAGTGCCGAGGACGGCATCAGAATAAAGAGACGACGGCGAGATGCCGACCTCCTGGAGGAAGATGAAGAGTACTAGCTCCCACCCCATTCACACCAGACAGGTCCCGCAGCGGACGTGCCTCGGCTGCCGGCAGGTAAAGGCAAAACGTGAGCTGATTAGAATTGTAAGAACAACGGATGGCAATATAGAAGTAGATACCACCGGCAGAAAAGCTGGGCGCGGCACATATCTCTGCCCAGACCTGGAATGCTGGGAGGCGGGGCTTAAAGGCAATCGACTGGACTACGCGCTGCACACCAACCTCAGCAGGGACAGCCGGGAGCAGTTAATGAAACACGCCGCAGAACATCTGAAAGGAGCAACCATTGGCCCGGGCTAAAAAAGCGGATGATACCGCCGATGTAAAAGTTGAAGAAGCGACCCCACCACCCGAGACCGCCAAACAGGGTCAGGCGGAGTTGCCACATTCAATGAGCGTACGGCAACTGGCCGACCTCCTTCAAGTCAGTGCCATTGATATCATCAAACAACTCATGCGGAAGGACATCATGGCCAATATCAATCAGATTATTGACTATGATATTGCGTCAGAGATAGCCACCACCCTGGGCTATGAAACGCGTGTGAAGCCCCGGGCTGCAGAAGGCGCCGCCAGTGCTATCAGTGAGATAAGAAAGCGCCGCAAGCTGCAGGTTGAAGAGGCAGGAAACCTGCAACCACGCCCTCCTGTGGTTACAGTTATGGGCCATGTTGACCACGGCAAGACACGACTGCTTGATGCTATCCGCCAGACCAATGTCATGGACACTGAAGCCGGTGCTATTACCCAGCACATCGGTGCCTATCAGGTAACGGTGGGCGACCAGAAAATCACTTTCCTGGACACGCCGGGCCACGAAGCGTTCACCGCCATGCGGGCTCACGGTGCCCAGATAACCGATATTATCATTCTGGTAGTAGCGGCAGATGACGGCGTGATGCCCCAGACGCAAGAAGCCATCAACCACGCTCGCGCCGCTGAGGTCCCGATTGTCGTCGCCATCAATAAGATTGACAAGCCGGAAGCAAATCAGGATCGGGTGAAGCAACAGCTGACAGAAGCCGGGCTGCTGATTGAGGAATGGGGTGGAGACATCGTCTGCGTGGCCATCTCAGCGAAAGAGAAAATAGGCATCCAGGAACTTCTGGAGAACCTGCTGGTTGTGGCCGAAGTTGAAGAACTTAAAGCCAATCCCTCCGGGGCGGCCTCCGGGGTAGTCGTTGAAGCTGAGATGGACCGAACTCGCGGCCCACTGGCCACCGTGCTGGTGAATAGTGGTACTCTGAAGCCAGGCGATACCATTGTCGTTGGTAACACATGGGGCCGGGTCAGGGCCATGTTGAATGATGTTGGCAAAAAGATAAAGAAAGCCGGACCGGCCATGCCGGCAGAAATCCTTGGCCTGGACAGCGTGCCACAAGCTGGAGACATCATGACGGCCGTGGCCAGCGAGCAGCAGGCACAGGCATTACTGACAAAACGCCGCCAGACAAGGGAAGACAGAGCCTCGGTTGCCGCCAGGTCGGTAAGCCTGCACAATCTATACGATAAAATCAGCAGTGGCCAGGTCAAAGGGCTCAACGTCATTCTCAAGGCAGATGTTCAGGGCAGCATCGAGCCAATCATGAGCTCCCTGGAACGTCTGAGCACCGATGAAGTCCAGGTCAGAATCCTCCACAATGGTACCGGCAATGTATCCGAGAGTGACGTTATGCTGGCCACTGCCTCCAACGGCCTTATCATTGGCTTCGGTGTTGGCATAGACGAAGGCGCCCGTCGGCTGGCCAGCACAGAAGGAGTTGATATCCGCAACTACGATGTGATTTACAATGTTGTTGACGATGTGGAAAAGGCGCTTAAAGGCCTTCTGGAGCCAGAATATGTTGAGGTTATTGATGGGCACGCCGAAGTCCGGGCTGTCTTCTCATCAACCAAGGGCGCACAGGTGGCCGGCCTCTACGTTTTAGATGGCAAAATCAGCCGCAATTCCTCAGTTAGAGTGCGCCGTGGCGAGGAGGTCATCGCTGATACCACCGTGAGCAGCCTGCGGCGGTTCAAGGATGATGTCCGCGAGGTGGCCGCCGGTTACGAATGCGGCATTGGCGTCAAAGACTTTGCCGATTTTCAGGTTGGCGACCTGCTTGAATTCTACCGCATGGACAAGGCTGCCTAGCCAGGTAAGCAATATCAAGCTCAGGAGCCCGTATTGTGTCACATCGCATTGAACGTGTGAACCAGCTCATCCGCCAAGAAATCAGTGAGCTCTTACAGCGTGAAATCAAGGACCCCAGGCTCAGCAATTTCATTGCCGTAACCGAAGTTGTAACCTCGCCAGACCTCAAATACGCCAAGGTATTCATCAGCTTTATCAGCAATCAGCAGCAGAAACAGGAGGCGCTTGACGCCCTCACCGGCGCTTCAAATTTTCTGCGCAAGGAAATGGCCAAAAAAATCAGGTTGCGGCGCATTCCGGAACTCAGTTTCCACTGGGATGATTCCATTGAGCGCGGCGCACATATCATTGAGCTCATTGACCAGATAAGCTCCACTGACCAGGAATAACTTCAACTTCCTCGTTATATCCGAACATCGCCACCATGACACAAGGAGGCAACACCATGATAAGATGGATTATCATCAGCATATTGGCCGGCCTTTCTGTTTTCTCATATTTTCTTTATTCCAATGCCAATGCTGAGCTTGATATGACCCGGACTGCTCTCAGTGCTACACAAACACAACTGGATGCGACCGAAAACGAACTGGGAACAGCGAACGGGGAGCTGGATGCCACCAAAACAGAACTGGAAGCCACTGCCGTCAGTTTGGCCGCCACTGAGTCGAAACTAGAGACCGCGGAAGACGAGTTGCAGTCAGCAGAGACAGAGCTGGCCGCCGCACTGGACACCGCAAGCATGGTGCGGTCGGAACTGGATGAGAAAGAAGGCGAAATCGCTGAGCTGCAAACCAGCTATGATGGACTCATGGCCGGGCACGGTTATACCATCAAAGACCCCACTTATCAGGAGATGGTGAATTTTATCAGCGGTGATGATACGGATAAAGCGGAATACATTACCGGCGAATATGAGTGTACTGATTTTGCCACCAGATTATGCAACAATGCCGAGGAAAAAGGTATCAGGTGTGCCTATGTCTCCATCAGGTTCCCCGGCGGGAGCGGGCACGCGATTGTCGCTTTCAACACCATTGATAAAGGCCTGATTTATATTGAACCCCAGTACGATGACCTGGTCGATATCGTTATAGGCAAGCCCTTCTATAAATGCGTTGTGCCCAAAGAGGGAGTCGTCTACGAGAAACCAGCCCAGGATGATACCATTGAAAAAGTGCTTGTTGCCTGGTAAGAAGAGGAGGTTGCAGCGCGAGCGCCTGACATGGACGGCATTCTGAATATAGATAAGCCTCAGGGCATAACCTCATACCGCGTGGTAGCCGTGGTGAAACGACTCAGCGGTGAGCGCCGTGTGGGACATGCCGGCACTCTCGACCCGATGGCGACCGGTGTATTGCCTGTTTGTCTCGGGCAGGCGACACGTATAGTCGAATTTCTGGCCGATGCCACCAAAACATACCGGGCCGATATTGAACTGGGGCTGACCACCGATACCTATGATGCCAGCGGCCAGGTTGTCCAGCGTGGAGAGCCTTCCAGCATCCACCGTGAGCAGGTTGAAGCAGCGCTGGAGCCCTTCCGCGGCGTTATACGCCAGACACCGCCGATGTACAGCGCCGTCAAACACCAGGGAAAGAAACTGTACCAGCTGGCCCGCGCCGGCATAACCGTGGCACGGAAAAGTCGGCCGGCAACGATACACAGCCTGGATATTATTGACTTTCAGCCATCACTTATTACGGTTGAAGTGGAATGCGGCAAGGGCACTTATATACGCTCACTGGCCCATGACCTGGGGCAGTCTCTGGGCTGCGGTGCCGTCCTCAAAAGCCTGGCCCGACTGTGCTACGGCCCTTTTGATATCAAGGATGCGGTGAGCCTCTCCCGCCTTGAAGACGCCTTCCGCTCCGGTTACTGGGAGCACTTCCTTCACCCCATGGACTGCGTGCTCTCGGCATGGCCGGCGGTGGTGGTTGATGAGGCCACCGAGCAGGTTATCAGAAACGGCCTGTCGGTTGCCCTGTCACTGGCGTTACCGGACGACCGCCGCTGCCGGACTTATACCGCCGATGGGCATTTTCTGGGGGTGCTGCGCTTTGACACGGAAATAGAAAAGTGGCACCCGGAGAAGGTCTTCCAAAACAGGGGCCTGTAACTATCGAGCTTGTGTTATGATACGCGTCACCGAGTGAAATCACTTGACAGCGCACGCCCAATAAAGGTATAGTTTCAACCGATGCTACTAAGGGGGAACAACCAAATATGGGTAAAATAAACGTGGCCATCATCGGCGTTGGGAACTGCTCCTCATCTCTTGTCCAGGGAGTCCAGTATTATAAGGATGCCAAGGCTAACGAGTTTGTGCCCGGGTTAATGCACGTGAACCTCGGCGGGTACCATGTCAGCGATATTAACTTTGTCGCCGCCTTTGATATTGACAAGAACAAGGTGGGTAAAGACCTGGCCGAAGCTATCTATACCAAACCGAACAACACCTTCAAATTCTGTGAAGTGCCATCTAAGGGTGTTACTGTGCAGCGCGGTATGACCCATGACGGGCTGGGTAAATACCTGTCCCAGATGATACAGAAAGCCCCCGGCCCGACTGCCGATATCGTCAAAATCCTCAAAGAGACCAAGACCGATATCGTCATTAACTACCTGCCGGTCGGCAGCGAAGAGGCGACCAAGTGGTATATCGAGCAGGTTCTCACCGCAGGCTGCGGCCTCGTCAACTGCATACCGGTTTTCATCGCCCGCGAGAAATACTGGCAGAAACGCTTCGCCGAGAGAGGTGTGCCCGTAATCGGCGATGACATAAAATCGCAGGTTGGCGCCACCATCACCCATCGCGTACTGACGCGCCTGTTCCGCGACCGTGGCGTCAAGCTGGAGCGTACCTATCAGATGAACTTCGGTGGTAATACTGACTTCTACAACATGCTGGAGAGGGAGCGGCTCGAGTCCAAGAAGATATCCAAGACCAACTCGGTCACCTCCCAGCTTGATTACAAGATGAACCCCGATGATATCTACGTGGGCCCCAGCGACTACGTTCCCTGGCTGCTCGACCGCAAGTTCTGCTATATCAAGATGGAAGGACGCACTTTCGGTGATGTGCCGCTGAACCTGGAACTGAAAATGGAGGTCTGGGACAGCCCCAACTCCGCCGGCGTGGTCATTGACGCCGTCCGATGCTGCAAGCTGGCCATGGACCACGGATTGGCTGGAGAACTGGCGTCACCATCCGCTTACTTCATGAAGTCGCCCCCGATTCAATACACTGATGCCGAAGCGCACCAGATGGTGGAAAAGTTCATCGCTGACATGGCCAAGGGCAAAGCAACCGGAAAACCACCTAAATAACGTTTCGGGGGATTTCCAGGCAGTAACCCACCAGGCAAGGGGGCTATTTGGGTCTGAAGAATGGAAGGGAGCTCAGTTAGCGTCACCTCAAATAACCAGCCACCCAGGTCCCGGTTAGCCGAAGCCCGCAAGAGCGCTGCTCACTATCTTACCCAGCCACTGGCGCGACTTCTGGCCAGGACTGGAGTAACCCCCAATACCCTGACCTGGATTGGCCTGTTGCTATCATGCGGGGCGGCGGTGCTGATAGCACTCAAACAGCCCTTTTTCGCTGGTTTTGTGGTTCTCTTTTCCGGACTGTTTGACATGCTGGACGGGGCACTGGCCCGCTATACCGGCAAGAGCACCAGGTTTGGCGCCATACTTGACTCAACCCTGGACCGGCTGGGTGAGGCAGCAGTTTTACTGGGTCTCCTGATATTCTTCGTCAGGAATTCAGCAGTGCCCGGCATTCTCGTGGTTGGCTTCACCATACCCGGCGCACTGATGGTCAGCTACCTTCGCGCCCGGACCGAAGCCGCCGGCCTGACCGGTGAGGCCGGCTTTTTCACCCGAACGGAAAGGGTAATCATTTTAACACTCGGCCTTCTGCTGAGCGGCATTGACTACGCATTGATTGCGTCGCTGGGTGTCATCGCCCTTTTCAGCTATCTGACCGTAGCCCAGCGACTTATTAACGCCTGGCGACAGACAAGGGGAAATTAGTTTTCAAATTAATTGTGCGGAGGATTTGATGTCAGTCGTTGCGATTATCGGGGCCCAGTGGGGAGATGAAGGCAAAGGCAAAATAGTCGACCTTCTCGCCGAGCCGGCAGACATGGTGGTGCGATTTTCCGGCGGGGATAATGCCGGGCACACCGTGGTCAACCAGTTCGGTGAGTTCAAGTTACACCTGATACCTTCCGGCATTTTTTCCCCGAAAGCCACTTCCATTATTGGCAACGGCGTGGTGGTCAACCCCCGCGTTTTGCTTGATGAGATGGCAACACTCAAGCAACGGGGCGTGGATACCTCACGTTTGTTCATCAGCGACCGGACCCATCTGGTAATGCCCTACCACATTCTTCTGGATGGACTGGAGGAGGAGGCGCGGGGAGGTAAGGCCATCGGCACTACCCGCAAGGGCATTGGCCCTGCCTTTGCCGATAAAGTTGCCCGGCTGGGTATCAGGACCTGCGACCTGCTGGACCGGGATATTTTTCGCGAGCGACTTTCCACCATACTCACCCATAAGAACTCCATTCTGACCAAAGTCTACAATGCCGAGCCGCTATCGGAGGACGAGGTTTACCGTGAATACCGCCGGTACAGTGAGATGCTGGCGCCCCATATCTGCGACACCACCGCCCTGCTGGAAAAAGCGATAAATAATGGCAAAGACATCCTGCTGGAAGGGGCGCAGGGAACCCTGCTTGACCCCGACTTTGGCACTTACCCTTATGCCACCTCATCTTCACCGATGGCTGGCGGAGGCTGTCTGGGCGCCGGACTTGGTCCGGCCAGAATAGACAAGGTGCTGGGTGTTTTCAAGGCATATTGCACCCGTGTTGGCGGCGGCCCCATGCCCACCGAGCTGAAGGATAAGGTAGGCGATTCGATACGGGAAGTTGCCCACGAATACGGCACCACCACCGGCCGACCCAGGCGTTGTGGCTGGTTTGATGCCATTGCCGCCAGATTCAGCACTCGTGTGAATGGCTTCACTCATGCCGTGATTACCCGCCTTGATGTGCTTGACACGCGACCCACCCTGAAGATATGCACCGGCTACGAGCTGAATGGTAAAAAAATCGATTTCTTCCCGGCAAGCGCGACCACGCTGGAAAAGTGCCAGCCCGTTTATGAGGAACTGCCCGGCTGGCATACTCCAATCAGCGATATCCGAGATTTTAAAAAGCTGCCACCCCAGGCCCGGCAGTACCTTGCCAGGCTTGAGGAACTCGTTGCCTGTCCCATCAGCGTAATATCGGTAGGCGAGCGGCGGGAACAGACCATCTTCAAGGAACCCGTCTGGTAGAGACAGCCAGCAAGAAAACGCAATCTTAAACATACAAAAGGGGGCATTTCAAATGGAGAAAAAAGAACCTCTGGCGACCAAGGAAGAGTATGAAAAAACGATAACGCACCACACAGACATTCCTCCCGTAGAACTGGTTCCGGGGAATGTCAGCGCACACCTTATCTCCGGCAAACGGGCGACGGCCATGTTCGCTACCTTTGTACCCAATGCCATTGGCCCCATGCACACGCACGAACACGAGCAGATTATGATTATCGCTGACGGAGAGGGTGAACTGGTAACCGGCGGGAAACGCTATCCGGTCAAAAAGGGCGACGTTACCGTCTTCGCCTCAAATCAGGAGCACGGCACCTACGCCTCCGATAAGGGCCTGAAGACCATCGAGATATTTATCCCGGTGCGGCAGGAGTACATGGATAAGCTGGCTGCAATCAAGAAGAGCCTGGGGAAATAATTCAGCTACTGTAGATAGGCGACAGCACCCTAGCAACTAACATTGTAACTGCGCTCTTATTTCCTCTCCCCACCGAGCCGCTGGGAGAGGAGCTCTATGGCTTTCCTGAGTTCTAGCTGGTCTGCCTGGCTCTGCTCCAGGAGTTTTCTCACGGCTTCGGCGGTGGCCAGCTCGCTATCCGGGGCAGGGGATCGGCTGGTAAGAAAATTAATAGGCTTATCCTCGTCCATGTTCAGGTTCAGGGAAAGCACATCAAACCGGTTGTAGTGCCCGGTGATATCGTGCCACTGCTTTCGTATTATCTCCTGCTCGATGTCAATGTCGGCGTATATTATGCCCTCTTCACCCTCAATGCTGGTCAACACTTCACCGTTCGGTCCGTAGATGGCGCTGTAGGCGTTGGCGCTGGTCAGGAACTGGCGTTTCTCCTCCGTGTCGCCGAGCATCTCTACCATTTCCTGATTAATGGTACTGGTTGATACCAGGGTGAAGACCTTACCCTCACAGGAATGGGCACCTGCCCTGAGATGTATCCAGGTATTCTGCCCCAGCTGAGAGGAAAGACCTATAGCCGGGTAGTTGGCTACATGCACCTGCTCACCCTGCGCCAGCAAAGCATACCTGGCCAGGGTATTGCTGTTCTCACCACAGGCGAGAGTGCCCAGTCTGCCAATATCGGTATCCCATACCCTCATACCGGCGCCATCGCCCCGGGACCAGACCATCTTTTCAGCAAAGGTGGGCACCAGCTTGCGATGCTTCCCCAGGATAGTCCCCTGCCGGTCGATGACGAGGTTTGTATTCCACATGGTTCCCATATTGGCCGATACTTTCTCATTCACCCCGATGACGACATAAATATCGGCAGCCTTGGCCGCCTGGCAGAGCGCCTCGGTAGAGGGGCCGGGTATCTCTACCGCTTCCTTGAAGAGGCGGCTGAAGAATTCGTTGTGTTTCAGAGGTGAATCCAGCCATATCCAGTAGGGATAGCCCGGCACAAAAGTCTCGGGGAAAGCCACCAGCTTGGCCCCGTGGCGACTGGCCTCCTGCATAAGCTGGCAGGCCTTGTCCACGGTGGCTTCCCGGTTGAGGAAAACAGGCGATGTCTGTACCGCCGCCGCTTTGAACTGCGGGTATTGGTCTCCCATGTTGTCCTCCTAACTCTCGCTGCTGATGCAGATAATTATAGTTCCATACAGAATCACAATCAATATCAGGTGGAAATAGTCTGATTATTATAAACCGCCCCTTTATTCCCCCGCCGATACTTTATACCCCCTCCGGGTCAGGTAATTGCCCAGCAGGATGGAGGTGATAATCACCAGCGGCAGGGAGACCAGCCACCGGATGGCGGTGAACTTGATGCCCAGGAACGAGGCCTCAAAGATGGTCATCGGGACGCGGCAGATGGCGGCGGCGCCGAGATAGGTGAAAATCACGCTCAGCCTAGCGCCTTTATTGTACAAAGTGTAAGCTACGGGAAACGCCAGATACAGTCCGCCAACCAGGGTGCCGGAGAGCAGTATCACCCACAAGTATCCCTTAAACCCGGACTTCTCCCCCAGATGTTTCTCCACCGTCTCCCGCTTCACCCAGACCTCAAAAAGGCCGATTAAAATGAAAGCGCCTGGCAGTATTTTAAGCATCGCCACCGCAAAAGAAGCGAAATTTTGCCAGATTTGCTGGCCGGGGTTGAATCCCGTTAACCAGGCAACGCCCAAGAAAATGAAGTAGCTGGCAATGAGAAGTACGGTTATGATAGTGTTTCGTTTCACTATAAAATCTCCCCGAAGGCAAGGCCAATCATTACCGCCACGGTCAGGGCGATTAATAAGCCGATTAAATTCCTGATAACGGTAACCTTCAGACCGAAATAGGCTTTCTCGATGGGCACGGTCAGCATGCCCACCATCATCAGCGTGGTGGTAAAGGCAGCGATGACCATGTAAGCAACGCCTTTCTGGAGGAGGATGCCCGCCAGCGGGAAGGCTATGAATCCGGGCAGGAAGGTGACCGAACCCAGGATGGAAGCCAGAATAACGTCAACGAATTTATTGCTGCCACCGAGATAGCGGGAAATAACCTCATCCGGCACCAGGTAAAGAGCAATGGATATCAGGACGAGCATGATAATAAAAGCCGGTAAAATGTGGATAAATCGTCTGGCGGCGATTTTCAGCGAGCGGGCTGTTTTTTCACGGCTGAAGTATAACGAAACGAGCAGGGCCAGCCCGACGACAATATAAAGATACATTTACCTAATGACGCCTAATCCTATACTGACAGGTCTATGGTGTAGTTCTTTAACGTGTCTTTGATAATCTGCGCCGTCTTCTCATCCGGCTCGGTGAGGGGCAGTCGCGGCTTGCCCACCCGGAAACCGACCTGGTTCACGGCGTACTTCACCGGGATGGGATTTGAGACGATGAACATGGCATTGACCATCGGCAGAAGGTGGCGGTGAATAGTCGCCGCTTCGTCAATCTTGCCGCTGAGGAAGTTTCCAATCATCTGTTTTATCTGCTTGCCCACCAGATGAGATATCACGCTGATGATGCCGTAGCCGCCAATGGCCATGATGGGAAAAGTATCCTGGTCATTGCCGCTCCAGACAAAGAAATCGTCGCCGGTCTCCTGTATAATCTTGGCAATCTGCTCAAAATTGCCGCTGGCTTCCTTCACACCGATGATGTTTTTTATCTTGCTCAGGCGGATAACGGTTTCGGCGGTCATGTTGACCACGGTGCGCGAGGGCACGTTATACATGATGCAGGGCAGGCTGGTGCTTTCCGCCACCGTCTTGAAATGCTGATAGAGCCCTTCCTGTGTGGGCTTGTTATAATAAGGTACCACCAGCAGGCAGGCGTCAACGCCAATCTTTTCCGCTTCCTGTGTCGCTGCAACAGCTTCGGCGGTGCTGTTGCTGCCAGTGCCGGCAATGACCGTCCCTTTGCCACCAACCGCCTCTTTTATTTCCCGGAACAGGCGGTATTCCTCAGCCCGGACCAGAGTGGGCGATTCCCCGGTGGTGCCGACCACCACCAAGCCGTCGCTCCCGGAGGCCAGCAGGGCAAGGGCCAGTTTTTTAGCCTGTCCATAGTCCACCTCCCCCTTCTCATCGAAGGGGGTTACCATGGCGGTAATCAATCTTCCCAGCTCTTTCATTTCGCCACCTCCCGTGGTTTTATCCAGTCGCGCTGGACCATTTCCTCGGCAATCTGGACCGCATTCAGTGCCGCTCCTTTGCGCAGGTTATCGGCGACAATCCACATAACCAGACCGTTGGGGTGGGAAGTATCACGACGGATACGACCGACAAACACCTCATCGGTGCCGGCCGCCATCCATGGGTGCGGATAGAGGCTTATGGCGTTGTCATCCAGTATCTTCACTCCCGGCGCCTCAACAAGTATACGCTCGACATCATCGGGCATCATTGGCGAGGAGAATTCCACCCAAACCGCTTCACTGTGCCCGATGTTTACCGGCACACGGACACAGGTCGCCGACATAGCGATTTCACTGGCGTGCATTATCTTTTTGGTCTCCTGCTCCATCTTCCATTCTTCTTTTGTGTAGCCGTCATCGAGAAACACGTCTATCTCCGGCAGCACGTTGAAAGCAATCTGATGCGGGTATACATGGGGGATGGTGACCTGCCCCTCCAGCACCTGCTTGCTCTGCACATTCAGTTCCTCCATCGCCGCCGAGCCGGTCCCGGAAACAGACTGGTAGGTGCTGACCACAATGCGCTTTATCGGGTTTACCCTGTGCAGCGGGTAAAGGGCCACGACCATCTGGATGGTGGAGCAGTTCGGGTTGGCGATAATACCGCTGTGCCACTCAATGTCTTCAGGATTGACCTCGGGCACGACCAGAGGCACATCGGGCTCTACGCGCCAGGCGGCACTGTTGTCAATCACCACCGCGCCTGCCTGTGCCGCAAACGGGGCAAAATGACGGCTTATTTCCGAGCCCGCAGAAAAAAGGGCGATATCTATCTCTTCAAAGGAGTCAGGAGCGGTCTCCCTGACCTCAATTTCCTGCTTGTTGACCATCAGTTTGCGGCCTGCTGAGCGGTCGGAAGCCAGCAGCCTGATTGATTTCATCGGGAAGTTGCGCTGTATCAGTACTTTGATAAACTCCTGACCGACCAGCCCGGTGGCACCGACAATGGCAATATTATATTCGTTCATTTCCTGCTCACAGCCCCAGCAACTTATCCAGACCCAGAATAAACCCTTTACGCTTGACCACTTCCCTGACCGCCAGCATTACCCCGGGCATATAGCATTCCCGATTAATGGTATCATGGCGTATGCTCAGTGTCTGCCCGGACGTGCCCAGAATCACTTCCTGGTGAGCCATAAGGCCGGGCAAGCGTACACTGTGAATATTCACTCCTTCCACCTGCTCCCCCCGGCTCACCGCATCTTTGCCCTCCGGCCGGAGAAATGGCTTGCCTCTGGCAGCCGCCATCATTTTGGCCGTCATCTGCGCCGTCCCGGATGGAGCATCAGCTTTCCGGTGATGATGCAGTTCAATTATCTCCGCATAATCCAGGTATTTGGCGGCTATCTTAGCCAGGTGCATCATCAGAACCGCACCAAGGGCGAAATTCGGCGCCATCACCGCGCCGATTCCGTTCTCCGCAGCCAGACGTTCAATCTCCTTGATATTGTCCGGTGAGAAACCGGTGGTGCCAATGACCAGATTGACGCCCTTTTCCGCAGCCAGGCGCACCGCCGGCATGGTAGCGCTGGCAATACTGAAATCCACCATGACATCAGGCTGACAGCGGGGCAGAATATCACCAAGGTCAGTGGCAAAAGGAACGGAGCCGAAACCATCAGGCAGTGATAATGAATCTCCGGAGGCTTTCAGGTCAACCGCGCCGACTAGCTGCATATCATCCTCGCCGCAGACGGCCCTGACCACTTCCTGCCCGACCTTACCAACAGCCCCATGAACGATTACTTTGATTGGAGTCATCGTGCTCCTCCTTGCAGGAGAAGAAGACTATTAGCGGCCCCGGAACGTGCCTTTGGCCATTGGCGGCCTGCGCCTGGGCTGGCTGCGCCGCCCTGAATACGAGTCATTATCCCTCCGGAATGGTCGCCTTGACCCAGAAGAATCTCTTGCTTGAGCGCCAGAGGGTTGATAATCTTTCTCAAAGACTGCCCTGCGGGAAAGGTTCACCCTTCCCATATTATCAATGTTGATTGCCTTCACCGTGACCTCATCGCCGATTTTGACCACATCCTCAACCTTACCCACGCGGTGGTCTTCCAGCTCACTGATGTGCACCAGACCTTCTTTACCGGGCAGGATTTCTACCATGGCACCGAAGTCGAAAATGCGCGTTACCTTGCCTGTATAGATGGTGCCAACCTCCACTTCCTTGGTCAGCCCCTCTATGATGGCAATGGCTTTCTGCGCTGCTTCTTCATTGATAGCACCAATAAGTACCACGCCCTCATCATCGATATCAATGGTGGTTTTAGTCTGTTCAATTATGGAGCGAATCGTCTTGCCACCGGTGCCGATAACGCTGCCTATCTTTTCCGGGTCAATGGTCAGCTTGTACACCCGCGGCGCGTATTGACTGACTTCAGGTCGACTGGCACTTATGGCATCGTTCATTTTATCCAGAATGCTCATCCGCGCTGGATGGCTCTGTGCGATTATCTTCTCCAGGATTTCCAGGCTGACGCCTTTGAGCTTGATATCCATCTGCACCGCAGTAACGCCATCTTTGGTACCGGCAATCTTGAAGTCCATGTCGCCATAGGCGTCTTCCAGGCCTTCAATGTCGGTCAACACCTGATATTTACCGTTCTCACCAGTGACGAGACCCATGGCCACGCCGCTTACGGCGGTCTTTATCGGTATGCCGGCATCCATCAGCGACAGGCTGCCGGCGCAGACACTTGCCATTGAGGTGCTGCCGCTGGAACTGAGGACCTCGGAGACCAGTCTAATGGTATACGGGAAGTCCTCATCAGCCGGCAACACCGGCACCAGTGCCCTCTCCGCCAGCGCACCATGCCCTATCTCGCGGCGACCCGGCGAGCCCATGCGCTTCACCTCACCGCTGGAAAATGGCGGGAAATTATAGTGGTGGATGAAACGCTTCGCCTCCTCGATGCCGAGGCCGTCAAGCTGCTGCTCCTGCCTGGTTGACCCCAGAGTGGCAATGGTCAATACCTGCGTCTGGCCGCGACTGAAAAGCGCCGAGCCGTGTGTCCTAGGCAGGAGTCCGACTTCTGCGCTGATGGACCTGACTTCATCAAGAGCGCGACCATTCAGCCGTTTCCCTGCCAGAATATTGTTTCTTACCTCAGCCTTGGCTCTGGCTTCAAAGGCAGCCAGTATGTCTTCCTCAGCATAGGTCTCGCCAAGGTCTGCCACCAGCTTCTTCTTCAACCCAGCGAATTTTTCCTCCCGAACGGATTTATCCGCTTCCGCAAGCACGGCGGGCAGTTCATCGCCGATGGCCGAAGCTACCGCCGAAATGACTTCTGAATTGGCCTCCGGCACCGGTAACTCCAGCTTTGGCCTGCCGCACGCCTGTTGCACCTGCTCCTGAAGTCGGATGATTTCCTGATTGGCCTCAAACCCGAACTGGATGGCCCTGGGTAAAATATCTTCGGGAACTTCCTTGGCGCTGGCCTCCAGCATGACGATCGCCTCTCTGGTGCTGGCCACGACGAGGTCAAGCTGGCTGTTTTCAAGTTCGGCCAGCGTGGGGTTCAGCACCATCTCACCATCAATATAGCCGATATGTACGGCGCTTAGCGGCCCGGCAAAAGGTATCTCCGACATACACAGTGCCGCCGACGCACCGATGACTGCCATAACATCAGGATCATTTTCGTGATCAACGGAAAGCACGGTGGCCACAATCTGGATGTCCCGGCGCCATTCCTTGGGTAACAGCGGGCGTATCGGGCGGTCAACGAGTCGACATGCCAGAATGGCTGCTTCGCTGGGACGTCCTTCCCGGCGGATGAAGCCGCCCGGAATCTTACCCGCCGCATACAATCGCTCCTCGTAGTCTATGGTTAACGGCAGAAAGTCAACGCCCTCACGGGATTCATCGGCCACGGTAGCCGTCACCAGGACCACCGTTTCTCCGTAACGCACCGTTACGGCACCACTGGCCTGACTGGCTAATTTGCCGGTTTCAATAATAAAGTCTCTGCCACCGACTCGGCACTGAAAAGACTGAAGATTTGGCACTATCCCCTCCACACTCAGACCTTACTTGCGCAGTCCGAGTCGTTTAATCAATTTATTATATTTGCTGACGTCTTCCCGATTCAGGTAGTCTAACAGCCTCCTTCTCCTTCCCACCAGCTTGAGCAGACCGCGCTGGGAATGAAAATCGTGGCCATTCGTGGCCATATGGTCGGTCAGCTGTCTTATCCTCTCGGTAAGCAGTGCTACCTGTACCTCGGTCGAACCGGTATCTCCATCCTTGTTTTGATAATCGCTGATAACCTCAGCCTTCGTCTCCTTGTCCAAACCACACCTCGTTATTTAATTGTCCTTGAAATCACAAATCAAGTGATTATACCACACTCCATTGATATATGTAAATTGGCTCACGGCACGGCGTCTTTGAGTTCAAAATAATAGACATGATATCTGCCAGCTAGTATAATACACGTAAGTATGGGGAGAACGTTGAAGGAAAGCACAGAGAAAAATGTGGCGCCAGAGGTAACCTGCCGCTTCTTCAGCGGCGAAGCCTGGCGGAAAGACACGGTCACTATACCAGGTGAGCTGGCGCTGACCGTCTTTGTCAACGGCGAGGAGGTCGCCACCATACTGTGTACGCCCGCCAGACTAGTCCAGCTTGTCCTCGGGTTTTTATATATGGAGGGAATAATCGCCAACCAGCAGGAGGTGGCCAGCCTGCGCGTCTGCGAGGAAGAACCGATTGCTGATGTGAGGCTGCTGAAGAATGAATATGAGGCGGCACCGAGGCGCACCATTACCTCGGGTTGCGGGAGTGGCATCAGTTCTGATGCCAATGTCCCAAAGGTGGCCTCAGACCTTGTTGTCACCCCGGAAGAAATTCTGGCGCTGATGCGCCAGCTTTACCAGCGCCAGGACCTTTTTCAGGAAATGGGCGGCATCCACTCCTCGGCGCTGGCCGACCGCGACAACATACTGGTCTCTGCGGAAGATATCGGACGCCACAATACGCTGGACAAAATCATGGGTGAGTGCCTGATGAAGAGGCTGCTGACAGAGGACAAAATCCTGCTGACCACGGGGCGTATCTCCTCGGAAATGGTGCTGAAAGCAGCCAGAATGCAGGTACCAATCGTGGTGTCGCGCGGTACCCCCACCGAGCGCGCCGTTAGACTGGGCGAAGAACTGGGCATCACCGTGATTGGCTATGCCCGCAATAACCGGCTTTCCGTTTTCTCGGGTGAAGAACGATTGCTGGTAAACAAGAAGCCGGTTTCAAGTTGATAAAAAGCATTGCTGGTAGGAGGAACAGGTTATGCCGTTTCGCATGGGACCATGGGAGATAGCCCTCATACTGGTCGTTATCCTCATCGTTTTCGGCGTTGGCAAACTGCCACAGGTAGGCGGTGCCATCGGCAAGGGAATACGGTCCTTCCAGAAAGGACGGCGTGGTGAGGATGACGAAGAACAGGAAGAGGAACCGGAAACTAAAAAGTCTGCCCGCAAGAAAAACACCAAGAGCTAAACACCAACACCATCAGCTCGCTCGCCAGCTACTTTTTAGATAGCTGAATTAATTACAACATCCAGACAAGGAACAGACATGGACTTTTTCGGCATCGGTTTTGGCGAAGTACTGCTCATACTCATTCTGGCCCTGATTATCTGGGGACCAAAGAGGCTGCCTCAGATTGCCCGTACGCTGGGCAAGACCATGCGTACCCTGAGAAAAGCAACCAATGACTTCACCTCCCAGGTGACCAGGGATATTGATATTGAAGAAACGGAGAGCAGAGAGAAAAAACAGCTGGCACCGCCCAGGGAAACCCAGATAGCCGAAAAAGATACCGCTAAAGATGAGTGAAGACAGCAAACAATCCGTCCTGGAACACCTTCAGGAACTGCGCCGGCGCCTGATAAGGAGCGTCATCGCCATTGCCGTAGCCTCGGTTATCGCCTTCATTTTCTACGACTGGATATTCTACATCCTGAAGCTACCTGCCGAGGGGATAAGCCTCATCTATATTGAAATGACCGAGATGCTCGGCACCATCATGAAGGTCTGTATTACTGCCGGCATTATCCTAGCCATGCCCTACCTTGTTTTCCAGGGCATCATGTTCGTCTCGCCAGCGCTAACCTCCAGAGAGAAAAAATATGTTTACTTCATCCTGCCGTGGATAGCCCTGATGTTTATGGGCGGCGTGGCCTTCGGCTATTTTATACTTATTCCGCCGGCAACAAGATTTCTGATAAGTTTCGGCTCCGATATCGCCCGCCCCGAAATTCGGGTGGGCAATTACGTGTCAGTGGTCGCCAGGCTACTGCTCGCCATCGGCATCGTCTTTGAGATGCCGGTGATAACCACGTTCCTGGCCCGATTGGGCGTGCTCAAGCCGAAATGGCTTTCCGACCACCGCAGGGTGGCGATTATCTTCGCCTTCATCCTGGCCGCCATCATCACGCCGACCTTTGACCCGATTAACCAGAGCCTGGTAGCCGTCCCCTTAATCATCCTCTACGAGATGAGTATCTGGCTGGCCAGACTGGTCTATAAGAAGCCGCCGGTGGAAGAAGCTGCGTGAGCCGGGCATATTTACTGGTGCGGTTATTGATGGTATAATTGTCCAGCTTCATGTCCAGAACAACGAGCAGATGGGTCAGGGACAACAACCCCAGACTCAAATACAGGGTGAGAAGCGCTCTGCTGCAGAAAGGGGGTGATCAGAGTGATTAGGCGAACTTGATGCGTATTCAAAAAAGGGAGAGGGTCTCTCTCCATCAGCATTGCCTGTCAGTTCAGGCAGTTAAATAATGATACGCATGGAGGTTTATATGCGACGATTATTCACGCCGAGAACTCGGATCATCCTCGCCGGGCTCATCTTTGGCGCCCTCGGGGCACTGATGGTCAACTGGGGCAACCCGCCCAATATGGGCATATGCGTTGCCTGCTTCCTGCGTGACATCAGTGGCACCCTCAATTTTCATCAGGCTTCCGTAGTACAGTACCTCCGTCCTGAAATCATGGGTTTCACCCTCGGCGCTCTTATCACTGCCTTCGCTTTTCGCGAGTGGCGACCGCGGGGCGGAGCTTCACCAGTAATACGATTTGTCCTCGGGGCGCTGGTCATGATTGGCGCCCTCGTTTTCCTGGGCTGCCCCATCCGTATGCTGCTCAGGTTGGCTGGCGGCGACCTGAACGCCGTCACCGCGCTGGCGGGCATGGTCTTCGGCATACTGGTCGGTGTCTTCTTCCTGAAACGAGGTTTCAATATGGGCCGGGCCGTGAAGACAAACGCCGTGGCCGGCTGGGCGCTGCCCGCGATAATGGTCGGGCTGCTGCTACTGGCCATCTTCAGGCCGGACTTCATCAGCTACAGCGAGAGCGGGCCAGGCGCCATGCACGTCGCGCTGGGGCTGGGCCTGGGCATCGGCCTGCTGGTGGGCTTCATGGCGCAGCGGACAAGGCTGTGCTCGGTTGGCGCCTGGCGCGACATCTTCCTGGTCAGGGACTACCACCTTTTCAGCGGCATCGCCGCCTTCTTCGTCGCCGCCCTAGTCGCCAACTATCTGGCCGGCAACTTCGGCGCCAGCGGCATCTATCACTGGGGTTTTGCCGAGCAGCCTGTAGCCCATGACAACCACCTCTGGAACTTCTTTGGCATGGGGTTGGTCGGCATCGCTGCCACGCAGCTCGGCGGCTGCCCGCTGCGCAACCTGGTGCTATCCGGTGAAGGCGATACTGACGCCGCAGTTACCGTGCTGGGCTATCTGGCCGGAGCCGCCATAGCGCACAATTTCCTCCTCGCCTCTAGCCCCAAAGGCGTCGGCACCTGGGGACCGGTGGCGGTCATCATCGGCTGGGCTTTCTGCATACTAATCGGCCTCCTGATGAGTGGAAAGAGAGCGTAAGGAAAATCAATGGCATTTTTAAAGAGAAACCAGAAAGCGCAGTTTGAAGGCGAGGGATTAGTGCTGTTCCGCGAGGTCCAGGAGGCAATGAGGGCGGAAAAGGCGCTCAAAGACGCCGGCTACAGTGTCAAGTTGGTGGCGCCGCCTCCGGAACTGCGCAAGGGCTGCGACCTAGCCGTGGCCATAAACCTAGTGGAACAGCCCGGCATTAAAAGGACATTAAAGCAGCGCGACGTCGCCTGCGTCAGCATCTCGCCGCTGAACACTGCCACCGCAGCGCTCCTGGAAATCGTCACGGTTGCCGATTTCGGCCAATGGCTTATGGTCAAAGCCGGCAATATGAAGCTGACTTTTGAAAAGGAGAGCGGAGTTATCGTGAACACTTCCGGCGGCGGCTGCCCGGATATTCCGGTGATGCACCTTGAATTGCTCGGTAAAAAGCTTGAGGAAGCGCCCCGACCCCGGGAGACCGGCTATACCCTCTGCGCCTTGATGCTCGACCGTGCCCTGGAAAAGGCAATTGAGATGGCAAAGGAGAACAGGTAGCCATGCTGCTCATTGCCGGTACAGTTCCGGTTAAAGGTCTGCCGCTGACCATGGGGCCGGTCAGCCGTGATGGTGATTTACTGACAGTCGATGGCCAGCGTATCCCCTGCACGCAGGGCACTGGCACCATGCTCGGCAGTGCGCTGGCGACAGCGGAGTATCTAGATATGGAAGCACCATATGCTCTTGTAGTCGGTGACGAAGGCCGCGGCGATGGCAGCAACACCATGTACCAGTACCTTATTGAAAACGTGACCAGACTGCCTTTGAAAGTGCTCGCCCTGCACTACTGCCTGCCCAACATGGGTTTGACCAGAAGTCTCTGCTCCGCCCTGAAAAAGTGCACCCGTCGGCCGCGCCTTATTGCTGACGCCGCTGCCATGTACGCCGCCAAAGCAGCCGGCCTGGCCAGGGAGTTCGACATTTTCACCCCTGATGCCACCGAGATGGCCTTCCTTGCCGACCCCGCCGCCACCCACCCCGCCTACATCAGCCACCACCTCTTTGACATCGATATTGCCCGGACACCGCAGCTCGTGGCGGAGGCTTATCGGCAGAACAGCGCCGCCAGAGTCCTGCTGGTGAAAGACTCCATCGACTACATAGCACAGGAAGGCAGCATCACCGCCAGCATAGATGAGCCTGATGTCCCCGCGCTGGAAGCCATTGGCGGCACCGGCGACACCATCACCGGCCTGGTGGCGGCTTTCCTCCACGCCGACCTTGAGCCGCATGAGGCAGCAATCATCGCCGCCCGGGCTAACCGTATGGCCGGGCAGTATGCCAGCGCAACCCCGGCCACCAGGGTCAGTGAAATCATTCCGCACTTCGCCAGAGTCTTCCGGGAACACCTGTGCCAGTGGAGCGGAGTCTGCTATAAGAAAGGAGAAAATAGTGATGATTGAAGTTGATGCCCGCGGTTTTTCCTGCCCGATACCGATGGTGATGGCTAAGAAAGCGATTGAGGAAAACCCGAAGGAACCGCTGGCGGTGCTGGTGGAGACCGCGGTCTCTAAAGAGAATGTTTCCCGTCTGGCGAAGAGCCAGAACTACTCCGTTGAGATTGAGGAAACGGGCGGTGAGTTCCGCCTTGTCCTCTCACCGCCAGCGGGATGATTGCACTATCATAGCTGTTGCGCTATACTGATTGACTGGTCGGGAGCGGATGAGTCCCGGTGGGCTTCGCGGACTTCAAATCCGTTGGGGGGCGTTAATAGCGCCTTCGGTGGGTTCGACTCCCATGCGCTCCCGCCAATTTTTTTATCCAAAGTCATGCTCATTTGGTGACATATATGATAACTATGCCACCGACAATCATGGCGATGGCCACAAAACGCAGTAGCAATGAGCCACCGGTGCTTTCTCTCTCCAGGAGCATGTTAGAGAAACGGCTTATCACCACCGCGTAGAGAAAGACGAACAGCGGGCGGCTACTGTATATGGCAGACACCAGGGATACCGGACCTTTCTGCATTGACCAGAAAAACAGAATCAGGGCGGTCACGGCCACCGTCTCATTCAGTGTCACCATTATAAACGAGGAATTCCTCTTATCGTGGTTCCATATTTCTTTGAAAACGCTGGGGCGCAATGAAACAGAGAAGAACGCCAGGGGAAGAATCAGGTGGGAAATCCAGTACATATTCCAGGCAGAAACATATTCCAGAGCATATTTGGTCATAACATCTGATACCGCCCACAGAATACTGGAGGCTAAAAGCAGGAGCAACGGTTTGCGCAGCCAGGTTATCCTGGCCCCCGTCTCCAGCCGGATTGAGGCCAGCAGTACTCCCAGCACCACTATAATTATGGCCAGCCATTGCAGATAGCTCACGGTTTCGTTAAGGGTGGGAATAGCAATGAGCGCCACGAAAATGGGGTAGGTATTGGTTACCGGTATTACCAGCGAGACCTCCTCTTTTTTCATCAGGTAGAGCATGATAATGACCGAGGCCGCCCTGGCCATTCCGGAGAGCACTGCCACAGATAACGGCCAGGCGCCGATATTGGGCGGCAGGGGGAACAAAAACGCCATCGCTATGCTGATTGAGAAGATTAAAACACCAACGAGCAACAGATAAGCCCTGAGGCTGGGCATTCTCTTGGAGATAAGATGGCTGTCAATGACATGCACCATGCCGAGAATCGCGGCGCTCAGGACGGCGGCGGTAACCCAGTCAATAGCCATCCTGAGTATTATCCATGAATACCCGCCGACATTTCAAATGGGGATTTTGAACTGGCGGCCGAACTTTGGGGGTTAGCTTGAAGTTGTATTCGCCAATCGCTGGCTGGTTCAGGGCTCCTGTTTGTCCAGCTCGTAATAGAGTTGGGCCAGGATATAGATGATGTAGTCAAATAACAGGACCACCCGGTTAACGCTTTCCAGGGCCTGGTGCATTTCAACCGCAGTATCGCTGTACACCGCGCGGAGCTCGGAGAAGAGCCAGATATGCCTTCTCATCAGGATAAGGGAGTAGACGGCCTCATGAATGGGTATGTCATCGTCGTACAGCAATTCCGCAAACTGCTTCCTCTTCAGGAACTCAAGAGTTGCCTGATATGGGTTATCAGCAAAATAGGCATCTTTTAAACTTTTGTAGATGGAAACCGCCTGAAGCATGGCCCTCTGCGCTGGAACAGAGTGGTATGAGGGAGTCCTTGAGCTGGTGCTGACATCGGCGTACCAGTGCTCGGCGATTTGCTGGGCATTGAACTCGCATAAGTCCAGCATCCGGTCGGCAATTGGCCTGCGCATTATACCCCTCCCCAACCATGCTAATGTGTAGAAATTATATACCAAAATAAAAAACTGTCAAGGGGTATCTAAACTATGACAAGGCGGGGAGGTTTGGGGATAGTTTGAGGTTGTAAGAAGCCTCTTTAAAATAATTGAGAAATCAAAAAACATATTGACATTTACTCTTAAGTGTCTTATCTTTCAAAACACAAATGTACTTGTTACCATAGGGTCATTGATGTTGAAAGGCGGTCGTTATGGATAACAGAGATGATAAAAGTTCACATGGCGTTTTTAATGCCAAAGTTCTTGAATGGGCAAGAGAGCAGGCCGCCTGCTTGCGAAAAGATGTAGCTCAACAGCTGAATATCTCGGAGAGCACTGTTTTTGCTTGGGAGGAAGGGCTCAAGCAGCCAGAAATTAGCGACCTTAGAAATCTTAGTATCATATATAACACGCCGTTTTCATATTTTTTCCTTAAACAACCACCCAAAGAAGTGCCACTAAGAGACTACCGTGGTACTCCTGATAAGATTCGTAAAAAGCTAAGCCGTGAAACTCGACTTGCACTAAGAGAGTTTCGTCGTCTGCATAGGTTATCACGAATTTTAAAGAACCTCATTAGGTTGGAGAGTCCTGAGAGTTTAGAATTCCTATCCAGCAGTGAGGATATCGAGAAAATAGCATCTAGAGAGAGAGCAAAACTCCTAATAACTCCAGACGAAAAAAAGCAGTGGCCTAATAAGGAATATGCTTGGCAGACTTGGCGAAGTGCTATTGAAAGGTTGGGCATTTCAGTATTTTCATTACGAATGCCTCCTTTGGAGTGCCACGGTGCTGCGATTAGTGAAAAACCATATTCGATTTTAGTTAATCGTAGCGATGCGGCTGCCTCAAAATGTTTTACTCTTCTTCACGAATATTATCACCTTCTAATACGCTCAGGAGATAACTTGTTCTTATGTGATAACTTTCCAAGCACAACTGAATCTAATCCAAATCAGTTTGCCTCTCTTGTGTTGGTAAGCAATGATGAATTCTTTGTTGGCCTTGAACGAAAAGGCTTACGTAAGTACAGAGAATTTTGGCCTGATTACATTTTAGATGACTTGTCTAAAGTGTTTTGGGTAAGTCGCGATGTTGTTGCCATTAGGCTAGAACAGCTTGGGTATGCTTATGAAGGATTCTACGCTGAAAGAAGAAGAGAATGGGAAAAAAGATATAGAGACCTCTCAGGCTTTGCGTTAAGTGGAAAGACGAAGAAAGGATACGCCCGGGAAAAAATTGGAGAATCTACTTTTTCAATTACATTACGAGCAGTGCGCCAAGGCCTGATTACTGCCAGTGACGCTGCATCATACCTAGGAGAGGTTAGAGGTAGCAAAACTGGAATTCCATGGAATGTGAGAGCAAATGATATTGAGACATGGTTAAGGGAAGCCAAATAAATCGAAATGAAGAATGAACAACCTAGCGTGCTTCCAATATATTCCTCTGATACATCTTCTATAATCAACGGTTATAGGGATAAAAAGGGCAAAATTGTACTTGAATACCTAGCTAATAACAGCAGGTTTAAAATAACGCCTAGTGTTTATGCAGAAATTGAAATTGGAAGGGACGAAATTTCTGATTGGCTGCAGAGTAAGCGCAATCTAATAGAGCAAGAGCTGACCTTTCAAAGCGCCGGATATTTAGAGCATCTTTTAGAAAAATACGCTGATTCTTTTCCTGATAATGAGAGTCCAGGTTTTATATACTGCGGACTTATAAAAACAGAAACGGTGAGAGATGCAGACCCCGAAGTTATTGCTTTAGCAAAAGAAAATAACTACGAAGTATTAGCCGATGAAAAATCAGGTATAAAAGGTGCTTGTAAATTGGAAGGAATTCCATGCATTTCCATGAACAAGTTGATTGAAAAAGAGTATCATAGAGCAGATAAGCAACTCCCACTTTTATAATATCAGATATTTATGATTCTGGCCTCATGTACTCCCCACAATGCTCACTAGCACAGTAAAAGCAAATCACACCCCCCTACCTGAACAGCTCATCCAGAGAAAGCTCCACCTTTCGAGGCTCCTCGGCTATGGGCCAGGTGAAGCGCACTGACACCCGCGGCGGCACGCCTATCCCCGCCTCCACGGACATCTCCTTGGGGCCAAAAATATAGGCGATTTCGTAGGCCTTGTTCAGCGCGTCCCTTATATGGTCGCGCACCGCGGCCAGCGACCTTCCCCTGAGGGTGTCCGTCTTTCTCATGATATTGCTGATTTCATTCTCTATCCTCAAGAGCTCGGCCAGTTTGTCGGAAAGTCTGCCTTCGGCGGGCTTGCCATCCTGCTGAAAGACCATATCGGCACCTCCTCTGTTCCGTCTGACAAAATAATCCTGTCAATGCAGCATGCTTTTTAGCTATGGTATGCCATCAATGCCATGCTGTCAATCCGTGAAAAAGCAAAATGAAAGGGGCTTGAGTTATTCAAGCCCGCTATGCGACTGCTCCGGCGAGGCAGACTGCCTCACATCCTTATGCCTCAGGTGGAACCGCTCGGCGCGCAGTTTTCAGCGGAGGACGTCGCACTGAAAAGAGACAGAACGCGCTTCAGTACACCCTTCCCGCACTCCGGGCATTTGACGGGGCGGTCACTGTCGGCCATGCTGCGGCGCAGCTCCAGCTTCCGACCGCATTCAGGACATTCATATTCGTAGAGTGGCATTTACGATGACTCCTTTGTTAACCTTTTCCACCCTTCCCGTCATCGTCCTTAATATCCTCGGCGTCTTCCCCGAGACCCCATCTTAATGGCGCTCAGCCAAACTGAGGCCGCCCGGTACCGCAGCCATCGGCGGTCTGGCTGCCCCTGCCTGATGCGCTGGCCGCGGAGACAATATACAGGCCGACCAGAGCGCCTATGAGCGCCCCGACCGCCAGGTTAGATGTAATGGCGGCGCCTTCACCCTGACTGTACAGATAGCTCAGGATGATACCGATAGTCGCTCCGACCAGCAGGCCGATTACATATCTTAATTTCATCTATCCCACCACAAATTATCCTGACGTTAACTTATATACATAATTCTAAAGTACGGGTTGCCATCTGTCTGTGACTAATATCACTCCCGCCGACGGGTCAGTAACCCTCCGGCCCCAGGCAGAGCCCCCCGTCAACAACGATATTCTGCCCGGTTATGTAGCTGGACTCCTCAGATACCAGAAAGAGCACCGCCCTGGCGATATCCTCCGGCTTGGCCAGCCTGCCCAGCTTGATTCCCTTTTCCCACTGGGGAATGAGGTCCGGCGCCATTTTGCGGACGCGCTCGGTGCCCACAATCCCGGGAGAAACGCAGTTGACGCGTATGCCGTACGGCGCCGCTTCCTTGGCCAGCGTTACCGTCATGCCGTAAATGCCCGCCTTGGCCGCCGAGTACTCAACGCCCTTCATCATGCCGATTACCCCGGCGGTGGAAGAGATGCTGACGATAGCTCCTGTGCGCCTTTCCATCATATGGTTGATTACCGCCCGCGCGCAGTTAATCGGTGCCAGAAGGTTCAAACGCACAATTTCCTCGCCGCGGGTTTTCTCTGACCGGGCGAAGAGATCCATTTTCGTCTTGATGGATGGCCCGGTGGAGCCGCCCGCCACGTTCACAAGAATATCTACCTGCCCGAATTGCTCCAGCGCCGCCCTGACCAGCTTATCCGCCTCGTCAATTCTAATCACGTCGGCATCCACGGCCTTCGCCTCCGCGCCCATAGCCTTGAGCTCGGCAACCATTCTGCCGCTGGCCTCAGCGTTCACATCAGCGATAACCAACCTGGCACCCTCCTGCGCCAGCAGTCTTGATATCTCCCCGCCTATGGCCCCGGCACCACCGGTCACGATAGCAACCTTGTCTTTTACTCGCATTCTTTTCTCCCTGATTTAATAATTAGAGTGATTCGCCCCTCACAATTATACTTAACTGACCGCTAACTGGGAAATTTTCGCTGCCAATAAATAGACGGGGCACTGAATACCACCATGGGTCGTCTGCTTCAGTGCCCGCTATGTGTTCGCCGTTAATGTCTGATATTCACCGCAGAAGAATGCTTATATCGCCGCCGACTGGATTCGCCTTCTTCATCAGCGGTATTGCCGGAAGTCAGGCATGATTACTGGTCGATGTTCAGCTTGCCAGCTTTGGCCACATTGTACTTTGGCATGTCAAAAAAGTTCACAATCACCCTGTCCGGCTCAACCTTGAAATTTTTGACCACGGCATCGGTTATGTCCTTAGCCAGCTGCCGCTTCTGTTCCACAGTCCTGCCCTCAAGAGCCCTTACGGTTACCGTTGGCATAGTTCCAGCACCTCCTAGTTAAATGTTCTTTTATTTACTGCTTCTTGGCCCTCTTATATATTGCTGCCACTTGAGCTTTCCATGCCGGAGCCCTGTCGCGGACAAAGCGCCTTGTCGGCTCCTGTTGCGTGCAGACCAGCATGGAATTGACGTTGACCCAGGGCACAAAGATATCTTCACTGAACTGTTTTACTCCGTCCAGCTGGTCATCCCATTCCACCTGAGTCATGCGTATGCCATACTCGTCCAGAGCCTGCACGAGGCCGATATAGCAGCATTCCGGCGCTGTTTCTGGAATCAAACTGACGGCCACGAAATAGCCGGGTTTGAGAACATCTGGTTTTGGCATATCCCACCTCCTAACTATCGTAGAACAATAATAAACGGTTACGCGGCAAACGTCAATCTGTTTGAAATGACGCTGCCTGATTCAGCATTCCGTTTGACTTTTATCCATGCTCAACCTATACTTGGCACAAGTCTTTGGACAGTGGAGGGGGAAAATGAGCATATTATTTATCTTAATACCGTTTATCGGCATTATCCTGCTCATTTCCGGGGGTATCGGGCTCTTTATTGTCAACCTCAATTATCCCGCCGGCGACCTTCTCTGGATGCAGGGCAATCTTACCTACGGTATCTTCACGCTTATCGGACTGGCTGTCACCATCAGTTATATGGTCAGCGGGCTAGAAAGGGACTAGCAGAAACCGGGCAACGGCCGATAAAGCTATTACCGCTTACCCTCCTCCCAGGGTGAGTTGCCGAAGTACACCTTGGTATGTGGCCATGGTATCTCTATGCCCTCAGCATCAAACGCTTTCTTAATCCGATAGCGCAATTCACCCATGATATTCCACTGCTCCAGGGGCTTCACGTCGCCCAGAATCTTGATGTCAATGCCAGAGTCGCCCAGTTTGTTAACTCTCAGCACCTGAGGTATGGTCCTGACACGCCAGTTCCACTCCGGCTCCTCCGCCAGTTCCTGACCGACCCGGTTGATGACGCTGATGGCCTGGTCAAGGTCGGTGCCGTAGGAGACCGAGACGTCCAGATTTACACGTGAAAAATGCCGGGTATAGTTACTGGCAACTTTTATTTCTCCGTTGGGAATGTGGTGCACAATGCCGTCCAGGTCGCGGAGCACCGTCTTTCTCAGGGTTATATCCTCCACCAGACCGGCAATATCGGCAATCTTGGCCACATCACCCACCCGATACTGGTTCTCCAGCAGAATGAAAACGCCGGCAATAAGGTCCCGGATTAAATACTGCGCGCCGAAGCCAACGGCAATACCAGCCACGCCAAAACCAGCCAGAATAGGTCCAATGGATATATTAAGCTCAGAGAGAATAAGGAATATAACTAGCAGAACAATCAGTGTCTTACCCAGTCCCATGAAGACGTACTGGATGGTATCCGCCCTCTTTTTCGTTCCCTCCCGGCTCTCGCCACGCTTCGGCTTGGCCATGGAGCGCTGTACCAGCAAAGGCAGGAATCGCCTCAAAAGGTACCACAGCACAAACCCCACCAGCAGGATGATTAGAACGCGGGTGCCGTGTGCCAGGAACCACTGCTGGACCATTGCCACCGTTATCACACTGTAAACGCCTTCTTCGGACAGGATAATGGCCACCCCTGTCATCCCGATAAGTATCAGCGCGATGCCTTCCAGGGACCAGAAGGCGATATTTATGCTTCTATGCATTCTCGTGGAGTGTGCTTCTGATACCAAGCTTTCAAGGCCGACCTGAACGCGGCCTTTTATAACCAGCAGAATAATCAGGGCAAAGGCAGAGACAATAAAGAGCCACCAGCTGTTACTCGTAATCCAGTCCCACATATCTTGACACCTCCCCTGTGCCGGGTAATGAAAATTATACTACTTTAAAGCAGTTATTAGTATAGCACCCGCGCGTCACCTACACGTCGGGTTATTTTTTCCCCGTCCAGGTGCTCCAGCAGCGCCTGGGCATATTTACGACTGGTCTGGAACATGTCCCGCACTTCCGCCAGCGTTATCTGCCCCTGGGCCTTAATGCGAGAGGTTACTCTGGCCACCATTTCATCATATGTGGAAGCGGCAAAGACCACGTCGCTGCTCACCTTAATCGCCTGACGTTGTTCAACAAGCAGGTTAAGCAGGTCGGGCTCAGGAATAGAATCGCCAGGCGGAGCGTAAGGGTTCTCGGCAAGCGCGCGAAGAAAGGCGTCCACCTTGGCCTGCTGCATCTGGCTCAGCCGTACCCGATGCGTCGGCAGCCGAACCACTGTCCCGTCATCGGCGATGATGTCCTGCGCCACCAGCTTCTGGAAGACAGTGGCAGCGTTCGCTCCCAGCTTCAGCCGACTTCCCAGCTCCACTTTGGGCATACCCGGGCGTGTCGGGAATTTCTGGTGGTATTCCTGAAGGGCCGCTCCTGTTTTCTGGACAACGCCGTCCCATTTTTTCGCCGTCACCACCAGAGAACTGTCCCCACGGCCCAGGTCAATCGCCTTCCCCTGCGCCACCAGGGAATCAATCGCCGCTTTTATTTCATCAGACTTTAGATTGAGTTCGGACACCAGGGCAGAAGCTGGCAATGGCGGCTTGGTTTCCAGAAGCGCCAGCACCATCTCTTCGGCGGTGCCTGTCTCTTTAGCCTGCAGGTTCTCAATGATATCGAGGCGAAAGCGACGGAGTCGCCTCGTGTGCGACTCAATGATACGGCCGCCGCCGAGGGTTTCCATCGGGGAACGAATGATGAAATGGTCGCCGTTCACCACCGCTGCCGGCCGGTCAAGCGAAACCTGCGCCCAGGCGGCCTGCCCCGGCTTCAGCTCGTCTTCCGATAACAGGCGCATCTTGGCCATTGCTTCCGCCGCCCCGGTGTGGAAACTGACGGTGGCGCCGTGTTTTAGAGGTCGGTGTAAATAGCCCAGCAGCTTCAGCTTCACGGTCAACATTGTGGTGGGAACCAGCCATCCCGGCCTGGTCAGCACGTCGCCGCGCTGCAGCTGGGCAGTATTGACGCCCACCAGATTCGCCGCCACCCGACTCCCCGGTGTGGCGGTATCAAGGCGTGTTTTATGCGACTGCAGTCCGCGCAGTCGCGTCTTCAAGGCCGGGGGCACAATTTCCACCCCCTGCCCCACGACAAGAGAGCCGTCAATCAATGTCCCGGTAACCACGGTGCCCGACCCGGTCATGGTAAAAACACGGTCAATGGCCAGTCTGGGCCTGCCCAGGTCACGCCGCGGCTCCGTGGTACTTAATAAATCATCTATGGTAGCTATCAACTCCGGCAGGCCATCTCCATTCAGCGCTGAGACAGCGACTATCGGCGCTCCGGACAGGGCCGTGGTGCTGATAAGCTCCTCCACCTCCATGCGGACCAGGCTCAGCAGCTCCTCATCAACCAGGTCCTTCTTGGTGATGACCACGACCCCCCTTTGTATCTCCAGCAGGTCAATAATCGCCAGATGTTCCCTGGTCTGCGGCATGATGCCCTCGTTGGCGGCAACGATGAGCATCGCCAGGTCAATGCCGCCCACGCCGGCGAGCATGTTCCTGACGAACCGCTCGTGTCCGGGCACATCAACGATGCCCACCTCACGCCCGCTGGGCAGCTTCAGCCAGGCAAAGCCGAGGTCTATGGTCATGCCGCGCTCTTTTTCCTCACGCAGCCGGTCCGGGTCAATTCCAGTGAGCGCGTGCACCAGAACGGATTTGCCGTGGTCAATATGGCCTGCCGTACCCAGAACGTACATCTCGTCCGCCTTCTATCAGTGAGTGCTGCGCAAATCGGGAGCCAGGCCGCGAAGTGCCTTCACCACCGCTTCATCATCTTCCGGAAGCACCGAGCGCGGGTCAAGAAGCAGGATATCGTCATCAATCCGCCCCACCACGGGTTTTTCCCAGGCGCGCAGTTTTTTAGCCGCACGCTGTGCCAGACTGCGGTCTTTGCCATCGCCAATGGCAACCAGCCTGGTGGGCAGAGTTCCTCCCGGCAGGCTGCCGCCGCCTATCATCGTCTCACCATCCACCACCCGTGCCATGTCGCCAAGCACCCTGCTCCATACCTCCGCCCTCTTTTCAATATCCTTTACGGATGCGGCAATCATCCGCCACACCGGGATTTCGCTCGTCGCCTCTCCTTTCAGGTAGTGAAGCAGCGTGGCTGCCAGCCCGGCAAGCCTCACTTTATCAATACGCACCGCCCGCGCCAGCGGGTGCCGGCGCAGTTTCTCCATATACTGCTTCTGGCCGATGATTATCCCAGCCTGCGGCCCTCCCACCAGCTTGTCGCCGGAGAAGAAGGCCAGACCAACACCGAGGGCTATGCTCTGCGGCACCGTCGGCTCCGGGTCCAGCCCGAAGCTGGTCGTATCCAGGAAACAGCCGCTGCCCAGGTCATCAAGGACAGGGATATTATGACGCCCGGCCAGCGCTATCAGTTCCCCAAGTTCCACTTCACTGGTAAAGCCCACCAGCTGAAAATTGCTGGAATGAACCCTCATCAGGGCTGCCGTCCGCTCGCCGATTGCCCGCTCGTAATCGCTGATATAGGTGCAGTTGGTCGTCCCGACCTCTACCAGCCTGGCGCCGCTCTGACGCATCACGTCGGGAATGCGGAAACCACCCCCGATTTCCACCGCCTGCCCCCGGGAAACGATGACTTCCTGCCGCTTCGCCAGCGCCGTCAGCCCCAGTAATACTCCCGAGGCGTTGTTGTTCACCACCAGCGCCGCCTCCGCCCCGGTGATCTGGCATAAAAGCGATTCCACGTGCACCTGCCGGGAACCACGCGTGCCGCTATCCAGGTTGAATTCCAGATTTGAGTAGCCCCTGGCCACGGTGTCCATGGCTGCGGTGGCTTCCGGGCTCAGCGGGGCACGGCCCAGATTGGTATGCAGAATGACGCCGGTAGCGTTGATTAGCGGTCGCAGACTGGGTGTCTCCATTGCCTTCACCTGATTGTACACCGCGGCCGCGATTCTGGACAGGGACGATATCTTTTTCCCGCTGGCAACGGCGTTCCGCTCCCGCTCCAGATGCTGCCGGACCAGCTTCACCAGCAGGTCATGGGGGTAGGTCGCCACCAGCGGTTTCAACTTTTTATCGGCCAGGACTTTGTCCACGCCGGGTATTTTTCGGAATTCGCTTTCCACGTCCCATATTTTACACGATGACGCGGGACACTTCTAGTATCGGCTTCTCCCAACCTAGAACGGGGGGCACTTTAACTATCTATCATTCCTTGCTACAATTTAAATTACAGCCTCCAATCACAGAATAGTCATACCCGCACAAAAAGGACGGTGCCAAAATGCTGACAGAAGATGAGCTGACAAGATATGACCGGCAGATGATGATGAAAGGCTTTGGCAAAGAAGGGCAGGAGAAGCTGAAAAAGGCCCGGGTCTTTGTGGCCGGTGCCGGCGGTCTCGGTTCTCCGATTTCCATTTATCTGGCGGTGGCGGGAGTCGGCACCATACGGCTTGCCGACCATGACACCATTGAGATGAGCAACCTGAACCGGCAGATTCTGCACGGTGACGGGGACATAGGTAAAAGAAAAATCGACTCCGCCATGCAGAAGCTGAAAAATTTGAATAAAGATATAAACGTGGAGGCCGTCGCCGAGACGATAACCGAGGCAAACGTCAGCAAGCTCGTCGGTGACTGCGACCTCATCGTTGATGCCATGGACAATCTGCCCACCAGATATGTGCTAAACAAAGCCGCCATTGAAAAAAAGATTCCCTTCTTCCACGGGGCGGTGTACGGCTTTGAGGGGCGGGCGATGACGGTGATACCGGGCAAGACAGCCTGCCTGTGGTGTATCTATCAGGGACGCATCACCCAGGGGAAATTCCCCGTCGTCGGCGTGGCACCGGCGGTGATTGGATGCATAGAAGCCACCGAGGTCATTAAATATCTCACCGGAATCGGGGAACTCCTGACCGATAAGTTGCTGATTTACGACGGGCTCAATCTAGAATTCACCAAACTGGGAATCAAGCGCGACCCGGATTGTCAGCACTGCGGTCATTTGAAGTAGAAGAGAGGCAAGAGACGATGGACAGGATAAAATTCAAGACGATAGAATTACCAAAGCTTACCAGGGGTATTGCCCGCGACGTCACGGAGCTCATCGGGAACACACCGCTGGTCAGGCTGAACCGGGTAACCGCGGGCTTGAAAGCCGAGGTTGTGGCCAAACTGGAGTCTTTCAATCCTCTGAGCAGCGTCAAGGACCGCATCGGCGTGGCCATGATACTGGATGCGGAGATGAAGGGCCTGATAAACAGGGATACCGCCATCATTGAGCCCACCAGCGGCAACACCGGCATTGCCCTCGCCTTTGTCTGTGCCGCCAGGGGCTACCGGCTCATCCTCACCATGCCGGACACAATGTCGCAGGAGCGCCGTCAGCTTCTCTCCGTTTTGGGCGCTGAACTGGTGTTGACGCCCGGAGCGGAGGGTATGAAGGGCACCATCAGCAAGGCCGAGCAGCTGGCCGCAGAATACCCGAATTCCTTTATTCCGCAGCAATTCCAGAATCCCGCTAACCCGGAGGTGCACCGTGTGACCACAGCCGATGAAATATGGCGGGATACCGGGGGCAGGGTTGATATGCTGGTCGCTGGCGTGGGCACCGGAGGCACCATTACCGGCACCGCCGAAGTGCTCAAGGCGAAAAAGCCCGGGTTTAAGGCTATTGCCGTTGAGCCGGCTGACTCGCCGGTGCTCTCCGGCGGCAGGGCCGGGCCGCATAAAATTCAGGGTATCGGGGCCGGCTTTGTGCCCGATGTCATCAGGGCCGACCTGATTGATGAAATCGTTAAGGTCAGTAACGAAGACGCCGGGACGATGGCGCGCCGCCTGGCCAGAGAGGAAGGACTGCTGGTCGGCATATCATCGGGGGCGGCGGCCTGGGCAGCGGTGGAGGTCGCCAGAAGGCCGGAGAGCGAAGGCAAACTTATCGTCGTCATTCTGCCCGACACCGGAGAACGCTATCTCTCCACCTGGCTCTTCCAGGAAGGGTAGCCGCCAAGAATAATCTTGAATAAATTGCTTTTTTACCGAGCTTGTGATATATTAATTTAGTTAGAAGATAATAATTAACCGCTAGGGGTGCCCGAGGGCTGAGAGTCCTTCCCCGGAAGGACAACCCTGTGGACCTGACCTCGGTAATGCGAGCGTAGGGAAGCGGCAGTGGCTTGGACCAAGGGTCTTGAAGTAACCGCCGATGCCCTTGGTTTTTAATTTTTTAGAGTATCGTATGTTTAAGATACTGAAGGAAGATATCCAGACCGTCTTCGCCAAAGACCCGGCGGCCAGGAGCACCCTGGAGGTGCTTACCTGCTATCCGGGGCTGCATGCCCTGTGGCTGCATCGCACAGCGCACTTCCTGTGGCAGCACAGGTTACGCTTGATGGCGCGCTTCATATCACATTTAAGCCGTTTCTTTACCGGCATTGAAATCCACCCCGGAGCCACCATCGGCCGCCGGTTTTTCATCGACCACGGTGCCGGCGTCGTCATCGGCGAGACATCTGAGATAGGCGACGACGTCCTGATTTACCAGGGGGTGGTGCTGGGTGGTACCACCACCGAGAAAAAGAAGCGACATCCCACACTGGGCAATAATGTTGTCCTCGGCGCCGGAGCCATTGCGCTGGGCCCCATCACCATCGGCGACGATGCCCGCGTCGGTTCTGGCTCCGTGGTCATCAAGTCAGTCCCGCCCGGAGTCACGGTGGTGGGTGTCCCGGGGCGCTCCGTGGAAGACCGCCACAAGCCGATACTGGAACTTGACCACGGAAAACTGCCGGACCCGATTGCGGAAGCCATCCGGCTGGTGCTTAAAGAGCAGGACCGGCTTGAGGAAAGGCTGGCCAAGCTGGAGAGACAATACGGCATCCATGCCGCCAGCGATAAACTGGAAAAGCAGCGAAAACAAATAGAGCATGAGCTGGAAGAAAAAGAAGAGTAGGATGAGCAAACGGCGCGTGATGTTCACCATCGGTTCAGAGCATATCCCGGAGCCAATCATTTACAACCTCGGGCAGCAGTATAATCTGGTGACCAATATCATTCGTGCCAATATTTCCGAAGACGAGGGCTGGATTGTACTCGAGATGGAGGGTAACGATGGTGATATTGAGCAGGGCATCGCCTGGGTCACCAGCAAGGGGATACGCGTTGCTCCGATAAATGCTGAAAGCGAGGGGAGCTAGTATGAGGAGAATCTATCTTGACTATGCTGCCACCACGCCAACCCACCCGGAAGTCGTCAAGGCGATGTTGCCTTACTTCAGTGATTCGTTCGGCAATCCCTCCAGCATCTACGGGTGCGGGCAGGATGCTAAAGAAGCTATTGAAGCTGCCCGGTCCAGCGTAGCCGCTCTGATTGGTGCCCGGGGTGAGGAAATCGTCTTCACCAGCGGCGGCACCGAGGCGGATAACGCAGCGCTGAAAGGTGTTACCTACGCCAGTGGTGATAAAGGCCACATTATTACCTCAGCCATTGAGCACCACGCTATTCTGGAAACCGGCCACTTCCTGGAAACGCAGGGATTCAGGATAACCTTTCTGCCGGTGGACGAGTACGGCATGGTTGACCCGGATGACGTCAGGCGGGCGATTACGGATAAGACGATTATCGTTTCCATTATGCACGCCAACAACGAAATCGGCACCATTCAGCCCATTGCTGAAATTGCCAAAATAACCAAGAAGGCTGGCGTCTACCTGCACACTGACGCCGTGCAGACGGTGGGGCATATTCCTTTCAACGTGGATGGCCTCGGCGTCGACCTGCTTTCCCTGTCCGCTCACAAGCTTTACGGGCCCAAGGGGGTGGGGATTTTATATGTCAGAAAAGGTACCAGGATGACCTCTTTCATGCATGGCGGTGATCAGGAGTTCGGGCGGAGAGCCAGCACTCACAATGTTCCCAGCATTGTCGGCCTGGGAAAAGCAGCGCAGATTGCGCTCCAGGAAAGGGATGAAGAAGCGGCACGGGTATCCCGCCTCCGCGATAAATTAATCAAGGGTGTTCTGGAAAACATCGACCATGCGCGACTCAACGGACACCCGAAACTCAGGCTGCCCAATAATGTCAATCTGAGTATCTCATATGCTGAAGGCGAGTCAATGTGCCTCCAGCTTGACCGGGAAGGTATCTGCTGTTCCACGGGTTCTGCCTGCAGTTCCGGCACCACGGAACCGTCCCACGTCCTGCTGGCACTGGGGCTTGACCCACTTCAAGCTCACAGTTCCCTGCGATTCAGCCTGGGCAAGTGGACCACAGAGGAAGAAATCAACCACGTGCTGGAGGTACTGCCCCGAATTGTGGCCAAACTGAGGGCAATGTCTCCACTGTTGAAGAGCCGTCGTTAGTTTTTAACCATTAAAGTCGCCAAGGAGGAAAAATGTTACCGGAAATAGGCAAAATAGACAAAGCAACGTTTGACCGGGTTATCTTCCCCCATCTCGGCAAAGACGATCCTTCGGTGCTGCTCGGCCCCAGGCACGGCGTTGACGCTGCTGTAATCGAGCTGCCAGGAGGCGAGGTCATGGTGGTTGCCGAGGATCCCACCTTTGGCATGCCGGTAGTGATGCCATATTTCGGCTGGGCAATTGTCCACATCTGCGCCAGCGATGTCGCCGTTTTGGGCATACCGCCCAGATACATGACCATCTGTCTGCTGTTGCCGCCCGGTACCGAGGACAAAGTGCTTGAAAAAACCTGGCTGGATACCCACCGGGAATGTGAAAAGCTGGGCATTGCCGTCGTCGGTGGCCACACCGGCGTCGTTCCCGGCATTGGCTACCCGCTGAACGGCGGCTGCACCATGTTCGGCATCGGGAAAAAGGAGCAGCTCACCCCTCCGTCCAACGCCAAGGTTGGCGACCGGGTAATCATCACCAAAGGACCCGCCATTGAGTCGACCGGCATCCTGGCGCTTCAGGCGGAGAAACCACTGACAGATAAGTTCGGTAAGCACCTCGTCGAAAAAGCGAAAAAGCACTTCACTGCCATGACTGTGGTTCAGGACGCGCTGGTGGCAGCCCCCAACGCCCATGCCATGCACGATGCCACCGAAGGTGGCCTGCTCAACGGCATATATGAAGTTGTCGAGGCTTCGGGTACCGGGGTAACCATCTACGAGGATAAAATCATTGTTCCGGAAGAAATTGAGGCCGTTCACCAGTATTTCAATATCGACCCGCTCATCTCAATCAGCGAGGGTACGCTGGTGATTGCCGCCACCCTCCAGAACACGCCGAAAATCATCAATGACCTGAAAAAGAAAAACATCGCTGCTTGGGAAATCGGCGAGGTGACGGCAAAGGACAGGGTTTTCGTCCGCAGGGACGGGAAAAAGGAAGCGCTGGTGCCGGTGAAGGTGGACCCGTTCTGGGCGGCCTATTTCAGCACACTGGGAGGATAAGCTTTGAATATAAATCAACAGAAGGAAATCATACTGGGCAACCTGACCCAGGCAATGAACACGCTCCAGGAAAGCTCCGAGTTCGCGCTGCTCATGCCCGAAGTCAGGGTCAACCTGGTTTATGCCCCGCCGGATGCCAGAACGGGCCAGGATGTCGCCGCCATTGACGGCCGGATAACAGTGGTGCGGGGATTACCGTATGCCTCCGGCCTGCCGGCGTGGGGCGGCTCCGACCATATGGCCCGCCTGATAATTGAAATGAGGAAGTATGACCCCAGCATAAACGCCGGCATAAATTTTAAATGCGACGCTGATGCAATTGAAATCATGAAACAGTACTGCGCGGAGAAGAAATTTCTCTTTGGCTGGATTGACCGTACCAATGAGCCGGCGGAAGTGATGGCCAAAGACCGCAGCTCCATGCCCTGGAAGATAAAGCAACTGGTGGACAGTTCCGGCGGCGTGCCGAAGCTCTTTTACGAAGGCGAAGGCTGGGGTAAGGAGCCACTTTCGGTAGCCCTCGGCGATACGGCTGTTGAAGTCGTGGGCATCGTCATTGACATCGCACGGCGCTATAAACAAAAATTGAGCTAATCCCGGCCTCCAGACAACTCAAATTCGGCAATTACGGGTCTGCATAATTTCCCATCAGGTAAGGAACCGTGGAAAAAGTAGCTGTGGCCATGAGCGGCGGAGTTGACTCCTCCGTGGCCGCCGTCTTGCTCAAAGAAAAAGGTTGTGAAATAATCGGCGTCACCATGCAGGTACGCTCCCGAAGTGAAGCGGGTCCATCTGATTTAATCGACGGCGCCCGACGCGTGGCCGATACAATCGGTATTCCCCATTATGCAGTGGACTTGAAGGCCATTTTTCACGATAAAGTAATCGCCCCTTTCTGCGAGGAATACAGTAGGGGCAGAACACCAAACCCCTGCGTATGGTGCAATCGGTATATCAAATTTGACGCCCTTTTCCAGCAGGCCAGGTCGCTCGGCGCAAGCCATTTTGCCACCGGACACCATGCCAGAGTGACCAGGGACAGCCGCTCCGGCAGGACGCTCTTGCAGAAAGGCCGGGACAGCGCGAAGGACCAGTCATATTTCCTCTACGCGCTGACGCAGGAACAACTGAACAACACACTGTTCCCCATCGGGCACTTCACCAAAGAAGAGGTGAGGGCCATCGCCACAGAGAAGAAGCTCCCGGTAAGCAGTCGATCGGAAAGCCAGGACATCTGTTTCATTCCGGACAACGACTATGCGAGATTCCTCAAAGATTTTATCCCGCAGGCGTTTCAACCGGGGCCCATACTTGACGAGCGTGGCAACCTGCTGGGCAGCCACCGGGGAATCATGAACTACACCATCGGTCAGCGCAAGAGATTGGGCGTTGCCGCCAGCGAACCCGTATACGTAATCGCCATCAAGCCGGAAGATAATGCGGTTATCGTCGGCCGCCGGGAAAGCGCCCTCAGCGACGAGCTGCTGGCAACCGACGTGAACTGGCTCGCCATTGACCCGCCGACCGAAGCTATATCAGCCACCGCCAAGATAAGATATCGTCACGCCGAAGCTAATGTTACCTTTACCCCTCTTGAAGAAAGATGTGTTTATGTAAAATTCAAGGAGCCTCAGCTGGCCATCACTCCGGGTCAGGCCGTTGTGTTCTATAATGGCGATATTGTCCTCGGTGGTGGTACAATAAAATCAACCGGTGAATCAAAAGGAGCATGACCGTATTGGCTAGAGTGGTTGCTGTCTGCACCAGCCAGAAAAAAGGCACCAGGAAACAGGCTGTTGCTGAAGGCTTACTTAAAGAGGAACACGGGCTGATTGGCGACGCTCACGCTGGCTGCGTGCCCAATCGCCAGGTGAGCCTGCTCGCCGTAGCCAGCATCGACAAGATGCGCGGTCTGGGTCTGGAGCTGGGTCCCGGCGATTTCGCCGAGAACATCACCGTGGAAGGGATGAATCTACACCGACTGCCGGTGGGCACTAGACTGACCATAGGTGATGATGTTCTGCTCGAAGTCTCCCAGATAGGTAAAGAATGTCACACCGCCTGCGCCATCCGCCGCCAGGTCGGCCAGTGCATCATGCCTGAGGAAGGCGTCTTTGCCCAGGTTTTACGGGGAGGAAAGGTCAGGCCAGGAGATGAAGTATCGGTTGGAGAGCAGCAATGACGGATACCAATGCGTCACTGGTGGATAAGATTCTAAAGCTGAAGAGAGAAAAAAATGCCGTCATTCTGGTCCACAACTACCAGCTTGGCGAGATTCAGGATATCGCCGATTTCGTGGGCGATTCGCTCGGCCTGAGCCAGAATGCCGCCCAGACAGAGACTGATGTCATTGTGTTCTGCGGCGTCCACTTCATGGCGGAGACGGCGGCCATCATCTGCCCCAGGGCAACCGTTCTCCTGCCCGACCGGCATGCAGGCTGCCCGATGGCCAACATGATTACCGCCGAACAACTGCGGCAGAAGAAAAAGGAGCTGCCCAATGCCACTGTGGTCTGTTATATCAACTCCACGGCCGCGGTGAAAGCTGAATCCGATATCTGCTGCACCTCGGCCAACGCCGTCAAGGTAGTGGAGAGCGTTGATAACGATGAGATACTTTTCGTGCCAGACCAGTACCTCGGACACTACGTTTCAACCAAGGTAAATAAAAAATTTCACCTCTGGCCGGGCTACTGCCCGACACACGTCCGTATCCAACCTCAGGACATCATTCAACTCAAAAAGGAAAATCCCCGGGCGAAGGTGGTAGTGCACCCCGAATGCCGCCCCGATGTCATCGCCGTGGCCGACGAGGTAATGAGCACCGGCGGCATGATAAGGTATGCGCAGAGAGATGACGTTCAGGAGATGATTGTCGGCACCGAACTCGGCATCATCCACCGGCTGAAAAAGGAAAATCCGGGCAAGAAATTCATCCCGGTCTCGGAGCAGGCGGTCTGCCCCAATATGAAATTGATTACGCTGGAGAAAGTCCTCTGGTCGCTGGAAGAGATGCGACCGCAGGTAACAGTATCCGAGGCCACCAGAATAAAAGCCAAGGCAGCGGTGGACAAAATGCTGGCCATCGTCTGAGGTTGGTGGATGGAAGAGGCCAGATATATCGTCGTTCTGATTACCAGTGACAGCGTTGAAGAAGCAGACCACATCGCCAAAACTCTCCTTGAGAAAAAGAAGGTAGCCTGCGTCAATATCGTGCGCGGCATTGATTCCTACTTCTGGTGGGAGGGCAAGCCTGATTCCGCCCGGGAGAACCTGCTCATCGCCAAGACCAAGGCATCACTGCTCCCAGAAATCGTTGCTTTGGTCAAAAAGCTGCACAGCTATGACGTTCCTGAAGTCATCGCCCTGCCCATAACCGGCGGCAACCAGGACTACCTGGCATGGCTCGAGCAAAGCGTTGCCTAGAGCACGCCCAGCTCATCGAGCAGTTTCAGCACGCGCAGCGCTTCGGCGAAACCGGTGGTGCCACTCATCACTACATTGACACTGATAGTTTCCAGAATCTCTTCCCTGGTCGCCCCCTGCTCAAGCGCGAGCTTTGTCTGTCCCAAGATGCAGTTAGTGCAGCCGACACGAAGTGCTATCGCCAGCGCCATTAACCTTTTAACCTTGACACTGAGCGCGCCGTCCTTATACACCGTCTCGATAACACCACGCTCGGCGGCGTATGTCTCCGGCAAATTTTGTTTGAATTTTTCAAGTAACGCAATGCGTTCCTCGTTCAGTTTTACCTGACTTTCCATGACATCTCCCTCCTGCTTGTTATTTCAGTTCCTCAAGTGAGGTGTAAAGTATGTCGAGCATCTCATCCGCCTCTTTCTGGGTGGTGATGATGGGCGGGTTGAATCTTAACCTGGAGTAGTCCCGGGCCAGCGCCATGCGGGCGTTCAGCCCCCAGCTCAGCACCTTCCGTAGCCATTCTCTGGTCGTCTCAGTATCAAACGGGGTCATTGATTTTTTATCTTTGACCAGCTCTATGCCTAGCATCAGACCCAGGCCGCTGCAATCGGTGACGTTGGGCAGCTTGGTGAACTCCCGGTTCAGGCGCTCCAGAACATAGGCGCCGACCTTCTCCGCATTCTCCACCATTTTATCCCGGAAAATAATCTTCAGTGCGGCACTGGCGGCGGCAGCACATATGGGATTGCCGTGCTGGGTGAAACCGTGCCAGAGCATGGCGCCCTTCAGCCCCTCAAAAACACGGTCGCTGAGCAGTGTGGCGCCGAAGGGTATGTAGCAACCGTTAATCGCCTTGGCGGTGGTCATGATATCCCAGCCTACCGGCCAGTGCTCCTGGCCCCATAACCTGCCCGTCCTGCCGAAGCCAGTCTGCACCTCGTCGGCGATCATGAACACATCGTGTTGGTTGCATATCTGCCGCACGATGGGGAAATACTCGGGTGACGGGGCCACGTTGCCCGCTGCCCCCATGACCGGCTCGGCGATATAGGCGGCAATGCTATCGGCTCCCTCCGCCAGGATGATTTTTTCTACGTAGCGGGCGCACAGAATATCACAGGACGGGTATTTCAGATTAAAGGCACACCGGTTGCAGTAGAAAGTGGGCGCCTGGATAAATCCAGCGGCCAGGGGTGCATACCCGGTCCAGAAGGCGCCGCTCCCGGCACGCGTGGCCGCCGCCGAACCCATGCCAGCCCCATGGAAACCGTCCTGCAGGCTGATAATTTTATATTTCGGTCTGCCCTGAACATGCCAGTAGAGTCGTGCCAGTTTGAATGATGTTTCCACAGCCTCCGTGCCACCATTGGTAAAAAAGAAATGGTCCATTCCCGTTGGCACCACCTTAGCCAGCTCGGCGGCATATTCAATGATGGGCACGTTCGACTGCCGGGCCAATAGGTGGGCAAACTGCAGCTTTCGCGCCTGCTCGCAGATAGCATCGATAATTTCCTTCTGCCCGTGCCCAAGCGTGTTGCTTGTCTGCTGAGAGGCCGCATCATAATAGAAATTGCCTTCTGTATCCCAGCATTTCACCCCCTCCGCCCTCTCTATAATCGGCCAAACGTCCTCGCTGCCAACCACGGCAAAGCCGTGTACCAAGTACTTCAGGTCAAGAGCCAGTAGCTCCTCCGTCCTCTTGCTGACCATCTTGCCCTCCTCTTTTCCGTTTCAGGAAGAAATCGATGTATGTGTATTATACAACGGGCCAGCGTTTTCACGCTGGCCCGTTGTATTGCTCAATAGGAATACCGTTTAATTTTACTAGCTCACGAAGCGCACGGTTACCGAGCCGAGACGGTCAAATAAGGCGCGGTAGCTGCAAGGTCCTTCCACAAAAAACGCGGCGTGCAGTGAGCCGGAGATGATAAATTCGCCCTTGCCAATGCTCATATTATAACCGGCCAGCTTGTTGGCCAGGCTGGCGACCGCTTGAGCCGGATTGCCCAGCACTGCCGCGCCGGCGCCAGTGGCGATCACCTCACCGTCTTTATCCAGCACCATGCCGATAAGCCTAAGGTCGATGCCGTCAATTGGCGTCAGCTGCCCGCCGAGCACCACCCCACAGGCCCCAGAATCATCGGAAATCCCGTCCGGCGCCTTCTTCCTCTGCTCCTTATAGCGGTTGCCCGCGATTTCAAAGGCAGGCAATACGCCGGCAGTCGCCGCCAGAACCTTGGCGACGTCCACGCCCGGGCCTTTCAATTCTTCCTTAAGGACAAAACAGATTTCAGCTTCAATCACCGGCTTCGCCAGCTTACTGAGCGAGACCGGCTCACCCTCGGGGACGACCATGGTATCGAAGATGTGCCCGTAAATCGGCTCATCAACGCCAAACATAATCTGATTGGCTTTGGCGCACAGCCCGATTTTACGACCCACAATCTTCTCGCCGCTCTTCAACCTCTCCTGGACCAGTTTCATCTGAATAGCGTAGGCTTCAGCAACGGTTACGTCAGGAAATCGGTCGGTCAAATTGACAATCGGTTTTTGCGCCTTCTGCGCCTGGAGAATCTCCTTGGCCATCTGTTCCATCTGCTTTTCGTCCATAGATATCATTGTCCTCCCTTACTTATTTTGGTCTTTTTAGACAAGCATCTGCCACAGTTATATTAGGTTGACACACTTTCGCTGTCAAGTTCACGTCTTTTTGCTTTCAGCCACTTCTGTTTCTGGCTGACCCGCGTTTTTTCATCCGTGGGCTGATAGCGCGACCAAAATTCTTTCCTGAAGTCAGATAAGGTACCACCCATTATCGCATTTCGCACTTCCATCATCAAGTCGCAAATGAAGTGCAGGTTGTGAATCGTCGCCAGCCGGTAGGCCAGCAGCTCCTCGCCTTTGAAAAGGTGGTGCAGGTAGGCGGCGGAAAAGGTGCGGCAGGTGTAGCAGCCACAGTCTGGTACAACTGGCTGGTCCATACGGCTGAAAGCGGCATTTTTGATATTGCGCCGCCCCTCCCAAGTGAAAAGGGCGCCGTTGCGCGCCACCCGGGTGGGCAGGGCACTATCAAAGATATCAATGCCCCGTGCCACCCCCTCGACGATATCCTCCGGAGAGCCCACGCCCATAAGATACCTGGATTTACCTTCGGGCAGCAGCGCCGCTGTCTGCTCCACTATTTCAAAAGTTAGCTTTTTCGGCTCGCCGACGCTCAGGCCACCAATGGCATAGCCTTCAAGGTCCATCGCCGTGAGGTGCGCCGCCGACCGCTGCCTGAGTTCAGGAAAGACTCCCCCCTGCACGATGCCATACAGCGCCTGCCCTTTACGTTTATGCGCTTTCCGGCACCGCTCCGCCCAGCGATGGGTGAATTCCATCGCCTGCTGCACTTTCTCCAGGCTGTCATCGTATGGCGGGCACACGTCAAGAGCCATGATGATATCCGCCCCCAGCTTTTCCTGGTACTCAATGGCCAGTTCGGGAGTGAAAGTATGCTCGCTGCCATCGATATGCGAGCGAAAGGTCACTCCCTCCTCGCTGACTTTACAGAGCGGAGCCAGGCTGAATATCTGGTAGCCGCCGCTGTCGGTCAGTATGGCGCCGTCCCAGGCCATGAATTTATGTAAACCGCCAAGCTTCGCCACCACCTCAATGCCCGGCCGGAGGTAAAGGTGGTAAGTATTGGCCAGCACCATGCCGTAGCCGATTTCCTTCACCTCCTCCGGGGTTAGTGTCTTGACCGTGCCCTGGCTGCCCACCGGCAGGAAGGCAGGTGTCGGCACCGCGCCGTGGGGGGTAATCAACTCCCCTGCCCGGGCATTATTGCAGGTCTTGATTAAGCGAAAGTTATCTTCCATTTCTTGGCTAGTAGTATAGCTCAATATAAGGCGATTTGTCTTGATGGCCAGATACAAGTTAATATAATAAAAATGAAGGAAAAATTAAAACAGATTCTGGCGCAGATAGAAAAGCGGCGTATAACTGACCCAGAACGAGTGCCCGCTGCTGTTTTGGTGCCCATCTACGAGAAAGATGGACAGTACCACATCCTGTTCATCAAGCGCACCTTATGGGTGGAAAAGCACAAGGGCGAGATATCATTTCCCGGCGGCACGCATGAAGCACAAGATAAAACGCTGCTTTTTACCGCATTGCGCGAGAGCGCCGAGGAAATCAACCTGAAACCAGAGGACGTTGACATTCTGGGCGAGCTTGATGATGTGCTCAGCGCCAAGACCAACTACCTCATCACGCCGTTCCTGGCCTATATTCCCTGGCCGTATAGGTTAAAGGTGGATGGGAGGGAGACTGAAGAGATAATCGAAGCCCCCGTTCTGGAGCTGATGAACAAAGAAGCTTCACGCGAGGAGGTCAGGGGCAGCAACACGATTACGGTATATCGCTATAATTACCGGGGACGGGTAATCTGGGGAGCAACGGCCCGCATTCTGGCCGAGTTCCTTGATATCTTCACCCAAGCTGCGCGAGCCTGACCATCGCTCATTTTTCTAGTACACGCAACAGGCATTCCTACCTTTCATATGCGCGTTCGATATAACATATAGTTAACAGTATTTTATTAACTTTATTTATTAATTATTATTGATTTTATTTATTATCTATTATATAATTTATTCAGAGGTATGGTTCAGCCATGGCCAAGAAAGACTATTATGCACTGCTGGGTGTCAAGCGCGATGCCAGCGAGCAGGAGATAAAGCAGGCGTACCGAAAGCTGGCACGCCAGTATCATCCGGACGTTAATCCCGGCGATAAGTCGGCCGAGGCCAAGTTCAAGGAAATCAACGAGGCCCATGAGGTCCTCTCCAGCAAGGAGAACCGGAAGAAATACGATAAGTACGGCGACCAGTGGCAGTACGCCGAGCAGATTGAGAAGGCAAGGCAGCAGCAGGCGTCTTTTCGAGGCTTTGGCGATGCCAATGGCACCGGCGGCTTCCATTTTGAAGGCGAGGACCTGGGCAGTCTGTTCGATGATTTGCTGTTCGGCGGGGGACGTGCCCGCACCTACACGCGGCGCAGTAAACCGATGCGCGGTCGGAGCCTTGAGTCGCCGGTGGAAGTTACCCTTGAAGAAGCATTTCATAGCACCAGCCGCACCCTGAGCCTCCAGTCGGAAGAGCCCTGCCCTACCTGCAAAGGCACCGGCCTCATCCAGAACGTGCCCTGCTCCACCTGCCAAGGTGCCGGAATGGTGCCCCGCATGAAGCGACTTGAAGTCAAGATACCAGCCGGAGTAAGGACTGGCTCGCGGGTGCGCATCGCCGGCAAGGGAGCGCCCGGTTACAACGGCGGCGCCAGCGGTGAACTTTATCTGGTGGTATCAGTGAAACCGCATCGCCAGTTTGAGCGCCGCGGCGATAACCTGCACGTGGAAGTCCCGGTGCCGCTGAACGTGGCCGTGCTGGGTGGAGAGGTGCCGGTGCCGACCATGAAAGGCAAGATAGCACTGAAGATACCCCCGGAAACACAGAACGGCAGTTCCTTCCGACTCGCCGGGCAGGGCATGCCCCACCTGGGCAATTCCTCCCGCGGCGACATGTTCGCCAGGGTGAACGTGGTTCTGCCCACAAAGCTATCAGAGAAGGAAAAGGAACTCTTCAAGCAGTTGAACGAGCTGCGCAGTTGAGAGGAGGTGAGTTTATATGGAACAAAATAACGAACCGAGATATGTCATCAGCGTTGCTGCCAGGATAATTGGCACAGAGACCTATACGCTGCGTTACTATGAGAGAATCGGCCTGATAGAGCCGAAACGCTCGCAGGGCAACATCAGGCTTTACTCGGATAGAGATATTGACCTGCTCCGCCGTGTCAGGACACTGGTCGATGATATGGGAATAAACCTGGCCGGCGTGGAGGTCATCCTGCGTTTAATGCAGCGGATGGGCGAGATGCAGAATGAAATGGAAAAACTTGAATCTGAAGTAAAAAGGCTGGGAGGTGAGTAAGCAGTGAGACAGGAAAGGTTTACTGAACTAGCACAGGAGGCTCTGGCGGCTTCGCAGGAGCTTGTTCGCCAATATAAACATACCCAGTGGGATATTGAACACGTTCTGCTGGCATTGCTCCAGCAGGAGAGAGGGTTAATTGGCGATATTCTAAATGAACTCAGTATCGATGCTGCCGCGGTGAAACAGGCCGTGGAATCGGTGCTGGAAAAAGTGCCCCAGGTTACCTATGCCACGGGACAGATTTACGCCACGCCGCGAATCGCCCAGCTTCTCAAACTGGCTGACGGGGAGGCGAACCGACTGAAAGACGAGTATATCAGCACGGAACACCTGCTTATTGCCATCATTGCTGAAGGCGGCCAGGCCGCCTCTATCCTGAAAGATTTCGGCATTGACCAGGAAAAAGTATACGGTGTTCTGGAGAAAGTGCGCGGCGGGCACCGCGTTACCGATGCCAGAGCGGAGAGTCGCTACCGCTCACTGCAGAAGTACGGCCGCGACCTCACCGAGTTCGCCCGCCAGGGGAAACTCGACCCGGTTATTGGCCGTGAGGCTGAAATCAAGCGGGTTATGCAGATACTCACCCGGCGCACCAAGAACAATCCTGTGGTCGTTGGCGAGGCTGGTGTAGGCAAGACCGCCATCGCCGAAGGACTGGCTCAGAAAATCGCCGCCGATGATGTCCCCGATTCACTCAAGGGTCGACGGGTGGTGGCGCTTGACATGGGGGCTCTGGTGGCGGGCAGCAAGTTCCGCGGCGAGTTTGAAGAACGCCTCAAGGCAGTAATGGACGAGGTCCGCCAGGCCCAGGGTGAGATTATTCTATTCATTGACGAGATTCACACTGTGGTCGGCGCTGGTGCCGCCGAGGGCGCCATTGACGCCAGTAACATGCTCAAGCCAGCACTGGCACATGGGGAATTGCAGTGCATTGGCGCCACCACTCTTGACGAATACCGCAAGTTCATTGAGAAGGACAAGGCCCTGGAGCGGCGTCTACAGCCGGTCTTCATCGGTGAACCCACGGTGGACGCCACCATAGAGATATTAAAGGGCTTGAGACCCAGGTACGAAGCGCACCACAAGATTAAAATCTCCGATGAAGCCCTGGAGGCCGCCGCCCGTCTCAGCCAGCGTTATATATCGGACCGGCACCTGCCGGACAAGGCAATCGACCTCATTGACGAGGCCGCGAGCAAGATACGCATTGACACCGAGAGCGCTACGCCGGAAATACGGTCGCTGGAGCAGCAGTTAAACCAGCTGACCAACGAGGAGGATGCTGCCTCGCAGCGGCAGGACTACCCGCAGGCGGCTCAGCTCAGGACGGAAAGGCTCAAATTAGAAGGCGAATATAACAAAGCCAAGAGCGCGTGGCTCAAGCAGGAAAAAATCAGCGAGACGGTGAATGAGGAGCATATCGCCCAGCTCATCTCCAGCTGGACCGGCATTCCCGTTTCCCAGATGCTGGAGGGCGAGGCGGAGAAACTGCTGCACATGGAAGACAGAATCCACGAGCGATTAATCAACCAGGAGGAGGGGGTAACCGCTGTCTCCGAAGCCATCCGGCGCAGTCGCGCCGGCCTGAAAGACCCCAGGCGGCCCATCGGCAGCTTTGTTTTCCTCGGCCCGACCGGCGTCGGCAAGACGGAATTGGCCCGCACCCTCGCCTGGTTTCTCTTTGACGATGAGAATGCCATGGTGCGCCTGGACATGTCCGAGTACCAGGAGCGACACACCGTGTCCCGGCTCATTGGTGCGCCTCCCGGCTATATCGGCTACGAGGAAGGCGGCCAGCTCACTGAAGCCATAAGACGGCGACCCTACCGGGTCATTCTCCTGGACGAGATTGAGAAGGCTCATCCCGAAGTCTTTAACTCCCTGCTCCAGCTTCTGGATGACGGGCGCCTCACCGATGGCCACGGACGGACGGTGGACTTTAAGAACTGCGTCATCATCATGACCAGCAACGCCGGGGTGGAACTGATACGGCGCGAGTCAGGACTCGGCTTTGCTCCCAGCAAGAAAGATGCCCGGACAGAGAAGCAGCGCTACGAGGCGATGAAGGAAAAGGTGATGGCCGAAGTGAAAAAGACCTTCCGCCCTGAATTCCTCAACCGGCTCGATGAAATTATCGTCTTCCACGAGCTCACCGAGGCGCAACTGAAGAGCATTGTCGACCTTATGGTCAGAGACCTACAGAAGCGTCTGGCAGAGCGGAAACTGGACATCGAGCTCACGGAAAAGGCGAAATCATGGCTGGCCAGGGAGGGCTACGACCCGGTCTTCGGCGCCAGACCTCTGCGACGGGTTATTGAACGCTACGTGGAAAACCCGCTGTCTACCAAGCTGCTCAAAGGAGAGTACAAAGAGGGTGACAAGGTAAAAGTAGACCTTGGCGACGGGGGTTTGACCTTCGCCGCCAAGGTTACCAAGGCTCCGGCCAAGGCAGCCGCCTAGATACCGAAATGTGCTGATTCCGCCAGAGTTTGCCAGATGGCGAAAGTTAATGTAGAATAGGGCGACATGTCCGAAAAAGAACCAAAGAAGGTCTCCACCACAGCAGCCTATGCTCTGGGCATTTTCGGCATCGTAGCCACTCTACTCATGGCGGGGGCCGTCGTTTATTACTGGGAGTGGGTGCGGGCGCTTGGAGCATACGGGTACGTAGGCGCATTCCTGATCAGCATTCTCGGGGGCGCAACGATTATCGTCCCGGTACCCATGCTGGCGGTCGTCTTCGCCCTGGGCCGGGTAATGGAGTATACGTGGTTGGTCGGTATTGCCAACGGCCTGGGTGAAACCATCGGGGCTCTGACCATCTATATGACCGGATACGGTGGCGGCTCGGCAATTTACAACCGCACGCACGGCAGGCTTCAATCCGCCTACGAGAAGCTGGTACAACTGATGGAGCGAAGGGGCTGGCTTATTCTCTTCGTGCTGGCAGCAGTACTCAACCCCTTCTTTTATCCCGCCGCCCTAGCCGCCGGGGCACTGCGCTTCGGTGCCAAGAGATATATCCTCATCACCTGTCTGGGTAAGATAATCAAGGGGATGACCGTGGCCTACGCCGGTTACTGGGGACTACGCGGCCTGCTCCGGATGCTCGGGGCACCAATCTAATTAACTTTCCTCAATGGCTATCCGCAGTATCCTATCGCCTTCAAACTGCGGATTCTGGTTCGGGTCTCTCACCGTTAAACTCTCCAGGACATCCATCCCTTCAATTAACTGGCCGAAGACAGTGTGTTTGCCGTCAAGGCCATGCTGCGGCGTGAAGGTGATAAAGAACTGGGCGCTGTTGGTGTTTGGCCCGCTATTGGCCATGGAGAGCGTCCCCGCTTCGTGTTTATGCCCGGTAAACTCATCGTCAAAATGGTAGCCGGCGGTACCCATTCCGGTACCGGTGGGGTCACCGCCCTGTGCCATGAAGCCCGGCAGCACCCGATGAAAAGTGGAGCCATCATAAAACCCTTCACGGGCCAGAAAGACGAAGTTATTCACTGTCACCGGCACATCTTTGGCGAACAGCTCCAGTACCATATTTCCCTTTTCCGTTTCAATAATCGCCGTATACTGCTTGCTGGTATCGATAATCATCGCTGGTGGTGATGAATAGGTCTTCGGCTTGACCGCCGGTGCTTGTTCCGGTGCCGGCTCCGGCGCCTTCTCACCACAGGAAACAACCGCCAGCGCCATTAGCATAACAAGCAGGGCTAAAGATATAATTCTCTTCACCATTTCCGTCACCTCTTGCCTGAAAGCATAAATATTATCTGTGATTGTAGCTGATTTATTGTTGAAAAACAACCTTGTCCAGTATACTGGCTGATGCCGGAAGGCCTTACAGAAACACCAGTACCACGTTATTGAAAATGATGGCCAGGGTGATTACCACGTAGGGCAGGAGCAACACCACCAGACATGTTCTTCCATAGCCCCTGAAGCCGAACCTGAAATGGAAAAAGCGCAGGCTTATGGCTAAAAGTATTAAAGCGCTTACCGCCGCTATATCTACCCACAGCAACATTGTAATCCCGCCTTTATGTAAAGCCCAGCTGGCAAGTGTGCCACCTTCATATAATGATTTATTCCCGCTCAGTTCCAGAAAAGCATAAGTACTGGTATAGTCTAGCATAGCCAGTAAGACGACCAGAGCCACAAGCCAAGACTCGCTCCAGGGCCAGAGCCGCTTGGAGGCTGCTTCGAAGTGTTTCTCCAGGCCGCGCTCTATCTCAACACTTCTTTTAATCCTGTCCCTGGCTATTTCAAACGCTCTGTGCATAGGTCGATAATAAAAATAGATGTTAGATATATACATTCAGTCTATCATGATATGCGGCTAATGTGGATAAGGCGAGCATTCAAAATGGTTACAAAAACCTTACAAAACAACGGCCTGGTATAATTGTGCTTTTCTTGAGAGCCACTCATTCCCAGCTCATCTTCCAATGTCCGCCGTAGGAGCCATATGCTGTTTCCTTGATAGACCGTTGATTTTATGATAAATTATACTCGTACGCGCGGGGCTGTAGCTCAATTGGGAGAGCGTTTGACTGGCAGTCAAAAGGTAGGGGGTTCGAATCCCCCCAGCTCCACCAGGGAAGTCAAAAGGTAGAACCTCTTTTTTCCTTCACGACAATGCTTTTCAGGGCCGGCCGAGAGGGGTCAATATCAGATTTCCATATTGGTCAACTTCAGCCTGGTAGTCAGGGTGGATTACTGTCGTAGCGTCTTTATCTTCCACTATCGCTGGGCCCTTTATCACGTTGCCCCACGTAAGTCGGTATCTATCGTAGATAGAGCACTCGGTAAAGCCCTCAATTTCGGAAAAATATACCTCTCTTCTGGCCAGTAGCGCCGCTTGAGGATTGGCCTCTCCTCTACTTAACTTCCTGAACTCAGGTTTGGGGATAAGCCCGGCAGCGGACAGCTTCAGATTAGCTATTTCTACAGGCTCTTCAGGGGCACAGTGTCCATAAGCCCTCTCATGCTCCTTATGAAACAGAGCTACCACGTCCTCCATATCCTTGTTATCTACCTCTTTGCCCGGTACGGGAATCGTCAGTTCATAGGACTGGCCAACATACCTCATCTCCATAAACTTTGAGGAAAGCATATTATCCTCTTTGACACCTTCCTGGCTCAACAGACTTCTTCCTTGAGCTTCAAAATCCCGGTAAATTCTATTCACCTTATCAAGTTCCATTTGGTCAACCCGGCAGATATAGGTAACCACATAATCATGCCTCAGGTCGGTCATCAGCAGACCTTGAGCTGAAGTTATACCGGGGTTCAAGGGAACGATAACAGTCGGAACTTGAAGCTCTCTGACAATGCCGTTGACATGCATGGGCCCCGCCCCCCCAAAAGCTATCAATACATATTCACGCGGATCATAGCCTCTTTCCACAGATACTATCCTCAGCGCCCTGATCATATTAGCATTGGCTATCTCAACTATACCGGCAGCGGTGGTAACTACATCCTTTCCCAGAGCTTTAGCACAGTGCTCTTCAATAGCTTTCTCAGCTGTCCTCTTATCAAGCTTCATCTCGCCACCCAGAAAGTAGTCAGGGTCTATTCTGCCCAGAACCACGTTGGCATCAGTTACGGTGGGCAGGGTGCCCCCGGTTTTATAGCATGCTGGTCCGGGTTCGGCGCCGGCACTCTGCGGCCCTACCCTCAAAGTGCCACCGGTATCTATCCAGGCGATACTCCCCCCTCCGGCACCTATCTCAACGAGGTCAATGACGGGGGTTTGCAACGGATAGCCTGAACCTTTCCTGCCACGGGCATCGGGGGTCATGGCCGCGCTTCCCACCTCATAGTTCGCCGCGAGCTTCGGTCGGCCACGCTCCACAAGACCGGCTTTAGCCGTGGTACCACCCATATCAAAGGATATCACTTCCGAATATCCGAGCATGGTTCCCAGAGCTGATGCTGCGATTACCCCTGCCGCCGGACCTGATTCAACCATGGCGGCAGGCTTATCTCTGGCTACCTGACCCGTCATAATGCCGCCACCGGACTGCATCACGTAGAGGCCTGATTTGAAGCCTCTGGCCGCGATTTCCTTCTGAAGACTGTCCACATACCTGGCAACTATCGGCATCAGTGCCGCGTTGATGATGGTGGTGCTGGCCCTGAAATACTCACGAAACTCGGGGTTTATCTCCGAGGAGAGGGTTAGATAAGCTTCAGGGTACTCCTCTCGAATTATCTCGCCCGTCCTCTTTTCATGTGAAGGGTTAATGTATGAATGGAGGAAGCATACCGCTATGGCTTCAACACCCTCCTTCTTAATCTGCCGTACCGCCTGCCTGACCTCATCTTCATTCAAAGGCTGGTATGCCTCCCCCTCAGGCGTCATCCTCTCAGTCACTTCATAGGATAAGTACCTGGGAATGAGTGGTGCCGGCTTGTCAAAGAAAAGGTCATAGAGGGCGGGGCGAATCTGCCTCTGAATTTCCAGAATATCTCTGAAACCTTTCGTGGTGATGAAGGCACTCTTGGCCATCTTATTCTCAATAATGGCATTCGTAGCGACAGTGGTCGCATGAACTATCTGCGCTATCTCCTCCGGGTTGATGGCGGCTTCAGAAACCAGCCTTTCGATAGCGTGCAAGAAGCCTATGGAAGGGTCCTGTGGCGTGGTTGAAACCTTCGAGGTTCGAAACTCGCCTGTCCCGAGGTTCACCAGAACCGCATCGGTAAACGTTCCGCCTATATCAACACCGAGCCTATACTGTGCCATTATTCGAGCCTCCTGCTATCATCTTGCCTTCCTTAATTTGGATGTCTCCTTCATATCCACCGTCCAGGTCTCCGGGTTTATGACGACTCCATATACATCACGAGCCCTGTCCAGCGAAACTTTCTCACACCTTACATCGTCAAGCACGGCTTCAGGGTCTCTTTCAAACGGGCCTCCGTAGCCGCCGCCTCCGGGCGTCTGCATACTAACGATATCGGTGGGACTGGCGTAGAAGGTTGACTTGGAGCCAACATCCCTGAAGTTTTCGCCTTCGGGATTCAGAAGGTATCTTGCTCCTCTGCCGTTCAGGCCTCCAAATATGCCCCGGGCGGGAAACTTGACCGTATCGGCAAGGATGGTAACGTTGGCTTCGTGGTCCCGGAAGCGGTAGTCTCTTCTCAAGCCCAGGCCTCCCCGGAACTTGCCGGCACCCTCGGAATCGGGGAGCAGCTCATATCTCAGTATGAGGACAGGATACCCGGTTTCAAGCTCCTCAATTGGCGAGTTCTCCGCATTTTGAAGGGCGACCTGCACCGCGTCGACTCCATCCTTGGTGGGCCTGCCCCCATAGCCACCCCCGCAGGTTTCCAGAAACACATAGTACTCCTTGCTCCGAGGGTCGACTCCGCCGAAGGCTATGTGAAGGATGGTCTTCTTGGTCTCGGCGGGGACCCGGTCGGGCATGGCCTTTGAGAGGGCCCTGAGGACAGCTTCCACGGTCTTCTGTGCGACCTCCCATCCCCCCACCACCGCACCAGGATATTTACAGTCCACCACAGTGCCTTTCGGCGCGATGACCTTTATCATCCTGTAGAAGCCGTCGTTCATGGGCATATCGAAGGGGAGAAGAGCCCGGATGGGATACGCTGCCGCAGAGTAGGTCATGGCAAAGGTGCAGTTCATTGGCCCCCGGTTTTGTGGATCCGAGCCTGTCAGGTCAACGGTCACATCTCCCTTTTTTATGATTACTTTAGCCTTGATACACACCGGCTTATCGGTTATACCGTCTTCATCAACATAGGCATCGCCCTCAAACACCCCGTCAGGAAACTTTTTTAATTCGTGGCGGACTCGTCGCTCCGTATATTCATGAAGCTGCTCTATCGCTGCGTTCACCACATCCACACTATACCTGTCCAGTAGCTCCACTATTCTTCGTACACCAAGCTTGTTTGCCGCCACCTGTGCCCTGAGGTCACCCGCGGATTCCTTCTTGCCGCGCACGTTCGCGGTGAACCATTTCAACATATCCCTGTCAATTTCACCGCGCTTCACAAACTTTACCCCCGGCACAATAACCCCTTCCTGAAAGATATCGGTCGTCATGGCTATGCTCCCCGGTGCCCTGCCACCGATATCCACGTGATGAGCAGCATTGGCAACGTACCCGAAGATTTTGCCGTCGTAGTGGATGGGAGAGATAAGACATACATCATTCAAATGGACCAGTCCGCGGTGAGCATCGTTGACCAGGATACCGTCGCCAGGCTCCAGATTTTCAACACCGTACTCCTTGATTACGGCCGGCACCGAGAAGACCAGAGCACCGAGGTGAGAAGGCTGATCAGAAGCCTGGTCAACCATCTTCCCGCTGGCATCAAAGAAAGTGCATGAGTGGTCGCGCCGAGTCTTAATGTTCGTCGAGTAAGCTGACCTTGCCAGAGCGGCAGCCATCTCTTCAACGAAAGAATGCATCAAGTTCCGGATGACCTCAAATCTGATGGGGTCAAGTTTCGGGTTCCTGCTTTTAATTGGCTCTGCTTTATTCATAGATACTCCTTGCGGCGATGTAAACGACCATCACGAATCATCTTTTGATTCTTAAAGCACGGGCATCATTATTGAGCTTGGCAAGCTCACAGCCCATATAAGGCTATACTTTATTCACTATATTCTGCGGGTGACCGGAAAAGAAAGCCGCCAGGTTGTCCACGGCGATTTTCAGGATGTTGCCCTGCGCCTTTGCCGTGTTGGCGCCGACATGCGGGGTCAGTACGGCATTTTCCAGGCTGAGGAAGGGGTCGTCATTGCTGATCGGCTCCTCATCAAAAACATCCAGACCTGCTGCTGTTAGCCTCCCGTCCCTGAGCAACTGAGCCAGAGCTGAGTTATCAACCAGTTCGGCACGGGCAGTATTCACGAAGATGGCATCCCGTTTCATACGTTCCAGCAGGTCTCTGGTAATCATCTTCTCCGTTTCCGGCGCATGTATCACGTGTAAGGTGACTATATCCGATTGCTGGAAAAGCTCCTCAAGCGTAACGAACTCCAGGCCATGCTCACGCGCCCGTTCCGGGCTGGGGCGTCGGGTCCAGCACAGGACACGCATGCCAAATGCCTGCGCCAGACGGGCAACTTCGGCGCCGATACCTCCCAATCCTACAACACCCAGTACCTTACCTTCAAACTCCGCGGTGAAGTCCCCTTTCTCATATATTCCCCGGTGTATCTGGCTGTTGAAATGTACGATGCGCTTGGCGCAGCCGAGTATGAGAGCCATAGCATGTGCAGCGACCTCCCGGTCCGCATAGTGAGGTGTATTGGTTACCGCTATCCCCATACTGCTGGCTAAGGACAGGTCAACGAATTTGCGAGGGGCGGCTCCCAGGAAGGAAATAATTTGCAGTTTCTGACAGGATTTGAGCACTTCGGATGGCAGATCCCAGTTTAAAATGATTCCGTCAGCATCCCTAACTCGCTGTGAATAGCCTTCTGATGTTTCGGTGCGGTCGTTGAACCAAGCCAAGGTTCCCAGCGCTTTGAGCTTCTTTTCTGACTCAGCTGTCATGAGCTCTCGTATCTCAGCCGTCCCATCAGGGCACACAATTTTCATCAGGTCGCCTCACGCTAAAGAAATGCCTCTCTATTTTGGCTTAAGCCCCGCTATTATTGGTTTTATGATATCAAGGGCTTTGTCTGCCTCCTCAATGGTTATGACACATGGTGGACAGATGAACATCCTGTTTCCCCGCCAGCCAATAACTCGGGTAAAAATGCCCGCCTCAAACAGGTCCTGCCATAATTTATCTTTCATCGGCTGGTCAATTGGCTCTTTGGTTTTCTTATCTTTAACCAGTTCCAGCGCTTGAAAAACACCGCGGCCGTCAGCATATCCGACGCAGGGTAGCGGTACAAACTCGGCTTCAAGGCGTCGTTTAATATGTTCGCCGACTTTGGCAGCGTTTTCAGCAACTTTATCTCTAACATAGATATCCAGAGCCGCGGAAGAGGCTGCCGCAGCGATGGGGTGCCCGCTGTAGGTGAAACCGTGCGACAGCATGTTACCCCTTAATACATCGTAAACCCTATCGTTGAGAGCCACGGCGGCAAAAGGCAACGCCGAGTTGACAATCCCCTTGGCCATGGTCATCATGTCGCCTTTGACACCCCAGTGCTCACAGGCAAACATTTTACCCGACCGGGCAAAACCGGCCATAACTTCATCAACGATGAGCAGGATATCGTATTTTTTACAGAGTTCGGCCACCTTGGGCCACCAGCCAGGTGGCGGCTCAATCACGCCCGCCGCTCCCATTATTGATTCCGCAATAAAAGCGGCTATACTCTCCGGCCCTTCGGCTTGAATTACTGACTCCAGGTAATCAATGCTTGCCTGACAACAATCGGGGACATCACCAAACATACAGCGGTAGCTATACGGCGGCGCCACATGGACAAAACCTGATGATACCGGCCCAAAGGGGTTCTGGTTGGCGCCGCGACCCAGGCCGGTCAAGTTCGTCGATATTCCGGCCGAGCCGTGGTAGGAAGCATAAAGGCTGATGATTTTGTATTTGCCGGCAAGCCCTTTCCGGCTCCAGTAAAAGCGCGCCAGTTTCACTGCTGAATCTACCGCCTCGCCACCACCCGAGGTGTAGTGAAAGTGATTCAGGTCTCCCGGCGTCAGTGCAGCCAGTTTCCTGCTTACGTCAAGGATATACGGATTGGTAACACCGAAGAAGGTGGTAACGAAGTCTATCTCGTTCATGGCTTTGGTCACGGCGTCGATGATTTCCTGTCGCCGGTGGCCCAGATTGACGCATATCAGCTGCGACGAAAGGTCAATATATTCTTTGCCTTCGCTGTCCTCCAGATATATGCCATGGGCTTTTTCCATGACTATACCGATATTCTGGCCAACGGTGTACATGCCATGCACCACGTGCTCGGCGTCAGCCTTGAGAAGCTCCTGTGTTCTTTTACTGACCATCTCTGTTCTCCTTACTTTAGATTGACTATATTGATTGTCATTTGTCAGCTCTTTTTAGATATCAAAGACAAGCTATATATGCGCAGCTTGGCTACATTTTATACTATATCGGCGATTAAACAAAAATATGGAAAAAATTGCCTTAGAATAATGCGGAGAGCATTTTAATGCACGTTCCCAGCGTGTTTGGGCAGAAAAAGTATCCGTTTCCCGGCATGATACGCCTGTCTCTTGGCTTTGAGCCCCATGATGAGCTTCGAAGCCGTATCATTGGCGCACTAGATTCAACAGTATTAACAGGCTATGAACAGTTCAACGCTACTTCAAGCTCCCGTCTGCCGACATGGCATCAAGGCTTGAAATCAGCGCCTTAACCGTCTGGTCTAATTCCTCTTCCGTATGCATGCCGGACAGGACAAAGAACCTCCCGCCCATAGTAGCAAAGCCCTTCTGCAGCAGGTGCACGCAAAGTCTCAACTTCACATCCGCTTTTGACGTTAACTTGGCTACATCTGACGTGGGGGGCAGGCTATCATCAGCCGGTTCATAATCGGACGGACCAAGATAGACATGGATAACTGTCCGGCCGTAGAGTCGGCCGGCATACCCTTTCTCTTTCAGAGCCTGATTGCCTTTCTTCCTGAGGTACGCACCCAGCTCATTTGCCCGTCGCTGTGGTTCACCATCAAGGTACAGTTTACAGGCAGCCACCCCGGCGGCCGCGGTGAGCGGGTTGGCATTCCAGGTTCCGGAATGTCGGACGAAAGGTTGTGGAGGAGCTTTGGGCATGAGCATGTCCATTATCTCAGCCCGACCCCCAACCGCGCCGACGCCGAGCCCACCGCCGATAATCTTGCCCAGACTGGTCAAGTCAGGCGTAACGCCGATGGTGGACTGCCAGCCGCCGTTGGCGTCGCGGAAACCAGTAACTACCTCATCGATAAGGAACACTGTGCCATACTGGCGCGCCAGCCCGGGTATACTGCGGACGAAATCAGGGTCCCATGGAACCTGCCCGGCCATGTGAGCACCACCGCCTTCAAGCATTACCATGGCATACTCTTTAGTCGCCAGCTCTTTTTCCAGCAGCTTTAAATCGTGCCCGGGTATCATGGTAACGTTTTCGCTGCTCGTACCCGGGGTACCAGTGACGACAAGCTCGTCGCCCCAGCCGTGGAAGTTTTCCACAAAGCGGAGTATTCTCTTGCGATTGGTGAAAAGGCGGGAAAGACGAGCCGCCATCATATTTGCTTCCTGGCCACAGGGGAAAAATTCAATCTTTTCCATCGCGGGCATCATGCGCTTAATCAGTTCCGCCCATTCTATCTCAAGTTCGTGGTTTTCCCCGTAATGGGTTCCTTTAGCCACCTGTTCCTGTACCGCCTGTACAATAGCAGGATGGGCATGACCCAGTATCAGAGCACCGTGCCCCATGACATAGTCAATATATTCGTTACCGTCGACATCCCACTTGCGGGTTCCCTGTGCGCGTACCACGTAGGGGCGGAAGGGATCAAGGACGCGGGCGGTATGGGTAGCACCGTTGGCGGCGAAAAGGCGCATGGCTCGTTCATGCAGTTTCTTTGAACCAGGGTGTGCCTTGATATATTCATCAACAATATTCAATGTATTGATTGCCATCTTTAGCCCTCCTTTTCAAATCTCCTGGCAATATTCTACCTTATATTTATTTTATTTTGTAGTTATCATTACTGAGCGCCACCCTTATTATAATTGCTTTATCCCCCCAGCCCCGCCATCACCTTGGGTAGTATCAGCCGGGGCAGGAATAACGATAGTTCAGGCCAATAGGTAGTTACCAGCACCACCGGCAGAGCGCCGAAAACCATGAAGACCAGCGCCGGCTTTATCATTTTATCAACAGAGACATTGCCGATGCGCGCGGCCAGGTAGAGGATAGGAGCCGTGGGTGGCGTTACATTGCCCAAACCCAGGTTGGTGCCCAGAATGGCAGCGAAGTGAATGGGGTGAACCCCGATGTGTTGCATCAGTGGAAACAGGAGCGGTGCCGCCAGCAGCGTGCCGGTGAAATCGTCAACAATCATGCCGAGAAGAATGAGAAACAGGTTTACCAGCATAAGGGTTGCATAATAGTTCTCCGTGACGCCGGTTATCATGGCGATCAAGCTCTGTGGAATATTCTGCATGGTCATGACCCGGCTCAGAATTATCACAAAGACAATCATCAGAATTACCACTCCGGTGGTGACGCACTGGGAGACAAAGACTTTTCCGACCATTCTGATGCTAAGGTAGCGATAAACGAACATCCCGATGATTATGGCGTAGACCATAGCCACCACGGCGGCTTCGGTGGTGGTGAAGATGCCGCCGTAAATACCTCCCAGGAGGATAACGGGCATCAAAAGAGTGAAAAATCCCTTGCGGACAGCAACCCCCACCTGCTTGGCCTGCGCCTTAACCGGTATCGGTGGCAACACTCTTATGTTGGGGTTATTGCGCACCATGAAATAATTAACGATGCAGTAAATGATGACGGTAAGAATACCGGGACCGACCCCGGCCAGAAAACAGGCGGTGATTGGCATATAGGTAACAAAGCCGTAGAGTATCATCGGCACACTGGGGGGAATTAACTGCCCCAGTACCGATGCCACCGCCAGCATCCCAGTCGCGTATCCTCTGGAATAGCCTTGCTTTTCCATTTGTGGAACCACAATTCCACCCAGCGATGCCACTGCCGCTGAGCAGGTACCGGCGATGGCCCCAACCATAGCGCAGGCCACTATCGTCACGGCGCCCAGGCCACCTTTAATCCGGCCCACCAGGGCATCAGCCAGGGCGACCAGCTTGTCCGCCATACCTCCCAGACTCATAAACCCGCCCAGCATGATGAAGAAGGGAACGGAAAGGAGGGTGAATGCTTTCAGCTTGTGGAAAGCCATGGGCAGTTGCGCATTGGGTTCGAAGCCGTAAGTATAAACGAGAAATACCAGCGCGGCCATGAAAGCAAACGGGGCAGGGATGCCCAGCAGTAGCAGCCCAATCAGGATGGCCAGGTCAACGAATATGCCCAAGTTTGGTATGCCAAATAAGGCGGTCTCCAATTTGCTCTACTCCACCTTTCTTTCATATAGCGGAGGCTTGTCCCAAAATAGCTGGCGCGCCCGGTCAATCGTTTCTACCCAGAAGTAAAAGCCCCCCAGTATACCAGCCGCGAAGAAAATAGAGCAGCGCCCGTAAATCATGGGGTATCTCAGGGTCGCCGTCTCCATTTTAAAGGCCAGGTCGGAAACGAAGAATTGGTAGCCCCACCAGACAAAAAGCATGGCCAGTCCGAGCGTTATCAGCGAGGAGATAAATCTAATTATCAGCCGCTTCTTAGGGCTACGAAACACTACTTCCACCACATCCACTGTGATGTGCGACCGCTCGTAAACAGCATAAGCCGCCCCCATCATGTAGACCCAGAAGGCAGGGGTAACCGCGATTTCTTCCACCCAGAGCATGGGGACATGGAAGACGTAGCGCAGCCACACCTGGATAAAGATAAGCACCACCAAGGGAGCACATGATATCAATATCACCCACCACATCAGTGATGGTAGCCAGCGAAAAACAAACTTATTGGCTAAAGAGCTTATTGCCGCTGCCATATTTACCCACATCCAGCCGATGAGGGAACTCGCCTTGAGCTCCCTCATCAGCTAAGTAAAACTTGCCTATTCCCGTCAATTATCCGGGACGCGCTATCCCCAGCGCATCATACAGGTCATTGATGATGGCTTTACCAATGATTGGGGTGAGCTCTGGCCAGACATCGGCGAAGATGGCGGCTTGCATGCGCTCCCACTCGGCATCAGTGGGTACCAGTACCGTCCAGCCATAGTCCTTCAGCATCTGCATGTACTTCTCGTCCATAGTCTTGGCGTATGTCGCCTGCTCATTCTGCATCTGCTGGGCAGTTTCGGTGAGAATCTGCTGGTCCTCCTCAGTTAGCGATGCCCAGGCCTTATTATTGACAACATACCAGATAGGCTCAATGTAGTCCTTGTAGTGAAGGTAGCAGCTCTGTATATCCTTGAAGATATAGGCCTGCATGGTACCGCCGCCCTGCTGGCCGTCAACGATGCCGGTCTGTATGGAGGTGTAGACATCGGCAAAGGGCATGCCCACCACCATGTAGCCCAGGCGTTCAGCGGTGAGCTGGCAGGCGGTCAGGGCCATGACCCTGATTTTCATGTCCTTGGCTACATCAGGGTTCCAGGGGTCGCGAGGAACGTCCCTGGTGGTTATGCCACCGATGCCGGCACACCAGGCGCCGAGGGCCCGGTAGCCCAGCGGGATCATGATTTTGTTATTCAGGGTCTCATAGACGTAGCCACCCGGAGCCCACAGGCGCTGGGCCGCATCGTAGTCAATGAATACGTACGGGATATAGTAGCCTACGGCGATTCTGGGGTCAAAGGCATCGTCCAGGGCTTCAAACATCATCTCAACGTCGCCGCGGATGACCATCTCCTGAATGGCGTCCCATCCCCCCAGCACCCCATCAGCATAACTGGTAACCGTAACACGACCTTTGGTCCTTTCCGTTACCAAGTCGCCGAAACGGAACATGGCCTGAGCGCCTTCAGAGTCGGTGGGGTAATTGCTGCTGTTTCGCCATTGATACTGGTACTTACTTCCTGGCGGTGCTGCCGTTGCCGGTGCAGCCGGCGCCGGAGCCGGTTTGGCACAGCTGGGAATAATCAGGCTCAGTGCTAACACCAGTACTATCGCAACTAACAGTATTTTCTTGTTCAAATCATTAACCTCCCTTAAGAAATATCGGAAGCAAACTTTATTTTCTGTTTGAACTTATTCCTTGAAAGCTATCACCTCCCTTTTTGTGATTTCAGAGGTCCGTTAGAGTTTAGAATTTGAATATCTGAATCTTGAAATTCACTTTGCCTTCTTCGGTTAATTATATATAATAGGTTTGCGGATTGATACAATTATGAACGCAACGTGCACCGCTGTCAAGGCATTCCAGTTGGGATTTTTCGGTGATTGGACTTTTAATAAGAGGAAAGCAGGCAATATGACCAGGAATGTTTCCAATATAGTAAACCTGACTCGCTTCAGTCCGGTGCTGGGTTTACGATGAAGAGGAGGCCCGGTTCAGGTTCACCAAGCAGAGTGGTGACCACAAGCTGTTACTACGACTGTGGCGGCCGGTGTCTCCTGAAGGTCTACGTTGACCAGGGAAAGATTGTTCGCATCGGGACTGATAAAAGATACCCTCACCTAAAACCATGTCCCAAGGGTCTGGCCCAGAGGGAGGTTGTTTACGCCGAAGACCGCCTGAAACAGCCTTTAAAAAAGGTTGGGGAGCGAGGTAGCGGTAAGTTTGAGCCTATCGCATGGGAAGAGGCACTGGACACGGTAGCTCAAGAACTCCAGAGAGTTAAAGACCAACATGGAGCAAGGTCCATTTTTCTCATGGACTACGCCGGCTCAATGAGCCCCCTGCACGGTATTCAAAAAGCTGGCCGACGTTTCTTTAACTTCTTCGGGGGTTGCACGACCTGGTGGGGTCTTGCCTCGGATGAAGCCGCCCATTTTTCCGACCTGGCTACTTTTGGCACCACCTTTACCGGTTGCAGCCATGATAATTATGTCCATGCCAAATTAATCATCATGTGGGGCTGGAACCCGGTGGCCACGCGATTTGGCTCCGACACCACCTACTATTTAGCCAAGGCGAAGAAAGCCGGGGCCAGAATTATCTGCGTTGACCCGAGGTACACCGTTTCCGCGAAAGCCTTTGCGGAACAATGGATACCTATAAAACCGGGGACGGATGCTGCCCTGCTCATTGCTATGGCCTATGTAATGATTGATGAAAGACTTTACGACCATCATTTCACAGACACCTACACTGTGGGCTTCGACAAATTCAAGGATTATGTATTAGGTGGAGAGGATGGGGCGCCAAAGACTCCCGAGTGGGCCGAGGGTATCACCGGCGTACCCGCTGAAACCACAAGGCAACTGGCTAGAGATTATACCACTCTTAAACCGGCCGTTCTTTATACCGGCTGGGCCCCGGGAAGGACGGCTTTCGGGGAGCAGTATCACAGAGCGGCGAGCACGCTGGCAGCAATGACCGGCAACATAGGAGTTACCGGCGGCTACGCAAGTGGCGGTACCGGCCACATCCCCCTGGGAAAACTCGGCAAAACTCTGCCAGCACCGGAGAGCCCGAACCCGGTGGTGAATATAGCCGATATTTTTGATGCCATGCTGAAAGGGAAATCCGGCGGTTATCCCAGCGATATCAAGCTGCTCTATATTATGGGCTGCAATATTTTAAATCAATTTTTAAACACCAACAAAGGTGTGGCTGCTTTCCAGACGCCTGAGTTCATCATAGTCCATGAACTTTTTCTGACGCCAACAGCTCGCTACGCCGATATTATTCTCCCCGCCACCACCACCCTGGAGCGCACAGATATCGCGCAACCCTGGGGCGGAGGGCCTTACTTTATTCATATGGAGAGGGCTATAGAACCGTTACCTCAAACCAAGACAGATCTGGCCATCTTCACCGAGCTGGCTGCCCGCCTGGCTATACCTGATTATAATGATAAACCTGACGAGGATTGGCTCAGGGAATTTGCCGCCGCCACCCCGGACCTTCCAGAATACGAAGTGTTTAAGCGCCAAGGAATTCACCGCATTCCACTTGACCAACCCTGGGTAGCCTTCAGAGAACAGATTGAGAAGCCAGCCAGCCAGCCTTTCCCAACACCTTCCGGCAAGATAGAGATATACAGCCAGAAGATAGCCGAGATGCAGGATTCTCTCATTCCGCCGATACCAAAGTACCTGGAGGCCTGGGAAAGTAGCAGCGACCCCCTCATAGAAAAGTACCCCATTCAGCTGGTCAGCCCTCACCCGAGGGCCAGGGTCCACTCTCAATGGCATAATATCTCTCGCCTGAAAGCATTGGCAGATGATGCCGTCTGGCTTAATCCCAGTGACGCACACCCCCGAGGCATCGCCAATGGTGACAAGGTAAGAATATACAATGACCGCGGTCAGCTTCTCACCACAGCAAAAGTGACCGAGCACATCCTGCCAGGAGTCGCCAGCCTGGACGAAGGCACCTGGTTTGAACCGGACGTTCATGGCCTCGACCGCGGAGGCTGTGTAAATGTACTTACCAGAGATAAAACGTCCCCCGCAGGAGCATTCACCAGCAACAGCTGTCTTGTTCAAATAGAGAAAATGCCGTAACCGGAAGCAAACGGAACTGGCTAGGAGGAAAATTGATAATGAAGCTATCGAAAAGAATGGATCGGTTGGGGACTGAGACCGCTTTTCAGGTTCTGGCGCGAGCTCAAGCCCTGGAAGCCAAGGGGAAGGATATCGTTCATCTGGAAATCGGCGAACCTGATTTTGATACGCCCCAGAATATCCGCGATGCGGCAACCGAGGCGCTGAACAAAGGTTACACTCACTATTGCAACTCCCAGGGACTGGTCCCGGTGCGGGTTGAAATCGCCAAAGAAATGGAAAGGACACGCGGTGTCCCCGTAGACCCGCAACGTGTTATCGTCACCCCGGGCGCCAAACCCATCATGTTCTACACAATGCTGGCGCTCCTTGACAGAGGGGATGAGGCCATCTATCCCGACCCGCTATATCCAATCTATGAATCAATGATAAACTTCAGCGGTGCCAAGGCGGTCCCCGTTCGCCTTCATGAGGAACTGGACTTTCGCTTTGATATCAATGAGCTGAAGTCAAAGGTGACCCCGCGTACCAAGCTGATTATCCTTAACTCTCCCCACAACCCGACCGGCGGCGTTCTGGAAGAAGAAGATGTCCGCGCCATAGCCGAGATTGCCCAGGAGCACAATATCACCGTCCTTTCCGACGAGGTATATGAACATATTATATATGAGGGCAAGCATCACAGCATCACCAGCCTGCCCGGCATGCTGGACAGGACCATCCTGCTCAATGGCTTCTCCAAGACCTATGCCATGACCGGATGGCGTCTGGGCTACGCGGTTATGCCCCAGGAACTGGTTGAGCCCGTGGTGCGTCTGATTACCAACAGCGTGTCCTGCACCGCCCCTTTTATCCAGTACGCCGGCATTGAGGCGCTAACCGGCCCGCAGGATAGCGTGCCCAAGATGGTAAACGAGTTCAAAAAGAGACGGGACCTGATAGTGGACGGGCTGAATCAAATCCCGGGCATAAGCTGCCGCCGACCCAAAGGTGCCTTCTATGTGTTCCCCAATATCAAGAAGCTGGGGGTGGATTGCAACCGTTTTGCCGATTACCTGCTGGATGAAGGCGGGGTCGCCACTCTGCCCGGGACACACTTTGGCCAGTATGGTGACGGTTATCTCAGGCTATCCTACGCAACGTCCCAAGAGGTTATCAGAAAGGGGCTGGAGAGAATAAGTGCGGCGGCGGTGAAAATTCGGCCCCGACGTTAGGCAATATGAAAAGGAGGTTTTATGACACAGAACAATGTCAAAGTAATCGGCTGGGAACCATTGCAGGAGTTCATCAAAGAAGTACTGGTAAAAGTAGGCATGCCACCGGAGGATGCCGCTACTGAGGCCGAGGTTATTGTCTGGGCCAACCGGCGCGGGGTGGACTCCCACGGCGTGCAGCTTTTACCCTGGTATGTTGAAGCCGTGGACATCGGCCACATGAAAGTGAAGCCAGATATACAGATTGTCAAGGAGACGCCGGCGGCACTCTTCATTGAAGCTGACCATGCCTTCGGCGCGGTGGTTACCGTCTTCGCCATGAAAAAAGTGATGGCAAAAGCCAAGGCAATGGGCATCGGCTGGGCGTTTATCCGCCGGACCAACCACCAGGGCGCCATGGGGTATTATCCGCTGATGGCGGCGCAGAACGACATGGCCGGCCTCACCTGGGTCTGCGGCAATACCAGCATGACTCCCTTCGGGTCCAAATTCCCCGGCCTGGCCAACAACCCCATTGCCATCTCCGTACCATCAAAACGCCATCGCCCCCTGGTGTTGGACATGGCAACAAGTGTGGCTGCCGGGGCAAAACTGCAGGTTGCCAAGGAAAAGGGCATTTCCATACCGGAGGGCTGGGCGCTGGACGAGGAGGGAAAATCCACCACCGACCCCTGGAAGGCCCGGTTCCTGCTGCCTATTGGCGGGCCGAAAGGGTCCGGCCTCTCCCTCATGCTGGAGTGCCTGGGCAGCGTCATCGTGGGCTTCCCCAAGGTGGAACCGGTGGTGCTGAGAAAAGAGCCGCCATTCGGCATGGGAACCACAGTGGGTAATCCGAACCGCATCCGCCAGCATATCCAGAACAGCGTGGTCGTCGCCATCGATATCGGCACCTTCACCGAGGTAGAAAAATACAAAGAGCACATTGATAACATGATTGACGGTATCAAATCGCTGCCCAAAGCGGAAGGATTTGATGAAATATTTGTCCCCGGTGAACCGGAGTGGCGAATCTGGGAAGAGCGCACCAGGAAAGGCATCCCTCTTCCGGAGAAGACCGCCGAAAACCTGAGCAAACTCGGTGAACGCCTTGGCGTCAAGCTGCCATCAACTTGAAAAGAAAACGCGGAGCGAATACACTGTTATAGGCCGGGACAGCACATGGATTGTAATCAAGGTTGAAGAAAATAAGGAGGTTATATGGCACTGAACGTTACACTCAACTTCAAAAAGCAATTGCAGAAAGGCAAGATAGTCTTTGGACAGACCATCGGGCCGAGGAATGACCCGGAGAAGACGGTACAGGCACTGAAGAATTTCGGCTTCGATTTCCTCATGATGGAGACCGAGCACAGCCTGGTAAATAAAGAGACGATATTTGAGTTTATTCGCGTCTCACGTGAGCTGGAGATGCCCATTCTGATGAGGCCCGAGGATAAAGACGGCCACTTCCGGTGCTACATGGATGCCGGCATCAACGGGATGATGTTACCCTGTGTCAACACGGTTGAGGAAGCAATATTTGCCGTCGACCAGTGTTACTTCGCGCCTATCGGACATCGCGGCTCGGGGGTCGGCATGAGCCCGTATTTGATGGATTCTCAGAACCTGGCGGAGATGACGCTCTCGGACATCTGTCAATACGTAAACGACAACGTGGTGCTCTTTCCAATGACAGAAAGCCGGGAAGGCATCAGCAACCTGCACCGTACCATGAGCCTTGAGGGTGTTACCGGCACCATTGTAGGTACCAACGATCTGGTGCTGGATATCTATGGGACACCGCCGAAAATGCTGCGCCCCGATACGGCAAGCGCGCCGATAGTAGAGGAAAGACTGCGGGAAATTGGCCATACCTGTAAAAAGATGGGTAAGGTAGCGGGCATCGGCGGCTTTGCTCCAAAAGGCCTGGCCAAATGGGCCAAGGAAGGCTACCAGCTCTTCATGCTGGGCTACGTTATCGACAACAACTACGATAAACTAAAGCCAGCCATTGATGAAATAAAATCGCTGCTGGGGCTTTAGAAAAATCAAGGAGGCAGGGGGTTCTTATAATAGATAGCTTCCCTGCCTCCGTTTTCTTGTCCAGAATTATCTAAATATTGTAAACGCGTTTGGCATTTCCCGCCAATATCTTTTGTTTTTCCTCATCGGTCAGCGGTATGCGCATTATCTGTTCTAATTGCGGCTGCGGGGCAAGCGCCGGGAAATCGGTGCCGAACAGTATCCGGTCCATGCCGATTTTGCGGAAGATTCGCGGTACGTCTGCTTCCGCCAGACCCCTATACGTACTATAAGGGATACGGTCCGGGGCGGCGAAGCCCTGAGAGGTATCAAAATAAACGTTGGGGTACTTCTGCGCCAGCTCCACCCTCTCGTCCCACCAGGCCGAGCCTAGGTGGGCGAGGACGATTTTAAGGCGCGGGAATGCTTCGGCCGCCTTGGCCCAGTTCTTGGGCTCAGCGTAATCAATCACCTCCTGCTGCGCCACCACGGCTACCGGCGACGGAAACTCCACCAGAACATGCGGCGTCGGCCAGGTCCCAGAGTCAGCCAGCACCGGGAGCCCCAGCTCCTGGCATTTTTCGTACGCCGGGAACATCACCTCATCATCGGGGAAGAAGGAGAACATGCCGGGGTGGAGTTTGACTCCCTTTGCCCCCTGGCTGGCCCTCAGCTCCACCTCCCTGACCATGCCTTCGGCACCGCCCAACTCCGGCGCCAGGCAGCTGAAAGAGACCAGTTGCGGGAAACGCTTGGCTACCCCACAGCTCCACTCATTGACCTCACGTATTTTAGGACCGACCTGCTCGCCGATTTTCTTCTCCGCTTCCCGTCGCTGCTTCTCGGGCAGCTTGGCTAACTTCGCTTTTTCCAGTAGAGGGCCGCGGTACTGGCGGCCAATCAGGGTCATGATGACCATCTTGGAGATGCCCTCTCGCGCCATATACTCGACGGCTTTCTCCGGCGTGCCATAACGGTCACACGCCCGGCGCCCGGGGAACAGCCAGTAATTGCTCTCCTCCTCCAGGGTCCTCGCCAGGTGAATGTGGGCGTCAATGATTTCAAAATCAGCCATGCGCTCCTCCTTGTTTATTGAAATAGTTATCCTTCGGACACTTTAGGCAGTTGGACGATTTTTGTCAAGGATTTCCCGTAAAAGTAAAATCAGAAGAAAATATGAGATGTAATTCACCGCCGGTTGACTTGTTTGTCATACAGGGTGATTTGTTATAAGATATTTGTTATCATATTCAGTTGCCTTTCAGGACATGGCAAAGCTATATTTGAAGCACAGGAAAGGAGAAAGTCAAATGTCCCAGGAAAAGTTGCTGGCTGAAGTCACCAAAAAATACGAGGATACCTATCGCCGGAGGACGAAAAAATCAAGCGAAACGATGGAAAAAGCGCGTAAATATATGCCGGGCGGTGATACCCGCACCTCAATCTGGTTTGACCCTTATCCGTTCTGGATAGATAAAGCGGCGGGCTGCCGTTTCACCGACGTTGACGGGAACGAGTACATTGACTTCCACAACTGCTACACCACCATGATTCTCGGTCACGCCAACCCCAAGGTGGTGGCGGCGGTAAGGGAACAGGCAGCGAGGGGCACGGCCCTGGGAGCCCTTGTTCCCACCGTGGTGCGATGGTCCGAACTTGTTTGCAATATGGTCGACTCTGTGGATAAGGTCAGGTTTGGCAATTCAGGGACAGAAGCGGTGATGATGGCTATACGCCTAGCCCGAGGCCTATCCGGCAAGGATATGCTTTTGAAAACAGATGGCTGCTACCACGGCAGCTACGACCCTGTGGTCTTTCCCTCCAACGCCACCGGCTTATCAAAGGGCAATCAGGCCGAATCCATCATCGTTCCCTACAACGATAAGGCAGCCGCGGAGAAAGCCATTGTGGAGAACAAAGACAGACTGGCCGCGGTCATCGTTGAGGGGGCGATGGGTGCCGCCGGGATGATCCCGCCCCGTGATGGCTATCTGGAGTCTCTGCGCAAGGTTACACAGGATAACGGCATAATGTTCATCCTTGATGAGGTAATCAGCCTGAGGCTGGCCTGGGGAGGAGTCCAGAGCATTTACAAAATCAAGCCCGACCTCACCACCATGGCCAAAATCATCGGTGGCGGCTATCCGGTGGGCGCCGTTGGCGGACGTGAAGACCTGATGCAGATGTTCTCCCCCGAGATAAGAAAGGTCTATCATGCCGGTACGCTGAACGCCAATCCCATCACTGCCACCGCCGGCGTGGCTACCATGGAGCAGCTCAACGCCGATGTCGTCAACTACATCAACAAACTCGGCGAGTCCTTTGCTGATGGCGTTCGGGCGGTCTTCAAGCGATTGAACGTAAAAGGGCAAATCACCGGAATGGGCTCACTGCAGAACGTTCACTTCCATGACCAGCCGGTGATTAACGGCAAAGCAGCCAGGGAAGCGAATAAAGACCTGCTGCACCTGTTCTACCTGGCCATGCTGGAAAGGGGCTGCTTTTCGGCGGCAAGAGGTTTATATGTTATGTCAACCCCTATGACCCAGAAGGAAATCGACACTGCGGTCAGGGCCGTTGATGATGTTATGACCGAGCTCAAGCCGACGATTGAGGAACTCTGGCCCGAACTGATTGGCCCAGCTCCCCAAGCTTAATTTGCCATCTTTCTGGCGTCATTAGTAATACATACTTTCATGCTAGTCTAAACGTACTGTCTGGTTGCCCCAATGGCAAGTCAGGGGAAGGCGTTTTTTGATTTGAGTTGAATGTTTCCCAGCAAACACCACCTAAACTTGTTTTAATGCCAGCCGATGACAAAAAATTCTAAATAAATTCTAAAAATTTACTCTGACAAATGTCACAGATATTGACAAATGGGCATATGGGGTGCTATACTTTCACCTGCTACACAAGGTAAAACCTTTTATTATGTAAGTGGTGAATATGGAAAGACTTTCCGAGAAACTGAAGGAACTGCGTAAAAAGAAGGGCTGGACACAGGAGGATATGTCCCGGGAGATGCACGTCAGCCTTTCCACTGTGCAGCGCTGGGAGAAAAAAGGCGGCGAGCCGACCAGGTTGGCCCGCCGCGAGCTTCAGAGGCTATTCCGCAGGGAAAGCATATCTCTCGACCAATAATGGCCAATCTTGATTATGTGCGCCGCCCGGTCACAGGCCGAGCGGTAATTTTACGCCCATTTTTTCGGAAACGGCCATCAGGTTGCGAACGGTTCCTTCGGGCAAAGGAATCCCGTTCTTGGAACGCTCGGTAAATGTCCTTTCCTCCGGTTCACCGGGAACAAAAATCTCGCTGAAGCCCTCCGCCTTGGGCAACGCTTTTATACCGTCGATAAGGTTGTCAATATGCTCCTTATAGCTCTCCAAATCGGTGAAGGTGCTGATGTCTATGGCCGCCACCACGCTATTCTGAATATGCTTGGGGACATAGTTCAAACGCTCACCGACAGCCTGTTTTTTCTTGCCTTCGGTTGGCGGCCCGACTTCACGCCCGAATAAAACCGGCTCCACCACCGGGTTCCCCGACATGACGCTGGCAAGGCACTCAAACATCATCGCCAGGCCAGAGCCCTTGGGTCCGCCAAAGGGCAACAACGCACCGACATTTTTGGGGTCAGTGGTCGGCTTTCCTTCTTTATCAAGCGCCCAGCCTTCCGGTATGGGCATATTTTTGTCCACGGCCAGCCAGAGCTTGCCACCGGCGACCACGCTGGTCGCCATGTCCAGATTGAGCGGCCGATGTCTTTTTGCCGGCACGGAGATGGCAATTGGACTGTTGTGCACGCCGGGGACCCTGGCACCGAATGGTGCCATGTTCGGCGGGTTGCTGACGAAGACAATCCCCGCCATCCCCTTCTCCGCCATCATCTGTGAATAATAGCCCAAGGCACCCTGGTGGGTCAGGTTGCGTATCAGCGCCCAGCCGATGCCCATTTTCTTCGCCTTTGCCACCACCATATTTACCACCTTGATGGTGACCACCGGGCCGAGGGCACGGTCGGCATCAAGCAGTATTGTCGCCGGGGTATCTTTAATGACTTTTATACTGGGCTTGGGATTCATCACGCCCTTTTCAATGTTGTCCAGATACCAGGGAATACGCAGCACGCCGTGAGAGTCAACGGCGCGCAGGTTGGCCCATATCAGCGCCCCCGCCTCGGCTTCCGCGTCCTCCGGCGGCATGCCGGCCCAGGTGAATACTTCCTTGGTGAATGCTTTCAGTGGTTCCCACGCCACTATCTTAACATTGCTGTCTGCCATAATACCTCCTCATAATAAAAATGGGGTGAGCCGCTTTTGATTGTATGGCGCAGGCTCTGGGGAAGTCAAGCCAGCTTGCCCTCAACCAGGTTTAGCGTTAGAATAGTGATGACTGATGCGCCCCTGTAGCTCAGAGGATAGAGCAGCGGTTTCCTAATTCCAGGATAGGGGTATCAAAGGGTGGCGTTAGCTTCAAAATAGTGTTTCTCAGTTTTGGCTCTCAAAGCTAAAATACCAACTGGTAACAATCCGTTGCTGGCAGTTTAACGCCAAATTAACGCTCACTTTCTAGCTAAGGTGGTGAACTGTAAAGTGGTTCTAACTTTACATACCCCGTTGAGGTAACGCTAAAGTCCCCTTGATTGGGTGTTGTGACCGTTACTTCCGCTCCTATATTGTAGTAGCCCGATAGGTTACTCATTAACTGCTTCGACAGATTTGCGTTAAGCGTCAGGCTCTCTAAAGGTATCCTTATGCTTTCGTAAGGCAACCTTATAGTCCCTGGCCGTGAAGTGTAACTCTGTATAGTAACCGTATCCTGGTAGAACATTGCTGTATAGCCTGCACGCGGTTTAGAATATTGCGTACAATCGTATAGTTTTATAGTCACGGTAAGAAGTGGTACCTCATTAAGCTCAATGAGCCCACTTTCGGAGTCATAGAAGCTAATTCTAATCAAAATGCCATCTGGCTCAGGGTCGATGCCATCACTGTAATTGTGCAAAACTGCCTCAATGTGAGCTAAATCCGTGATAACCTGCGGCTCCTCTGGTTCCTCTGCTGGTGCGGTCACGGTGAACTGGCCGACTTTGCCGTTAACGCTAACCGTATACGTGGCAGGTACAACCTGAAATTGACCTGATGCATCCATTCTGCTTTGTCCCTTCGTGGTGTACGTCACCGTCTTAGTTTGGCCAGGATTGAGTGTTACCTCTACATTCTCCCATGTGGTCCAGACGTCCTTTACTTTAAAGACAACGGTATAGCTGCCCTCCATGCCACCAGTATTGGTTACTGGGATTGATATAGTCACCACCTCACCCGCTTTAACCGCCGTTGGGGTGATAGTAAGGTCGCCCAAGGCAAAACGAGCTGGTTCTAGTGGTGGTGCAGGGGTTGAGACCGGTTCGATAGTAGGTGATGATGTTTGATTAGATGACGTTGGCTTATCAGATGCCACGGATGGCGCAGGCGTAGTCCCTGCTCCTGATTGGGCGAGACCGGCTTCACGACCTTCAGCAAATCCGGCTTCATAACCTTCAGTAAAACCAGCCTTGTAACCTTCTTGGTAGGCTTCTGATTGAGACTGACCGCATCCCATGGTGAAACCAACAAGTAATAGGGCTAGTCCGACAAACAGAAGTGAATAATATCTCGCCTTACCCCTCATTTCAGCCATCCCCTGGCGCCTTAAATATCTTGGTGTATAGCCGTTATACACCAAGCCAATAAGCTTGTCAATACTTACCATTTATGGGTAGTGGGTCAATTTGAAAAGTGTTGACTTAAGTAAATGCTCAGCTTATCATTGTAAACGTGTTAATTGCTGGAATTATATTGTTCGTAATCGGTTCAGTAATATTCACGTATTGTATGCTTGGTAAGATGTTATCAAGAGCTGAACGTCCACCGGTTTTTCGCACTTCGCTCGGTTTAATACTTCAAATAAGTGGAATCGTTCTCACATTGACAGGTATTGTTCTGATTTTTATAGTAAATTGGATTTGGGGTATCGTTACTTTAATAGCTCTCTACTTTATAATTCGTCTGGTTCTTGCACCTATTCTTAAGAAACTGTTTTAGTATTATCTAGTCCAACAGCCTAACAATCTCCTCAACCGTCCAGACGTGATTAGTCCCCTGCCAGGTATATTGATATTTCATAAAAATAATTCTAGAATAGCGTTACTTAAGCTACTGAAATATATCAGCAACTGAGGTTATTGAGGAGTTGAAGTGAGGACGAGGGTCTACCTTTCCATAATATTGAGTTTGATTTGTCTACTATTTTTGTTTTCCTTAAGCTGTTCCCAAAATTCAACAGGGAAAATTGAAGTTCAGAATTACCTTGAGGCTACAGAATCATTTATAGGCAAATTTGCTGATATGGCAATAAAGGTCTCCAGTCTTTATGAAAATTCAGCAGGGCTCCAGCCAACTGAAATAGCCAATCAATCCATTCTTTATGCCAAGGAATACAATAAACTTTTAGGTCAATTTATCTTGCTAGAATCGCCTAGTGAATGTCTTAAATTACGAGGATACATAATAGATGCCCTTACCTATGCCGAAAAAGAGTTAATAGAATATGCTGCTGCTCATTCTACCGGAGATATAGAGCATCTTTATGAATCACAAAAATATTACACTGAGGCACAAAAAGCTATTGCTCTTGCCTCTGGTGAGTGGGGTAAACTGGAAAATGAGTATAGATGATGAAAATCCCTTACTAAATTCCCAAAATGTTGACTTTTATCTAATCTTTTCTGCTTAACCCGATAGCCATGCGTCTAACTTGCGTAAATAATGGCCCTCAGCATCTTCCGCCTCACGCCAGAGTCGTTCATAAGTACTCCAGTGCATCCCTTTAGGTTTGAACGGAAATAACTCGGATATGTTACCTGTACCACCCATGCGTACACGGATATTCTGCGCTTTACGCAACGAGCGGTCTGGTTTTGATTCCCTCTGAGACTGATAGGCGAGATTGTAGCAATGCCGACAAAAGAAGTATTTGCCTGCCCCGTATAACTTGGCTACCCTTCGCTGACAACTGGGACAAATGAACCATGGGCGCTTGCCACCATAATGACAGGGTGTATGGGATAGTGCTACAGGCTCAGTGATGTTCTCTCGTTCCTCGTCGCTACCACACCATGTATAGTCCAGCACGAGGCGGCCTTCCTGCGCCTGTATTCCTATGCTACCCGCAGGTTTCTCGCCTCTAAACCAACCAACAGAAGACCGGCATCCGGCAACTAGATTGCCATTGCGATTCAGCCAGTTTATATCTAAGCTATTTAGGCTGCTAGTCGTCCTTTTTGTGGCAAAACTATAACGCTTCCCAGAACCATAGCCACCCAATCATAACCTCACTGTTTTTAACGAAATCATTAGGGAATCTTTACTTTTCTTAGTATGTTTTAGCCTTCATCGTTATTGTGCCTACATGCTTTCAAAATATCTTTGTGAAGCTGCTCTATCTTGTCGCAAACCGTCTTCAGGTCTGCTAGTTCGGTATCTCTGACACCTTGATTAACCAGTTCCCCCAGAGCGTTACCAACAGTAGCATAATAGCTATGTGCTCGCCAGTATTCTTTGCTGGTTTTGTTGTTCACCTGGCGCTGATAAAGGATGATGTTCAGACTATCCGCCCCAACTCTCCAGTCCCGTCCTATTGCCATGCCCTTTAATGGCTCTGTCACTTGTTGTGGCTTGTTTTGAAGCCCCTTACGGGTCGTTTGAGTATTATTACCTTTACTCACCTTTTACTTCCCTGAAATAATAGTTACTCATGGCTTTTGACAGCACTTTTGTAAGTCCCATAGCCCACGCTGCGGACTGGCGAAAACTTTGCCCTTGTTTTGTGAAAGCGTCAAATTCACCAAGTGATATTTAGCCAATGGTAATCCAAGGCCAGAAGCTATGGCAGTTGGTGAACTGGCTCCATGCTCTTTAAGGTATTCTTCTATACGGCTTTTCCAAGTCTTGTTGTCAAAAGCTTGGTTTATTCTATTCTTTGAGTGTTTTGCAGGCATATTATGATGAGAAAAGGGGGTTTCAGGGGGATTCTCCCCCTGAGAAGGTAAAGCTAATAAGTTATCTGTAGTCTCAATCTGGTTGTAACTTTCTCCTGTAACTCTATCTTGTAACTTCTTACTCTCTTTCTCACTCTCTATCTCTTTCTCTAGAGGGTTTGCAAAGGGGGAATTTTGCTCAGGCGTGAAACTCTGGTTATCCCCATTATTTTGCTGTACTTCCGTGGCTTGTTTTTGCTGGCGGTAAGGCTTTTGTCGGTTGTATTCTGATTGGTATTTAGACCAATTGACAATCCGAATAGCGCCTCTCGGTGATATTCCTATACGCTCAGTTTCCAATAACCGCTGCTGTGCTTTCCGCCATAAAGACTTCGATATATGTAGTATCTCTGCGATTTGCCCATCAGTGTAACCAACACCATTGGTCAGCTTTATTTCTCCAGTATCACCATACTGGCCACTACCAGCTAGTGCGAGTAAGTCAACCCAAACACCCCTAATCTCTGGGGTTTCCTCTCGCAACGTTCCCTGAATCCAATTGTCACAGTAGACCTTAATCCATGTCCTACTTCCCATTACATACCTCTGTCCCCAATTGCTTACCCGCTTCTAACAGTGCTTCCACAGCTTTACGGCTAATGAGCATACGCCTACCACACTTGATAATGGGTGTAGGGAGCGAGTCCCGCCTTGCCAAGTCATAAGCTAGACCCCGACTAATACCCATTACCCTAGCAAATTCAGGGATGCTCATTACCAAACTATCAGTGCTCATTTAGTCCTCTGGGAATAATTCGTCTTCCGTCACGCCTAGAGCTTTAGCAAGGCGTTTGCGCCAGCCTGTATAAGGGCGAAGCCAGCCGTTCTCTATCCTGCATCTTGGTTACTTCCATTCTTTCCGCTGCTTAAGAGCATCGTTAATCTTCTGCATTAGTTCAGGGCCAGGGATATAAACCCCACCCTCAAGTTGAGAGATTACCGGCTGAGTTAAGCCAACCCTCTTAGCCAACTCTGCTTGACTTAGCCCGGCACTGATGCGCCTGAGCTTTATCGTGATGCCTTTCATAATTTTCCCCTCTTTTTGTTCACCAACTGCTTGACACAAAAGGTGCTTTTAGTCTATACTCTAATTTAGAGTATACAACAGGCGTAGAGAGAATATCAAGGCTTAAGAGAAGGAACTACACACACAATTAAAAGGAATAAGAGGAATAACATGACAACTGAGCATAAAAGAGCCTTAATTACCGATAGAGAACAACTAGCTATCGCTGGCTATGTTGCTGGTTTCCCTGATATGCAGCGCACCGCTTTGGCTGAGAGAATACTGGCTGAAGTTAAGTGGCCGGGTAAGCCACCCGAACTTGAGGTACTAGAACGTAAGATTTCGTTACTCCGTAATCACCCCATTGATGGCCCTCAGGACAAGCCCTGGAGCATGGCCGCGCTCGATAAGTATCCGAAGTTAGGAATTGAATCCCCTAGCCCAGAAGCTATATCAGCCTTAATCGGTATATGGAAGTTTCGCCGAGAGCAAGCAAAAGCCGTGGCAGGTCAATGGTCTAGTGATATGCAGGAGCAACCTTTCACCATCCGAGAGGCAAAGTGGTCAGCTCGGTTATCTGCACTTTTCAAAGATGACTTAGAAAAGTTGTCTGATGTGGCAAGTCGATATGCTCGTCTTGAATTGATATACCAGCTATTAGACCGTCCCTTTGACTCTACAATAGCTGATACTATGCTGCTTCTGGAACAGCCGATAGTCGGAAAAAGAGAAGACGAATTTGAGCTGTTTTTGCAATTGCTGGCAGGGCGAGAGGACGCCGTTGACCAGATACGTGATATGAAAGAGGGTAAAAGAACAAGCATTACCATCGGCAAGCAGAAAAAGGAGGCACAAGATGAGGGGCAGCATAAGGGAAAAGACTAAAGGAAGCTGGCAGATTCAGGTTTACACTGGCATCGGGCCAGATGGTAAATACCGGCGCCACTTTGAGACAATACATGGCCGCAAATCAGACGCCCAAAAGAGACTGAATGAATTACTTGTCAGCCTGGAAAAAGGCATATACACGCCACCAGGGCGTCTTACAGTGGCAGAGCACCTTCAAAACTGGCTTTGCGGGTATGTCAAAACAAACTGCTCTCAGCGCACACTTGACGGCTATCAGTCTATTATAGAAACCCACCTGATACCAGCTCTAGGTCAAGTCCAACTAAAGCACCTTCACCCACAAGCAATTCAGAGCTATTATGGGAAGGCTTGCGAGAAGCTATCACCCCGAACGGTACATCATCACCATCGGGTATTGTCTCAGTCCTTAAAATACGCTGTTAGGCAAGGCTATCTGGGGCGCAACCCTGCCGAGATGGTCGACCCGCCATCACCACGTAAAAAGGTTATGCGTACTTTAACCCCTACAGAAGTTGAAGTCCTTTTTGAGAACGCACAGGATAACTACTACTACCCCGTAGTCTATACCGCCGTGAGCACTGGACTTCGCCAGGCTGAACTATTGGGCTTAAGGTGGCGGGATATTGACCTAGACATGCTCTCAATATCAGTTACTCAGGTGCTATACAAGCGCCGGGGTATATGCCAGTTCAAAGAGCCTAAAACAAGTCACAGCCGGCGCCGCGTTGCCATGACGCCAAAACTGTCATTGTTCTTACGAGACTACCACACAGAGCGTGAACTGCTTTACCGGCAGTTAGGCAAACAGCTTACCTTAGACGACCTCGTTTTTACCAGCGTGGAAGGCAGGCCGATTGACCCATGTGTTTTGACCCACGCATTTACCAGAATGGTAAGGCAAGCGAACCTGAACGGCGTGAGATTCCACGACCTGAGACATACCTTCGCCAGTCTTATGTTACTGCGTGGAGCAAAGCCAAAGGTTATCAGCGAGGCACTAGGGCATAGCTCAGTAGCCTTTACAATGGATACCTACAGCCATATAATTGAGGGGATGCAAAGTGATGCTATGGCACTGCTGGACGAGGTGTTACCACCTGGTAAAAACGGGGTAAAAAATAAAATTAACGCCAAATTAACGCCAACAGAAGACATAACATCATCAAAAACTCAAGAATTAGCTTCAATGCCCCTGTAGCTCAGAGGATAGAGCAGCGGTTTCCTAAACCGCGTGCGCGCGTTCGAGTCGCGCCAGGGGTACTTTTCTGGTTAAATCTACTACATTATACGGAGGCGCATAAATGAGTGGTGAAAAAGGAACGCGCTCTGTCAAAGTCGCCCTCATACAGCGCGGGCCGGCAAAGGACAAAGATAATACACGGCGTGATTTGCTTGCCCAGTTCGATAGTGTGCTGGAAAAAGAGAGGCCTGATTTTATCATGCCCATCGAACTATGTACCATGCCTTATTTCCCTGCGGTCAGCGATGAACGTTACTTTGACTGGGCAGAGCCCATACCCGGTCCGACCACAGACTTATTTGCCGAGAAAGCACGCCAGTACGAAACATGTATTATCCTGCCAATTTTTGAAAAGGGCCCCCTAGAAGGAATTTACTACAACAGTGCGGTGGTCCTGGGGCCGGACGGGAAAATAATACATGGCAACATGGCTGATGGCACTCAAACGCATCGTTATGCAAAGACTCATATTCCAAAATTGATGGGGGCACAAGGGTATATTGTTGACGAGACCTTCTATTTTGCACCCGGTACCGGATTTCCCGTTTTTGATACTCCGAAGGCGAGAATCGGAATCTTAATCTGCCATGACCGGCGTTTTCCCGAGGCCTGGAGGGAAGTCGTGCTCCATGGTGCTGAAATAGTGTTTGTCCCCGTGGACTCCCCTGTCCTCGGAGTAAAAAAGGGGGCAACCTTTGAAGATATGTTTGTTGCCGAACTACGCACTCGTGCTCTGGAAAATTGCGTCTGGGTTTGTGCTACAAATCAAGGTGGTATAGAAACAGTCCAGGATAAGAAAAATGAATTCTATGGCAGAAGCTGTATTATAAATCCAACGGGCAAGGTCATAAAACTGGCTCCGGCCTCACAACCAGCCGTGATTAGTGCCGCTATCGATTTAAATGAAGTGGATACGGCACGAAGATTTCTCAATACCTTCAACCGTCGCCGACCCGAGCTCTACAAGCTAATAAATAGCACTCAGATATAAAATATAATACTATTAAATAGTAAGCCAAGGAGGTGCCTGAATGCCGAAATACTGGTTTGACCACGTTCATTTGCTCAGCCCGGACCCTTTAGCCACGGCCGAGTTCTACGCAAAGACTTTTAAGGCTAAAAAAGACATCGCTAAGCTTGCTGACGGGCGCGCGCTTGTTTCCGCCATTTTTGATGGGGTGTCAATCAAAGTGACCCCACCAAGAGACAAACCACTGGTACCAAATACACTGCCGGATGGGTGCGGGCTGGAGCACTTTGGACTCAGAACCGACAACATAGAAGAAGCGGTGGCTGAATTGAAGGCAAGTGGCCTGAAGTGTGTGCGGGAAATAACCGCTATCAGCCCCACCACAAAAATAGCGTTCTTTGTCAGTCCCGAAGATATATTATTTGAATTGCTGGAAGTTAGCGGCTAACTTTTGCACCAAGTCTTTACAGATTAGAGTCGCGCCAGGGGTACCGGATTTAGATTCAGAATTTCTTGCTTCCCCCTACCCCTGGTTCTGCTTTAGGCTAAACTCTTCTGCCAGCATTTTGCTGACATATTGAATTCAATCTAATCTACCGTAAGGACCTTTCCACTTATCGGCAATTTCTATAAACTCGGCGTAGCCTCGTTCTATTATGAATTCAATCGATTGCCCGTATTTCTTATACTTAAATCCATTCTTGTCATGAAAACTAATAATTATTTTGCAGGCAGGGTAATCCGGGCAATCAGCACATGTCTCAAATTGTTTATCCCTGAAGCAGCATAGCTTGATTTTACATCTAGCCTTATTGATATCTCTTCCTCCGCTTTCATACCCCAGTTTGCAGCCACGGCATTCGCTTCCTGTACTGGATTCACGACAGGTTTTACAGTACGCACCGCAACACCCGATTTCTCTTACTGACACAACGCGTATCGCCCTAGCGCCCCCTCCGCTCCCGGCGGGAAGTTCTTTTATGGCTGGCATTGTCGCCCCGGTAGTCCGGCACGGTGATATTGAACGGCGTGCTGAGTTTGGGGTCCATTAATCGTGAACTTATGGAACTCTCTATATTCTCGTTAATTTCCTCTAGTGAGTAGCGCGTGGTGATGACCGTGGGCAGTCGCGAGTTATAACGGTAGTTTATCACCTGGTAAAGCTTTTCCCTGACCCACTGGGTGGTGGTCTGCTCGCCGAAATCATCCAGCACCAGCAGAGGCGCCGTCTTCACTTTTTCAAATACCTGGTCAAAGGAAATCTTGCTGTCCGGGCTGAATGTAGACCGCAGGTGGTCCAGAAACTCGGGGACCACGATGAACAGCGCCGACTTGTTCGCCTGATAACGATAATTCACAATGGCCGCCGCCAGATGGGTCTTGCCGCAGCCGGTCTCCCCCATAAAAACCACCCAGCCATCGGGCGATTTGGCGAACTCAAAGGCGACACGATAAGCTTCCTCCAGATTTTCCTGCTGCTCCGGCGGCAGGTTTACCCTTCTCCGGTCAAAGTTTTCAAAAGTCATGCTTTTCTGGAGCTCGAATTCCGACCCCCAGGCATAGTCCAGAGATATGGGCTGTTTCTCTTCAATCACGCAGACGGTGGTCATATCTGGGTCGGCCAGACGGGTCTGCAGCCTTTCCTCAATCTGCGCCAGCGGCACGATGGGCACGATAACCATGGGCAGTTTGCTGTTGAAGCGATGGGTCAGCAATTGGTCCAATTTCTCCCGGGCCCATGCCGTACTGGTCTGAACGCCAAAATCATCCAGAATCAGCAGCGGGGCGTTTCTTACCTGGTCAAAGAACTCATCATAGGGAATTTCGCTGCCGGAATTGAAGGCGGCCCGCAGGTGGTCGAGAAGGTCGGGAGCCGTTACATAGAAAGCGGGAAAACCGCGTCCGATGCGCTCATTGGCAATGGCCGCCGCCAGGTGTGTTTTGCCACTGCCGCTGGGGCCGATAAGCACCAGCCACCCCTTCGGCTCAGCAGCGAACCCTTTAGCCGCCTCATAGACCCGCTGGAACTGCTCCTGACTCTTCGGGTTCCCACTTCTCCCCCGCGACTCCAGATTCTCAAAGGTAAACCGGGCGAGTGTTCCCAGGTTGCTGTATTGCTTCAGACGGGCCAGACGTCCTTCATCAAGTCCCTTTTTCAGACACCGGCAGGGCACGACCTGGCTGAAGTCCGGCTTCCCGGAAGGCAAACGCGGGTGCACCACTCCAGCACCCTTGCAGATGGGACAATTGGCGCTCGGGGAAAGGGTTTCCTCAGCGTCGGACCATGTGTCCGTATTTTCCCTTGATGTATTTATCCGGGTCTGTCTTAGAAACTCGCTGATATGCTCCATCAGTCTTCCCTTCGGTCGACCAGCGTTCCAGAATGCGCATGATATACCTTATATTACGCTTGTTGAGTGCCACCGCCTCTTTGATGGCATCTCTGAGCCAGCTCTCCGGGTACAGCTTCTCCGCCTCTTTCAGTTCGTCGGCGATTATCGGCGTCAGCATACCGATGTTCTGCTCATATAATGTGAAGATGTCCGGAGGTTCTTCAAGCTCAGCGCGAGGCTTTGCAACGGCCCTGAGTCCGCTCAATTTAATTTCGCCGCTTTCTATTTTAGCGGCGACTTTCCGGTCCGATTCAGTGTTGAGCAGGTAGATATCCTCGGCCGAGCCACCGCTATCCAGAACGATATGGATTAAGATTCCCCGCTGGCTGGCCAGCAGCAACGCCCGGCGCAGTGCTTCTTCCGGTTGCTCATCGCCTTCCTTCAGGCTTCTCATCAGACCATCATTCCCGAGCAATTCCTGATAGCTGACAAAGCGTGGCTGGCCCTTCTTCCGGTACAACGCTGCCATCACATGCAAGGTCGTTCTCAACTCCTGGATATCATCGATTTCGGGCAGCAGGACATTCAGGAAATAATTGGGGATGGGAGTAAACTCCATTCTGGCTGGGAATCCGCTGAACTGACTCATAGCAATGTCGGCTCTTCGCTACTCACCGGGTATTCATAATTATAGAACGTGGCCAGGTTGTGCCGAAAACGCAGCTTTATCTGCCCGGTGGGGCCATTTCTATTCTTGGCCACGATGATGTCGGCTTCTTCCCGTGGGTACTCACGGTCGGGATGCTGCAACTGCCACTCTTCTTCGCTGTGATAATATTCATCGCGGTAAATGAATATCACCACATCAGCATCCTGCTCAATACTGCCGCTTTCCCTGAGATCGGCAAGCTGCGGAATGTGTGATGCGCGCCATTCCACCGCCCGGCTGAGCTGCGATACGGCAATCACCGGCACATTCAGCTCACGGGCCAGCGCCTTGAGAGAACGCGAGATGTAACTTATTTCCTGAACGCGGTTTTCACCCCGCCCTTCGCCCTCCATCAGCTGCAGGTAATCAACGATAATCAGGTCCAGTCCCCGCTCAAAGTGGAGCCGTCTGGCTTTACTGCGCATTTCCACCACCCGCAACTGCGGAGAATCATCAATGAATATGGCCGACTCGGAAAGGACGCCGGTGGCTTCCATGATATGCCTCTCCTCGTCCTCGGTATGCAGTCCGAATCTGACCCGCCGTGAATTCACGCCCGATTCACTGGCCAGGAAACGCAGGACAACCGAGTCCCTGGCCATTTCCAGGCTGAACAGAGCCACACAAGCTTTTTGCTCCACGGCTACATTCCGGGCAATGCTGAGGCCCAAACTCGACTTTCCCATGCTGGGTCGTCCCGCAATAATAATCAGGTCAGAGCGCTGAAAACCGCCCAGGAATTCATCTATGCCGACGAAGTTGGAAAGCACGTAGGGCACCTGCTCGCGGGCACGGTCTTCTTCCTCAGGCGGCACTGCTTCAAAATACCTGTCCAGAACCTGACGGATATGAACGAAATCGCGCTCACCATGTCCGTGGCGCAGCCGGAATAGAATATCCTCCGCCCGGCTGAGACTGGTGTCAACGTCAGGACCGGCTTCATAGCCAACACGGGAAATCTGGTCGGCAGCGCCGATAAGTCCACGCATAATGGAGAGCCGGTAAACAATCTGGGCATAGTGCTCGATGTCCAGCGGTGTCGGGCATACGGAAATCAAATGGCTCAGGAATGCGGCGCCACCCACCACCTCCAGTTTATTCCGCCGGGCCAGTTCCTGCGCCACTGTAATCTGGTTTATCGCCTCATTGCGTTCATAGAGCGCCATACAGGCCTCGTACAGCCACTGGTCGCGCTCGTGGTAAAAGTCCGTCTTGTTCAGATAGGTGGCAATTTTATATATCGCTGTGCCATCGATAAGCAGTGAACCGATGATAGCTTCCTCAGCATCTAAATCATGCGGTGGCAATCTGTCGCTAACCACTCTGCTCTGTCTCCTCCTGAGCTTCTGCCTGTGCTTCTGCCGTCGCTTTTTCCTCTGGCACCTCGGCCTCTGCTTCTCCCGTTACTTTCTCCTCCTGAACCTCAGCTTCAGTTTCTGCCGTCGCCTTCTCCGCCTTTGCTACCTTCTTTCTTGCCTTTTTCTCTTTCTTAGGCTTGGCTTCCACCTTCTCCTTGCCCTCCACCACCTCATCCTCGACGACGCTGAGCTTTATATTGGGAATGATGTCCTTGAGCAACCTGATGGGTACGTCATAGCTGCCTATCTCATGGATAGGTTTTTCCAGCTCAATCTTTCTTTTATCAATTTCCAGTCCAGCGCTTTTGTTCAGCTCTTCGGCAATATCGGCATTGGTGATTGACCCATACAGTCGGTCCTTGGCGCCTGCTTTGGCCTTGATGACTATTTCCAGCCCTTCCAGCTTCCCGGCCAGCTCCCGCATCTCCACTTCCATTTCCGCCTCAATCCGGGCTTTCCTTTTCTCCTGCGCCTCCACTATCTGCGTTGCCCGGGCATCTGCCAGAACAGCCAGCTTTCTGGGAATAAGGTAGTTGCGTCCGTAGCCATCGGCTACTTCCTTGACCTCTCCAGCCTCGGCCACACTGGGCACATCCTCAATAAAGACGACCTTCATCCACTATCTCCTTGCCATCATTATACTTTACTAAAAAATTGCCCACCAAGAGAGGGATAATTTTTATTTCCCGGCGAGGTAATGCTCTGCATAAATCGCTGCCACCGCACCATCGCCCACCGCACCAGCGACCTGCCGTATTGAGCTTGACCTGATGTCCCCGGCGGCAAAAATGCCCGGCACACCAGTCTCCATTTTTTCATTGGTGATTATGGTGCCGTTGTCCTCCAGAGTCAGGACATTCTTCAGATACGCCGTATTTGGCCTGAAGCCAACGGCGACAAAGATACCGGATATATCCAGGGTGGATGTTTTTCCAGTCTTAACGTTTTTCAGCCTGAGCTTTTTTACCGTGTCCTCCCCTTCAATTGCCTCGACCACTGTATCCCAGAGAAATTCTATTTTCTTCTCGGCGAAGGCCCTTTCCTGCAGGATTTTGGTGGCACGCAGTTCGTCCCGGCGGTGAATCACGGTGACTTTGGAAGCGAACTTGGTGAGCTCAAGCGCCTCGTTCATGGCAGCATTGCCGCCGCCCGCCACTGCCACCGGGACGTCCCGATAGAAATAGCCGTCGCACACGGCGCAATAGGCCACGCCCCGACCGGTGAATTCTTCCTCGCCGGGGACTCCTAGCTTTACCCGGTCGGACCCGCCGGCCACGATGACCGCCCCGGCGATGATATCCCCCTCGCTTGTCTTCAGCACCTTCTGCTCGCCCTTCAACTCAAGGTCGGTAACCTCGGCGGTTAACGTCTCCAGGCCAAACTTCACCGCCTGTTGCTGCATGGCATCGGCCAGCTCCAGGCCATTGATACCATCGGGAAAGCCGGGGTAGTTTTCCACCATGCCGGCATTTATAATCCAGCCTCCCGCAGCTCCTCTCTCAACAAGCAGGCTCCTGAGCCTCGCCCTGGCTGCGTAAATACCCGCGGTAAGCCCTGCCGGGCCACCCCCGATAATGACCACATCACACTCGCGCTTCGCTGACAATCTACTCTCTCCTGAATAACCTTGCCCTGCTTATCTAAAGAACAGCATCAATATTTCTTTGCAGCTCCGCTTTCGGTCGGAAACCGACAATATTTGAAACCGGCGCGCCATCTTTGAATATGAGCAACGTCGGGATGCTCATGATGCCATACTGGCTGGCAGTCTTCGGATTCTCATCAACGTTCAACCTGGCAACGGTGACTTTGCCTTCGTACTCACCGGCCAGCTCCTCAACGATTGGCTCCACCATACGGCAGGGCCCACACCAGGCTGCCCAGAAATCGACCATTACCGGCGTTTTTGACTGCAGCACCATCCGGTCAAAGTCGCTGTCATTCACTTCTACTGACTTGCTCATGAATCTCCTCCTTGATTACCTGTGCGATGCTTTCTTCCGCCATATGTTTGGCAATACCGATGGCGTTTTTAATGGTCTTGGCCTGACTGCGTCCATGGGCAATGATAACATTCCCGTTCACGCCCAGCAGACACGCCCCACCATATTCGCGGTAGTCTATCCGGTTGACCCAAGAGCCGAGGCCAATGTCGCGGAGCAGGTCACGTCCTCTGAAATGATAGGCGCTGGAAATAACTTGCCCGACCTGCCGCGCCGATCCCAAAAACGTGTCGCTCATGCCCTCTATTGTCTTGAGCACAACATTGCCCGTAAAACCATCGGTAACGACCACATCAGCCACTACTTTCAGAATATCGTGGCCTTCAATATTGCCGATGAAGTTCAGGTGCTTGGCCTTTTTCAGCAGCGGATAACTTTCCTGAACCAATTGGCTTCCCTTGGTCTCTTCCACACCGTTGCTGAGAAGGCCAACCCGCGGCTCGCTGATGCCGAGCACATATTTACTGAACACAACGCCCATCTCGGCAAACTGGACCAAGTGATTTGGGCGGCATTCGACATTGGCACCACCATCAATCAACAGGACCGGCGTTGATGGCGTGATATCCATGATACAGGCAATGGCGGGGCGCTCAATACCCTTTACCTTCCCGAGGCCAAACAGCGCGGCACCCAGCACCGCCCCGGTATTGCCCGCAGAAACGAACCCAGCGGCTTTACCTTCCTTTACCAGATTGACACCAACCACAATCGACGAGTCCGTCTTGCTGCGGATGGCTTTAATCGGCGATTCGTTGGGCTCAATGATCTGGCTGGCCTGAACAATGCTGATGCCCTGTTTTTTAAGATGGCGCCCCGCCAGCACATGGAGTACCTTTTTCTTCCCCACCAGCGCCACCTCCACCTCATACTCACCAACGGCTTTAACAGCCCCTTTTACGATTTCATGGGGCGCATAGTCTCCGCCCGCAGCATCAACAGCAATAATCATTCACATCCTCTATCCCGACTTTTTATCCTGCTCAAACTCTTTTTTAACCTTGCCCAGTACCGCCGGCGCCGCCATCAGGTCGACCACCGTCATCGCCATTGCCTTGGCCGCATCCGTCAGGCCACGCGTTCCGGCTTCAGAGGCGGCCGTTTTAGCAAACTGAGGGGAATGAGTTACTGCTCTGGCCGTGTCTATGGCGATTAACGGATGGATGCTGGGAACCACCTGGCTGACATTGCCGATATCACTGCTGCCAAAACTTATTCGGGGGTCGACCAGATGGACGCGTCTGCCCAGCGATTGCAGGTTTTTCCGGAATAGACGAGCCAGTGTGAAATTATTGTGCAGCGGGGCATAGCGAGTTTCTCCCCACTTGTACTTCAATTTGGCTCCGGTGGCGGTAGCGGCACCGATAAAACAACCCAGCACCCTCACTTTAAGCTCTTCCAAATAGTTGTCATCTGCAGCCCGAACGATGAAATGGCCGGCGGTGTGCGCCGGCACGATGTTGGGCGCTTCACCACCGTCGGTGATAATGCCATGGATGCGGGCACTGTCCCTGATATGCTGCCTCAGGGAATTTATGCCGGCATAGGACATGAGCAAGGCTTCCAGCGCATTGATACCCACTTCAGGTCTGGCGGCGGCATGTGCCGGCTTGCCGAAAAATTCCACCTCCAGCGTCTGGAGAGCCAGAAATTTGGTGGTGGCCGTGTTCAATCCCGCCGGATGTACCATCATGACTGCGTCTACACCATTGAAAACGCCCCTCTTCACCATATAAACCTTGCCACCGCCGCTTTCTTCGCCCGGTGTGCCCAGTACCTGAACCGTGCCGCCAAGCTCATCCGCCACCACCCTGGCCGCTATTCCGGCACCAACGGCGCTGGTGGCAATGATATTGTGCCCGCAAGCATGACCGAGCTTGGGCAGCGCGTCATACTCCGCCAGAAGAGCAATCGCTGGTTTTCCTTTCCCATACGTTGCCCGGAAGGCGGTTTCCAGTCCGCTGATACCCTTTTCCGTGGAGAAACCTTTTGCCTGCAGGTAATCAGTGAGCCAGGCAACCGCTTTTTCTTCCTGAAAGGCGATTTCGGGATTGCTGTGTATCCTGAGGCTCAGCTCTTTGAGCTCGTCATGGTGCTTGTCTACCTCATTAATGACTCTGGACTTCAGCTCACTGGTATCCAATACGGGTACTCCATCGCGGATAAAAAAATCGGAACAACTACAATCTCTATTATAGACCAATGTTATAGACCAATGCCAGACAGTATCTGTAAATTTTCAGAGCAGCTTAAAATGAATTCTGTGGCTACCACGTGCTACAATAGTGAACACTAACATGGCTGAAAAAACACTTAAAATCTGGGTACAGGTGCACCCCAATGCCCGATGCAACGAGTTGCAGAGCGAAAAGGATGGGGCGTGGCATTTGCGAATTGCCGCCCCGCCGATAGAAGGCAGAGCCAACCAAGAATTGATAAGTTATTTAAGCAGTGTCCTGAAGGTAAGCAAAAGCGCCCTGACAATCGAAAAAGGGCTGACCAGCAAACGCAAGTTAATAGCTATCAGTGGCCTGCCCCCGGAGCAGGTTCGGGCACGATTTCTGGAATCGTACGGCGATACCCGGTGAAACAGCCTGTCAGTCAAGAACCACTGTATCCCGATAGCCAGGGACCTGTGTTTGCCAACCGGTCTGCTTGCTGAGGAAAGTGGCGAAACTGGTGGCAGCCTTTTCTTCGCCATGGGTGACAAAGACACACCGGGGAGGCGTATGCATGTCAGACAGCCAGGTCAACAGCCCTTCGCAGTCTGCATGTGCGGAAAAGCCGTCTATCTTGACGATGCGTGCCCGCACCGGATAGGTCTGCCCCAGCAAACGGACCTGTTTTTCCCCGTCCAGCACGAATCTGCCCGGTGTCCCCTGTGCCTGATAGCCTATGAACAGCACGGTGCTCTCCGGTCGGGTGATATTATTCACCAGATGATGCTTTATACGACCACCGGTCACCATGCCGCTACCAGCTATGATGATAACACTCTCTTTTACCTGCTTGATTGCTTTGGAATCCTCGGTGGTCTGCACTATCCTCAGGTTATCAAAGTTGAACGGTGAATTCCCCTGACGCAGGTGCGCCATCATCTCCCGGTCAAAGAGCTCAGCGTGATGCTTGAAGACCTCGGTGATGCGCGCCGCCATCGGGCTGTCCAGAAAGACGGTTATGGGCGGTATCTCATCGCGCAGAAAGAGCTCATTCAAATGGTAGAGCATTTCCTGACTGCGCTCCAGCGCAAAGCTCGGCACCACGATATTGCCGCCGGCTTTCACCGTCTCGTTGATGCAGTCGCGCAGCTGGGCCTGAATATCAACGTTGCTGTGTTCGGCATGGGTGCGGTCGCCGTAAGTCGATTCGACGACCACGTAGTCCGCCTGCTGGAAAATGGCCGGGTCATTGATTATGGGTCGGTCTGGCTCGCCAATATCACCGGAGAAAAGGATGCGGCGCTTCTCCCCGTTCCGGGTTATATTCATGGCAATAGTCGCCGAACCGAGCACGTGGCCGGCCTCATAATAGCATGCTTCGACGGCGTCTTTTATTCTGACACAGCTTTCATATTCTACAGGCTCAAAATGAGGTATCACCGCTTCCGCATCTCTGGTCGTATACAGCGGCACCTCCGGATATGGCCCGCGGCGTCCTTCGCGCTGGTGGCGCTCCGTCTTATAAGCAGCATCCTCTTCCTGCAGGTGCGCTGAGTCAAGCAGTATAATCTGAGTGATTTCGGCAGTAGCCTGCGTGCTGAATATCTTGCCCCGGTAGCCGTCACGCACCAGCCTGGGCAGCAGGCCGCAGTGGTCGAGGTGGGCATGAGTTAAAAAGACGGCATCGATTTCATCGGGTCGGAAAGCGAACGGGTTCCAGTTCCGGTCCTGATATTTGCGCTCTTGATAAAGCCCGCAGTCAACCAGCACGCGGGCACCATCAACCTCCAGCAGATAGCAGGAGCCAGTGACGTTGCCGGCGGCACCGAGAAAGGTGAGTTTAGCCGCCACGGAGTATCGAACCCTCGATGAAAGCTGACATTATTCATTAGATTATATCACCAACCGCTTCCTTTTTATAACCCGGAGAGTATCGCCAGCGGTAAAATGCTAATATATTAATATCGGGAAAGGGAAAGGAGAGTCAGATAACAGGCCTGTGTTTCTAATTAGATTTATGACCAGAGTTTCTTTTATGCTCCCTCTGCTGCTGGCCGCGCTGGTCGCCGGCTCATGCGCTGACAGTTCTCAATTGAGGAATGAGACGCGGCCGACCCCGGTTTACACGTATGAGATAGTCAACCGTTATCCCCATGATACCGGTGCTTTTACCCAAGGACTGGCCTTTGACCAGGGCATTCTGTATGAGGGAACCGGGCTATACGGGCGTTCTTCACTGCGCAAGGTAGATTTGGCAACCGGCAGGGTAAACCAAATTTATGAGCTGCCTGCGCAATATTTCGGAGAGGGCATCACCATCTTCGGGGATATGATCGTCCAGTTAACCTGGAAATCCGGAAGGGGGTTCATTTATGACTGTGACCGCTTTGAGCGGAAAGGCGATTTCACCTACGCCACCGAGGGATGGGGCATAACGCACGATGGAGAACGCCTGATTATGAGCGATGGCACCTCCACCCTGTATTTCCTGGACCCGGCGACCCTCAGCACCATCGGTCATGTGGAGGTCTATAATAATGACACTCCCGTAAACAGGCTCAACGAGCTGGAATACATCAACGGCCAGATATACGCCAATGTATGGCAGACTGATGATATAGCGGTAATTGACCCGGACAGCGGTCAGCTGACCGCGTGGCTGGATTTATCGGGGCTTTTATCGCCGCAGGACCACAGCACACCGGTAGATGTTCTGAACGGCATTGCCTACGATGCGGCGAACGACCGTCTGTTTGTTACCGGCAAACTGTGGCCCTGGCTGTTCGAGATAAGGTTGATCGCCAAGGAATAGTGCTCAAAAATGACACCAGACAGCGAACAGTTTACTGAACCGCACCTCGCTGGCGGCCAAATTGAGAAACCCGGTTACCAGAAATATTTAAATACGGAGAATACGCTTGGCATTCCCCGCGAGTAACATTCGCTTTTCCTCATCGGTAAAAGGCAGCCGCAATATTTGTTCCAGCTGCGGTTGCAACGGTATCCCGGGTAAATCAGTGCCAAACATTATCCTTTCCACACCGATTTTTCGGAAAACCCGGACGGCGTCCTCCTCGGCAAGGCCGCGCCGGGCGACTACCGGCAGTTGGTCCGGAGCTGCGAACCCCTGCGATGTGTCAAAATAGACATTCGGGAACGTCTGAGCCAGTTCCACCCTTTCGTCCCACCAGGCTGACCCGAGGTGAGCCAGTATGACCGTCAGCTTCGGGAAAGCTTCAAGCACCTTCGCCCAGTTCTTGGGCTCTGCGTAATTCCTCTCATCTTCAGGCAGGCTATAACCCAGTGGATTGGGATACATATATACCAGATGTGAGTGCGGCCAGGGCCCGGAATCGGCCAGTATCGGCAAGCCCAGTTCCTGACATTTCTCATATACGGGCCAGAAGGCCTCATCGTTGGGATAATTGGAAAATTGACCCGGATGCATTTTTAATCCCTTCGCCCCTTGGCCAGCCCTCAGCACCACCTCTTCAGCCATAGCTTCAGGGCCCCCCAGATCGTCAGACATACCGATAAAGGGCAGCAACCTGGGAAAGCGGCGACCCACTCCACACCCCCACTCATTCATCTCACGCATTATGGGGCCGATTTGCTGGCTGATTTTCGCCTTCTCTTTCCGTTGCTGCGCCTCGGGCAGCCCCCATAGTTTGGCCTTCTCGTACAGCGGCCCGCGGTATTGTCTGGGCACCAGAATCATGAAAGCCGTCGTGGAAATGTTGTTTCTATCCATGTGTTCTATGGCCCTCTCCGGTGTAGCCCACCGGTCACGTTCCCGGCGGCCGGGGAGCGGAAAGTAGTTGCTCTCCTCTTCTTTGGTCCGGCACAGGTGAACGTGCACGTCAACGATTTCAAAGTCTTCCATTCTTGCCTCCTTTTGATTTAATAAATTATTTACCCCTGGCGAAAATAACGCCCCTGTTTATTCTTTCGGCCAGTACCATTTCTTGAGACAGCTGATGTACTCCCTTTCTATCTTATCCTTTTGCTCGTCAAACTGGCCCGGGTCAATAATCCAGGGCGTACCCCGGGCAATGCGTTCCTTTATCTTGGTCGCCACTTCCTCATCCAGCCCGTATTTGGCACTGTCAAATTGCTTCTCCGCCCAGGCAACCCGGACATCCCTGTCCCACCGCCAGACGCCAGAAAGGTCATAGTGTGTTATCGGCCCATCAAGGGGGAGGCGAAAGCCAAATGTCGCCCTGACTCCCAGGTCAATATCTTCAGCCGTGGCTATTCCCTCCGCCCAAACGCGGAATGCCTCCCTCCGCAAGGCAGCCTGTATCCGGTTAACCAGGCTCCCGGAAGACTCCTTCAGCACTCTTATCGGTACTTTCCTGACCTTTCTCATCAGGTCACAGGTAACGTTGATGGTTTCCTCTGATGTTCCCGGCCCTACCGCTACTTCAACTCCCGGAATGATATGTGGCGGAATGAAGTAGTGGGTAATAGCTATTTTATCCTGTCTCCTGACCCCGGCACCAAATTCACTGAGCACCAGAAAGGAGGCATTACTTGCGATTATAGTATGAGATGGGCATAGCTGGTCAAGTTTATTGAAAAGCTGTCGTTTGTCCTCAACGCTCTCGGTTATCACCTCGGTTATGAAATCGCTATTTCGGGCGACCTTCTCCAGTCGAGTGGTGGTGGTGATTCTAGCCATGGTTTCAGCCGCCTGCTCCTGTGTTATCAGCTCTTCCTGAACAAAGACATCCAGGTCGCGTTTTATCCTTACCGCGGCCTTTTTCAGAATGTCATCGCTGACATCACAGAGCATGGTCGGGTATCCCCAAAGCGCAAAGTTTATCGCTATTCCGGGGCCCATGGTACCGGCGCCAACAATCCCCATCTTTTTGATGTCTTCAAGTTTCATAATCGCGGCCACAACTCCTCTCTTTTAACGCTGGCGACATATCCTTATTTAGTTACTTTTCGGCTCTTGCTGTCAAGCGCACCAACGGCGCTACTTTCCCGACTCGCGTTGAAATGAGGGCTGGATTAATGGTTAAATTATTGGAGTTTGTTCGGAGGCACAGAATGGGACGAAAAGTAGGCATGGTCCACGCTGGCTGTTTCAACGTCCAACTGTTTAACGAGGCGATTTCCGAAATCATGCCCGATGTGGCAGTCGTCCACCTCGTTGACGAAGGGCTGCCAACCATGACCAGCGCAGAGTTACGTGAGCGGGTTGTCCGGCGACTGAAAGCGCTGTCTTCTTTCGCCGAGGAGTCCGGCGCCGAGGTCGTGATGCTCACCTGCACCGCCTTCGGCCGCCTGGTCGATGAGATTAAAGAGGCAGTCAGCATTCCGGTTCTGTCGGTGCTTGAGATAATGGTCGAGGAGGCAATGAACGCGGGCGACCGCATCGGCATCCTAGGAACACATCCCGCCATGCTGGCATCCGCAACGCAATTAATCCAGCAGGAATCGGCAGAACGGGGCAGAAAAATCGAGGTGAAAACTCTGCTCTGCCCGGGGGCTTTCGATGCCCTCAGACGCGACGACATGGCCACCCATGACCGCATTGTCCTCGAGTATGTGAGCCAGATGATGGATGAGGTGGACGTAATAGTGGTACCCCAGCCCTCCATGGACAAGGTCATGAAAGAGGTGCCTGAAGCCAGCCGCAGGGTGCCTATTGTGGCCAGTGTCAATAAATCGGCACAGCGCCTGAAAGAAGAGCTGGACAGTCTGGCTTAACTAATGACCTCCGCTTCTATCCCCATGTTCCACCACACGGGGGCCGGAACTTAAGGGCCCGGCCCCACGCGAACCACAATCTCCTGCCAGTCTGTATCTGCTCCGAAGGCATCCACCACCCTGACCACTGTTTCCGCCATTTCCTCAGCTTCAAAGATGAAGCCGGGGGGTACGGATATAATCAGAATACCTGCTTCCTGAACCGAGGGGAATTCCGGGCAGGTAACCGCCAGAGCATCATTCAGCGAGCCGGCTATCCAGTACAGGGTGCCCTCTCCGCTATTGGTGACGATGACGGCAGCTATCGGGGCTTCCGGAGTCAGGGTTATCACCTTCTTGTCCACAGCGACCTCAGGATCACCCGGTGTTTCTACGGCGTCGCTTGTCGTGGCATCGTCGGGAGCGCGGTCGAAATTATCCGGAACGCCGTCGCCGTCGGTATCTTTATTCAAAGGATCCGTAACAAAGCCGTCCTCGCCGCTCCTGTACTCCTCACCGTCGGATAGCCCGTCGCCATCACTGTCGCGTTGATTTGCCCTAGTACCTATCTCAAATTCTATAAGGTTGGTCAATCCGTCATTATCGGCATCCTGTTCCGAATCATCGGCGTTCATGTCCAGGCCGTTCTCCAATTCATACTCGTCAAACATGCCGTCAAAGTCTTTATCGGTCTGCAACGGGTCAACCAGAAGCAGCTGCTGGCCTTCAAAAGTCAGGAAGCTGACAGGCCCCCGGCCACTTTCCAGAACATAAACTGCCAGCAAAATACTTTCATCGGTCAAATCACCCTGATAACGGATAGTCCATTCAACATCAGCTTCATCCTCTCCAGAACCACGCACACTGTCGCCCGGCACGAGCGTGCCGCTGCCCACAGGAAGCTCCGCCTCACCTACCACCGCCACCGATTCTTTGGGCGAGGTAATCACCAGCAAAGCGCTAAGCTCGGAAACAGGAATACTGCTGAGGTTGCTTATATGGGCGCGGACGCTGAATTCCTCCGGAGAAGCCATGATGCTGCTGTCTCCGGTTTCCATGGACTCAGGGCGAAACAGCCTGACATTAACCGTCGGTAGCATCTCTGTGCCAGGCATCGCCTCCACAATGATATTCAAAGACGCCATCAGTTCATCCGCTTTTGTCTGCAGAGATTGGGCCATAACGACAATCCGGTTCCTCTCCGCGATATAGTACGGGTCGGATGGGTCTGTGTATTCTTCCAGAATCACCTTATTGAAGAACTCCCACATCCGGAATGACCAGGCAGCCTCCTCAGCTTTAAACTCCATCTGCAGTGTCATAGAGTCCGCCAGGGTATCGGCAATGACACCCTCATAGGCGGAGGACGAAAGGCTGGACGCTTGATTCAGTAAAATAGAGGTGACATCACTCAGTTCCGAAAGCGCACTCTCATAAGTTTCCGGGCTATCCCCGGCGCTCAACTCAATGGCCTGCCCGATTTCATTTGCGTTCAGCAGCTCTACCATCTGAGAGACAGCCTGTTTGAAGTTATCGCCCACGCTGGTGACAGGTGAGCCGGATGTCTGGTTCGAGGAGCTTTCCACCTCCGCCAGCGGTATCTGGTTTATTTCCAGCCGCCTGGAGGACTCGTCAGGCAGCGGTGTCACCGGCATATCTCTGGAGATTAAGTGCGTCGCTGCTTCTTCATCGGGCTTTCTCTCTATTAAGTTGACCACATAATCAACGTAATCATGTATCGGGGGCAACTGGAAAGTTTCATCCGGAAGCTCCACGCCATAGGCTTGAGCGACTCCCTGGGTAGTAAGCCTGGGCGCATCCCAGAAGAAGAACTTGGCCGGCACGACGATGGCGGCCGCGTTGAACACGTACTTGGCCTTGCCCATAATTTCCGAGGCCACGGTGAACTGCTTGGCGCCAAGCTTGCCTATCAGACCGAGTACATCGGAGGAAACATCGGCGGTATCCGTGAGTGCCTTCAGGTAATGGTGCCACTGCTCTGTATTCGTGTAGTCGTAGATGAGTGTATCCAGAATTTCCTTGGCTGCCATGCTGTCCTTCTGGTACTGTTCAAAGTCGGCCTTGTCCCAGGCTTTCATATTTTTGACCGCATCATCAAGCGTGGTTCTGGTCAACGAAGTATAGGATGGGAAAGCCTTGACCAGGTCCAGGTCCCACTTGAACTTGCCCCCCACTATGGGTATATCCAACTCCACCCGGTTATCAAAGATGATGGGGCGCATCTGCTTGATGGTATAATTAATTGCATCTTTGATGGCCAGGCTGGTCGCTCCCCTTTTCGTGTAGCCCGAGTTGAGCCAACCCAGGTAGCTTCTCATACCCAGGGCACACCAGTAGGAAATCTCTTCGGCGGTATCTGTATCCATCCCCGCGCTCTTGAACATCTTCAGCAGGTGAATCCGCATCTGTTTGATGGCCAGGTTCCAGAACCCGGCTCTGTCCGACAAATCCGCCGTCTTGGCCCGGTAATCCAGTTTACCTTCATACTGATTCAGCTTGGCCGGGTCCACGTTGAAGAGCTTTGCCGTGGACTCCGTTCCGTGCTCCTTATGATGCTGTACTAAGCGATTCCTGTCCGCCTGATATTTTTTTGACAGCCTGAGCTTCTGGCTCTCGGATTTGAAGCCATCCCCCCAGAGCTCGGCAAAAAGATTGGCGGTCATCTCCAAGAAAAACTTCAGCGATGCATCCGCGGATTCAGCCCCTTCTCTGATAATGCGTTCCGCCCAGATACCCCGGCGCAGCTTCTCCAGGTCAAGGTCAGTCATCTCACCCTGGCTCAGCTCTTCCACCCACTGCTTCGCGTCAACCTCAATATCCGCATAATTGTTCTTGCCCAGTTCGCTCAGCGCTGTTATCAGGTTTTGTTTGATGCCAATCTCCGGCAGGGCATCAAGTTTCATACTTAAGTTTCCCGGCACCTGAACACCGGTAACGGTCTCGGGTCGCCAGTAGACTACCGGCATACCGGAAAAGATTTTAGGGTCAACATCAGCTTCGGTGTGCACCACCTTGACCGTGTAGTTCTGACGTCGCAGCTTTTTAGATTCGTCCTGGGTGAATATCGGAACCTTATAAAAGGTGAAGACTCCGTCCTTAATACTGGTTTCTTTTATCGGTGTTTCTTCATTTTCCTCTCTGAAGAGCTGGACGGTACCCCGCTCGGGACTTGGGCCGCTCTTTGACTCTACCAGACCGGTGATAACGCCCGTGGCTGTAAGTGGCTGGGATTCATGGACCATAGACCTCCAGTATACGGGCATATCCCGATAGTTGATGTTGAGCATACAATCAACGGAGCTGCCCATGCCCTTGGGAGCAGACCCTGCGGAGCCTTTAGCAGTGCCCAGCATGAGAACCTTGAAGCTATAGGCACCGCCCTCGGGCACCTTCGCCGGCTTGAGTCGCTCCTCCGGGGAGTAAATGTCAGTGGAATCCCGAAAAACCCCGAAACCCTCATCCTCTCCGATGATGGCTATCTTATCGGTATGGTCATATAACGGTGGACCGGTTAATTCGCCATTAAGACCGAACCTGATATAGCCCCTGTCCAGACTATATTTGGCATCTCCCTCCAATTTATAGACGTAGTCCACCACGTGCGCCATCGTATTCCAAGTACGCCCTGACTTCTGTTTCTCTATCTCTTTGTAAAAGCTATGGCCGTGGTGGTACTCGCCTTCGTACTTGATAATGATTACCTTGCCCTCTTCTTTGGTTTCGGTTACATTCGTGGACACTGCCTTGAGTTGCATCCAGTCCAGATGGGAGGCAAAATTGGCCGCGCAATGAGGTCCCCGATTATTCAGCTCTCCTTTACAAGTGCCACTGGAGGCATTGCGGAAACTCCTGGTCCAGACACCGGAAAAGTCCACAAACCCGGCAACGTGGTCTGCTTCCTTCACCGCCAGCTTGGGGGGCGGCTTGGCTGGTTCTGGCTCAGGCTCGGGTTCGGCCGGCTTGGGCGCCGGGGTGGGTTTGGGGGTGATAGGGGTAGAAGGTGGCGTAATTTCAGGGGCAGGGGCCGGTTCTGGCTTGGGTCTCACTCCTACCAGACCCAGCGGGTCACCTCTGGTGCAACTGGTGACAACGATGATGAACGCCAGGAAAACGAAGACGAAGCCGGTTAGATAACGCTTCATTGGGTCATCCCTCTCCTAGAGCCATAATTTGGCAGGGTTAACTGCCGTATCGACCGAAATCTAGGTGGCCAGCGCCAGAATAAAGCCCAATAGCCAGATTACGATGAAGAGGGCCGGGGTGCCGATGAAAATGTAGCCGGAAGCCGTCTGCAGTAATTTAGTGAATCGGCCCAATAATGGCAGCTTCACTTCTTCCTGCTCGAAGCTGTGCAGCTTGAGCAAAGGATTGTCAGCCTTCGCCGTGCTCAGAGCCTCCATTTCCTGATAGAGGCGGTTCTGCTGAGCGGCGCTCCGTGCGGAGAGTATCAGCCAGACCTTGGAAACAATAATGCCGATTAGCGGCAGCCACCATGTTCCGCTGAGGCTGACCAGTATCAGAATGGCGGTGGCAATTATGAAGCCCATGAATTCATGCCTACCTAAAGCGCGCTCCCTGCGCCAGAGTTCCAGTAAAAGCTTATATTGTTCCACATTGCTCGCTTCGCTTTGTTCTGAGGCCGACATGGATGTACCTCCTTGCATTTACTCCCGTCATAAATGGTCTGATTTTACTCATCCATAAATAAAATGTCAAATTAAGTACCGGCCAAGTTTCATAAATTATTAATGGCCGCGATGCTCCCACTGCGTCGCCGTTAAAACACGCCGACGCCTGGGCTCAATATGTTGTTCGGGTCAAAGACCTTTTTAATGCCGCGCATCAGTTCCCATACTTTCCCATCGGGACAGATGTCAAGGTCAGGCAGTCGGATTACCCCCAGGCCGTGCTCCCCGGTAATTACCCCACCCATCTCAATCGCCGCCTGATAAATCTCCCTTTTGACCTGGCGCAGTATGCCTTTTTCAGCCAGGTCAACCATGAGGTGAGGGTGGAGATTGCCATCGGCGGCATGTCCGTAGGTGGGAATATTGACCTTGAATCGCGCCGCGACCTCGTCAACCTTGTCCATCATGACGCCGATGCTGGCCGGCGGCACGGTTATATCCAGAACATCAGCAACCTGGCCTTTAAGCGATGAATATACCTCGCTTCGTATCTTCAGGATATTGGCCTGCTCCTCCCGCCTTTCCGCGATTAAAATATCGGTAGCGTTATTGCGCTCGCATATTTCGGAGACCTTTTCCCCCTGGGCATAGACTTCATCATCGCTGTCTCCGGTTAAGATAACCAGCAAATAAGCCCGCCCTTTCTTGGCCGGCCACTCCATCCCCAGTCTCCTGGCTGATATCTCTATGACATCACGCTCCACGTATTCTATGGCCAGCGGAACTACGCCGCTCTGCAGTATTTCGGGGACGGTGTCTATCGCCTCATGGCGATGGTCATAAGAAACGAGCAGCGTGCCACTGCTGTTGAACTTCGGACACAGGCGAAAGATTACCCTGGTTATGACTCCCAGCGAGCCATTACTGTTGATGAGCAGGTGCATTAAATCGAATCCCTGGTTATTCTTCAGCAGCTTGCCGCCCATATTGACTATTTCTCCGGTGGGCAGTACCACTTCAAGCCCCCTTACAAAATTCCTCATCACGCCATACTTGACCGCCCTGGTCCCGCCGGCATTACAGGCGACCAAGCCCCCCACGTGGGCGCCTTCGTCCCCGGGATGCGGCGGGAAAAACATGCCCGCTTCCTCCACCGCCTTCAGCATGCTACCAAAGGTGACCCCAGATTCCACGACCACCATCAGGTTGCTTTTGTCCACTTCTATAACCCTGTCCAGCCTTTCCGTGGAAAGAAGTACGCCATCAGCAATGGGCACGGCACCGCCACATATTCCAGTGCCACCACCTCTCACAAACACGGGGGTTTTTTCGCTGTTGGCCAGTTTTAAAATCTGAGAGACCTCGGCAGCGCTGGCGGGCTTGACCAGAATAACATTGTCCGCCGGCTTCGGCCTGATGGCATCGGCAGTCTCATCAGCAAGGTATCTCTTCATCTGTCCCCGGTCGACCACCACCCAGTCTTTGCCAACAATGTCCTGCAATTCTTTTACCGTAATCATTTGCGGCACTCCTTGATACTTTTAATTAATCTGGGAACAACGGTATATAAGTCGCCAACGATTCCATAATCGGCAATTCTGAATATAGGCGCTGACGGGTCAGTGTTAATGGCGATGATAACATCGGATTCCCTCATGCCCGCCATGTGCTGCGGGCTGCCAGAAATGCCACAGGCAAGGTAAATCCTGGGCTTCACCGTATTACCGCTGAAGCCCACCTGGTGTGCCCGGCCAATCCAGCCGCTATCTACCGGAGGTCGACTGGAGCCAACCGTGGCACCAAGCAGCCCGGCCAGGTCTGACAGCAAGGAGAAATCCTCTGCCTTTCTCAGCCCGGCTCCCCCGGAGACAATCATTTCGGCTTCAGCGATATTAATGTCGCTGGTTTTTTCTTTATGAGCTATTGATATTAATGAGGGCACGAGCTCGGCTTCTTTTTTGATTATTTCCCCTTTCCTACCAGTGTCCCGCTTCAGGCTTTTCATGATTTTGTATCTGACGGTAGCCATTTGCGGCCTAGTTCTGGTCCTGATAGAGGCCAAGACATTGCCACTGAACGCCGGCCTTATCTGGACGAAGTTACCGCTTCTATCTATATCCAGACCGGTGCAGTCAGCCGTCAACCCGGTGCCAAGGGCGGCGGCAATCCTTGCCCCCAGTGACCGGCCCCAGTGAGTTGCCCCCAGAAGGAATATTTCCGGCTCGATTTTTCTCAAGAGCTGCACAATATTGTGCTTGTAATTGAGCAGGTCGAAATCAGCGAAGATTTCGCTGTCGAATACATAAACTCTGTCAGCACCGCGATAGATAAGCTCGGCGGCAGCATTATCAACTTGACTGCCGAGTATAACGCTGGAAAGAGCTCCACCCAGTTTATCCACCAGCTCCCGTCCTTTGCCCAGCAGTTCATAAGTTACGGGATTGATTACGCCCTCTCTTTGCTCGGCAAATACCAGAACTTCTTTATGAGCAGTCATATTATACCCTGATAAGCTCCGTTAGTGGTGGAATGGTTTGAATACCTCTGCCACAATTTCACTGACAGCCTCATCAACCGAGTCGGCGAATATTCTACCCTTTCTGTATTCTGCTGATGGAATCAATACCCGGTGCACCCAGGTCGGTGAGCCCTGCGCTCCGAACCTGGCCGCATCAGCAACGGCGGCAAGCTCCCTGGCGCTCTTTATCTCGACCTCCATCTGTCTGGCTTTTACTTTATCCCGGAAGGTTGGTAATCTGGGCGTATTGGCATCCTTGGTTACCGTTACCAGCACCGGAAGTCCGACTTCCATAGTGTAGCTCATGCCGTCCATATCGCACACCGCGACCAGTCTATCATCAGAGGCGTCCAGTTTATAAGCGTGGGCTATATGCGGTATGCCCAGATGCTCGGCCAGCTCAGGCCCGACCTGAGCGGTATCACCATCGACCGTCTTTTCGCCACAGACGATTAAATCAAAGCCCTCAACCTGTTTGATGGCGCTGGCGAGGGTATACGAGGTTGCCAGCGTGTCGGCGCCGGCAAATTTCCTGTCCCGGAGAAGCAGCGCGCTGTCTGCCCCACGGGCCAGGGCGTCCCTGAGCGCCAGTTCCGCGCGGGCAGGTCCCATACTTATGGCCAGTATGCTGCCCCCAATCTTCTCTTTTATCTGCACCGCTGCCTCCAGAGCGTTAAGGTCGAAGGGATTTATTTCAACGTCGGCAGAGCTGCGGTCAACTTTCCCCCTGTCCACGTCAAACTTCACCTGGCTCATAACCGGGACCTGTTTGACCGGTACGATAATTCTCAAACCTGTCGTCACCATGCCAGCTGCTTCTTAATAACCGGAGCCTGAACCCGGCTCGACACCAGCGTCGTACAGTGCCGCCACGCCACGGTATTCCTTCGGCGGTCGTTTCAACAGGGCATCCTCATCAAAGTCAATCCCCAGACCGGGTCGCGCCGGTAAATCAAAGCGACCTTCGGAAAAAGATAGCGGTTCCTTAAGTATCGCCTCATAGATGGGAAGGTCGGGATAGAAAAATTCGGTAAACAGGAAATTGCGGGTTGAGGCGCCGATATGAATGCTGGCCGCCGTTTGCACCGGCCCGTTGGGGTTGTGGATGGATAGCGGGATGTAGTGAGCGGAGGCCATGGCGGCCGCTTTCTTGGTCTCTGAGATGCCGCCTATGTGAACAACGTCCGGCTGGAAAACTGAGACCGCATTTTTCTCAATCATTTCACGCGCTTCCCAGTGCGTGCAGGTCCTTTCCCCGGAACAGACCGGCGTGTTTATTGAATTGGTAACTCTGAGCAGAACATCAACATTTTCCGGGGGCACCGGGTCCTCAAAGAAATACGGGTCGTATTCCTCAAGAGCACGGGCAATCTGGATAGCCCGGTCGGCATTGAAACGCCCGTGGCCTTCAACTAGTATATGAGCGCTGGAGCCTATAGCTTCACGCACGGTACGAATAATCTCTTTTGGCCTGGCTATTTCATCCGGCTCGCCATACAGATCACTGGGCCAGAATGGGTCGATTTTAACATGCTTGAAACCAAAGGCAACAGCGTCCTGAGCCAGCTTGCCGTAGTCATCTATGCTCTTTGCCTTTGAATACCAGCCATTGGCGTAGGCCCTTACCCCGGGGCGGCAGGCGCCGCCGAGAAGCTGGTAGACAGGGGCGTTGAGGCTTTTGCCAAGTATATCCCACAGCGCAATTTCCATAGCAGCGAGAGCGCTTTCTATCACATAACACGGATGATACCAGGTATCACGGTACACGGTATGCCAGTGCAGTTCGATGTTGCGCGGGTCCTTACCGATGAAATAATGTGACATCCTTTTAATCGCGGCTTCAGGGGCTATATCCTCATTCATTTCCATGCTGGCCTCGCCCCAGCCGTGAATTCCGGCATCGGTCTCAACTTTCACCAGCACCCAGTTTCTCCAAGTAGCATCGACCAGATATGTTTTGATATTGGTAATCTTCATTATTTGCTCCCCCCTCTATTTAATAACAATAATGCCTCACCAGGAATTAAAGAGGTGGTGTCTCATAGGTCTTGTGTTCATTTATATATGCCCAGTCAATATCCAGGCCCAGGCCCGGCTTCTGAGGAACAGTGATGTACCCATCTTTATCAATCTCCACGTCTTCCAGCACCCCAGCCCAGTAAGGGCGCACCATCTTTTCGTGATATTTTGAGTTTTTAATAGAACACATGACATGCAGGTTGGCGACGCTGTATAACGGTGCCACCGCATTGTGAATTTCACAGTTCATACCGAACGCTTCAGCCAGAGAGGCAATCTTCTTCAACGGGCCTATGCCTCCCTTGTCGCGGACTCCGGCGCGGACTATGTCCACCGCCCGACGTATAATATACTCCGGCGTGCTGTACAGGCTGCCGTATACAATCTCCGGGCCAAGCACTGGCGTCTTTATCTCCGCGGCAAGTATCGCCAGACCTTCGATATCCCACTCTCCCATGGGTTCCTCAAACCACTCAAAGTTCAGCTCGTCTAGCGCCCGCCCGACCATTAACGCTTCTTCCCGATTATAGATGCCGTACGGGTCATTCATCAGGATAAAATCGTCGCCAAGTGCCTTGCGCAATGCGGTGCAGTTCTTTATATCCTCTTTGGGGTCAATGTTATAGGGGTCTATGGGGTGGTATTTATACGCTTTATACCCTTTTTCCTTCTGGGCCAGTGCTTCTTCAACAAGCTCTTCGGTAGTCGGGCAGCCTTCGGAACAGGCATAACCCAGTACTTTGTCCCGGCAGGCACCCAGCATCTTATAAATGGGGAGGCCAACTGCTCTGGCATTGATGTCCCAGAGACAGATATCTATCGCGCCCTGGACCATCGGGATTACCTGTTGCTCCACGGTGAGGCGACCGGTCCGCCATACCTTCTGCCAGATAGCTTCGATATATGTCGGGTCTTCACCTATCAGCATCGGCCGGATTCGTGTTTCAATAAAGTCGACATAGCCCCTGCTGCCGCTGACAAACTGATTGCAGTTACCCTGTATCCCCTCGTCGGTATAAATGCTCAGCATCATGTATGGGGCACCTTTCTGCCCGACCAGATTTCGCATCATGCCCCCGATTCCTGCCGGCGACTGCCACTCGAAAACAAGACACCTTATATCGGTAATTTTCACCTGATAACAGCCTCCCTTGATAAAATATTCATGAGCGTTGTCTTATGGTAGTTATGTTAGAATAACATTATTAAATTGTAAATTGCTAGGTTTTTTATTCTGCGAACAGGGTGGCACATTGGCAGACTATTCAGAAAAGTTCTATGCCCGTTATGCGGAGCGATATGCCGAGGTAGCACATCAGTATCTGCAATCGGTATATATTGAGGCATCCTGCCCCGGACTGACCGGAGACCTGGCGCTAATCGAGCACCTCAAGACGCTGGTTCCCGGTAATCGCGGCCTTGATGCCGGCTGTGGTGCCGGCGCCCGCGATGTCTACTCTCTCTGGCGTGACGGCTATGATATCTTCGGCATAGACGCCGTGAAGGAAAACATTGATATCGCGCTAAAACTCCACCCTGAGATTGCCGACAGGTTATCCGTGGCCGATTTACGCAGGAAGCTTCCCTTCGCTGCCGCTTTCTTCGACTTTGTCATGTGCAACGCCGTTATCCAGCATATTGAACCGGCCATAGCGGAGGCGATCACCCTCCCCGAGCTGTGCCGGGTGCTGAAACCCGGTGGCGTATTGCAGTTAATGTTCAAAAACGGCGACGGTGTACTTACCATTTACGATAAGGATTATGGCACCGACCGCTCTTTCCGGCTTTACGATGAGCAGCATGTGCTGCAGGTCCTGGCCCGGCATGGCATGGAGCTGGTGGAGAAAGAGCCCACTGACGAACTGGGCGGCGTGATGTACTTCACCGACCCCAAGGAAGCGCGCCACTGCGTCTTCTACGCCCGCAAGTTACGATAGACTATGGATACGTAAGAACAGATATCAATACCTCGTATTGACAAATAATCGCATACACCTATAATTGTAGCAGCCTGAATTTCGACCAACCTTACAGGAGGTTGTCCTTTGCCGAAAATAATTGTGCCCGATGATGAGCCACCAGTGCTCGCCGGAACCGTTGCAGAAGAAAGGCTCAGACAACTGGGTGAGGTGCGCATATATGACTCCCGGGCTCTCAGTGATGAAGAATTAATAAAACGAGTTGCCGATGCCGATATTGCGCTCAATATCCGTGCCACCAGTGTTTTCAGCCGAAATGTCATGAAGCATTGTCCCAGGCTGAAGCTGGTATCCATATATGGCGTGGGGTTCGATAACGTGGATATAAAAGCGGCATCTGAACTGGGAATAACCGTAACCAATACTCCGGGTTACTCAGCCGTGGCCGTAGGCGAGATGGCGCTATCCCTGATGTTGACAGTAGCTCGCCGGATAGTCCAGAACGACCGTATCATACGCTCTGGCGGATGGGCACGGGGCTACTCACTGCAGCTTTCCGGCAAGACGCTGGGCGTGATTGGCACCGGTAACATTGGCCAGCAGATGATCCAGCTGGGGAAATCCATCGGTATGAAGGTTATTGCCTGGACCTTTAACCCTGCCCCGGAACGGGCCGCTCAATATGGAGTCGAGTTCATCGCCCTTGACGAGCTCATGCGCCAGTCGGACGTGGTATCAATCCATGTACTGGGGTCGCCGCAGGCCAGCAATCTGATAGGCGAACACGAGCTGAAGCTGATGAAACCAACGGCGATATTGATTAATACGGCGCGTGGTTCAGCCGTCAATGAACAGGCTCTGGTTGAGGCTCTCGCCAATGGTGTAATTGCGGGTGCCGGTCTGGATGTTTTCGCCGTGGAACCCCTGCCGTCTGATCATCCACTGCGCAGCCTGGAAAACGTGGTCTTGTCACCACATACCGCCGCCATGGTCCCGGAAGCTACGCTGGCCGGCCTGGCGATGTCAGTAGATAACGTCAGTAATTTTCTTCAGGGAAACGCCACCAATGTGGTCCAGCCTGAAACCTAAGGATGCGTATCTATCCTTTTTCGGGCGCCTGAACCAGCTCCAGAGTCATGCCCTCAGGTCCCCACAGATAGACAAGCTGCCAGCCAACCATCGGGTTACTCTCATCGGTATTCTTGCATGGCGGGGATTTGAACTGCGCACCTTTCCGCTTCATCTCCTCATACATCGCGTTAATATCATCAACCACAAAGCCTATGTGAGGATAGCCAACGTCGTTGGTATTACCCTTAAGCTCTTTGCCCGGAGGTGACAGATACTGGATAAACTCAATAACGAAATCCTGCACCTGTACTTTCTGGACCTTGAGGTGGGCGCCGGGCAAACCGGTGGCCTTCTCAATAAAACCCCCCTTATATTCATATGGCTCCCAGATGTTGGTACAGCCCATCACATCTCTGAACCATCGCACCACCTCATCCAAGTTCTTAACCGTGATGCTGACATGATTGATTCTCTGGATCATGGTCAATCCTCCCCGATTTATTTAATATGCTAGAATCTATCATACTTCTCGAATTCATTCCTGGATAAGGCAACCAGCACCGTGGATACAATGCCCAACGGCGCCAACGATAATATCGCCACGATGGAACCGGCGAGTGCCAGACCCCATGACTTCCTCTGTACAGCATAAATCCCGCCAATCAGGGGCAAGGCACTTGCTACCGCCAACAGGATAGCCATAACTATCAGAACTCCGTGCACCATTCCGGACAGCCACAGGGGAAGCAATTCGGCAATACGAATGACAGACAGAACGCCACCACCAAATGCGACCAAGAGCCCAATGACGACGAACATGCCCAACAGGTTGAATATACCCAGCACCATGTCCAGAACGCCGGCCGCTACGGGCTTCCAGGTTGTTTCCATCCCAGGATTATTATAGATGGTAGCATATTGAAGTTTAATACGCTATGCGTTACAATTTCAGCGCTCCTATGTTAGGAGGATAGAAATGAAAACTTGGAAACCAACAGCCGCAGGAATATTTAACATTATCACCGGAGCGTTTAGTGTTCTGGGCGCTATCGGGCTCATCATCGCCATTGTTGTTATCAGTAGCGGCGCCTACGTCTTGCATTTCCTACCGCCCGCGGACGCCCCCTTTATTGCGCCCATGATAATACCCATCTTAATAATGGTCCTGGTTCTTACCATTATTCAGGCGGCATTCCCTATAGTCGGCGGCGTATTTGCCCTGCAAAGAAGGAAATGGGGATGGGCGCTGACTGGCTCCGTCACTGCCATACTGGGCATGTTCCCGCTGGGTGTAGCCTCAACCATACTCGTGTCACTGTCCAAGGAAGAATTCGAGCCACCGCAGGTCACGGCTTAGATATTGCGGATGTCGTAAGGCGTGACTGGAAGCCAGGCTCAGCTTACTTACCCATTCTGGTTTTACGATAGCAATCGCTGCAGTATACCGGTTTGTCCCCACGCGGCTCAAAAGGCACCTGTGTCTCTTTGCCGCATTCATCGCATATCACAGAGAACATCTGGCGTGGTGACCTGTAACCGTTAGGATCGGAACGCTCTGCTTTCCTGGCGCGGCGGCACTCGGGACAGCGCTTGGGTTCATTCTGTAAACCGCGAGATGCATAGAACTCCTGCTCCCCGGCCGTAAACGTGAACTCCTGTCCACAGTCAGAGCACTGGAGCTGCTTGTCCTCAAAGCTCATTGGACGACCTCCTCTCTTACATATTTGGTTCGAGTCTCGGCCATCCAATACCTATTTGATTTTGTGACATTAACCAATGTATTTGACAACCTTGTACTAAACCCATTTGACATTATATGCTAAACGATACGGGTTTGCAAAAACCCATACAATACGGAAAACTCTTATTAACCGCTAGCTAATGAGCAACTAAAGACCCTGGTCAATAAAGAGCTTGCCGGCTTTGGCAATATTGTAATTCGGCATATCGAAAAAATTCACCGTCACCCTGTCCGCGTCAACCTGGTAAATTTTTACGATAGCGTCCGTGACCTCCTTGGCCACTTTCCTCTTCTGCTCCACGGTTCTACCTTCAAGCTGTCTGATGGTAACGATAGGCATTTATACTTCCCCTCCTTTTATTCAACCCGTTCTTTTATCCGTCCTGCGTATCATATACCATATAAAGAGTATAAAGAAAGCACCAAGCACGGCCAATGTATACATGAGCCAGGTAGGCATGGTGGACACAGGGGCTATTTTAATCTCAGCCGCCCTGGTCCATTCTCCCGCATTTGAGGCACTGTCCACGGCGCGCACCCTCCAGTAATACGACCTTCTTGGACGCAGCAACCGAACAGTGCTTGAACCAATCTGATATTCTGAATCGGTCAATCCTGTCTCCTCCAAGAATACGCTCTTTGCGGAGAAACTGGTATCCTGGGCTAATTGCAGGGTATAAGTAACCGGCATGCTCTTGTCAGTTACGTCCTCCCAGTCAAGAAGTATCTCGGTCCCTTCCTTGACCACAATCGGCGTGCCCAGCAACAAGTTCGGCACCGCCGGGGCCTCCGATTCAACGGTGAATGTCATCTCTTTGGTATTGAGACCATCGCTTATCCTCATGACATGGTCGCCGCGCACGCTGATGGGAACATGGAAGGAGAGCAGGAATGTCCCCTCCGCATCAATGGCGGCCGACGCTAATGACACGCCATCGTATTCAATGGTTACCGTCCCGTTTTCTACAAATCCGGTGCCGCTGGCAACCACTTCCGCGCCAACATGACCCGCCAGCCTGTTGATTTCAATGACCGCCGGGGTCTGAGGCGGTTTAGGAGACGGAGGCTTCGAAGAGCTGATTATGGTAAATTTGGTTATTTGTACTTCTTCACCGTCATCTATTTCTATTTCCTGCAGACCTGCCTCCAGTTCCGGTATATTAAATGTAGCCACAAAATCGCCCAGACTATCGGTCTGCACACTGGCAACTTTTGATATGACGAAATAGATGGTGATGTTTTCCCTTCTATCAAAGCCGGTGCCCAGAACCGTGACCGGTGTGCCGGGTACACCAGACGTTGGATTGACAGTAACGTCAGGCTCTACGGTGAATTCCGCAATTACCTCGTTTTCGGCCTGGATAACGGAAATACGGTGTTTTCCAGTGGTGCTCTTTGGAATAGTGACGTAAGCGGTGAAATCTCCCGAACTATCGGTCTCGGTATCACCACGGTCAATATCCAAATCGATGCCATCATAGCTGATGGCTATATCTTCATCGTGGAGAAAGTCCGTGCCTGTGATTTCCACGGAAGCGCCCACCGCGCCTTCATCCGGGTCAATGGCGATGTTACCGAGAATGACGTTGAATTCAGCGACCGCCCTGATTCTCGGTGCCAGATCATCACCAAGATAATGACAAACGTATACGTAATAAAGACCATCATGTATTTTTTCTTCACTGTCGCCGTCATTTAATTCATCTGGCACCTCAAATGATATGTCAAACTCGCCGTTTTCATTCAACCAGACCCCCTCAGCGACGAGCTCGTAACTGGTAACCTCCTCGTCTATGTCATCATCTGTGGTCGCTTTTTCACTAGAAAAAAATACAGCGGCGAATTTATCGGAGTCAGTGCTTTTATTAAATCCCTCGCCGGCAACTCTGACCATATCCCCTATTGTTCCTTCAGAGGGGAAGACATATATTTCCCTCTGCACCTGAGCGATTGCTGAAAGCTCAGGCTGGGCAAAAAGGCAGAGAGCCGATGCCAGCCAGGCCACGAAAATTACTTTGCCAAAGTTCATGGTTTTGGATTCTTACTGGAAGTTTATTTACCCCGTTGAAATTTAATTATAGCCCTATTTGGTATGATGTCAATATTTAGGATGGAAGGTTAAACAACCGACATCACAAATCCGGAAAACAGCGGCATCATGAAATTATCGTTAACCGGCAGAGGGATGGCCTCAATCACGGTGGCACTTATGGAACCGACGATAATCAAGGTCATATCGCTGACCAGGCCGGAAAAGTAGAATATGAATCCTACGGCGATGCAGCTGAGAAAACATGCCATATCTCCCTCCAGCGTCTTCTTAAGGGATTTGGTTCTGCCAACGGTGTGGCCGACAATGGCCCCGATGGCGTCACCAACGGCCAGAAATGCTATCGCGAGCATGGCAATGTGGGTGTCAAAGGCCAGATATGCCAGAAATGAGGCCATTACCATATACAGGGCGCCCGTGGCACTGGTAGCTTCCGCCTCCCGAACATAGGACTTGAATACTCTGAAAAACCAACTGTTTACGGTCGGAATGGCAAACCTGACCAGTTCTAATGCCAGCCACAGCAGGGTCATGACCCCAAGCGTTATCACCAGGATGTTCTTGGGCAGGAACAGTCCGGAAAGCGCGAGCACCATACCACAGCATATGTGAAAAACGCCCCGTCTGACAACGGCTCTCATGTGTCTATTCCTTTATTGACCACTACGGTGCTATCAGTCGCTGACCGCCTAAGCTGCAACGAAAGCAAACCAGAGCCACGCCACGATGATTCCCATAGCCGCACCGACTATCACCTGAAAAGGAGTATGCCCAATGAACACCCGCAGGTCACGTTCCAGTTCCGCAATGGGTCGCCGGTCCCTGAGCTCAGCAATAATGCGATTGAGGATGATGGATTGCCTTCCTACAGACTGTCTAACGCCGGCAGCATCGTACATCACGATGGCAGCGAGGATGACGGAAATCCCAAACGCCACACTACCGATGCCTTCCACCATGCCTATGGAGGTGGCCAGTGCGCTCACTGTGGCCGAGTGTGAGCTTGGCATGCCACCACTGGCGACGGCGTAACGCAGGTCAATCTGCCTTTCTCTTATTAATCCGCTGAGCACCTTGATTAACTGCGCCAGTGCCCAGGCACAGACGGGAGCTATGATGATGTTATTCATACTGACGGCTCACCTCAGAGCAAGGAAATCAGTTTTAATATTTCCGGATTTACCTCTTGATAATAACACATTTGATTAATATCAATCCTGCCTGCAAATACAATTATATGTACCGATTAGACAATAGCCTGAATAATACGATTTTATGGCTGAGGAAAAATCCATCCTTATAGCTTCCCTTGACAAAAGGAGAGCCCAGTCATTATCATAGCACACGACTGTCCAATATGCTGACCGATAGCGGAAAAAGGTATTGATATTATCGGTACTTACTGGCTAGTTGAAGAGTAAAGAGGTGTTTTGCTTCCTCGCTCACCCCCGGTCTGCCTGAGGAATGCACAGAGATTACAGTAATGAAAACTTAAGGTGAAGAAGCGATGGGTGCAGTTAAAGAGTTAAGTGATTTTATCCGGCGCCAGCGAGCGTATAGAGAAAGCAGCGAACTGCCTCTTAAGGACATTCGCGTCATTGACATGGGTACCGTGATAGCAGCCCCTTTTACCGCGACCCTCCTGGGGGACTTAGGTGCCGAGGTTATCAAAATAGAGAACCCTGATTCGCCCGATGCCATAAGGGCATGGGGGGTACTTGAAGGCGGCTTTCAGCCCTGGTGGTTGGTTGTCAGCCGTAACAAGCTGCCGGTAACCCTGAATTTAAGGACGCCCGAAGGTGCCGAGATTTTTGCGGGATTGGTTAAGCAGGCCGACGTTCTTCTGGAGAATTTCCGCCCCGGCGTTCTTGACCGGCTGGGGTTTCCTTCTGAGCGGCTTCTGGAACTCAACAAAGGGCTGGTCATCGGCCGAATTTCGGGTTATGGACAGACGGGGCCGTATGCTTCCAGACCGGGCTTTGGCACGCTGGCAGAGAGCTTCAGCGGTCTCACCTTTCTAAATGCCGAAACTGATGGTCCACCTTTGAGCCCACCGTTACCTATGGCAGATATGGTGGCCGGACTGCATCTTGCTCTGGCCACCATGGTGGCGCTAAGAAGCGCCAGGAGAGGGGAATACGGTGGCCAGGAGATTGACGTGTCACTTTACGAGCCCCTCCTCGGTCTGCTCGGTGCTACCTTCCTTGAATACTGGCTGAGCGGGGAAGTTCCTCAACCTTTCGGCAGCGAAATGAGTTCTGCCGCACCCCGCAACAACTACCGGACAAAAGATAAACACTGGCTCGCGCTTTCCGCCACAGCACAGGTGCCTTTTGAGAGGTTAATGGACGCCATAGGCAAACCTGAGTATAAGACTGACCCGCGTTTCAGTACCAATGAAGCCCGAATCAAAAAGGAGAGCCGGAAAGAACTCAACCGGGTAATCACCAGCTGGTTTGCCGGCATGACCTTGACGGAAGCTCTGGAAGCCTGTGAGAAACATCAGATAACCGCCGGGATAATCGCCAGCATGCGCGACGTTGCCGAAAACCCCCATGTACAGGAGAGAAAGACGCTGCTTGATGTCAATGACCCGGTCACCGGCAGAACCTTCAGGATGCCTGACGTGCCTGTTAAGTTGCAGAACTCGCCGGGTGAGATCAGGTTCCCTGGATTACCCAGAGGAGCGGCGAATGAAGTGGTTTATCAGGACCTGCTCGGTTATTCACCTGAGCAATTGGAAGAGCTGAAGCGCAAGAAGGTAATATAGTGAGGTAAATCCAATGCTGATATTGCGAACTCTTTTATTCGTTCCCGGCAACCAGGAAAGAAGGCTGGAAAAGGCCCGCTCATTACCAGCTGACGCCCTCATACTGGACCTTGAGGACTCGGTGCCTCCTTCCGAAAAGGACTCTGCCCGGAAAATGGTAGCCACTTCCATAGATGAGCTGGCTTCCAGCGGTAAAGACATCTTCGTGCGCATCAATTCGCTGCCAACGCCTTACGCGGTATCAGACATAAAGGCGGTCGCCACCGGAGGACTCAAGGGCATCTGTCTCCCCAAATGTGAGGCGGTAGATGACATACACCGGGCTGATGCCTTGCTTGCCGACGCGGAGAAGGAGTCAGGCCTTGAAGCGGGCTCAATAGCAATCCTGGCTCTCATTGAGACCTCAATAGGTATCCTAAATGCCTACGAGATAGTCAGTGCGTCCCCTCGCATTATCGGCGCTGCCTTCGGTGCCGAAGACTTTGCCCTAGAGATGGGCATAAAGCGCACCAAAGAAGGCGCTGAAGTCTATTATCCCCGATCGGTGGTAGCTGTCGCCTGCCACGCCGCCAATGTTCTGGCCATAGACACCGTATATACTGACGTGCGAGATACGGATGGACTGATAAAGGAAACGAGGGCGGTTGCCCAGCTGGGCTTTCAGGGCAAAGCGGTAATCCACCCGGACCAGGTTGGCCCGGTGAATCAGGTTTTCGTTCCCTCCGATGAGGAGATAGCCCAGGCACGCCGGGTGGTACAGACCTTTGAGGCAGCCGTAGCGCAGGGCCAGGCCTCGATTTCCCTCGATGGTAAAATGATAGATGCCCCGGTAGCGGAAAGGGCCAGGAAAGTCCTGGCCCGGGCGGATGCTATTGCGGAGAAAGAGAGACGGGGTAGATAAGAGTAATGCCGGTTTACATGATGGGCAACGAATACTAGGATAGAGGAATGTCCTACACCGAAGAATTAAAAAGTCTCATCAAAGTGGTGGAGAAGACCAGGCCGGAGCGTCTGGCGCGAAAGAAGCGCGGCGAGGAATTCCCCAAAATGTCCCTGGATGAGGCCGAGGCGATACTGAAGGAGTACCATCCCGATTACAAAGACGAAGGGCGGCGGGAGCTGAAGGTGGGGCCGAGTAAGGGCTATAAAATTGCTCACGAATTTGCCGATTTGCTGGAGGCGGGAAGTCGGCTGGACCCGGACAAAATCGGCTTATCGCGGGTGGATATTGAGACCGATGTGCTGATAACCGGTGGCGGTGGCGCCGGAACGGCGGCGGCCATGCTGGCCGAGCAGCGCGGCGCCAGGGTCGTACTGGCGACCAAGCTCCGTCACGGCGATGCCAACACCATGATGGCGGAAGGCGGCATACAAGCGGCCACCAAGACGGAGAAAGACTCCCCGTACATGCATTACCTGGACACGGTGGGTGCAGGCCACTTCAAGAATGAGCCAGAGCTGGTCCACACGCTGGTTACCCAAGCACCGGAAGTGCTCAGGTGGCTGGAAGGGCTGGGGGTGATGTTCTCCAAATTTCCCGACGGTAGGCTGCAGAGCCTGCACGGCGGCGGGACCAGCCGGAAGCGGATGCATTCCTGCAGCGATATCACCGGCGCCGAGATTATGCGCACCATCCGTGACGAGGCCCGCAACCGCGAGAATATCACCGTGCTGGAATTTTCGCCAGCCATAGAGCTTATATTAAACGAACACGGACACTGCGCCGGCGCCATACTCTATAACCTGGAGACCGAAGAATACCTCGTGGTCAGGGCTAAAGCCACCATCCTGGCCACTGGCGGCTGCGGCCGACTGCACGTCCAGGGATTCATGACCACCAACCACTACGGGGCCACCGCCGACGGCATCGTTCTGGGCTACCGGGCCGGCGTGAGACTGAAGCTATTGCATACCGTCCAGTACCATCCCACCGGCGTTGTCTACCCGGAGCAGGTTGAGGGCATCCTCATCACCGAGAAGTTCCGGGGGGCAGGGGCCAACGTGGTGAATATTGACGGAGAGCAGTTTGTCTATGAGCGCGAGCCCAGGGACGTGGAATCGGCAGCTTTTATCCGGGAATGTCTGGAGAGAGGCAAGGGCGTGCCCACGCCCACCGGTAAGCTGGGCGTGTGGCTTGACTCGCCCATGATAGATATCCTGATGGGTGAAGGCACGGTGGAGCGGGAATTCCTGGGCAAATTCATCGTCTATAAGCGGTTTGGCATTGACATTGCCCGAGAGCCGATGCTGGTATACCCCACGCTCCACTACCAGAATGGCGGGCTGGAATACAACGCCCGCGGGGAGACGTCCATACCCGGCCTTTTCATCGCCGGCGAGGTCAGCGGTGGCGTGCACGGCGAAAATCGCTTGCTGGGCAATTCCCTTCTGGACGTCCTCGTCTTCGGGCGCATTGCCGGCGAGAATGCGGCGGAATATGCCGGAGAGAAAGCCAGAGAGGGTAGACTATCTCTGCAACACGTCAAAGACTATCAGCGGGAATTGAAAGAAGCGGGCATTGTCACCGACCGGGTGGCGCCGATACTCCTTCCCGACTACGCCAATCCCGAGGTCAGGGAAAGGCAGTTAACCACCCGCCGCCAACTATTAACACATCGGCCTCAATAACGGCGGCACTCTTTATCATTCTTTTGCTACCTCTCCGCGATTAGACAATAGCCACGAATGAGTCGTAGAATTAAAAGAGCAAGCGATGATTGAACAAGTCCTGCCAAATATATATCGTATAGAAATTCCCCTTCCTCGTAGTCCGTTAAAGGTTCTAAATTCCTACCTCATCAAAGGCGAGGAGCGATGCCTGCTCATTGACACCGGTTACAACCAGGAAGAATGCAGGCAGGTAATGTTGACCAGCCTGAAAGAATTGGAGGTTGATTTAACCCGTACCGATTTCTTCATAACCCACTTGCACGTAGACCATCTGGGACTGGTGGCCGACCTGATAACTGATACGTCACGTGTTTACTTTAATCAAAAAGAAGCCCACATAGTCAATGCCGAGAAATCGGAATGGGAAAAACGCTGGCAAAATCGCCTCGCTTTCTATGCGTCAAGCGGCTTTCCCAAGGCCGAACTTGAGGCAGCGATAAAGGGCCATCCATTTCACCTGTACGGTTTAAAGCGGCACCTTGATTTCGTCGTTTTGAGGGATGGCGATGTTCTCGAAGTCGGCGATTACTCATTCAACTGCATTGAAACCCCGGGGCATTCTCCAAGTCATATGTGTCTGCACGAGCCTGAGCACAAAGTGCTTATTTCTGGAGACCATATTCTTTTTGGCATCACTCCCAATATAACGTACTGGCCCGAGATGGAGGACTCACTTAACGATTATTTAGCCAGCCTGGACAAGGTATATAACCTGGAAGCTGATATTGTCTTGCCGGGCCACCGGAAAGCAGGGAAAGACCACCGAAAAAGGATAACAGAACTTAAGGCCCATCACCAGGCCAGAGCAGATGAGATTATATCCGCTCTGGAAAACGGAGGGAAAACAGCCTTTCAGATAGCCCCCCATGTAACCTGGAATTTGAATTGCCGTTCCTGGGAAGATTTCCCCGCCGCGCAGAAATGGTTCGCCGTTGGCGAAACGATAGCCCATCTCCAATACCTGGAAAAGAAAGACGCCGTAAAGAGCGCCCATGAAAACAACGAAATTCTGTACTCGCTGGCTTAGTCCCGGCAGGGCTCTAGAACTAATCTAATGTTGAAAATAAATATTATTAATAATCGTTGGGCAGTAGCTGCAATTGCTGCAATTTGTATGGTCGTCATCTATGGTATCCGCCACTCTTTTGCCGCCTTCTTCCCATCTATATTGAATGATTACGGTTGGACACGGGGCAGCACCGCGCTCATGTTCTCAATTAATGTTGCGCTCTATGGAATACTCGCCCCAATAGCAGGTAACCTTGCTGATCGCTGGAAGCCAAAGCTCATGATGTTCCTCGGTATCCTGATAATAGGCATCAGTACTGCTAGTTGTGCGCTGGCGAATGAATTATGGCAATTCTACGCATTATTTGGGATTCTCCTGTCTCTGGGTACCACATTCTCCGGTGGGCCGGTAATGATACCCGTCGTATCAAGACGGTTTACCCGAAGAAGAGGTGCGGCAATTGGCATTGTAGTGGCAGGCGGCGCCCTGAGCTTTTCCATGGCTACTTATGCTGAGTACCTAATATCTACGTTTAATTGGCGTTTAGCTTTTGTCTTGTTGGCGAGTACAGCAATCGGCATTTGTATTCCCCTAATCCTGTCGTTTTTCCGCAGCCGACCGGAGCAACAAGTAAAGTCATCCATTGAAACGAAAGAGATATCTACATCAGTTAACAAGAATCCCCAAGAATCTGTCACTATAAGTAGTGATTACGGGAATCTACCCCTGACACAGATATTAAGGGACCCCCGTCTTTGGCTAATTGCTCTTTCTTATATGCTGTATATGGGAATAGCCAACTATCTAATCGTTGCCCATCAAGTAGTCTTCTTTATAGATTTAGGGTATGACAGTCTTTTTGCTGCTTCTATCGCGGGAGCAGTTGGAATCTTTGCCGCGCTTGGGGCTCTCTTCGGGTTTTTATCTGATAGGATAGGCAGGGAGAAAGTATTTACCGCGTGTTGCGTATTATCAATAATATCTCTGTTTGTCCTTCTCTCTCTGAAGGATGCGTCTAATCCCTGGGCACTATATATATTTGTCTTAAGTTTTGGTTTCCCAATGGGGCTGTTTTCACCTGCTCTTATTGCCGGGGCCGCTGACCTGTTCTATGGTAAACACTTTGGCACTGTGAACGGTATTTTATTTATGGGATTTGGATTAGGTGGTGCTATTGGACCATGGCTGGGAGGATATATATTTGACACTACTGGTAACTACTCATTTGCCTTTATTATTTGTATAGCTGCTTACACCATAGCTTGTATTAGTTTCTGGATGGCTGCTCCCCATAGAGCCAATAAATCTAAATAAGATTCCTTTTTTGACAAATATATTTACAGGCACCATACTATATTCACAATTTGGAAACCACTCGTCTGGTATGAATCCAAAGATAGCTGGGGAACTTTCTAAATTCAAGCGATAAGAATAATTTTATTACATTAAAGAATAGCGGAAAGGGAAGATGATAGAAGCAGTAGTATTAAACTTTAAAGATAATACCGGTGTCGCGCTGATGGACCTTAAAACAGGGGCAGAAGTGAAGATATACGGTCAAGAGAGCCGGATAAAAATAACCGAGCCGGTTCCTTATCAGCATAAATTCAGCGTCAGGCGAATAGGTGCTGGTGATGAGATAATAAAAGACGGCGTGGTTATCGGCAAAGCTACTCAAGATATTGAGGTAGGGCAACATGTCCACACACATAATATGACCGGTCTTCGGCTGAAGGCGAAAATGCAAGGAGGGTAGATGGAGTTTTCAGGTTATCCCAGAAAAGACGGCCGGGCCGGGACGCGAAATTACATAGGCATCATATCAAACGGGGTCTGTACATCGGATGCGGCCAACTGGATAGCGAAAGAGGTGGCAGGTTGTGTTCCTTTTACACATAGAGAGAATTGCTCTTTAGTTTCCCCTGACAAAGAAGTGGTAACTCGCACCCTTATCAATCTCGGCAAGAATCCCAACCTGGCTGGCGTGCTTGTGGTGAGCGCCGGCTGCGAAAACCCGGGTATTGCCCCGGATACCGTTGCCAGTGGCATTGCGGAATCAGGCAAACCGGTTGACATATGTGCAATCCATCAGCCGGGCGGGGTGCGTGCGGCTATATCCAGAGGTATGAACATCGCCCAGAAGATGGCCAGTGACGCCTCCCGAGTAAAGAGAGAGCCTTTGCCTGTATCATTGTTGCGACATGGTGTTGAGTGTGGCGGCTCAACTCCCCTCTCAGGCATAGTCACCAACGCCGCTCAGGGTACCGCGCTTGATTTCGTTATTGAGAATGGAGGCAGCGGCGGCTTCAGTGAAACGCCGGAGGTTATCGGCGCCGAACAGATTATCGCCGCCAGGGCGGTTAATGACGACGTAAAACGGAAAATGCTGAAGGTAGTCCATGACTATGAGGAAAGGCTCATGGCCAGCGGCTATGACCTATTCGGCTCAAATCCCGACCCTCAAAATATTACGGAAGGATTGAGTTCTATAGAGGAAAAATCGGTAGGCGACGTTCGCAAGGGTGGGACAAAACCCCTGATGGAGGTGGTTGGGTATGGAGAGGTTCCCGAAAGTAAAGGCCTGTTTTTCATTGACAGCCCCGGTCATGATATCCCATCATTAACCGGACTCGCCGCCGCCGGATGTAATGTCATTACATATTCCACCGAGTGTGCCGTCCCGTATGGATTCCCCTTCGTGCCGGTTATCAAAATAACCGCCAAGAAGGACCACTACGAGAAATATTTTGATATTCTAGACTATTTAGTTGATATTGAGAGAACTATTACTGATGTCAGCAGTGTTGGCAAAGAGTTATTTGACCTGATGCTGGAAGTTGCCTCCGGCAGGAAGACGCAGAATGAACTTATTGGTTATACAGGTGCCTGTGACCTGTGGACTGTAGTGCCAATGACTTAAATAAGTCATCGAAATAGCTAATCCAAAGTAAGTGGACCAGAAGTGATCGCCAAAAAACACGGGAGATAAAAGGTGTAGTCTGATTTAGCCTCTGGCTCTATTGCAAAGGAACCCAGCCCCCTCACAGTCCTATCTTATCAGCTACGTCCCGCATACCTAATATGACATCGTCTACCAAGTCTCTTACCTCCACTCCCAGTATCTCCGCACCTTTTGCAATGACCGGCCTATTCACACCGGCAGCAAATGACTTATCCTTCCATTTTTTCATTACCGATTTGGCCTCTAAATCTCTGACACTTTTTGACGGCCGAATGATAGCAACCGCACTGACCAGACCGGTTAGCTCTTCAACGGCATATAGAACCTTTTCCAGATCTGTCTGGGGTTCTATATCATTACACAGACCCCAGCCGTGTGAAGCCACCGCGCGCACATATTCTTCCGGCCAGCCTTTCTCCCGCAGTATTTCCTGAGCCTTTGCACAATGCTGCTCTGGAAACATCTCATAATCTATGTCATGCACCAGCCCAATGACAGCCCATTTCTCCTCATCCTTGCCCATCTTACGCGCCATGTGACGCATCACTCCCTCAACCGAATAAGAATGCTTCAGCAGGCTGTCGCTCTTGACGAATTCCTTAAGAATAGATAGCGCCTCATCGTATGTCGGTATATGCTCTGACACTTCATCGCCCCCTTTATTGGATTATTCCCGCACTATTAAATGGTGTTAACATTTTAACATCGTTCTCATCGAATCCCAAGCAATCTGGTTGATTAAAACTGCGCTATTCATTAATATTAAGGTATTTCGGAACAGATATCGTCAGATAGGAGATACGGAATGGTGGACGAGAACAAACAGAGGAAAAAGCAAAAGCTTATTGAGAAGATGAAGAAAGAAAGGGGTTACATACCCCCGGCATGGGTTTATATGGTTGATAAAGACGTGGATTTCATGGAATCTTATAATAAACTGTATGAAAAGGGGCTGACCGACGGGAAGGCTCTGTCAGCAAAGACAAGGGAGTTCATCGCCATAGCTATTCTTGCCTTCAGGGGGCAGGAAAACGCCGTGTATTTGCACGCCAAGAGGGCACTGGAGCTCGGAGCCACCGAGCAGGAACTCCTTGAAGCGATTGAAACGACTTTAATACCGGGTGGAGCACCAACTTTCGGGACAGGGTTGTCAGCTTTAAGGAGAATAGAGGAGGAGGAGAAAAAGGCGGGTAATCCCAAGGAGAAGGGCAAAGCCTGATATAAGCGCTACATAGCCGTAATCGGTCTTCCAGTAAAAAAATTATAATGGAGGGAAATATGATAACTACCGATAAACTTATTATCTGTGTCGCACCCTGTGGCAGTTTTTTAGGCAAAGACGCAAATCCCAACATACCGACCAGCGCCGAGGAAATTGCCGAAGAAGTATATCGTGCCTGGAATGAGGGGGCCTCTATAGCCCATATTCACGCCCGCAATAAAGAAGGCATAGCCACCACAAATCCCGAAGTTTTCAGGGAGACCGCCCGCCTGATAAAGGAAAAGAAATGTGACATAATTATCGCATTCAGCACTTCTCCCGGACGCGAAGAGGGTGCCAGCGTTGAGGATGGGTTCAGAGTCCTTGAGGCCAGTCCGGAGATGGTGTCCTTCAACGTCGGTGTGGCTGTCTTTATGAGCGCGGGGCAGGAACGGCTGCGGCCCTGGACGCGCTCCTTTACCGAAAGGATGATGACTGCGCTGCTGGAAAGAGATATAAAACCCGAGTTTGAACTGCATGGCGGATTGGGCAGTTTAGCCGTGGAAGTCAAATACCTTATTGATAAATTCCCCGTCCCCAAACCTTACTGGATTGACTTTCCGCTGGGTATGCAGAGGACGGCACAGAATGCCACTCCCTATACTCCGAGAACTATGATGCATCTCGTTGACCAGCTGCCTCCAGATTCAATGTTCATGACCCTCGGCGTCGGTGCTGACCAGTTACCAGCGGTAGTTCAGTCAATTCTTCTCGGTGGCCATGCCAGAGTCGGTTTTGAGGATAATATATATTACAGCCGAGGAGTTCTGGCTAAGAGCAACGCCGAACTCGTCACCAGAATAGCCAGAATAGGCACCGACCTCGGGCGGAAGATAGCAACACCGGATGAAGCACGTGATTTACTGGGATTAAAGAAGTTGCCAGATAAAAAGAAATCAACTCGTAAGTGATAAACATGGGTATTACCAGGGAGCTGGCGGAATTTTGTGCCAGCGTGAAGTATGAAAACCTCTCTTCAGAGATAGTCGATAGAGTCAAATACCACTGTCTGGATTTCCTCGGTATCGCCAGCAGGGGTTCTCTTGTTGAGTCAAGCCAAGCGGTGTATCGTCTGGTCAAGGATATTGGACTGAGTCCGGAAGGCGCGGCAGTTATCGGCACCGACATGAGAGCCGCTCCCCAGTATGCGGCTCTGGCTAACGGCACATCAGCTCACTCGCTGGAGTTGGACGACCTGCATAATGAATCGTCTGCCCACCCCGCAGTTGCTATATTCCCGGCAGCCTTCGCTGCCAGTGAGCTCAGCGACTGCGATGCTAAAAGGTTTATAGAAGCAGTAACCGTAGGTTATGAAGTCATGACCAGATTGGGCAAGGCTTTGAACCCGGCCCATCACTATACCCGGGGATTTCATCCCACAGGAACATGCGGGGCCTTTGGCGCTGCCGCCGCCACCTCCAAAATACTGGGAATGAATCCCGAAAAGACGACCAATGCTCTGGGCATTGCCGGCAGCCAGGCGGCGGGCTCCATGGAATTCCTGGCTGATGGTACCTGGACCAAGCGATTTCACGCCGGGTGGGCTGCCCACAGTGGTATAATCGCGGCCATGCTGGCAGAGAGGGGATTCACCGGGCCCGCCACCATAATTGAGGGGAGGTTTGGTTTCCTGCATTCATATTCCGATGGCTCTGACCCTGCCAGGGTTCTAGTGGATTTTGGGAAGCCCTTTGAAATCACGAAGACAAGTATCAAACTCCATGCCTGTTGTCGTTACAAACAGGGTCCGATAGACGGTATTCTGACCATCATGAGGAAGAATAACCTGAAACCTGGGGAGGTAAAACAGGTAACCCTGGGCATATTGAAAGCGGGGTTTCCCATTGTGGCTGAGCCCAGGGAACTGAAGTACAATCCCAAGACGCTGGTTGACGCCCAGTTCAGCATGCCCTTTGGCGCCGCCGTTGCCATTCTTTACGGCAAAGCCTCACTAAACGAGTATACTCAGGAGAAAATGGCATCCGCCAGAGTCAAGGAGATGATGAAGCGCGTTTCCTGCGTGGAAGACCCCGAGCTGGAGACGGTCTTCCCCAGACAGTGGCCGGCCAGCGTAGAGCTGGCGACTGAAGACGGACGGAAATTCTCGGTCAGGATTGATTACCCCAAGGGAGACCCGGAAAACCCGCTTACCTGGAAAGAACTACTCAGCAAGTTCGACGACCTGACCTCAGCTATTTACCCCGCGGAGAGAAGGCAAAAGATAGTTTCGCGGGTGCAGGCTCTGGAGCAGGAGCCAAGCATGAAAGGGTTCTGCCAGCTGGTTACTGCCTAGAAGCCTGGTGAGACGGGGCATCGCTGTCAGTGTTCGGCACATTTTTCAGTCCCCTGCCACCATCGTGTTCTGCATCCTGTATACCCGGGGATTTGACACCGCCATACATTGTCAAATATCCTTGCTATAACAAGCAAGGCAAGGAGGGGCTACCATGAATTCGCGGGAACGAGTATATATGGCCGCAAATCACAAAGAACCCGACCGGGTACCCATATGCTTCGGCGGTGGCTCCGGTACTTTCATCACTGAATGCCCGCCTGACGGCAAAGTGTGCTCGCAACTTTACCAATATCTGGGATTAACGGACGCCGAGCCGATTCAGATATCTGATGTGTTTACTCAACCCACCAATATCGACCCGCGAGTCGGGCAAAGATTACACTCCGATATGACCGCAGTTGCCTGCAGTGCACCGAGAGCCTTTACTGAATCCGATGGTTCCAAAACCTGGCCGTGGTTCTGCGGCATGAGAATAAGAAAGCTCGGTCTCTACGATGAGCCATTTGATTTCCCTATGCGACACATGACCACCAAACAGGATATCGACAATTACCCATGGCCTGACCCTTCTGTAAATATAATGGAGGGAGTGGTGGCAAGGGCAAAATATCTGCATGAAGAAACGGACTATTTCGTGGTTGGCAGGTGTATTTCCACAATGCTGCCTTTCCTTGGCTATGCTTTATTCAGTGGCATGGATAAATGGCTTACCGACATGAAATTAGACCCCAAATTCTACCATCAGCTCTCGGGAAAGCTTCTGGAAATTGGCACCGCCATCCATGAACAATTCTTCGGCGGCATCGGCCAGTACCTGGATGGAGTGAATATCCATGATGACCTCGGCACTCAGACCGGGCTTTTCATGTCCCACGATGACTACGTGCAGTTTGTTAAGCCATATACCGCCGAAATCATCAAGAATATCAGAAAACACCTGCGGCCAGAGGCAAAGATTATTATACACAGCTGCGGCTCGGTATATGACGCCATACCAGACCTGATAGAGATTGGGGTAGACGTGCTCAACCCGGTACAGCCACTGGCCAGGAACATGGAGCCCTGGCGCCTGAAGAAGGATTTCGGCAACGGAATCGCCTTCCTCGGTGGCTTTGATATACAGCAACTGCTACCGCGGGGGACATTGGAACAGGTAAGAGAGGGCGCCAAGAAGCTGATACAGGAATATGCTCACAACGGAGGCTTCATCTTTGCCACGGCGCATAACATTGAGCCGGATACACCGCCAGAAAATATTGTGGCGGCTTTTGACGCTGCTTATGAATACGGCACTTATCCCATCCCGGAACCCACCGGTGACAACTACGTTGATTTCATCAGAAAGCTGAACCTGTAGTATCTGACGTAAGGTTTATCAGAACTACCACCCGGGCAGGCTCACCAGTGCTCGTACCGCACCAGCTCACCAAGCGGATTTCGGCTCTTGTATCCAGGCTGGTCAGCGGGATACCCGAGCGGAGTGAAAGCAATTGGCTCCACATCATCTGGCAGCCCCAGCACTTCACGTGCCGCATCCGGGTTGAAGGCTCCAATCCAGCATGTGCCGAGCCCCACATCAGCGGCAGCTAAAATAAGGTGATCCATGGCGATAGTCACATCCACCTCACAATAGTTCTTCCCGTCCCGGCGAACCCAGCTTTGAGATGGTATACCACAGGCGCAAATCACGATAGGCGCCTCTACAAACCATGACGAGCTGTAAATACGCCTTAACTCGGCCTCTCTGCCCCTGGTATGAATTACAATAAACTGGAATGGCTGCAGATTACAGGCCGTCGGTGCTAAACGAGCCGCCTCAAGCACCTGTTGTAATTTCTCATCCTCCACAGGGTCAGGTTTGTAAGCCCTTACGCTATATCTTTTTTCAGCGAGTTCCAAAAAGCTCATGACGACCTCCAATTTTAATATCTTTCAGTGAGAAATCTACTTAAATGACTGGTTGAAGTCAAGTGATTTTTTCGCCAACCAGGTATCCGCGCTTTAAACTATAGCACGTTAAGACCCTGTGAAACGCGATGCAAAGTTGACGGCCTTGGGGGAATTTCTTAATATCCTTCAGCCTGTACGATGCTTCAGGAAATCACTATTGAGACTTCGTACAAAGAATGATAAAGTATGCGTGATTAAACTATATAGTGAATGGAGGCAGGCACCATGGTGAAAGTATTTGATGCCATTGTGGAGATATTGAAGCTTGAAGGGACGGAATTCCTGGCTTGTTTCCCGACCAACCCCCTTATTGATGCTGCGGCAGCGGCTGATCTCAGACCTGTTGTATGCCGACAAGAAAGAGTTGGAGTCGGCATTGCCGATGGCTATAGCCGTGTCAATAACGGAAGACGCATTGGTGTCTTTGCTATGCAATATGGTCCAGGCGCCGAAAACGCATTTGCCGGAGTAGCCACCGCCTATTCTGATTCCTCTCCGATCCTTCTGTTGCCGTGGGGACACTCTACGGAATGGGATGGGCTTACTCCCGTCTTCAGCGCAACACGCACTTATGCGCCAATCACCAAGTGGCTGGAACGGGTCAACCTGCCCGGCCGAGTCCCGGAGATTATGCGACGCGCTTATTCCCGCCTGCGCATGGGCCGACCCGGTCCGGTACTGCTTGAAATACCTCTCGATGTGGCGGTTCAAGAGGTAGGAGAGTTCACCTACGAGCCAGTCAAGGCTACCATTTCGTCAGGTAATCCTGATGAGGTGGATAGGGCTGCTCAGGTGCTACTTTCTGCCCGCTGTCCTATTATCCACGCCGGGCAGGGAGTCCTCTACGCCGAAGCATGGCACGAACTTAAAGAACTGGCTGAACTGCTGCAAATACCGGTGATGACGACTCTCGCCGGGAAGAGCGCCTTCCCGGAAGACCATCCTTTATCATTGGGCACAGGTTCCGTTGTGGTGACCGGACCGGTAGCTTATTTTCTGAAAAAGGCGGATGTGGTGCTTGGCATCGGGTGCAGCTTCTCGTCTCACTATATGTCAACTAAAATACCCTCAGATAAAACCATTATCCACGCCACCAATGACGAAAAAGATATCAACCAGTACTGCGCCACCGATTATCCAATTATTGGGGATGCCCGCCTGATCCTGCGCCAAATCATGGAAGCCGTAAAAGACCGCCTGGGCAATGCGGGCCGACTTGACCGGGGCAATGTAGCCCAGGAGATAAAGCAGGTGAAAGATAACTGGCTTCGAACCTGGATGCCGAGGCTTACCTCGGATGAAATACCCATTAACCCATACCGCATCGTCTGGGAATTAAGCCGTACGGTGGACTCAAAAAAGGCGATCATTACTCACGACGCTGGCAGCCCGCGAAATCAGCTGGTCCCTTTTTACCAGGCAATAGAACCTCGGAGCTATATTGGCTGGGGGAAATCTCATTCTCTGGGTACTGGGTTGGGACTCATCATGGGAGCCAAGCTTGCCCACCCGGAAAAAATAGCTATCAATATTATGGGTGACGCTGCCTTTGGCATGGTGGGCACAGACTTTGAAACAGCGGTGCGTAACCGGATACCAATCATCACCATGGTGTTCAAAAACTCAACCATGGCCTCTGAAATTGAAGATATGCCTGTAGCCCACGAGCGTTATGGTTGCCGAGACCTGACTGGCAGCTATGCAGATATGGGACGCGCTATGGGTGGCTATTCCCAGCGGGTGGAGAGACCGGATGAGATTGTGCCTGCTATTCAGCACGCCATTCAGGTAACTGAGGAAGATAAACTCCCGGCATTGCTGGAGTTTATCTCCAGTGTGGAGGGAACCTACTCCGTGCTGTAAATGATAATGTATACCTTTTCTTCGCTCACAGACCCACTCTAGCGCCACCTGTCATGATAGCCGGGAGATATGGTGGTTCATTAGGCAATTTAGCGTTTTGTGACTCTGCCTTGAATAATCCCCTATTGCACAAAAGCCCAACATGTTAGGGACGCTTACCCACCCTTGACGCATCCCAAGGCAGGTGTTAGTATTATGCCTGCACACAACCTGTACAAAAGACACTGTTAGACAGTCGGGCTTGGCACGGCGAGGAAAGCCGAGACTATTAACCGCAACATGGAACATAATGCTGCGAAGGGTTGAGCACACATTTTCAAGCCTGAGTGCAGCAGAAAAACTGCCTGAGGGGAGGACCACAATGCGTCTGGAAGGGAAAACGGCTATTATCGTGGGCGCCGGCCAGAGCCCGGGCGAAGGAATGGGCAATGGACGTGCCACGGCGCTGCGTTTCGCCCAGGAGGGTGCCAAGATTATGGCCATCGACCGTGCCCTCAACTCAGCCGAGGAGACGGCATTGCTGGTCAAGAAGCAGGGTGGTGAATGCTTCGCCTTCGAGGCTGACGTCACCAAGGAAGCCACGCTTGCCGCGGCAATGGCGGCGGCGCAGAAACGCTGGGGTCGCATTGACATTCTCCATTACAACGTCGGGGTCAGCATCACTGGCGGGGATGCACCGCTACTCGATATTACCGAGGAGGCTTTCGACCGCATCTGCACAATCAACCTCCGTGGCGCCATTATGACCTGCAAGCACGTCATCCCCATTATGCAACAGCAACGCTCCGGGGTCATCATCATGATTTCTTCCCTGGCCGCACTGGAGAAATATCCATACGTCACCTACAAGGCGACGAAGGCAGCCATGATTGCGTTCACCAAGCAGGTGGCCATCCAGAACGCGGAGTATGGCATTCGTGCCAACGCAATCCTGCCCGGTCTGATGAATACCCCCATGGCTATTGAACCGCGCGTCCAGGTGAGTGGCCGGAGCCGCGCCCAGGTTGTAGCGGAGCGTGACGCCCGCGTGCCGCTACGCCACAAGATGGGCACCGCCTGGGACGTAGCCAATGCCGCCCTTTTCCTGGCCTCTGACGAAGCTAGTTTCATCACCGGCGTAGCCCTCCCGGTGGACGGCGGCGGCGCAATAAATATCGGGAGCTGACGGCGACCAATTCGGACAAGGCAACGCCGCTAATCTCTCCGGTTCGACAGAGGCAGAAAAGGTACGGGAAGCTAAAATAGCAACCGCGTCACGTTAAACAATCTGACGGACTATATCACCAATAGTTATTCCCAGGTCAGCCTATCAAAATCCGAGACATCGACACACTTTTTAACTCAACCACGTATCACTATAATTCTTCCGCACATCCATCCTCGCCAAATTCTTCTCCATTTTGTCTAGAGCCGGTACACTTTCGCGGCAGTATCATGGAACAGAGCGGCACGCTCCTGCGGCGAGAAGTCTTTAGAGAGGCGCTTAAAGGCATTCCAGATAACGGTGTACGAATAGGATATCTTATCGACCGGGAAATTGCTCTCGAACATACACCGGTCTACGCCAAACTGCTCAATGCACCAGCAATAATAAGGTGCCATGGTCTCAGCCAACTCGGTTGAGGCAGGTGGGGCGGCCTGCTCATGCCAGCCAAAGCCGCTGCGCGGCATGCCGAGCCCGCCCAGCTTCACAACCACGTTGGGGCAGGTAGCCAGCGCCGCAATCCCGCGCTTCCAATCATTAAAAACCTCTTCACTCTTCCTGTCATAGGGGCCAGTACCTAAGAGACCTCCAATGTGGTTCACGACGATGGATATATCCGGGAAAGCTCTGGCCAGGTCCACCAATTCCATCAACTGCGGGTGATATAACCAGGCATCAAAACTCAAGTCATACTTCTGCAGGCACGCAAACCCTTCTCGGAACTTTGAATCTAATAGCAACCCTTTGGGAGGGTGCCTGAATGATATGATATCGGGGCTCGCATCCCAAGTGCTTATGTGTCTAATCCCACGGAACCGGTTCTTACTGGCTGCTATATGCGCCTCGAGAACCGGCGCTACCGCAGCACCTAAGGCTAGGTCGGCGAAACTCACAATCCCGCTGGCAACGGCGGTCACCCCGTATTGCCCGCGTGCAACCTGGTCGGCAATGCTCTGCACAAACTCTGTCTCGCCCACAGGCCGCATCTCTTCGGGGCCGTCCTTTTTATACATGGACTGACACTCCACAAACACGGTCTGGACAATGCGGTGGCCTCCTCCGGTGTCCTTGAGCAGCTCCTCAAGTAAGTATCGGTCGTTGGGGCGGTCCCACAGGTGGTGGTGCGGGTCGCAAATAGGTAGGTCAGGGTCTATCGGGTCCTCTACTGTTAAGTTTAGCCATGCTTCATGTTCGGTCGCCATCTTACTCTCCTTTCTTTTAAGGTATCGACCAGCCTGATGGGAAAATAGGTTTGTAGACTCTTGACTCCGAGATTACCGCCTCTTGTTCCCTTTCTCCCATAGTCTTGAATCTTTCGGCGGCATCGATAACCTTCGGCCAAAGACGCAGGTCAGCAGGCAGAACCGTGGTACTAATCTCCTGGCTCAGCGTGTACCAGATACTTTTATCAATGTCAGTCTGCTCGATGAACGGTTCATACCAGGTACGGTACATGCGAACTCCAGGATTCCAAGGCTGTTTGGCTATTGCCTTAATAGTTATGGTGCCAACATCCTTCTTCTGAGCGGTATCTATGAGAAATCGAAATTCGGTATAGTCATTGGGATGAGCCGCTAAAATTCGGTTGAGAGGAAAAAGCACCGTGTCAAAATCGAATCGATTAAGTGCTTCTATCTGGACATACGGTCTATGGCCCGTAATACCGATGTACCGTATCAAACCCTGGTCCCTCGCCTCTACAACTGCCTCGAGCGCACCACCGGGACCCAAGACTACGTTTAGTGTCTCGGTATCACTCACCATATGCAATTGATATAGATCGAAATAGTCAGTGTGCAGTCTATCAAGCGAGCGTTTAATGCTTTCCCAGGCGCTAACTTTACTCCTCTCCGTTGTTTTACAGGCAAGGAATACCTTTTTACGATACCTTTCTACCATAGGCCCTGTCCGGAGTTCTGCCTGGCCATACCTAGGAGCGATGTCAAAATGGTTTACGCCGCTGTCTAACGCCATCTGGATTGCGGCGTCAGCTTCTTCTTGATCAACATCCCATAAAGCAGCTCCACCAAGAGAGATTACAGAGCTTTTATGTTCTGTTCTGCCCAGTCTACGATACTGCATTTATATACTCCCCCGACAATAAGTATTCAAGGCATCATAAAGGTATCATAACTGTTTATCTGTTTATGTGTAAAGTAACAAATCCAAAGGACACCGGATAATTTGAAATATCATGAAGAGATTAAACCGACCAGCAATGAGGCTTGTTATTATTGTTAACAAACACAGCTTTTGCTGTGCTTTGTGTTTCTGGTAGCGGGGGTTACTCGAACCAACGACCTTCGAATGGCTGGCCAGTGCCATCCCTTCAGTTCGGTGGGGCGCCATGTTGAGAACACGGACTTGCTATATTCCTTGAAAATGGATAAATTGGAGGTTAACATTGTCAAACCTGTCGAAATATCCTGCTCGCGATTGAGTGGTCTAAATAAAATTGGAGGTATTATAGATGGTTGCTACTGGTAAAGATCCGGAAGTTTTCCACATAATTAGAAGTAAACTGGATACCGCTTTAATCTCCGATGCACTGAATGATTTGGGGGCTCACGAGCAAGTCATGAGGTCGAACATACGCCCCGTCTATGAAGGGGCAACTGTTCTCGGATATGCCTATCCAGTGGTAACTGTTGAAATGTATGAAGTCGGTGATGAGGGATACCCGGGTATGCCTGAGACAGTTGATTCCCTGAAGCCCGATGACGTACTGGTACTGGGTGGACACCGCTCATCCCATACGTGTATCTGGGGGGATTTAGTCTCCGTAGCCGCCAAGGCTCGCGGTGCCAACGGAGCGGTCATCGACGGCAATACCAGAGACGTCCACGAAATTATAAAACTGCAATTTCCGGTGTTCAGCGCCGGGATAGGAATAGCCACTCCGCTGGGCAGAGCCAGGATAAGCGCCCGCGGTTGTCCCGTACGTTGTGGCGATGTCCTTGTTAATCCCGGGGATATTGTATTCGGGGACATTAACGGCGTGGTTGTAATTCCAAAGGAGCTTGTGGCGGAAGTCCTTCCTCTGGCACTGCAAAGAGAGGAGGGGGAGAAAATGCTCCGTAACCGGCTGCTCAAGGGGGAGCTGATGCGCAGTGCTCAGCCGAAGGATAGTGAAAGTCGCTGGTTATGATATTTCAAATTATAGATTTGGTAGCGAGAGTTGTAAATAGATATTGACATAGCGAATACATATAGTTATAGTTTTGACTACCACCATTAAGCATCATGTTTAGATATAACCCGGAATGCAAAACTAAAAAAGGAGGGTGTATATGATCTACCTTGAGGCATCGCTGAGAGTCGTACCTGGCAAGATGAAGGAGTTAATGGAAGTATTTGAAAAGGAGTATCTGCCGGTATCCAATAAACTGGGCAGAAAGCTGGTAGCGCAGTGGACTACATCAATCGGCACGCTAGATGAAGTTGTTGACCTCTGGGCTTACGAAGACCTTACCCATATGCAGCGCTTCAACGAAGCGAGAGCTAAAAGCTCCGAATTCGCCAAGGCTTCCGAGCATCTACGCGCACTCATTGCATACGAAGAAGTCAGGCTTATGGTTCCAACGCCACTTTCCGCTATGAGCTAATATGGAAATTTATATTAAGGAGGGTACGCCGCCTCTCCAGCGAGTCTATTTATGCTATTGGTGGCGGCCTACACTTTCCCTTGACAAGCGGACGGGGCAACCTATCAGCTTTAATCGTTAACCTCGTCTTAGCACTTGCAACCTAGCTGGTCCAAGCAGACTGCCAATAAATGATTGTGCGTAAATTATCGGGCCTTACACTGTTGAAAGCTTCAAACTCTCCTGCCAGATAGAGGCCAAGAGCACTTGACTAAAGACTACAAACATAGTCTCCTGTTGCACAATATGACGGATTGCTATCCTGTTTGAGGTTTAGCTTTTAATTCTTAAATAGGGTATAATTCTTAAAATATTTCATCGCGTAAGAGGTACCGCTTTCGTTGGATTCTAACCAGATACCGGAGCGCATCGGGCGGCTTGGTGAACTGGCCTACAATCTGTGGTGGAGCTGGGACACTCAGGCCCGCCAGCTGTTCCGGGCCCTGGATTACCCCTTCTGGAAGGAGAGCGGGCACAATCCGGTGAAACAGCTCTCCTGGATCAGCCCGGAACGGCTGGCCAGGGCTGCTGCCGACCCGGCATTTCTCAGCCTCTATGATGCGGTAATGGCAGCCTACGATGAGGCGATGTCCTCTGTTGACCACACTTGGTTGCACGCCAATTACCCCAACCTGCTCGCTGGGCCAGTGGCTTATTTCTCTATGGAATATGCCATCCATAATTCTTTACCCATATACGCCGGGGGACTGGGAGTTCTTGCGGGTGATATCTGCAAGGAGGCCAGCGATATCGGGCTGCCGATGGTCGCCGTCGGGTTCATGTATCCGCAGGGATACTTCCACCAGCATATATCCGCCGCCGGCTGGCAGGAAGAGGAATACCAGGACCTAAATTTTGATGAAGCGCCTATAAATCAGATTCGCTCTCCCGGTGGTGACATCGCTCTGACCAGGGTCAGGTTGAGTGATGTTGACCTAGCACTTGGCGCCTGGCACGTCAAAGTGGGGCGCACCGATATTTATTTGCTGGATACACAGCTTGAGGAAAACCCCGAGCCTTACCGGCAACTCACGGCACGACTCTATGTAGCCGACAGAGAGTTGCGCTTACAGCAGGAAATCGCCCTCGGCATTGGCGGTGTGCGCGTGCTGCGAGCACTTGGCATCAATCCCGCGCTCTGGCACGCCAATGAGGGACATACCGCCTTCATGACCCTCGAACGCGTTAGAGAGAAGGTGACAGAGGGTATGAGTTTTGCCGAGGCACAGCGGGAGGTACGGAAGACGACGGTATTTACCACGCATACGCCGGTTATGGCCGGACACGATATCTTCGCCGTAGAGCTGGTGGAGAAATACTTCCAGAGCTATTGGGAGCAACTGGGCATTGACCGCAGGGTATTTCTAGAGCTCGGCTGGCAGGACAGTTCCGAACCCCAAAATTACAACATGACCGTCCTCGCCCTCAAAATGGCTGACCAGCGCAATGCGGTGAGCCAGCTTCATGGCAGCGTTACTCGGAAGATGTGGCATGGTCTCTGGCCAGATATTGCCGAGGAGCAGGTGCCCATATCCCAGGTGACCAACGGCATTCACGTACCTTCCTGGGTTGCTCCGGAATTAGAGCATCTCCTGGGGAAGTATCTTGATGAAGACTGGCTGACGAAACATGATGACCCCCATCTCTGGGAAAAGATAATGGAGATACCGGATGAGGCTCTCTGGGCCATGTGCCAGAGGCTACGGCGCAAGCTGGTGGGAGCGATTCGGGAGCGCATGCGTACCCGGTGGCTGGAGGATGACATTCCCTGGACTCATATACTGATGATGGGGGCACTGCTTGACCCTGAAGTGCTCACCATCGCCTTTGCCCGCCGGTTCACGGAATATAAACGGCCGGCGCTTATCCTGCATGACATTGAGCGACTGAAACAGATTGTCACCAGTCAATGGCATCCGATCCAGATTATCTTCGCCGGCAAGTCACATCCGGCTGACTTGGCTTCCAAGAATCTCTTGCAGCAGGTCTACGAAATAGCCGCTGACCGTGAATTTCAAGGCAGGATAGTGTTCATCGAGGACTACGATATGCACCTGGCGCGCTATCTGGTACAGGGAGTTGATGTCTGGCTGAATGTTCCACGGCGTCTTCAGGAAGCGAGCGGGTCAAGCGGTATGAAAGCAGCTTTGAATGGCGTGCTCAATTTAAGCGTTCTGGATGGCTGGTGGCGTGAGGGATATAACGCTGGCAATGGTTGGTCAGTTGGCTCACCAGATATCGCCGTCACCCCGGAAGAAGAAGATGAATCCGATGCTGAGGCGCTCTACCGTTTGCTTGAAGATGAGATTGTACCACTCTACTACGACCGGGATGTGCACGGTGTTCCGCGCCGCTGGGTGGCCATGATTAAAGAGACAATGCGTTCCATCGTGCCCGCTTTTTGTGCCCGCCGCATGATGAAGGAGTACATCGAAAAGCTGTACCGCCCTGCCATCCAAAGGTCGTAGTTTAACCTGCTAAATGCCCCCGTTGAATATTGGTCATCAGCGCTACCGGACAGGTGCGCAGTACCTCGGAGACAGCCAGCCCTTTTCCTTCCAGCACATCTATCTCTTCCTCAGTAAGGATGTTGCGCCAGTGTCGAGGGGCGTTCTGAGGAAGCAGTAACTGGCTTTGGCCCCAGACCGGGCCCAAAGGCAATTTATTAGCCGGCACCAACCTGGTGGTGAGTCTCGGTACCACGGTAAGCGTCCATTCTTCCCCGTAGCACCGGCAAAAGGCGTAAATATGCTCCTGCATATCCGGAGAAACCTGAACCGGGAGATAACCTCCACACTGAAATACGGTTGCGTTTTCAGCACGGAAGCGCATGGCCTTCTGGGTAAGATAGAGCTTGACCCGTCCGTCCTTCCAGGACTCGAGCAGCTCTGTCAGTAGATGTGACGTGCTGAGAGCTTCCCCTTGTCTCAGCTCGTTGAGATACATTTCCCGCTTCTGAAAATCAACCGGCCGGCGGTTATCCGGGTCAACCAGACTCAGGTTCCAGAGCTCGGTCCCCTGGTAGAAATCGGGAATGCCGGGCGCGGTAATTTTGACCAACAGCTGCCCGAGCGAGTTCAGGCTGCCGAAGAAAGCGATTTTCTCTTGGAAACCGAGAAAATCTTCAAGGAAGGCATTTCTTTCCGTGTTGTCGAGTATTTCATGGGCAAACTGAAGCAACGCCTCCTCATAGGCCTGGCTGGGTTCAAGCCAACTGGTTAAGGTTTTGGCCTCGCGGGCAGCTTTGAGGAGGTAAGCTCCCAGACGTTCTCCGAATGCCGGCAGCTCTTCCTGAAAAAAAGGCCAGGCGCCAAGGAGTGTCTGGTAAAGGAATATCTCCATATTCGGCTCCGGGACATGGATTCCTTCAACCATCTTTCTCTTCGCTCTGTTCTGCTCCTGCCAGCGAGCGAGCTGGGTTTCCCATTCCTGTGGTATCTCCGAGAGAACACTGATGCGCGCCCTTGCGTCCTCACCTCGCTTCGTGTCATGGGTTGCGGTGGCATTCATAGTGTGCGGCCAGCTTTTCTGGCGGCTTTGGTTCCAGTGATGGAACTCATCAATGGAAAGCCCGGGCGAGGCCGGGTTGCCTCCCACCTCATTGAGTGAAATAAGACGATTGAAGCAGTAAAGGGCGGTATCTTCAAAGCCCTTGGCCATTATAGCGCCGGTGAGTTGCTGCCAGCGTCTTATGAATTCAAGCCAGGCATTTTTGTGTTCCCTGGGGAAGTTGCGCGGGAAACGCAGAAAAATCAGCTTATTCAGAAAGGATAGTGCGCTCTGGGATAAACCAAGATGGCACCTGCGTGCCCGTTTGAAAGCATCCTCCAGATAGTGCCGGTCCCTAGTGGTTACGGGAGAAGCCCTGATATATGTACGATATACCGGCAGGCACGCCGTCACGGTGGTCAAAGCCTCCGTGAGCTCCATACTGGAAAGGTGTACTTCAGACTTATCTTTTTCAGCAAGCGCGGACAAGAGGTTACCCAGTTCTTTTATCTCCGCAGGGAACAGCTCTTTCATTATCTGTCTCTTTTTCTCATAGACAGTCCGGCTGAAATCCTGCTTGACGCCGGTGAAACGGCGGTATACTTCACCCAGCTGGGCTGCCCCGTCCCGGTCAATGAAGAGGGAGTTGACCTGATTGAGAAAATCGTAGCCGGTGGTTCCGTAAGTATGCCAGTTGTCGGGCAGCTCTTCACCAGTGGAGAGGATTTTCTCCACAACCACATAGAACGAGGGATTATTTGAAGGCGTGGCTATTCCCGGTGCCGTCCAGTGCTGGAGTCGGGCCAGATACTGTGACGGGCGGTCAAGACCATCGATATGGTCAATCCGCAGCCCGGTCACGCTGCGAACGCGAACCAGTTCCATAACCAGCGCATGCGTCCTGCGGAACACGGAGGGGTTTTCCACTTTCATGCCGACGAGGTCGCTGACATCGAAAAAGCGCCGGTAGTTGATTTCTTTCAGGCCAGTGCGCCAGAAAGCAAGGCGGTAAGCCTGCTCACCGAGCAACTCATCAAGTCGAGAATTACCCTCATCGCTATTGAAGAAGGCCACACTTTCGCCAATGGCGGTTTCAAGCGCCGATAATTCCCTGAGAAGCCGCGAAAATTCTTTCTCCAGCGCCTGACGCTTTCGGTACTGTGCATGGGCTTTCCCTGCGAGCCACCCGACAGGCGATGGCAGCTTCTGTAAACTATGTATAATTTTGCGCAACGCCTTTACCTCAGGACTATCGCCGCCGAATTTCTGCTCCAGCAATTGCAGGCTATGGGAAAGAACCAGGCGACAGGATTTTATTTCCAGCGGTAACCTGCTGTCACCACTCCTGATGCCAAGCCTGTAATTTTCCAGCGAAAGCTCTATGCTTCCATCCCTGATGGCCTGAGAGTAAGGACTGCCCAATATCGGCAGGACCACCTTTTCGCCAGGAGCGGTGTCAAAAAAATCGGTATAGGGCGAAATGGCGCCGTTCTCCAGAAAATCCGTCCACCACGGATTCTCGGAGCTAGCGGCCATGTGATTGGGGACGATGTCCAGCAGCAGGCCCATTCCCTGCTGTCTCAGATGCCGGACGAGGTTTTCGAAATCCTCGGCCGTGCCCAGCTCCGGGTTGAGGCAGCATGGGTCCACCACATCGTAACCGTGGAGGCTTCCGGTTCTCGCCTTGAAGATAGGGGAAAGATAAAGGTCTGAGATACCCAACTTTTTCAGGTAAGGCACGAGCTTCAGGACATCGTTGAAACGGAATACATGATTAAGCTGCAGCCGATAGGTCGCTGACGGTATGCGCACGCTGGTCATCTACGCGTCTCTTATCTGAAGCTGCTCCCCAAGGTTGTGGAAAGCGGCCAGCCACGCTTTGGCCACATCATCCCCGCTGTCAGCCCGCTGCTGGTAGGCGAGATGGGTGCTGCTGAGCATCTCGTAGTACTGGTTCTGCGTCTGCCACAGATCAACGGTGAAAGGCATGGATTGGGCGAGGGTGACAGCATCAACGAGCTCCTGTAGCTTGGCGGTGTCCTCTGGCGCCTGGGTGAACGCCGCCATCATGCCTTCCAGCGAAACCTTGAAATCGTAGGCCAGGCCATCCATGTCCAGGTCCACGCGCCAGGAATCGGCGGTGGTCACCAGATTCTTGATGGTTTCGGCTTCAAAAGTGTCACTTTTCAGCGCGCGGTGCAGGTCAATATTCAGGATAAGCTCGGCAGCGGAGTGGAAAGCCTTGGGCACCGGACCTCCCATCTCGGTGAGAAAGCGCATGGCTGGGAAGTGGTTTTCATAGAGCTGGCGGTAGGCGGACTCAATCTCGGAAACGGTTGACTCTAGGATATAGCCCAGCACCTTGCGTTGTTCGTCACGGAAAAGGGAGCGCAGCGAATAGGTGGAACTGCCGAAGTGCTTGTCGAGCAGACGGATGACCTCGGGGAAGTCGGCGGCATGGCAGGTCTGCGTCGTCTCCTGAATCATTGCCTGATATGCTTCCTCGCCCTGGTATTGCCGCACACCGGCATTGAGATTATGGTCGCCGAAATGGAGCACACCGAAGCTGAGCGTAGCCTGTTCCTGCGTTATCTCGGAGGTGACTCTGGCCCGCCCCGCAGCGAGCCTAGCTTTCCCGCATTCAGCCGTCTGGTAGTCCTCGGTATTGACAAAGTAGCAGAACGTCTTCGTCTGCTCACCGTAGTTTTCAAAAAGCGAGCTTATGGCATAGTGAGCGGTGACCTTGATGAGGTCAACCATGGCCGGCCTGACCAACATCTCGTAGATGTGGCGCCCGTCACTCATCTTGCGGACATTGCTCTTCGCTTTCTCCAGAATGGACAGGAAATTCTCTTCAGCATCGTCGCCGAAAAGCCCTTGAGCAAGCTGCACCACCCGGCCGGCGTACTGGATGACCTGCACCGTCTCAATGCCGGAAAGGTCATCGAAGAACCAGCCGCAGCTTGTATACATGAGCATGGCGTGGCGCTGGAGTTCAAGCAACTTGAGAGCCGTCACCAGCTCTGTTTCATTCAGCTCACGGTTTGCTTGGTGACCAAAGAACTGCTGCACGTTTTCCGGGGAGCGGTCGAGGACGACGTCTATATACGCATCTCTGGCTGCCCAAGGGTCTTTAAAAAGCTCTCCTGCCTTCCCCTCATACAGTGGCATCATGGCATCACGCAGCCAGTCCATCGCCTCACGCAAGGGGGCACGCCAGGCCTGGTTCCACTTTGGATGTCTACCTGAATTATCCCCGCAATCACTCCGCCAGCGCTCAACGCCATGGGCACAACTCCAGGAGGTATTCTCTATTATCTCCACCTCGTGGGTGGGGGGGTGCTTTTCCAGGAATTCCCCGTAGTTAGTGATTTTGGCTAAATTTTTCTCCTCAATATAGTTGAGGGCATAGGCAAGCGCCATATCGGCGAAACGGTGATGATGCCCATAAGTCTCGCCGTCGCTGGCGATGTGCACCAGCTGCGGCCAGTCACGCTTATCGGAAAAAACGCCCGTCAGTAGATTGGCGAAATTCTCACCATTGCTCAAAGTGTCTTCAAAGGCTACTTTACGGGAGGTGGGGCCATCATAAAAGAAGAGGTTGAAATTTCTGCCTGAGGGCAGGTTAACGAGATAGGCCATGGTGGGGTCGATTCTGTCCCCGCCTACATCGGCCCAGCCTTCGCTACCTAGCTGGCGCACCCGCCCGGCCTGATGAGGAGCAAGGATGGTGAATTTCAGCCCCATTTCGGCCATGATATCCAGGGTTTCCAAGTCCACAGCCGTTTCAGGCAGCCACATGCCCTCCGGCTTTCGGCTGAAGCGCCGCTCGAAGTCCCTGATTCCCCACAGGACCTGGGTATATTTATCCCGCCTGTTGGCCAGCGGCATTATCATATGGCTGTACGCCTGGGCCAGCGCCGAGCCATGCCCGGAGAAGTTCTGCTGGCTCTCTTTATCGGCATCGATGATGGTCTGATAGACTTCCGGCGCGTGCTTTTCCAGCCAGGAGAGTAGTGTTGGCCCGAAATTGAAGCTAATTCTGGCGTAGTTGTTTACAATCTCGGTGATGTAGCCCTCGCCATCTAGGATGCGGGAAACCCCGTTGGGCGCGTAACACTCGGCGGTGATGCGCTCGTTCCAGTCGTGGAAAGGGTACGCCGAGTCCTGAAGCTCTATGTATTCCAGCCAGGCGTTTTCCCGCGGCGGCTGGTAAAAGTGACCGTGTACGCAGATGTATCGTTCCATTCTATTTCTCCTTGACGAATAGCACCGCGGACGCTGGCATGACCTGGATGATGAGTCCTCCATGGGACTGTAATGTCTCGGGGATGCTGCTGCCGCCTCCTCCCCACACCACCTCCGCCGAATCAAGCAGCTTCCGCCACCTCCCCTCCGGCACTGGAAAGCTCACCGTGGACTCATTCTCCCCACAGTTATAAATTATAACGGCTTCGCTTTCATCCTGCCAGCGGTGCAGGAAAAGAATTTTCGCTTTCTCATCGCCGGTGACCTGCATCGTTTCTTTGTCCAGGTTGCGCAGGGCAGGCATTTCCCGGCGCAGGCGGATAAGCTCCTGATAATAGGCAAATAATCTCTGGTGCTCGCTTTCATGGCGCAGGCGGTGATTGAGGCGGGCGCTTTCAAAAGTTGCCTCATCCTGCGGGTCGGGTATCTCACCCTGCCAGCGGAAGGCGGCGAACTCATCACGCCGGCCCTGGCGCACCGCCTCAATCAGGGCTGGCTCAGAGTGATTGATGAAATAAGGGAAGGGCGCCGTCTCGCCGTATTCTTCGCCCATAAAGACAAGTGGGACGAAGGGTGAAAGCAAGTAGAGGGCGGCGGCGAGCTTCAATTTTTCAAAAGAGACCAGCGCGCTCAGGCGTTCGCCCTGAGCGCGGTTGCCCACCTGGTCGTGGTTCTGGATGAAGATGACGAAGCGCCGGGCGGGGATCTCCTTAGAAGATGTGCCGTGCCGACGCCTGCGATAGGCGGAATACTCCCCGGAATAAACAAACCCCTCCGCAAAAGCTTTAACCAGCTGTCTGAATTTCCCGTAATCCTGATAGTAACCGGCTTTTTCGCCGGCGAGCAGGGCATGAACCGCGTGGTGAAAGTCATCATTCCACTGGGCGTCAAGTCCGTAGCCTCCTGCCGAAACATCGCGGATAAGGCGGACATCATTGGCGGCGCTCTCACCGATGAGGTATATATTGCGCTTCAGTTTCTTGGCTTCAGCGTGTACTGAGTGCGCCATTTCTTCTATAAAGGTGAAAGGAGACATATCAAGTATGGCATGGAGGGCATCCAGTCTGAGGGCATCAATGTGGAACTCCAGTATCCAGTAAAGGGCGTTTTCAATGAAGAAGCGGCGCACCTCATCGCTATCGGGTCCGTCAAAGTTCAGCGCTCGTCCCCACGGCGTCCGGTAGCGTCCGGTGAAGTATGGCCCAAAATCGGCAAGATAATTGCCCTCCGGCCCGAGGTGGTTATACACCACGTCCAGAATGACGGCTATCCCCTGATGGTGGCAGGCGTCAACGAGCTGCTTCAAGCCCTCAGGGCCTCCATAAGATTCCTGCACGGCAAATGGGTACACCCCGTCATAACCCCAGTTACGGTTTCCCGGAAACTGCGCCACCGGCATAAGCTCCAGGGCGGTAATCCCCAGCTCCCCGAGCATACCCAGGTGGGGGATAATGGCAGTGAAGGTGCCTTCTGCGGTGAACGTTCCCGTATGCAGCTCGTAGATAATATAGTCCTCAAGCGGTAGGCCTGTCCAGCTTCCGTCCCGCCAGGGGAAACGGGTGTCAACCACCTGTGAAGGGCCATGGACACCCTGTGGCTGGAAGCGAGAGGCCGGGTCAGGGCGCTCAGTCTTTCCATTCAGGCGATAGAAGTAAAGGCTGCCCGGCGTCACGTTCTCGGCGACGGCGTGATGATAGCCTTTGCCATCTTTCTCAAGGGCAATAAAGCGTTCATCGAGCGCAGTAAGATGGACTTCAACCTTGTTTAATAACGGTGCCCAGACGAGGAACTGGCAGCGCCCATTGCCGAGATAGGTTGCACCAAGTCGACCTTGCTCTGTCACTTTCCCCGTTTCCTAGGTTTGAAGAAGACGATGGCCAGCGGCGGCATGGTTACGGTGAGAGAATAGGGACGGCCGTGGCAGCCCTGCGATGAGGCCATAATGCTTTTGGGATTTCCCTGGCCGCTGCCGCCGTACTCAGCAGCGTCGCTGTTCAGGAGCTCAACCCACCGGCCGCCACACGGAACGCCCACTTGATATCGGCTATGCATCGTCGGAGTGAAATTGCATACGACGAGGACAGGAGTATCACCTGACTTCCCCCGACGTATGAAGCTGATGGTGCTCTGCAGGGCATCGCTGGTATTAATCCACTCAAAACCGGCCGGCTCACAGTCAAGCTCATGCAGCGTCGGCTCTTCGCGGTATACACGGTTGAGCGCCTGCACCCACTTCTGTACGGCAGCGTGCCGGTCATAGTCCAGCAGATACCAGTCAAGGCTGCCGTCGTGGCGCCATTCGCTCCACTGTCCGAACTCACCGCCCATAAAGAGCAGCTTCTTCGCCGGCTGCGCATACATATAACCGAAGAGGAGCCTCAGATTGGCCAGTTTCTGCCAGTCATCCCCGGGCATCTTGCCCAGGAGAGAGCCCTTGCCATGGACCACCTCATCGTGGGAAAGGGGCAGTATGAAATTTTCACTGAAGGCGTATAACATACGAAAGGTGAGGTCATTTTGGTGGTATTTGCGGTGGACAGGGTTCCGGCGCATGTACTGCAACATATCATGCATCCAGCCCATGTCCCACTTCATGCCGAAGCCGAGTCCGCCGAGGTAGGTCGGCCTTGATACCATGGGCCAGGCGGTAGACTCTTCGGCAACGGTCTGCGCATCGGGGAAGCACAGATATATCTCCTCATTGAGCTTGCGCAGGAAATCGAGGGCTTCCAGGTTCTCCCGCCCCCCGTACTTGTTCGGTATCCACTCCCCTTTTTTACGTGAGTAGTCAAGGTAGAGCATGGAGGCAACGGCGTCCACGCGCAGTCCGTCAATGTGGTACTTATCCAGCCAATAAAGGGCGTTGCTGATGAGGAAGTTGCACACCTCGCTGCGCCCGTAGTTGAAGATATAGCTGTTCCAGTCGGGGTGAAAGCCCTTCCTCATGTCGGCGTGTTCATAAAGATGCGTGCCATCAAAGAAGCCCAGCCCGTGCTCATCGGTGGGGAAATGGGAGGGCACCCAGTCCAGAATGACGCCGATGCCCTGCTGGTGCAGGTAGTCAACCAGGTACATGAAGTCCTGCGGGGTTCCGTGGCGGCCGGAGGGGGCAAAGTAGCCGGTTATCTGGTAGCCCCACGAGCCGAAGAAGGGGTGCTCCATCACCGGCAGGAACTCCACGTGGGTAAACCCCATCTTGTTTACGTAATCAGCCAGAAGCGGTGCCAGTTCACGGTATGAGAGCGAGCGGTAATTTTCGTCAGGCACCCTTTGCCAGGAGCCAAGGTGCACCTCATAGACGGAGATGGGGGCATCAAGCGCGTTGCGACCACGTCGATTTGTCATCCATTCTCCGTCCCCCCAGGAGTACTCCAGGTCCCAGGTAACACACGCCGTCTTGGGCGGGATTTCGGTGAAAATGGCAAACGGATCAGCCTTGTCAACCTGGTACCCCTTGTAGTGGGAGACTATATGGTACTTGTAAAGGCGGCCCCTGCCCAGCTTCGGAATAAATCCTTCCCATATGCCGGACTGTCCCCGTGGTCTCAGAGGGTGACTGGTGTTGTTCCAGCCATTGAAATCGCCGACGACGGAGACCTGCCGGGCATTAGGTGCCCACACGGCAAAGTATGTTCCCTCCTCGACACCAGCGGAGGTTAGGTGCGCGCCCAGCTTCTCATAAAGCCGGTAGTGTGAGCCTTCGTTGAACAGGTAGAGGTCGTCATCGGAAAGAAATGTGACCTCATAGGACACGCCTCCAGTACCATTCAAGCTCGTTTGAGGTTCCTTTTTTCGTGTCATTGCAGAGGTTCCCCTCTCCTTCGGATTCGGTCCACCATACGTAGTGTAGCAACTACCTGAGGCATCTGGCAAAGTTCGTCAAGGCGATAGCGGGCCTTGTTGCGCCAGTTTGGATAGACATCATCAGTGGTGCTCGGTATGTTCTGTGGTCTGGTCTCAAACCAGAGGTCTTCTATGTTAACCAGCACCACTCCAGCGTCGCTGGCACTTAAAAACGCCAGACAGGCCTTCAAAACTTCTTCAGCGCTGGCCGATGTCTTATCCAGAAACCCCTTTGTCTGCAATAGTCTGACCAGTGCTCTTTTCCTTTCCTCCCAGAGTCTTCTCTCGCGGTTAGCAGCTGCCCTGCCCAGAAGGCCAAGGGCTGCCCTTTGCTCTATGTCTGTCTCGTTCCAGACAGCGGCAAAGGGAAACATATCGTGGGTATTAAGGCTGGCTATGGAGTCACCGGGAATGGGTTTGAGAATTTTCCCTTTGTCAGCGGAGGCGAGTTCGTAGTGCATAACGTACATACGGTAGACACCATGCTTTTTCATCGCCGGTCGAACATAGTGAGGCACGGTGCCCAGGTCCTCTCCGACGATGACTGTCCGGCTGCGGTGGGATTCAAGGGATAAAATGGCGTAGAGCTCATCAGGGTGGTAACGCACGTATGTCCCCTCGCTAGCAGACATACCTTCCGGTATGCAGAAGAGGCGGTGCAGCCCCATGACGTGGTCAATGCGTAGCACGCCGGTGGACCTGAGGTGGTGGCGCAGGTAGGCAATGAAGTAGCGGTAGCCCTGATTCCGTATCTTTTCAGGGTGCAGCGGCGGGAAGCCCCAGTTCTGCCCCTTGGTGAAAACGGTATCTGGAGGTGCCCCGGCGGAGATGCCGGAAATGAAAGCATCGCGCTCCCGCCAGATGTCATAGCCCTCGGGGTGAATGCCAAGCGGGAGGTCCAGGTACAGCGTAACATCGCTGGATTGCGCTGTTTTTAACAGGCTGTTCATCTGTTCGTGTATCAGCCACTGCGTGTAAAGATAATAACGTTTTATCAACTCATCATAAGCGCCTTCCTTGATGAGACCATGCGAGAGCGGTTGAGGCCACGCCTGCCATGAGGGCCCGTGCCGTTCTCTGGCGGCACGGAAACGGGCGTAGTCCTCAATGACAGGGTTTGTTTCAGTGAAGCGCAAAAGCGCGTCGCGACGTTTTGAAGGCGCGGCGAAAAGGCACCGACATAATTCTTCCAGAATCTGCCGTTTCTTCATCATAATGCGGTGGTAATCCACTTGAGGTGTGGCGCGCAGGGTCTCAATCTCCTGCTGAAATGACGCCGATGCTAAAAGTGCCTTGGTTTTCGGGCAGCTCTCCAGCTCCGGGACACCCATAATGTCGATATAGAACTCATTCCAGAGAAGTCGGCTGGCTGGAATGTACGGGCTCGGGTCTGAGTTATCGTCGAGAAAAGACGCGAGCATCGGCAGCATACCGATAATATTTCCGCCCATATCGCCCACCCACGAAACGAGTGTCTGGAGATCGGAAAGGTCGCCGCTGCCCCACCCCTCTCCCCTGGCGAGGGCATACAGGGGTATAAAAACACCCCATCTACGAGATGGTTCTGCTTCAGGGGGGTGATAAAACGTGGCGGGAGCGGAGATGACGAGAGTCTCGGCGGTTTCTCCTTTGATTCGGAACGAAAGCCGGTGGTATCCAGGTGGCAATATATCTTTCCAGCAGAGCTCCTTTACCTCGTATTTCATTCCCTCCAGTTCTGCCATTTCCAGCGTCTTGAGGTCACGGGCAAGATATGGCCGTTCCCGGCACCCGCCGTCCTCCATCGTCAGATGGCAGGTTAACGTATCTTCAGCCAGGGAGGCAGGAAGCCGTAAACTGAGTGAGGAAAGGTTGCCATTCCAAGCCACGGTCACCGGCTCGAGGGAGCGCTGCCAGAGCTCTTTTCGCCGCTCCCGCAGGGCTGAGGAGGCATCCTCTGGCCTTTCCAGAGGAGCTTCCAGGGCTTTCAGGACGGCAAACAGCGTGTCCGCAGAGGCCGGCCGGCGGTGGTGAAGAACGTTGTAGTATGCCGTTTGCACGCCGTAGAGGTGGGCAAGTTCGTGGAGAGGCCCTGTAGCCATACCCATCTTACTCTTCAGCTTCCAGTATCTGCAGGACGCCTTGAAGTGGCAGATTAACCCAATCTGGCCGGTTGTTCAGTTCGTAGTCTATCTCGTAAAGGGCTTTCTCCATGAGATACGCCTCGAAGAGGACTTTTTTACCTTCATTGGCCGCTGGCAGTACCGGTAGGTCAGAAATCAACTCCAGATAAGCTTTGAGAAACGCCACCGATACCCACAGGTACCAGACTTTAGACCATTCCTCCAGTATGGGGAGGTCTTCTGGCCGAAGCGCGGTGGATGCCTGATTACGCAGCGCAGCGTATGCGGCGTAATGGAAGGAGCGTATCATACCCGCCACATCCCTGAGTGGGGAGCGCTTGATGCGCCGTTCGGTGAGATAGCGGCCGGGTTCGCCTTCAAAGTCAATGATGACAAAGTCATCGCCCGTGTAGAGCACCTGACCTAAGTGGTAGTCCCCGTGGCAGCGGACGCGCATGCCCGTGATACTTTGCCTGGTGATTTCCTGAAAACGCTGGATAATGGTGCTTTCATTATCAAGAATCGTCTTGGCAATAGGCCTGGCATCATCCGGCAGCCTTGGCAATCGCTGCTGCAGAAGGCGTAACACCCGATTGGTGTAACTTCTCATCGAATGGAACAGGGAACGCTGGTAGGCGAGAGAAAACGGCTCTGGAGTGAACCGGGCGTCAACACTGGCTGATGCCAGCATCATGTGCAGCTCGGCGGTACGTTGCGCCAGACGCTGCGCCGATACGAGGTAAGAGCCAATGGTCTCCTCTGCTGATGCGGGTATGCTCATTTCAATGATGTCTAGCAAAGAACCTTTTATAAGCGGCGGCGACTCTACTTCCGGATGGGCCAGCACCCGGTCAAAGAAAAAACCGAGCTCGTCCAGAGTGTAGCGCCAGGCGTCTCCCTCGTTGGGTACATAGCCGTGAAGTATACCGAGTGTCACCGGTTCCGGGATGAACCGGTTGTGGTATTCAATGGCACCGGCCACAGGAGGCGCGTTGGGGAAAGACGCTTTCTCGGTGAGAAACCGGCCTATCTCAAGTTCTGGATTCGTCCCTTCTTCCATGCGGCGGAAGAGTTTGAGCATCAAACGGTCACCATACATAATAGAGGTGTTGGTCTGCTCCGTCTTCAGAACAGTCTGGGGCAGCGTTTCCGTAGCTGGTCCCCGCAGCTTTTGGAAAACACGGGTTGGGAAGGTGACTATCCTTCCCTCCTGCCCCTTCCAGCGTCGGCGCCGGGCTATGGCCTCAAGAAGAGCGGCGGTGAAATCATCCTCAATCAGGGCATCAAAGATGACGCCTTCCCTGTTTTCACCTTTCCGCTTTGACTCTACCCGTGCGATAACGGACTGCGGCGATTCTTTGGCTATTTCATTGGCCCGTTTCCCAGAGGCGAAGGTAATGGGGATAAGATAGGTCTCAGGGTCTCCCTCGGTGTATTCTATGTCCAAGAAAATAAACTGGGCGCTGGAACCATCAAACGGTATGCTGACAAAGTCTGGTATGCTCGCAGCGCGGGGCTGTCGCGCCTTACTGCCAAACCAGCGCTTCTGACGCATATGGCTGAGCAGCACTGTGGCCAAAAAGGGCCGGATTTCACGTTTGAGCAAGTCCGTCCAGTCTCCCCTGATGCTGAGCACGGGCACAGAGAGCTCGGCAGGTGTCGCGGTTGGGGTTATCTTAACTGGCTGTCTCGATTCTAAAGAAAACCAGTAGAAGGCGAAAGGGCTTAAAGTGAGCGGATAGGGAGAGTCCCCGATAATGGGGAAGTCGGACTGACCGAAGGCTTCAACCGGTATCTTGCCTTCATCAGCAGCCAGGTCAAGGTTGACATGCTGTGCCAAGCGGGAGAGGTTGGCCACCACCAGAACGGTTTCTTCCTGAAATCGGCGGGTAAAGGCCAGAATTTTTCTGTTATCAGCCTGTACAAATTCAAGGCTCCCCCGCCCGAAGGCCCGGAACCGTTTCCTCTGGGCGATCATGCGCTTTGTCCACCAGAGCAGAGAATCGGTGTTGTTCTGCTGGTTCTCCACGTTGATTGCCTGGTAGTGATATTCAGGGTCGATAATCGGTGGCAGGTAGAGCCGCTGGGGATTGGCACTGGAGAAGCCAGCATTCTTCTCCGGGCTCCACTGCATCGGAGTGCGGACACCGTTGCGGTCGCCGAGGTAGAAGTTGTCCCCCATGCCGATTTCGTCCCCATAATAGAGCACCGGTGTGCCGGGCAGTGAAAATAAAAGTCCATTCATTAATTCTATTTTGCGGCGGTCGTTGTTGAGCAGAGGAGCGAGCCGGCGTCTTATGCCCAGATTTACCCTTGCATGGGAGTCAAAGGCGTAAACCCGGTACATATAGTCCCGCTCCTCGTCGGTTACCATCTCAAGCGTGAGCTCATCGTGGTTACGCAGGAACAAAGCCCACTGACAGGTGTCTGGAATGGCCGGCGTATGCTGCAGGATGTCCATGATGGGGAAGCGGTCCTCCATTCGAATAGCCATGAACAGACGTGGCATCAGAGGGAAATGGTATGCCAGGTGGCACTCATCTCCATCACCGAAGTAAGCTATCGCGTCCTCTGACCACTGGTTAGCCTCGGCCAGCAACATGCGATTCTGGAATTGCTGGTCAAGCCCGTGGCGCAATTTTTTCAGGAAGACGTGCGTTTCTTCAAGGTTCTCGCAGTTCGTCCCTTCTCGCTCGAAGAGATAAGGCACGGCATCAAGGCGCAGCCCGGATACCCCCATGTTCATCCAGAAATTGACGGCTCTTATAAGAGCCTTCTGGACCTGCTCATTATCGAAATTCAGGTCGGGCTGATGAGAGTAAAAACGGTGCCAGTAATAGGCTTTGGCGATGGGGTCAAAGGACCAGTTTGATGATTCGAAATCTTGGAAAATAATCCGCGCATCCTTGTATTTATCCGGTGAATCGCTCCAGACATAGAAGTTCCGGAAGCCGCTTCGCTTCTTGGCGCGGCGTGCTCGCTGGAACCACGGGTGCTGGTCAGAGGTGTGGTTGAGCACAAGCTCGGTGATGACGCGCAGGCCGCGGGCATCGGCCTCTCGCAGCAAAAGCCTGAAATCCCGTATCGTCCCGTATTCGGGCTGGATACCGGTGTAGTTGGAAATATCATAGCCGTCATCTTTGAGAGGAGACGGATAGAAAGGGAGAAGCCAGATGGCAGTAATACCCAGGTCCTGTAGATAATTGAGCTTCTCGGTGAGCCCGGGAAAGTCACCGACACCATCGCCATTGCTATCGCAGAAAGCACGGGGATGGAGCTCGTAAATGATGGCGTCCTTGTACCAGAGGGGGTCGCTATCCTGCCAGAAATATTCTTTGTCCTGGGGTGACATTTTCGTTACCCTCGCTTTCTCCAGCTCCGTTTTTCCACCCGGAAAATATGAGCAGGTAGTTTTACAGGGCTGAGCTCCACGTAATTGCGCGGTCCCTTCCATGTGTAAGTGGCGTCATCGAGGAGGTCATGTAGCTGGTACGGCTGGTCCTGAGCAATCTTCAAGTCATCAAGAGAGAGGGTTACCCAGCCCGATTGCTTGTATCGGTAGTCCAGGTTCACGACAATCAGCACCACGTTGGAGCCATCCGGAGTGCATTTGCTGTAGCAGATAAGCTGGTCATTGTCCACAGTATGAAAACGCAGGCTGTGGTCGCTCTGGAGCGCCGGGTTTTCCCGACGAGCTTTATTGATAAGGTTTATAATACCCTTCAAGCTATCCCGCCGCTCAATGTCCCAGTGTTTGATTTCATATTTCTCCGAGTCCAGGTATTCCTCGCTTACGGTGTCCTTACGGCGGTTTTCGCAGAGCTCAAAAGCAGGCCCATAAATCCCATAGTTTGCCCCGAGGGTGGCGGCCAGGACCAGCCTGGCTATGAAAGCAGGCCTGCCCCCGTCGCGGAGGTAATTATTAAGGATGTCTGGGGTATTTGGCCAGAGGTTGGGGTGGTAAAACTCCCCCACCAGTGTCTGGGTCAGCTCGGTGAAGTACTGCTCCAGCTCCCATTTGGCATTGCGCCAGGTGAAGTACGTGTAGGATTGACTGAAACCGAGCTTGGCCAGCTGGTACATGATTTTGGGGCGGGTAAACGCTTCGGACAGAAAGATGACATCAGGGTGGTCAGCTTTGATACCACCGATTAACCACTCCCAGAACGCGAACGGTTTGGTGTGGGGATTGTCAACGCGGAAGATGCGCACGCCGTTTTCTACCCAGAACAGCACCACGCTTTTCAGCTCCTCCCAGAGCTCCTGCCAGTTCTCTGACTCAAAATCCAGGGGATAGATGTCCTGATATTTTTTCGGCGGGTTTTCCGCATACTGAATCGTGCCATCAGGGCGCCACTGGAACCATTCCGGATGCTCCCTGACATAGGGATGGTCAGGAGAACACTGAAAGGCTATATCAAGCGCCACTTCTAGGCCGTAATCTCTGGCCTTATGGACAAGTCTCTGGAAGTCCTTCAGTGTGCCGAGCTGTGGATGGATGGCCTTATGTCCCCCTTCCTCAGAGCCGATGGCCCAGGGAGTTCCGGGGTCGTCCGGTGCCGCAGTGAGGGCATTGTTCTTCCCCTTGCGGTTGGTGTGCCCAATAGGATGGATGGGTGGCAGGTAAAGGATATCGAATCCCAATTCCGCGATATAAGGGAGGCGGGCCTCGCAGCCCCTGAAGGTTCCGTGCTGGTTCGGCTTCAGGGCGCAGGAGCGGGGAAACATCTCGTACCACGCGCTGAAGCGTGCTTTTTCGCGGTCAACTGTTACCACCAGTTCCTTGGGATAGGTAACAGCAAATCGCCGGTCAGCGTAACGCTCCATAATCCGACTCATCGCATCACTCAGCGCCAGCCGCACTTTTTCTCTCCAGGCGACCTTCCTCGACTGCAGGGTGTCTATCCATTCTTCCATTAGCTTACCGTCACGTTTGGGGGCTCCCGGCTGTGCCTCGGCAATTATATTGGCCCCAACCAAAAGATTGACCCCAATGTCCTTCTGGCGGGCATCCACGCGCTTGGCCAGGTCCTGGCGCCATGATTTGAACTTGTCAACCCAGGCAACTATGGTATATCGGTAACACCCGATTTTTTCGACAACGAAAGAGCCACGCCATCGGTCGTTTACCAGAAACTCCATAGGCGTCTCGGTCCAGTTTGGCTCGTCCTCACCGCGGTGCAGGAGGCAGACCGAGAGGGATTCATGCCCATCGGCGAATATGTCTGCCTCAACCGTAACCTCTTCGCCCACCACCCGTTTAATGGGGAAGCGTCCCCCATCGATTTCAGGCTGGACTCCTTCAATAATTACTCTTGATATACCTTCTACAATCGGCATGATGCAACTCAATCTGTAGCGATTTATATTCTGCTATTATACTATATATTTTAGCCGATTTTAGCTACCCGATGCATATACTGCGGTGGAGTTGGCTATATGCTCATCCGCTAGCGTCTCCGCGCAATCTGGCTAGTTCGCCACGCAGGCTTTCTATTTCTTTCGTCAACTGGGACATGGTTTTCTTTTCCGTGTCACTCCCTTTAACCAGAAACGAAGCCAGGTTTGCCGTCACCCCGCTGAAAAAGGCCACTCCCCCCAGCATCAGCACCGTAGCCACCGCTCTACCGGCGGCTGTTACGGGCACCATATCTCCGTAGCCGACAGTGGTAATCGTAACTACCGCCCACCAGAGCGCATCGCCGAAAGAATTAATGGAAGCCTGCTCTCCTCCTTCGACAGAAACTACCACCGTGGCAGCAATAATCACCAGACCTATCCCGTAAACCAGCAGGAAATCAACATGCACCAAACGCCTGAAGCCAAGCCAGGCCCGGGAGCCGAAAATAAATATCCTGAGAATACGTAGCGGCCGGAAAAAGGGCACGACAACCACCAGTACTTCAAGCCAGTGCCGGCGGAGATAGGGCAATCTGTGGGGGGCAATGACTGTTTTGATAATCAGGTCAACCGCAAATAGCGCCCATATAAATGAATCAAGGGTAAGAAACAAGCTTTCTTCCTGCGGGGAGAGCTCCCAGAAGAAAGGGCCAACCAGAAGCGGGATCATAACGAAAGACAGAATCAGCAGTGGCACTTCAGTTATCCTCTCTATTCGCAGCAGTAGAGCTTCTCTCTGGGAAATATCTGGCCGGTGAATGTTCGCCGGTTTTTTCATGGTATCCTCCTTACTTTGGTTACAATTGTCTGGCAAATGGTATGATTATACTATAACTATACCTATATTTAACCTCTCTTGCCACGCCAATGCATTTGATATCGCTTTTGAACTGGTTGCCAGGCTGAAACGGATCTGACGGAACCGGATGAGCACCACAACCACCACGTGTCCTTTAAACTTTACCTACGTGGGTGAACAGCTAGCAAGAATTTCGCAGTACAGTTATAATTTACCAATATAAGGAGGCAAGGACGATGGGCGGCAACAGCTTTGAGCTTTACGAACCAGCAATAGAAACTATGAGCCGAGAGGAAATTCAAAGTTTGCAACTGAAACGGCTTAAGTGGCAGTTAAAAAGGTGCTACGAAAATTCAGCATTTTATCAAGAAAAATTTGATAAAGCTGGCGTGAGCCCAGAGGATGTGAAGTCAATTCCAGATATAACGAAATTGCCAGTGGTCACCAAACAGGAGCTCAGAGAGGAGCAGGAAAAACATCCTCCTTACGGCAGGTATGCTGTTTCCCCACCTAAAGATTGGAGAGAAATACATCCGACCACAGGGACTACGGGGGCCCAGGTTTACAATATATGGTCGGAACAGGACGTGCAGAACATAACGCATTGGACGGCGAGGACCCTTTGGAATTTCGGCGTGCGACCTGGCGATATTATACAAAACGCTTTTAGTTACGGGTTGTGGGTGGCTGGAATGTCCAGTCACTACGCCGCTCGTGAACTTGGTTGCCTTGTTATCCCTACTGGTGCTACCCCGGCAGACAGGCAAATAGATTATTTTATTGGCGCTCAGCCAACTGTTCTTCTAGCGACACCCTCTTTCGCGCTTTACCTAGGTGAAAGGCTGGCGGAAAAGCGAATTTCGCCCGAGAGCCTCGCTTTGCGGATAGGCTGTTTTGGCGGTGAGCCTGGAGCTGCTGTAGCTTCTACCAGAAAAAAGATTGAGAGCGGCCTGGGTATTGAAGCTTTTGACTACTACGGTCTGGCTGAAATTGGGCCAACCTGTGCCTCTGAATGCCCGGAAAAAGCCGGGATCCACTGGGTTGAGGATCACGTTCTGGTGGAACTGGTTAACCCGCAGACTATGAAGTGGTGTGAGCCAGATGAAGCGGGAGTCCTAGTGATGACCCACCTGACAAAAGAGGCTACTCCGATGGTCAGGTATTGGACTAATGACGTTGCCAAGCTTGATGTGAAGAGGTGTGCCTGCGGCCGAACCCATGCTAGGTCACTAGGTGGGATTCTGGGCAGAGCTGATGATATGATCGTTTATCGAGGCGCTAAATTTTATCCGACTCAGATAGAAAGGGTATTGCGAGGTTTTAAAGAACTCGCTGATGAATATCGCATAGAACTTACCACTGATGAGAAAAGAAGCACAAATATCTGTACGGTCATTGTTGAATGCTTAGGGGGAGATGTAGACGAAGACCAACTCAAAGAAAAGGTGAGGATAGCTTTGCGAGAAGAGCTTCAGGTCGCACCCTCCATCAGGTTCCTTGAATTCGGCACCTTGGAGAGAACGACTTTTAAGGCGAAAAGGATAGAGGACAAGAGAAAGACAAATTAGGTAACACGCACCTGATTGTCAGAAATAAGTAGGTCAGGCAATTGCGGTTAAGAAGTTACTTTATAAGGGGATATAATCGTGACTGAGGTTTTTCTTGCCGTAGATAACCTTCATAAAAGCTTCAATGAGCACAAAGCTGTCGATGGCGTTTCTTTCACCGTCTACAAGGGTGAAATCTTTGGTCTTCTGGGACCTAATGGTGCAGGTAAAACCACGACTATACGTATACTCTCTACTGTTCTGGAGCCAGATCAAGGCGACGTTACGATTGGGGGTTATTCTATACGTGATAACGCTAACGCTGTTCGCGGCCTTATCGGGGTTTGCCCTCAAGAGCTAGCACTCTACACAGACCTTTCTGCACTTGATAATCTAGTCTTTTTTGGACGGATGGTAGGATTGAGTGGCAAGGAGGCGCGAGCCCAAGCTATGACCAACCTCAAACTAATGGGATTGGAAGATAGGGCTAGAGGTAAAGTAGATAAATTCTCTGGGGGCATGAAGCGTCGCATCAATTTAGCCATCGCCCTTATGGGCCATCCACAGCTTATCTTTCTTGACGAACCTACAGTTGGCATAGACCCCCAGTCAAGGAATAAAATTTATGACACCATTAACGGTTTGCGGGATAGCGGCATGACCATCCTCTATACAACTCATTATATGGAAGAGGCCGAGCGCCTTTGCCATCGCGTCGCAATTATGGATGGAGGCCAGATAATTGCCCTGGATACTCCTCATAAGCTTAAGAGTATGATAGGACCGCCGGAACAGGTAACACTTGAAGACGTCTTTCTAAAGCTGACCGGCAGAGGCCTGCGCGATTAGGACTGCTATGATAAGAGTCTTAGTAGTCGCCTTACGAGAAGTCCGCAGCTATTTACAAGACAAGGCCGACCTAGCCTTCAGCATCATTTTACCAATAGCAATCTTCGTGCTGATGTATGGTGCCTTCGGTGATGAGTCCCTCTTCCACGGAACTGCTTATGTAGTTAATGAAGACCAGGGAGGCATCTATTCCACACGCCTTATCGAGCGTCTAGGCGAACTGGACAACTTGGAGGTGAGCCTGCTTTCCCCGCTTGAGGCAAAAACCAAGCTAGGGAGGTCTGATGTTCTGGTAGTCACCTATATTCCTGAAGACTTCTCAGCAAAGCTAACCTCTGGACACCCTGCACACCTCATCTTCCGGCAGAGGGGCAACGGCGGACAGGAGGGCCAGGTGGTGGCCAGCTTGGTCCATAGGGAAGCAGATAAGTTGAGTCAGGAAATCCAGGTGAGGAAGCAGGTCCAGATAGCCCTAGCCGGCAGGGGCATTGGTCCAAGCCGCATACAGACCACTGTAAAAAAGTTGTTGGACCGAGAGCGCGAGTCCCCTCTGGTAATTGTCAGTGAAGAAATAGTAGGCACTGAGGCTAATCTTGTTTATCAATTCTTGCCAGGTATCGTTACCATGTTTGTCCTCTTTGCTATAACAATGAGTAGCCGAGCCCTAGTGGAGGAGCGCAAAAAGGGAACACTGGAGCGGTTGCTCACAACCAGGCTCAGCGTAGGGCAGCTTTATATGGGTAAATTTTTGGCTGGTGTCGCCCGCGGTTTTGTCCAGACTTTCATCTTGTTAACGCTGGCCTACATGGTCTTTCAACTCTTTACGCCGCTGTCCTTCCTTATAGTATTATTTATTGCCCTAATTTTCATAGCTGCGGCGAGCGCCATAGGATTAATCATAGCCTCAGTAGCACGTACCGAGGACCAAGCCGTCTGGATTAGCGTTTTCTTTACTATGGCTACAGTCATGCTGGGTGGCACTTTCTTTGAAATCCCTGAAGGCTCTATGCTTTACATTCTGAGCCAAGCTTCTATCAATACCTATGTCAATAGTGCCCTTAAGACTATTCTAGCAGGTGGAGGCACTCTGAATAGTGTGACCTTCGAGCTGGCGGTGTTAACTATCGTAATAGTTGCCGGACTCATTATCAGCCGAATCCTTTTTAAAGCCGTGCCCGGGGGCAGATAAAAGCATGAAACATCTTGGACATATCTGGTTCATTGCTCAAAAAGATTTGAAACTCTTTATCACGGACCGTATGGCGCTGTTCTTCTTCCTCCTTTTTCCTTTCCTCTTCGTGGCCCTTTTCAGTGTTGTCCTGAGCGACATAGGTAGTGAAGACGAGAGGTTAGAGCTGCACCTGGTCACTCTAGAAGATATAGACGGTATCAGTCACCAGATAATCAAGGCCGTGAAAACCGATGACGAATCCGAGCTTGATCCCGGTGAACCAAATATAACCTGGGGTGATGATTATGAAGAAGCTTACCGCTCATTGGTGAATGAGGAGCGAACCGGTTTCGTGGCCTTTCCGGAAGATTTCACCGACGGGGTAGCAATGGGCTACGGCACCAATATAGAGGTCGTGACCGATCCGGATGATACCTATACAAGAGCCGCTCTCAACTCGCTGGCTGAGGCTATCGCCTCCAACATTGGTTTGCAGCAGGTAGTCAGCAATGCTATCACCGAGCTTCTATTAGATCAATGGATAGAATCTCCCGATAATACAGCTCGCATCGGACAGGATATACCGAAAATACTATCGGTACAGCGGGGTGTGCGGATGAGGCCATCACTCATAGAATACGATGTGGAGAAAGTGGGCGAGGTTGAAGGGGAGAATCCGTCCGACTTTGTTATCCCGGGTTATCTGGTGATGTTTGTATTCATGGCGGCAGCTTTTTCTGCTGAAGCGATAGTCCGGGAGCGCCAGAACCGCACTTTAGAGAGGTTGCTGGCTACTTCAGTAAAGAGGGAATCAATCATTGCCGGCCTATTTGCCGGTACTGCGGCTAAAGGACTTGTCCAGATAACACTATTCTGGACGGTGGGCCTTTTGGTCTTCCACATAAATCTGGGGCGTTCCCTAGAGGCAGTTATCCTTCTATCTATACTCATGGTTGTCATGTCATCAGCCTTCGCCATTATGCTGGCGACTATGGCTAAGACTCAACGCAGTGCTGGCTCGATAGCTTTAATCACATCGCTCGTGCTGGCTCCGTTAGGTGGCTGCTGGTGGCCCCTCTTTATTACCCCTAGATGGATGCAGTTCATAGCTAAAATAACCCCGCATGGCTGGGCCAACACCGGCTTCAACAAACTGCTGGTCTTTGGCGCCGACTTCAGCGCTGTGCTTAACGAGATGTTGGCTCTATTAGTTTTTGCTGCGGTATTCGGCATTATCGCGATATGGCGTTTCCGCACCAGTGCAGTTTAGGCAAGATGATTACAACGATAGTGTATTTCGTTAGGCTTGACTTATTCGATAGCGACTGCTCTTATGGGGAAGGAGTCAATACCACCCATCTTCGGGGGAATGGCGAAGAACAGGAATCTGGTTTTCGTTAATTTTTCCAGGTTGCAGAGTCGCTCAATAATCGGGATTCCATTAGATAGCATGATATCGTGGGTGAACATCGTACTCAGGTCCCTCATCACCAGAGGGTTTTCCGGGATAATCGTGTCATCAAAGGCAACGAGTTTCACCTTCTTCCCGAGGAGATATTCCAAGCCTTCTTTCACCAGGAAACTCCTGTCATCCCCACCAGGCCCAATATGCTGTCCTTTCCCGAACAGAACAATATCATGTTCGCGAACGGGAAACTTCTGCAATATTTCGGCGCCGATGGGGGTTTGAGGCCCCAGCTCCTTGCAGTCTATCAGGACAGCGCTGCCGAAGAAGCTGGACAACGGTACCTCGCTCAGGTCCGGGGCACTCCTGCCATACCGCGCCGGTATGTAGTGAGAGGGAACTTCCACGTGAGTGGAAACGTGGCTCTCCATTTCAACATAGTGCATAATTTCTCCCGGCCCGGACCATATTTTCCATGGTTGAAATTCAAACATCTGAATCTCGTAACGCCGGCTGGGTTTGGCGGATGGGCCTTCGGTACTTCCCGGGTTCATCTTCAGAGTGAGGTCAATTATCCGCCCATTACCCAAGTAATCTGCTACCTGCTCAATTTCCACTAATCATCTCCTCAAATAAACTGGAGCGGGTGATGGGATTCGAACCCACGACTCTTTGCTTGGGAAGCAAATACTCTGCCGCTGAGTTACACCCGCCTAAAAAATTATTTTAGACTAAATGCCAGCAGCTGTAAAGGCGTTTCTCCACTCGCCCTTTTACTGCCAAGGACAATTCTAATATAATAGTGGCAAAATACGTGAAAGCAGCTATCAAAGCCAAAGGAGGAGAGTTCAGTGAAAATCAAAAAAGTCGAAGCCATGGTCCTGACCTGCCAGCTGGATAAGCCCATCATGGATGCCACCTATACCCTACCCCAGCGCAGCGTCGTGCTGGTCAGGATAGACACGAATGAAGGTATATCCGGAATTGGTGAAGCCGCCTACTTTGGTGGGCCACCGATGATTACCAAGATGATTATCGAGAAAGAGCTCGCCGACTACCTCATCGGTGAAGACCCGATGAACATCGAGCGCCTCTGGGAGACCATGTACCAGCGGTCCATCAAGCATGGGCGCAAGGGAGCCATCATTGCCAGCATGAGCGGCATTGACATCGCACTCTGGGATATCAAGGCCAGGGCGGTCGGCATGCCCTTATACCGCCTCCTCGGCGGCTGCTATGAGAAAATCAGGGCCTACGCCAGCGCCGGTTTCTATGCCGAGGGTAAAGGCCTCAAGGAACTGGCCGATGAAATGGCATCATACGTGAAAGAAGGGTTCACCGCTGTCAAAATGAAAATCGGGCGCGTCAGCCAGGCCGAAGACGCGGCCAGAATTGCCGCGGTCAGGAAAGCGATAGGCCCGAATATCGACCTGCTCGTCGACGGGAATAATGTCTACACCGCTTACGAGGCGATAAGAATGGCCCGCAAGATGGAGGAGTACGACATCTTCTGGTTTGAGGAACCGGTGCCGGCGGAAGATATTGAGGGCAGCGCCAAAGTGGCCCATGCCATCGATATGCCGCTGGCTGCCGGCGAGAACGAGTTCACCCGCTACGGGTTCCGCGACCTCATCATCAACCAGGCTCTTGACATCGCCCAGCCCGATGTTACCTGGTGCGGCGGCATCACCGAGGCCAAAAAAATCGCTGCCTTGGCCAGCGCCTGGAACATCATCTGCGTGCCCCACTCTTTTTCCTCGGCAGTCGCGCTGGTATCCAACCTGCACTTCAGCGCCTCCATACCGAACGGCTTGCTCCAGGAGTTCGACCGCAACTACAATCCGCTGCGCGAAGAACTGCTGAAAGAACCAGTAAGAATAAACAAGGACGGCTATATCGACCTATGGGACAGGCCCGGGCTTGGGGTAGAACTTAACGAATCAACAGTTAAAAAATACCGGGCGGACTGAAAAGCTAGCTCCATTCGCCGGCACTGGCCTGCGGCCATACTCTGGACATCTCACCGGCCAGCAGCTTGTGTTCGGGCTTTTTCAAACCGGGGTCTACCTTAAATAGCGCTATCGCCTCGCTGCGGGCCATCTCCAGAATCTTGACGTCGGACAGCTTGGCCATGCGCAGGTCAGGCAGGCCACTCTGGCGCGTGCCGAAGAACTCGCCCGGACCGCGCAATTTTAAGTCTTCTTCGGCTAAAACAAAACCATCCTGAACATTCTCAATTATATCCAGACGTTCCCGGCCCACCTCTGACGGGTTCTCAGCGAGCAGCATACAGTAGCTCTGCTCCACCCCCCGCCCGACGCGACCCCGGAACTGGTGCAGCTGGGAAAGGCCAAAGCGGTCGGCGCTCTCAATGAGCATCACCGTGGCGTTGGGAATGTCAATGCCAACCTCCACCACCGGCGTTGAGACCAGTATATCAAGTTCCCGGGCGCGGAAGCGCTGCATCACCTCGTCCTTTTCCTCACCGGACAGTCTGCCATGCAGCAGGCCGAGCTTCAGGTCGGGAAAGACTTCCCGTGACAGCCTTTCGTGTTCCGCCACTGCCGCCTGCGCCACCACTACCTCAGATTCCTCAATTAAGGGACAGATGATGAATGCCTGATGCCCGGCGGCCACCTGCTTGCGGATAAAGTTATGGGCGCTTTCCCGCTGCGCCGGCCTGAGCCATTTTGTCTTTACCGTCTGCCTGCCCGGGGGCAGCTCATCGATAACAGAAAGGTCAAGGTCGCCGTACAGGGTCAGCGCTAAGGTGCGGGGGATGGGGGTGGCGGTCATGACCAGCATGTGGGGGCGGAACCCCTTCTGGCGCAGTGCCGAGCGCTGGGTAACGCCGAAGCGGTGCTGCTCATCGACCACCGCCAGGCCCAGCTTGCTGAACTCAACGCCTTTCTGGATGAGGGCGTGCGTGCCGATAGCAATATCAATATCTCCTGCCATAATACGCTGCTGCAATTCCTGTTTCTGGGATGGCGTAATATCACCGATGAGCAACGCCACCGTGATGGGGCGGGGTAACAAACCGGAAAACCGCTTCAGATACGGTGTCCTCTCCTCCTCCTCCTGACTCCCCGCCCTAGAGAAAATCTGGCACAGCGTGGCATAGTGCTGCTCGGCGAGAATCTCGGTCGGGGCCATGAAAGCCCCCTGATAGCCGTTAGCCACCGCCAGCAATAGCGCCGCCGTTGCCACCACGGTTTTACCGCTACCCACCTCCCCCTGCAATAACCGGGACATCGGCTGGGGCTGATGCATATCGTTCAGCATTTCTTTCAGTACCCGCTGCTGCGCCGCCGTGAGCTGGAAAGGCAGGGATTTTATGAAGCTATTGACCAGTTCCTTATCAATGGTGAAGGCGCTGTCCGGCTGACTCTCCTGCCAGTCGTGCTTCCGACTCATCACGCCGAGCTGCAGTATAAAAAGCTCATCAAACGCCAGGCGTACCCTTGACCTGTCCTTTACCATTTCATCTTCAGGGTAATGTGCCTGACTTATCGCCTGCGGCAGTTCCAGCAGGTCGCAGCGCTCTCTCAACTCCGCCGGCAGGAAGTCATCCACCTGCCCTGCCCACTGGTCAACCACCTCTTTCATCAGTTTTCTTACCTGGCGGGGGTACAGCCCCTGCGTCAGAGAATAGACGGGAACGAGTCGACCAGTATGAACCAGGTCTTTTTCCTCGACGAACTCCCACTCCGGAGACTCAAAGACATGGTGTCCCTTGAACAGACTGACCCGACCGCTGAGCACAATGCGGGCATTGGTCGGCATCTTTTTGGCCAGGTAGGGCTGATTGAACCACACCACCCGCACATTGCCCGTCTCATCGCCAACTATGGCTTCCGTGCCCTGCCGGTAGCCCAGCCGGGTTGCCTGTGCCTGCCAGACGTTGGCGATTATGGTCTGCTCATCACCTTCGGCTAATTGCGAGATATGCTTTATCTGGCTGTAGTCAAGATGACGGTGGGGGAAGAAAAAAAGCAGGTCACGCACCGTCTTAACTCCCAGCTTGCCGAACTTGGCCGCCAGTGCCGTGCTGATGCCTCTAACCGTGGTTATCGGCGAGTCCAGACCCTGCCCGCTGACCGGCGCTGCCGTTTTAACCGACCTGGCTCTTTTTACCTTGGGAAGAGATGGCGCTTTGCTCTCCGGTTTAACCCGGTCAGGCGCACCTCTCTCCAGTTCCATGAGCAGACCCAGGACACTGCTGACCCAATCCTGGCGCTGTTCTTCAGATAGAGAGGCGTAGTCCACTTTGGCTACCAGTTGCCGGAAACGGCTCAGAAGTCGGCGGTCCGAAATGGCTTCCGCGCCCTGCCCTGCCCAGTTCTTCAGGAACCGGTCCAGACCACCCATGACCGCGGTATTATCGTACCCCTTCTTCTGCTCCAGCTCCAGAATTTTGTGCAGAGGTTCAAAACCAGCCGCCACCTTATCCTCGCCTTCCGGTGTTATTTATCGCCCATCACCGCTACCAGAAGCAGGCCGGGGCCGGTATGAGCGCCGATAACGGGGGTCGTCCTTGTGCGGTAAATGCGCTCTTTGGGGAACAGGCTACCCAACCTGTCGGTCAACAAATCGGCATCTTCAGTACAGGCGGCATCTTCCACCGCCAGTTCCTCAATGTTCTTATAACTGGCGATATACTGATACAGGTGCTCAATTGCCCTCTTTCGGGAACGTGCCCTACCGACTGGCTCTACCAAGCCATCTTTCAGGGTGATGATAGGGTTTATCTTGAGCGCTGCCCCCAACAGCGCCTGGGCCGCCCCGATGCGTCCACCCCTCCTCAAATACTCCAGCGTGTCAAAGGCAGCCCGCATATCAACACGGGGGATATTGCGATACACCAGTTCCATGAGTTCTTCCATCATGGCTCCGGCGGCTGCCGCTCTGGCGGCATGAATAACCAGGAATCCCTGGGCCATGACTGCTCTTCTGGAATCGACTACTTCAACACGGCATTTGTGTTTCATCAGGCCGATGCTCTGCACCGCCACTTCATGGGTGCCGCTGAGTGTGGATGAAAGCATTATGACCAGTATTTCATCCGTTTCCCCGGCCAGTTTGTCATAGGCAGTGGAAAAAGTTGACGGCGATGGCACTGAAGTTACCGGTAAAATCTTACTGCCCGTGAGTTCCTGATAGAACTGCTCGGTGGTCAGGTCAATGCCGTCACGGTAAACCTTCTCACCGAAGCGGACATTAAGCGGGATAACGGTAATCCCCAGTTCCTGGACTACCTTGGGCGGCAGGTCAGCGACACTATCGGTCACAACCTTTACCGGCATTATTGCCTATTCCGCCTCCAGAACAGTTAACGCAAGGGCATTGGGGCCAGCGTGTGTCCCCAGCACCGGGCTAACTATTGACCGATAGATGCGCTCTTCGGGGATAATTTTGCCGAGGCGCTTAACCAGCTCATCTGCCTCATCTGGTGAAGTGGCATGCTCCACTGCCAGCGCCTCAACCTTGGAAAAGCCAGGCACAAAATTATATAGATAATCCAGGCCCGCCGCCTGAGACCTTACTCTGGTCAAAGGGGCCATCTCGCCATCTTTTATGGTAAGTATCGGCTTTATTGATAACATTGCGCCCAGCAACCCCTGTGCCTTACCGATACGCCCCCCTTTGGCCAGATATTTTAGAGTGTCAAAATACACCACCAAATGTGAGTGGGGCATAGCTTTGCGCGCCAAATCAGCCAGCTCATCAAGGCTTGCCCCGTCCTTGGCCGCTTTGGCCGCTTTAATGACTATTAATCCCAGACTCATGGCTACTTTTCTTGAGTCAATGACTTCAATGCGGCACTCGTCCTCCATCATACTCTTGGCCTGCATTGCTGACTGATAGGTACCGCTGAGCACGCCAGAAACAACAATAACCAGAATTTCATCAGTTTTCTTGGCTAATTTTTTATAGACATCAGCAAAATCGCCTGGTGAAGGCTGCGTTGTCGTCGGGAAGGTATCACCATACACCAGTTTATGGTAGAACTCATCGGTAGTCATCTCCACCCTATCCCGATAGACCTCCTCACCAAAACGCACATACAGTGGTACTACGGTAACCCCCAGCTCTTTGGCGAACTCCGGAGTGATATCGGAGAGACTGTCGGTAACAATTTCAACTGCCATGTCTTAGACCCCCGCTCCTTATTCTATGGAAATAATATAGTTATAGTGCGGTTGCCCGCCTATCACCACCTCTATCTGCAGCTGCGGGTACCGGTTACGAATATCACTGGCCACCTGCTCCGCCTCAGCCGACTTGGTATCAGCTCCGTAGTAAATGGTGATTACTTCAATCTTGTTCAAGTCCAATTTGGAGAGCATTTTGTTGAGCACCTCAAGACCACTCTCCCCCACGGCCAACAGGTCACCATCCAGAAAGCCAATAGGCTGTTTCTTATTAATTTTCAAATCACCCAGCTTGGCCGAACGCACGGCGCGGCATATCTCAATCGTTTTTATCGCGGATATTGCTCTGGTCATTATCTCAATATTGGCATCCAGATCCGCTTCATAGTCAAAGGCCAGCAGCGCCGCCACTCCCTGTGGGACAGTCGTCGTAGGTATCACCTCAATCTTCTTTTCCGTAAGAGACTGCACCTGGTTGGCGGTGGCCACGATGTTCTTATTATTGGGCAGGATTATTACCTTGTCGGAGGCGACTTCCTCAACCGCCTGTAACAGGTTCTTGGTGCTGGGGTTCATGGTCTGCCCGCCGGGAACGATAGCCGTTACTCCGAGGCTGGTAAAAACGTCGGCCAGTCCGTCGCCAGCGACAACCGCCACAATGGCCGTATCCACCGCCGGGCCCTTGGCCTTCTGCATTTCCAGATAATCCTGGTGCTGTTCGTCCATATTCCGGATTGAAACCTGATGCAGTGTGCCCAGGCCGGAGGCGTATGAAACAACATCACCCGGCTCAAGGGTATGAATATGAATTCTGGCCGCGGTGTCATCACCGACCACGATAAGCGATTCGCCTTTCTTCTCCAGCTTCTTTCTTATCTTTTCTGTGTCCAGCTTTTCACCTTTGAGGAGAAATTCGGTGCAGTACCCGTAAGGCTCCTCGTCGGCAGCAATCATCTGCGGCAGCTTGGTGGCATGCAAATCGGTGACAATTATCTGCGGCCTGCGGAACCGCATCTGCTCCATCTCGCCCCTGAGGTAGCGCAGGGCTCCATCAAGAATGGTATGCAATCCCTGTCCGCCGGCATCAACCACACCGGCTTCACGCAGCACCTCAAGCAGGTTCGGTGTATTAGCCACCGATTCACCGGCGGCGCTGACCGCCGTTTCCATAACCGAAACCATGTCTCTGCCATCGTCAGCCATTGCCTCTTCCACTGCCGTGGCTACATCCTTGATAACGGTCAGCATTGTCCCTTCCACTGGATTGCTCATTCCTTGGTATGCCATTGCCGACGATTCCTGTAAAGCGCTGGCCAGGTCAGCGGCGTTGAACGATTCTTTCTCCGCAAGTTCCTTCGCCAGTCCGCGCAGAATCTGGGAAAGGATTACGCCGCTATTTCCCCGCGCACCCATTAATGCCCCTTTGGCCATAGCCTGAGCCACCGCCGAAGCACTGCGGTCAGGAGCGCGATAGGCTTCCTCAATGGTGGAGCGCATGGTCAGCAGCATATTGGTCCCGGTGTCACCATCCGGCACCGGGAATACATTCAGAGCATCTATATCAGCCGAACTTTTTTCCAGCCAACCGGTAGCCGCAGCGAACATTTCCCGTAATTCCTGACCACCGATGGTATTTACCTGCTTCATTTCTGTCATCCTTGTCAAGCCCAGCCTGACTGTGCTACTATTTAGTAGGTCATATATTACATCAAGTTTGCCATACAGTCAAAGGAGCGATTATATTGAAGTGCGATTTATGCGGTAAGTCCCCCCTCTTTGGTCACAACGTTAGCCATTCCAAAAGGCATACCAACCGCCGCTGGGTACCCAACATACACCCGGCCACGGTAACCATAAATGGCCAGTCTAAACGCCTTAACCTGTGTACCAGATGTCTGCGCACCCAGCATAAAGTGGTGAAAACAGCCTAGTTTCCTTACCTCCTGATTCGCCTTCTCGTTAATCCAGGAGAAGTATTTTCAATTCCCCTGTCCGAGTGTTTTTTTGGCGGCGGATACTGCCTGCGCCACGCGCTTCGGCGCTGTTCCGCCAGTGATATCCCTCGCCGCGAGGGATGACTCCACAGTTACCGAATAAACGTCCTCACCGAACAACGGCGAGAAGCTGCTGTAATCCGCAAAGCTGAGTTCCGCTAAAGCCTTCCCTTTTTTCACCGCATAGCTTACCAGCTTGCCCGCGATTTCATGGGCGCTGCGGAAGGTTTCCCCCTTTTTGACCAGATAGTCTGCCAGGTCAGTCGCCAGAATATAACCGCGCCCCACCGCCTCAGCGGCACTTTCAGCATTTACCTTTAAAGTTGATATCACGCCAGCGAACACTTCCAGTGATGCCAGCAGTGTGTCCACAGTGTCAAAGAGCCCCTCTTTATCTTCCTGCAGATCCCGGTTATAGGCGAGCGGCAGCGCTTTCATCGTGGTCAGAAAGGCCATCAGGTGGCCATACACGCGCCCGGTTTTCCCGCGCACCAGCTCGGCTACGTCCGGGTTTTTCTTCTGGGGCATGATGCTGCTGCCGGTGGCATATGCTTCGTCAATCTCAATGAAGTCAAACTCGGCCGATGCCCACAGAATAATCTCTTCTGCCAGCCTTGACAGGTGCATCATGCTGATACTGGCAGCGGCTTCATATTCGGTGATAAAATCTCTATCCGATACGGCATCAAGGCTGTTCTGACTTACCTGGCTGAAGCCGAGTTCACGGGCCAGAAACTCACGGTCCACGTTGTAGGCAACTCCCGCCAGCGCCCCGCTGCCCAGAGGCATGACATCGGCACGTTTGCGGCAGCAGTCAAAACGGCCGACATCTCGCTGCAGCATCTCAAAATAAGCCAGAAGGTGATGTGCCAGCAGCACGGGCTGTGCCGGCTGCGAATGGGTGTACCCCGGTATGATGACGTCCATATTGGCTTCGGCCAGGTTCACCAAGACACGCTGCAGCTCACGAATACCAGCTATGGTCTGGGCAATGGCTTCCCTGGTATAAAGGCGCATGTCCAGGGCTATCTGGTCATTTCGCGAGCGGGCGGTATGGAGTTTGCCACCGACCTCGCCTATCTTTTCCATAAGGCGGGCCTCGATGGCCATGTGGATGTCTTCCAGTTCGGCCTTGAATTTGAATTCGCCCTGTGCTATCTCCCGCTCAATGGCCTCAAGCCCCTGAACGATAACCACGGAGTCAGCTTTGTTGAGGATGCCCTGCCTGGCCAGCATTCTGACATGGGCAATGCTGCCGGCGATATCGTGGCGGTATAACCTCCAGTCGAAGGGCAGCGATGACGTATATTTGGCGACCTTCTCATCGGCCGCCTTCTGGAAGCGACCCCTGATATGACTCATATCAGCCCTTTTCCAATTTCCCTGTGCCCTGTATCTGAGCCTGTGTCTTTACCGGCAGTCCCCAGATATGGATAAAGCCGGCTGAAGCACTCTGGTCAAAGACATCACCTTTATCATAGGTGGCCAGCCCGTGGCTGTAAAGCGAATAAGGTGATTTTCGCCCCACCACGCTGCTGTTACCCTTATGTAGCTTGAGCCTTACCGTGCCGGTCACATAGCGCTGTGAGGACTGAACATAGGCAGCCAGGTCTTCATGCAGTGAAGTAAACCACAGTCCGTTGTAGATAAGGTCGGCATATTCCATGGCCACCTTCTGCTTGAAACGCAGCTGCTCCTTGGCTAATGTCATCGCCTGCAATGCCTGATGTGCCTGCAGCAGCACCAGGGCGGCCGGCGCTTCGTATATCTCCCTTGACTTTATGCCCACCAGTCGATTTTCCAAGTGGTCAATCCGGCCCACGCCATGACTTCCAGCCATCTCGTTCAGGGTTTGAATAAGCGTGATACCATCCATTTTCTGCCCGTCAATGACAACCGGCGTGCCCTGCTCAAAGTCTATTTCAACATATCCGGGTGCGTCTGGCGTTTCTTCCGGCGATTTCGTCCAGGCAAAGGCGTCCTCTGGTGGCTCCACCCAGGGGTCCTCCAGAACGCCACATTCAATGCTGCGGCCCCACAGGTTTTCATCAATGGAATAGGGACTGGAAAGGGTAACCGGCACCGGTATACCATGCCTTTCGGCGTATTTTATGGTCTCTTCTCTGGTCATACCCCACTCCCGTGCCGGGGCGATGACTTTTAAATCGGGCGCGAGGGCGTTCACGCTGACCTCAATCCTCACCTGGTCGTTGCCCTTGCCGGTGCAGCCATGAGCCACGGCGGTTGCTTTCTCCTCACGCGCTACGTCCACCAGCAACTTGCCGATGAGCGGTCGGGAAAGGGCCGTTGCCAGCGGGTACTGCCCCTCATAGAGCGCGTCAGCTTTCAACGCGGGAAAGATAAAGTGGCGGACAAACATCTCCTTGGCGTCGGTAACCACCGCTTTCACGGCACCAACCTTTAACGCCTTTTCTTTAATGGAGGTGAATTCTCGTTCGTTGCCAACATCAAGGGTGAGGGCCACCACCTCAAGGTCATAGTTCTCCTTGAGCCATTTGATGGCCACTGAAGTATCAAGACCCCCACTGTAGGCCAGCACCACTTTACCCGGCACCGCAAGACCTCCCCTTAGTTATGTGATATTTGCCTGTCTGCGCTGAAATTCTCTTCCAAGAAACCGATTATTTTCAAATTAACGTCGGGGTATCGCCAGTTATAGTCATGCCCGGGCGCGCGCACGAAATAGAAAATACGACCGGCCTCCTCTTCCTCCGTCAAAGGTATACCAACGAGCGCTTTCAGGCTGGTAATGAGCATGGCCGATATATCGCCCTGACTGAAGGCATCTGGAATACGGCCATTCGTATCCAGCACGAGCGTTCTTTCCGGGGCCATCTGTTTATGCCAGAACGGCGGCCCGGTCTGAATACTGTATACCCTGGGATTTTCCTGTAATTTATTCATCACCGTGTCCGAAATGACAGCGCCACAGCTCTCCCCGGCAACGATGATTTTGAGGTCGGGAACATTCCTGGTGAGGAACTCCACCCTTCTGGCCAGGTTCTCGGCTTTGGAGGGATAAACGGCGAACAATTCTACCAGCTCCTTATCTATACCTCGTATACTTCTGGTCGTACGCCGGTAGTCGAGCATCAGCGAGGAATAGCCCAGCTTATCCAGCTCCAACGTAATACCCTGGCAGATTTCAGTCCATCCCGGCGAATTTTCCAGTATTTTGGTCCCCCAGCCCCCGGGATTGAAGATGACAACGAAATCCTGGTCTTTAACCTCAACATAGGCGGTCAGCAGCTGGTCTACGTATTCATCACGTTTATCCTGGTAATCGCCGTAGAGGTCCATGGCCATGGCACTGGCATCTGCCACCACCGCCGCCGGTATTTCCGAGATATCATAAACTACCGCCGACTTTTCATCATCGCCAACGAGGCCAATATCAATATAGGAAACAGCGAGGAGGAAAGCGCCAAGCAGCAGCACCATACCCAGAGTAGTAAAGATGCCGAGCTTGCGGAGATTCACCTTCATCGTTGCTACTATTATCGCATATTTTTTCTTTTTCGGGAATACCCCGCTATACCGCCGCCAGCACCTTGTCCAGGATATTTATCGCCTCATCCACCTCGCCGTTGCCAATGATAAGTGGCGGCATGAAACGCAGGGCGCTGGGATTCAACCGATTGACCAGGAGGCCGTTTTCCAGACAGGCCTGCAACATATCAGCCGCAATTTCACGGTCGAACTCCACCCCCAGCAGCAAGCCTCGTCCTCTGACATCGGTGATTACACTGTGTTTTTTCTTCAGTTCCTCAAGTCGCCCGAGGAAATACTGGCCGACTTTTTTGGCGTTATCCGCAACATTATTATCAATGATATATTTTAAAGTAGCGTAGGCCGCAGCGCAGACGAGGGGGTTGCCGCCGAAGGTGGAGCCATGGTCGCCGGGCTCAAATACATTGGCGCTTTCCTTGACCATAATTACCCCGATGGGCACCCCGCTGCCAAGGCCTTTGGCCAGGGTCATTATATCCGGCTCAACACCGTACTGTTCATAGGCAAATAGCGTCCCCAGACGTCCGATGCCGGTCTGAATCTCATCAAGGATAAGCAGTATCCCTTTTTCATCGCACCATTTGCGCACTGTCTTCAGGTAATCATCGTCAGGAATGTTAACTCCACCTTCCCCCTGCAATGGTTCCAGAATAACGGCGCAGGTCTTGTCGGTAGTTGCCGACTTTATAGCGGCGAGGTTATTGTATTCCACATTTATAAAACCGGCGGGGAGGGGCTTATAGGAATCCTGGTGCTTGGCCTGGCCAGTAGCCGCCACCATGCACAGGGTGCGACCATGGAATGAGCCAATGGTGCTGATAACCTCATGTGCTCCGTTCAGATGGCGTTTGCCATAGCGTCGCGCCAGCTTGACCGCGCCTTCATTCGCTTCGGCGCCGCTGTTACTAACGAAAATCTTGTCCAGGCAGCTGTGCTGTACCAGAATTTCAGCCATCTGAAGCTGGGGTACGGTATAGAACTGATTGGAAACCTGAATCAGGGTGTGCGCCTGCTCCGCCAGTGCCTTGGCGACGACAGGATGACAGTGGCCGAGGCTGTTCACCGCCCAGCCAGCAACAAAGTCGAGATATTCGCGTCCGCTATCATCCCATACCCTTGCCCCCTCTCCTTTAACCAGCGTTACCGGCACGCGGTTAACGGTGTGCATGAAGTATTTGCTTTCCATTTCCTGCCATTTGCTCACGGTATCACCCCCATTTACTTTGTCCAGAGGGTCTTCAGCTACCTTACCCCCTGTGTCCCCCTGCCGAGCTGATAATCGGTACACCTTCGGATTGTTTGCGTCCTGGCATATCAATTACTTGCCTGGGTATAGCACCCTGGATTTCAATCATATCCGGAAATATATATACCCTGACATTGAATAGATGTAGCACAGCCCTCAAGTTTATTTATTATATTAGCCTGTTCACCCAGTTAATTACAATCCCTGGTTCCTCTCATTTCTATTCCAACCTATTTTGTCTGGATAACACTGGAGGTTTAATCCTTGACTTCAGTCTCCTCATTTGATGACTTCTCCATACTGCTGTGCGCCGTGGCACGTATTGCTTCTCTCACTTTAGCTACTACTTCGGAGCCAGCAGCTTCTGCTGCTTCCAGTGCCCCTACGGTTGCTTTCACCACCGCTGATTCTTCGCTGAAACCGCTTAGTTTGGCCACTTCTTTAGCTGCTTCAATTGTATGTATCGTCGCTGCCGTCAGGTCAGTGCCGGTTTCAATGGCACCTTGAACAATCCCCTGGCTAGACCCCTGTATCCCGTCCAGCGGGCTTACTCCTGCCTGACTTGATGCCTTTACCACACCCGTGGCTATGGGGGCCACCAGCTTTTCCATAGTCAAGGGTTTATCGTCCACAACGTGCATTGCGCCACGTGCAGCCTCTCGAGTAATCTCTACGCCATGTGCCTTAACCTCTTTCCTTACCTTCCAGACCGTGGCCAAGTTATCCTGTAATGCTTTCGCCAGTTTCTTAGTCACCTTACGACCGCGCACCACCGTTAATGTCGCGGCTCTGGCTGCCGATGCAATCTGGTAGGCCGTAACCCCGATAGCGACATCCAGTCCAGGGACCGGTATTTTCTTCAGGTAACCGAAGGGGAAGTTACTCAGGAGATTATAGCCGGGCACCGAGCTCATCGGACGCGAGATTTCCCGGGTTGGAAACATCAGAGACTCGAGAATCACTTCACGGCTGACCTCTCCCTCCTCACGGATTGTGGCCAATGTGCCCAGAGTCATCAGGCCAAATATAAAGGCGATGCCAAACAGGAACTCAAGGCCGATAATATTCAGGGCGGAAACCTGCATAAGAGTAAAGGGGTCTATCCAAGTAATAGTCAGGTCCAGCTGGCGTGTGCTGAAAAAATCGGCCAGTAAACCCCCACAAAGCGGCCCCAGGCCAGCCCCGACGTTGGTTGCCAGAGAAGCCCCAGCAAGATAAGAGGTCGCTTCGCCTTTTGGTGACAGTTTCAAACCGATTGTCGCTACCGTGAGAGTTACCCCGGCATTGGCGATGCCGGCAAAAATATGAAGGATGACCAGCAAAGGTATGGTAAGCACGTAGCGCTCGGGCATGGTCGTGAATATCCAGCCGAAGATAACGAGAAGGTAAAGAGAGGCACACAGGGAAAGGACAGCCTTGTTACCAAATCGGTCAACAAAACGGCCCCAGACACGAAGGAAGAGTATGTTAAATAGTTGACTCAAAATGCTGAGCGCGATAACCCACGAGAGAGGTAAGCCGAGCCGTTTCAACATGTAGACGACAAAGAAAGGGACCGCCAGGTTCGATGCGAATCCCCAGAAAAGAAGAAACTGGATGAGTTGCCTAAAGTTACGGTCCCGGATTGGTGCGCTCAGTCTTTCCCAAATCGATGGTTGAGACCCTATTACCGGCTGCATCAACGGTTCGGGCATTAGTGCCATAAAGGCGGGGCTCGCCATACCAATAAACAGGGCACCAAATAGAAGTACGTAGGTATACCCCAAGATGGCACCCTGGCCGGTCACCCGTTCCTGCCATATATCAACGAAGAAGGCAGCGCCCAAACTGAAGACAACGGCGGCGGCTGTGGATAACACAAGGCGTCTGGAAAAGACCTGGCCCAGCATTCTCTGTGGAATCAAGTCGCGAACCCAGCCGTTCCAGCTGCAGTTGCTAACTGCGGCAAAGAAGCCGCGCAGTGCCATGAAGGCCAGAAGAAGGGATATAGCCCAGGCGCTTGGAGTCTCAATGAAAAAGGGGATAAGCGCTATGGGGAACCACAGCAACTGTGCCGGCACCCAGGTCATCAGGGCAATGGCTTTACGCTTTCGAAATTTCTCTACCAGCCAAATTGACGGCAGTTGGAGGGTCTGCATGATGAAAGGGAGGGCTGCTAGAATACCTATTTGCAGGTTATTGGCACCGAGGGCAAGAGCAAAAGCGGCCAGAAAACCGCTCGTTGTGATACTAAAAAGGCCTAAAGCCGCCATCCCTTCTAAGGTAAACCAGCGTAACCCTGACTCTAAATCCTGTTCGGAGATGGTCGGCTTGGGCTTGAGAAATTTTAGTGGATTCATGTTATCATGCCTGCCTTAGGTAATAAGCATACGCCGAGCTTGGTTCAAACAGTTCACAGCCGTGTTCATCTGGTCAATGTGATGCTGTATCAGCTTTTGCCTTCCGTCTTTTGCTCTTCCAACCAAGCGTCGCCAGTAACTCTCCCAAGGAAGCATCAGTTACTTCATCTTTAATCGGCACAGTGGGATGGATTCTATACTTGTTCTGCCGGCCAACTTTAATTCTCGTGATGTACCCCGCATCTTCAAGGTCCACTATTATCTTGTGTGCCGTCCTCTCAGTTAGTCCGATATCGTTACCGATTTCTCGGGCGGTCATGTCCGGGTTTTTGGCAATTAGAATTAATATTAAACCGTGGTTGGTAAATAAACTCCAGTCTACCATCTTAAACACCTCCGCCAAAATAAAATTATAAAATACCTAAAAACACTTGACAAGTACCGCTTTTCATATATAATAATACATGAAATATATTTCTACTAATATTATTCATGATACATTAATCATGACACATTATGATAGAAGCATGGTGGTAAAGTCAAGCTCTTGCTAAAGCTGAAATAAAATTGAAGGAATAAAATGAAAACAGCAGTGAATAGTAACCGTCAATTTATATTTAAATCAGATAAGCGCCCTGCCAACTTTGAAAATACAAATGAGGCTGAAGAAGAACCTCCTGGGAAAAGTTCTACCTCTGTTGACCCCGAAGAACCTCCCGGTAAAACAGCCGCCGGTAGATACAGTTTTTGGGGACGCATACCAGATTTCCTCTGGAACGACTGGAAGTGGCACTTCAGGAATAGAATCACCAACGTTGACCAGTTAGCTGAATTCATTCCGCTAAGCCACGAGGGGCAGGCACAGCTCAAGCTGGTCACCATGCGCTATCCCCTCTCGGTAACCCCTTATTATCTCTCACTGATCGACCCGGATGACCCTGATGACCCGATAAGAAAACAGGCTATCCCTTCCATCTTGGAGATTACTATGGGGACAATGGGCCTGGAAGACCCGCTCGCTGAGAAGGAGGACTCCGTGGTTCCCGGCCTGGTCCATCGCTACCCGGACCGGGCGCTGATGGTGCTTACCGATATCTGCCCGATGCTCTGCCGCCACTGTACCCGCAAGCGAGAATGGCGGCATGGTGGGTGGGTGCGTAATGAAAGCGAGATTGAAGCGATGCTGGCGTATTTACGCCGGAACAGTGGCATCAGAGATATCATCCTCTCTGGCGGTGACCCCCTGATGCTGCCTACTCGCCGTTTGGAAAGTATTATCTCCAGGATAAGAGAGATAAGGCATGTTGAAATAATACGTATTGGCACCAGGTTCCCCGTGGTGCTGCCTCAGCGGATAGATGAAGAGCTGTGCGCCATGCTGTCAAAACACGGCCCCATCTGGCTCAATACTCATTTTAATCACCCCCGTGAAATAACTCCGCAGTCGGCAGAGGCCTGCGACCGTCTGCTGCGCAGTGGCGTTCCCGTAAACAACCAGTCTGTCCTGCTGCGAGGCGTTAACGATACCGTTGAGACTCAGTTGAAACTATGCCAGGGTCTTCTCAAAATAAAGGTGCGTCCGTACTACCTCTTCCAGTGCGATGAAGTACAGGGAACGGAACACCTTCGCACGCCGGTGGAGGCTGGTATAAAGATAATCGAAGGAATGCGCGGGCATACTTCAGGTCTGGCAATGCCTACTTTTGTGGTGGACCTCCCCCAGGGAGGGGGCAAGGTTCCTCTGCAGCCGAACTACGTACTGGCACAGACCGAGAAGGAGCTGTTGCTGAGGAACTATCAGGGAAAGCTCTTCCATTACCGCAATCCCAGAGAGCAAGCGTATCCGGAATTAGCGGCTACCGCTGGCCTGCTTAATGAACCCGGGGCACCATTTAAATCTAAAGGAGCTACAGATGCGGATAGGGTTATCGTACGATCTTAAAGAAGCCATTCCGACAGGCCGAGATGACCCCGAGGATGCCCTTGAGGAATATGATTCCCCGGAGACAGTGGAAATCATAGCCGCAGCCCTTCAGGCTAAAGGGCACTCAGTCATCAGGCTGGGCGGGGGCAGCGATTTTATCGACAATATCCGACAGGTAAAGGTAGACATCGTCTTTAACATAGCCGAGGGCAGAGGCAGCTACCGCAGTCGCGAGGCCCAGGTACCTTCCATTCTGGAGATGCTGGACATACCGTATACCGGCTCGGACCCTCAATGTCTGTCCATATGCCTGGATAAGCCGGTAACCAAAAAATTGGTGGCCGCCGCCGGTGTCAGCACCCCGAAGTGGCGGGTAATAGATATCAGGGAAGGGCTTGGCCAGATATCCTGGGACGAATTCCCTTTCCCGGCCATCATCAAGCCGGCGCATGAAGGCTCCAGCAAAGGGATTGGCCTTGACTCAATCGTGAATAATCCGGAACAGGCAGCGGTGACAGTGCCAAAACTGCTGGCGTATTACCGCCAGCCGGTTCTGGTCGAGGAATTCATCGTCGGTGATGAGGTCACCGTGGGCATAATAGGCAACTCCCCACCCCAAGTACTGGGCATGATGCGCATTCTGCCGCGTAAAAATGAAGCGTCCTTTGTTTACTCTCTGGAAGTAAAGCGGGACTGGAAAGCACTGGTTGATTATGAATGCCCCGCCCGGCTTGAGGAAAAGGTCCGGGATAAGCTATCAGCCTCCAGCCTCAACGTGTTCAAGGCTCTGGGGTGCCGGGATTTCGCCCGGCTGGACTTCAGAGTCAGCCCGGAGGGGGAGCCCTACTTTCTGGAGATAAACCCCCTGCCCGGGTTGGGAACCTACAGCGACCTGGTTATCATGGCCATAAAGCTGGGCTGGACTCATGAAGCCCTGATAGGTGCGGTGTTTGACGCCGCACTTGAGAGGCATCCTCAGTGCGTATGCGTGTAACTATTGCCTACAATGAACCAAGCCCTTCGCGTTATGATGCCACTGGCGAAGAAAAAGCGGTTCTGGGCGTTCTTAACGCCGTGTCCGCAGTGCACCAGGCCCTGCTTGAGCTCGGTTGCCACGTGACCCGTGTCCCTCTGGTACCACCGCTGGAGCAAGCCAGAAGGAAACTCCGGTCTCTGGATGCGGACCTGGTGTTCAACCTTTTTGAAGGTTTCTGTGGCCAGCCGGAAACAGAAGCCCTGTTGCCGGAGGCTCTAGCGGAGTTGGGGATACCATGCACCGGCTGTCCGGGGAAAATGCTGAGGCTGGCTCTCGATAAGGCCAAGGTCAAGGTGCTACTGAAAGCCGCCGGCATACCAACATCGGACTTCCAGGTGCTCAACCACCATATACTGCACATGTTCCAGCTAAGCTACCCCTGCATTGTCAAGCCCCGTGGTGAGGACGCCAGCCACGGGCTGACTGAAAAAAGCGTGGTCAGCGATTTTACTTCGCTGAAAAAACAGGTGAAACTGATAACGGAATCTTACGGCGGCAGTGCTCTGGTAGAAGAGTTCATCGACGGGCCCGAATTTAACGCGACGGTCCTGGGCAACTCCCGATGCACCGTGCTGCCCGTGTCTGAGATAGCTTATACGTTGCCTCCGGAAATGCCCAGAATCCTGACCTTTGCCTCCAAGTGGGAGCCTGATAGCCTGTATTTCCAGGGAACCCAAACAGTTTGTCCGGCAAAAATCGAGCCTGAAATGCGGGAACACATTGAAGAGACGGCGCTGAAAGCTTTCCGACTGCTTGGCGGTCAGGGTTACGCCAGGGTGGACATGCGGATGAACCAGCAGGGGCAGCCAAGCGTTATTGAGGTGAACCCCAATCCGGATATAGCCCCTGACTCCGGCGCCGTTCGCCAGGCCCAGGCCGCCGGCATGTCCTACCCGCAATTCATTGATAAGATAGTGCAGCTCGCGCGGGAAAAGGAATATAATGGAAATCAAGATACGCCACATGCTGAAAAAAGACAAGTCGGCCCTGATGAAAATACTGCAGAATACACCCGAATTCAATGCGTCTGATGTAGAAGTTGCCGAAGAGGTCATCGATAGTTACCTGCACGATGTCAAAGAATCGGGGTACTATATCCTTGTGGCCGAGGCTGGCTCAACTGTCGCTGGTTATATCTGCTACGGGCCGACGCCGCTGACTGACGGCACCTGGGATATGTACTGGCAGGCGGTCTCCCGGGAAAAGCGGGGGCAGGGCATCGGTGGTGCCCTGATGCAAGCGGCGGAGGTGGAAATCAGGCAGGCTCAGGGAAGGCTGGCCATTATCGAAACATCCTCCACATCAGCCTATGAGAAAACCGTACGTTTTCACCTCGGCCAGGGCTATGAGATAATCGGCCGCATTCCCGACTTCTATGCGCCGGGGGACGACAAGCTCATCCTGCAAAAGCGACTGAGATGACATCAGATGATAAAGATGGAGAGAGGCCTGACTTATGTTCCGGATTCGCCGGGTATACGATAATATCACCCCCGCCAATAAGGAAGCCATAGCGCAGGTCCAGGACATCCTGCGGGCCCAGTTTCCCAGATTACTGAACAGAACCGTTAACAAACTGCCCGAACAGCTTCGCAACCCGTTGAAGTACCGTTTCCGCGCTATACTCTTCGTTGCCGAGGGCTCAAAAGGGCATATCGATGGCTTTGCCCTTCTCTTTCACGAGCCTGTCCTGAAATTCTGCTACCTCGACTACATCTCCACCTCCAGAAAGACGATGGGCGGTGGTATCGGTGGGGCTCTATATGAAAGGGTGCGGGAGGAGGCGCTTGACCTGAATACTATCGGCCTTTTCTTTGAATGTCTGCCCGATGCCCCCCGGCTAAGCCGTAAGCCTGAAGTCAGAAAGCAAAACGCGGCGCGACTGCGCTTCTACGAGAGATACGGTGCCCGCCCCATTGCGAACACCGCCTACGAGACTCCTGTCAGACCCGGGGATGATAATCCGCCGTACCTGGTCTACGATGACCTGGGACAGGGTAAAGGTTTGCCACGCGATACCGCCAGGGATATTGCCCGGGCCATACTGGAACGGAAATACAAAGGCGTGTGCCCCCGTGACTATGTTGAAATGGTGGTGGACTCATTTCAGGATGACCCGGTGCGCCTGAGAGAGCCCAAATATGTGAAAAAAGCTCCGGCTCCCATAAAGCGCTCCGTACCGCTTGACAGGCGCATCATGCTAGTCATCAATGACCGTCACGGCATCCATCATGTGGAAGAGCGCGGTTACGTTGAATCTCCAGTGAGGATAGACTCGATTTTGAAAGAGCTTGATAAGACCCGGTTATTTCAGAAGGTACCCCCCCGGCATTTTTCGGAAAAATACATCAGGGCAGTCCATGACCGGAGGTTTGTTGACTATATTAAAAAGGTATGTAGCGAACTTGAACCCGGGACATCCGTCTACCCTTATGTCTTCCCGGTGCGCAACCGGACAAGACCGCCTAAAGCGCTGCCGATACGCGCCGGTTATTACTGCATTGACACGTTCACGCCGATAAACGGCAACGCCTATCTGGCGGCCAAAAGGGCTGTGGACTGTGCTCTGACCGCGGCCAAGAAGCTCCTCGAGGGCTATCGCCTGGCTTATGCTCTGGTGAGGCCGCCCGGACACCACGCCGAGCCCGGCTCCTTCGGCGGTTTTTGCTATTTCAACTCCGCCGCCGTCGCTGCCGAACACCTCAGCCAGTACGGTGAAGTTGCCATCCTTGATGTTGACTATCACCACGGTAACGGCCAGCAGGAGATATTCTATGAACGTGCTGACGTGCTGACCATATCCATTCACGGCCATCCCAGCTTCGCCTACCCTTATTTCAGCGGCTTTGTCAGCGAAAAGGGAAGGGGAGCAGGTAACGGTTATAACGTAAACATTCCTCTACCGGAAAACATTGATGGCGAGCTTTACCAGCGCACTCTCAGGGAAGCCCTGAAGCGTGTTAACAGGTTCAGCCCCAGATTCCTAGTCGTCGCTCTGGGGTTGGACACGGCCAAAGAAGACCCGACCGGCAGCTGGAGTCTGGTAGCTGAAGATTTCAAGTCTATAGGGAAGATGATTGGCTCTCTCAGGTTCCCCACGCTTGTCGTTCAGGAAGGCGGGTATGATACCCGGGTATTAGGCATTAATGCGCAGCGTTTCTTCAACGGGCTGTGGTCAGGCTCCTACTCAATGTAAAGATAGAGAGTGCTGGTTAATAAAGCCCGCAGTTTGCCTCTTTGACTTCTCTATTTACAGGGCTCTGCCCCTCTTTAACTCCCCTTCAGTCCTTATAAATAGTTGTGCCACCGCCATTCCCTTCTATCTGCTGGCGCAGGGCATGCGGCTGCCGTCCATCAATTATACAGGTTGCCGAGGCGGTGTTCACCATCCTGATACAGCCCCGTATCTTGGGAATCATGCCTCCGGAGGCAACACCCGATTTGACCAGTTCCTCAGCCTCCGCGGCGGATAATCGGTCCAGCAGATTGCCAGCCCGGTCGCATATACCCGGCACATCGGTCAGGAAGATAAGCCGCTCGGCGCCCATGGCAGCCGCTATCTCACTGGCGAAAATATCACCGTTTATATTGAGTATTTGTGGCGCACCCTCGGGTCGTTCAAAAGTGTGCATGCCCAGCGGCGCCATCACCGGAACATGGCCCGCCTGTAAGAGCGTGTCCAGCAACTCTGTTTTTACCTGGACTACCCTGCCCACATAGCCAAGCTTTTCATCTTCCATAGAGCACTGCACCAGTGCGCCATCAGCGCCACTGATACCTATAGCACGTCCGCCCAGCTGATTAATCCCGGTTACGATTTCCTTGTTGACCAGGCCAGCCATCACCGCCACCGCTACCGCCAGCGAATCCCGGTCGGTTACCCGCTGGCCGCCTACAAACCGGGTGGCGATGCCGTGTATCTTCAGCCATTCCGTAATCAGCTTGCCGCCACCATGAACCACCACCAGCTTTTTACCCTGCTGCTGCAGGTAAACGATATCCTCAATGGTGGTATCGTTGCTGCCCAGTGCCACCCCACCTATCTTGACCACAATAACCGGATTGCTTTCCGTTTTCATAATGCCAGTCTTTTAAGTTGTATAGTGGCTGTTGATTTTTACATAGTCCTCGGTAAGGTCGCAGCCCCAGGCAGTGGCGCTGTCATCTCCCAGGTTGAGGTTTAAGGTAAAGGTTACCTCCTTCTGGCTTATGTGCTTTACTGCCTCGGCATGGTCAAACGGCTGCGGCCGACCCGCTTTCATCATACAGATTGAATTCAGGTAAAGGTCTGTCTTTGCCTCCACTATCTCAATACCGCTTCTGCCCGCCGCCGCCATAATCCTCCCCCAGTTCGGGTCGCGACCGTTGACGGCGGTCTTGACCAGCGTTGAGCTGGACACGGTGCGGGCAACCTGTCGGGCCGAGGCCAGGTCAGGAGCGCCGTTGACCCTTATCTCAATAAGCGTGGCGGCACCCTCACCATCGCGCGCCATTGCCCGGGCCAGATGGATGCAGAGCTCGTCTAGTGCCTTCTGGAACACCTCAGCCGGCTCAGTGCCCGATGAAATAATTTCATTGCCGGCCAGTCCGTTGGCCAGCAGGAGCAACGTGTCATTGGTGCTGGTATCTCCGTCAATGGAGACCATATTAAATGAGACGTCCGCCGCCTGCTTGAGGGCAGACTGGAGAAACCCGGGGTCAACCCGGGCATCGGTGGTCAGGAAGCAGAGAAACGTGGCCAGGTCGGGATGAATCATCCCGGCCCCCTTGGCCGCACCACCAATGGTGTAATCCCCTGCCCTTACTTTTACCGCCGCCTCCTTGGGCACTGTATCCGTGGTCATGATGCCCCGGGCAAAATCATGCCCCCCATCCCGTCCAAGCGCTATCTGCTTCATGCCAGTGCGCAGTCGCGCCATGGGCAGCATGTGACCGATGACACCAGTGCTGGCCACCATGACCTGTTCGGGAGAAGTGCCAATTATCTCAGCGGCCAGTGCGGTCATTTCCGCGGCATCCGCCCGTCCCTGTTCTCCGGTGCAACAATTGGCACAGCCACTGTTTACCACTACCCCCCTTGCTTCCCCGCCCTTGAGGCGCTGCAGACTGAGCACTACCGGCGCCGCTTTAATCCGGTTGCGGGTAAAAATACCAGCTACGTCGCAGGGTGTTTCGGAAGCGATTATGGCCAGGTCAAGGTTTTTCTCCTTCTTGATACCAGCATGAGTGGCACCGGCCACAAAGCCGCTCGGAGAGGTAACTGTACCTGTAGAAATGAAATCAAATCCGGCGTTCATAATAAAAAAACTATATCATACTGGCTATGCCAAAGCAACGCTCGTTAATCGTTTCAATTTGACATCCCTAAAATGGTAATGATAAACTTTCACCACTATGAAAATTGTAAGGTACAGTATCGGCAACAAAACGGAGTACGGTATCCTGGACGGTGAGCAAATCCAGGTTATCGACGGCAAACCCTTTCCCGAAATCAAGAAGCTCAACCAATCCCGCAAGCTAGGCGAGGTCAGGCTCCTGGCACCCTGCGAGCCGACCAAAATCGTGGCCATCGGTCTGAACTACCACAGCCATGCCAAGGAGGTCGGGCAGCCCGCCCCCGAGGAACCGATAATGTTCTACAAGCCCTCCAGTGCGGTCATCGGTCCCGAGGACAAGATTCGCAATCCCGGGTCCACCCGGGTTGATTACGAAGCGGAGCTGGGCGTGGTTATCAAAGCTCAGGCAACTAAGGTCAGCGAGAAGGACGCCATGAAGTACGTGCTGGGCTACACCTGTTGCAACGACGTCAGTGCCCGCGACTGGCAGAAGAACGACTCGCAGTGGGCAAGGGCTAAAGGTGCGGATACGTTCTCGCCAATCGGCCCCTGGATTGAGACCGAACTTGACCCGGGCAATGTGATGCTGGAAGCGTATCTCAATGGTGAGTGCAAGCAGAAGGTGAACACGAGCGACCTCATCTTTGGTGTTCCAGCCTTGATCAGCTATATCTCCCGTTTTATCACCCTCTTCCCGGGCGATGTTATTGCCACGGGGACACCGGCCGGCATCAGCCCGATGAAGTCGGGCGACACCATTGAGATTAAGGTGGAAGGTGTGGGCACGCTGCGCAACACCATGGCCTGAGTATAATATATATGGAAGCAAAGATCGTTTACTTTGAGCGGCCCGGCCAGGAGAATACGGCCGAAGTGCTGCGCATTGCCGGGCAACGAGCAAAGGAGCTCGGTATCAAAACGGTGGTGGTGGCATCAACGCGAGGTGATACTGCAGCACAGGCAGTGGAAGCATTGAAGGACGTCCAGGTAATCATAGTGACCCACAGCCAAGGCTTCCGCGAGGCAAACACTAACACATTCACCGAGGAGAACCGCAAGGTGGTGGAAAGCAAGGGCGGCAGGATATGTACCGGGACGCACCTTTTTGCCGGCGTCAGCCGCGCCATCCGCAACAAATACGACACCTACGGCGGCGGCGAGCTGTTTGCCAGTGTGCTCAGACTCCTTGGCGAGGGGATGAAGGTGGTCTGCGAGATATCGATTATGGCGGCGGATGCCGGGCTGGTGCGCACCGACGAGGAGATAATCGCCATTGGCGGCACTGGCCGTGGCTCCGATACCGCGGTGGTGCTCACGCCGGTGAACTCGCAGAACTTCTTCGACCTCAGGGTCAAGGAAATACTCTGCAAGCCACGTCTTTAAAGCTGCAAGGATAAATACTAAAGGAGGCGTTAATCATATGGGAGAAATTGGCGCACATTATGCCATCGGCAAGGCCGGCAAACTGATACCGGTAAGGCTCCGGACCCAGACTGATATCACCAACGGCCTGAAGGCCGTCTGCGAGGAGAACGGCATCAAGTACGGCGCGGTTATCTTCGGCATCGGCAGCATACGCAAGGTGACCTATCAGATACTGGCGCCCAAGCCGGAGACCAAGCTCGGTGCCGGCTACACTGACCCCACAACACTCCCCGGCCCCATTGAGGTAATCAGCATGCACGGCATCATCTTCCAGTCGGACGACGGCCAGACGCTGCTGCACCTGCACGGCACCTTTTGCGATAAAGAGGGTGCCGTATTCGGCGGCCACATTGTGGCCGGTGGGAATCCGGTGCTGGCCACGCTGGACGCCTACATTATGGAGAACGTGGGCGCGGAGACCATCCGCCAGATGGACGAGGACGTCGGCATGGGCGTGGGCATCCCGCAGGGCCACTTCGCCAAAGTCAAGTAGAAAAGGGTGAGACCTCACCCCCTGTGTCCCCCTCTCCTTGAAAGGAGAGGGGGATTTTGTTATTTCTCCCCCACCTTCTTCTTAAGTTCATACAGCTTGTTGAGTGCCTCAAGGGGGGTCATGGCGTCTAAATCGAGTTTTTCCAAGTCCTCAAGGAGGGGGGACTTGGGGGGTAGGAAAGTCAGCTGCTGCGCCGCCTCACGGCGGCGCTTTTTTGATAGCGGCTTTGCCGTGCGGCTGTCACCCTCCAGGTCTTCCAAGACCTCGCGGGCGCGGTGGACCACGGAGCGGGGCAGCCCGGCGAGCTGGGCAACGTGTATCCCGTAGCTGCGGTCGACCCCGCCGGGCACTATCTTGTACAGAAAGATGACTTCCTGTCCCTCTTCCCGCACCGCCACGTTGAAGTTCTTCACCCTGGGTAAATAACCGGCCAGCTCCACCATCTCGTGGTAGTGGGTGGCAAAGAGCGTCTTGGCGCCGAGCTTCGGGTTGTTGTGGATGTACTCGGCCACCGCCCTGGCAATGGAAAGGCCGTCGTAGGTGCTGGTGCCCCGCCCGATTTCATCAAGGATAATCAGAGAGCGGGGGGTGGCATTGTGCAATATATTGGCCGTCTCAATCATCTCCACCATGAAGGTCGACTGTCCGGCGGCGATGTCTTCGCCGGCGCCGATGCGGGTGAAAATGCGGTCGACGATGCCGATGCTGGCCTGCTCGGCGGGGACGAAGCTGCCTATCTGCGCCAGCAACACGATTAAAGCCACCTGCCTCAAATAGGTGGACTTGCCCGACATGTTCGGGCCGGTGAGCACGATAAGCTGCGCATCGTCATTGGCAAGAAATGTATCGTTGGGCACGAAGTGGGTCTCCGTCAGCGTCTGCTCCACCACCGGGTGACGTCCCTGTTTAATACTTATCTCGCTTCCGTCATTTAATACGGGGCGGACATAATGATGGCGAACCGCTACCTCCGCCAGGCTGGAGAAAACATCCGAGTGAGCGAGGGCAACGGCAATCTCCATGATGCGCTCGCCGGCCGCCGCCACCTGCCGGCAGACCTGCTGGAAAAGCACTGTCTCAAGGTCAGCGATGCGGTCTCTGGCGTTTAAAATCAGTGACTCGTACTCTTTCAGCTCGGTGGTGAAAAACCTCTCCCCGCCAACGAGCGTCTGCTTGCGGATATAGTCTTCAGGCACCTGGCTCAGGTTGGGCTTGGATACCTCAATGTAGTAGCCAAAGATGTTGTTGAAGCCGATTTTCAGCGACTTAATCCCCGCCCGCTCTCTTTCCTTGTGCTCCATGTTGGCCAGATACTGTTTGGCGTTTTTGGATGTCTCACGGAGTTTGTCCAGTTCCTCGGAAAATCCCTGCCTGATAACCTCACCTTCACCCATCGTAGGAGATGGCTCGTCCACCAGCGCCCGGGCGATGAGGTCGGCAACTTCCGGGCAGGGCTTGAGCGCATCTTTCAGCCAGTCAATCTGTTTCCCACTCTCCTCCGCCAGCACCCCTCTTATTTCAGGGAGTGCCTCAAGGCTGCGGCGCATAGTGACCAGCTCGCGGGGAGTTACAATTCCGCCCCGCACCCGGTTGGTCAGCCTCTCCAGGTCGGCCACCTCCCTGAGCTGCGAGATGGTCCGGGTGCGCGCCAGAGTATGCTCGCTGAACCATTCAATGGCGTCCTGTCTCCGATTTAATGTTTTTATGTCAAGTAATGGCTGCCCCAGCCACCGTTTTAGCAACCTGCCCCCGCCCGCTGTCCGCGTCAGGTCAATGACCGACAGCAGCGAGCCGGCAACAGCACCGGTGCGACTCGACAGAAAAATCTCCAGGTTCCGCTGAGTCTGCACGTCCAGCGCCATGTAAGATTCCGCAGAATAGATAGAAAGTCCGGTTATTTGCCCCAGGCCACTCTTCTGCGTTTCCTGGATATAGTGGATGGCAGCGCCGGCAGCGCCTATCGCCAGGGGCAGGTTAGCACAACCAAAACCCTCCAGGGTTTTGACGCCGAAGTGGTCGAGCAGCGTCTGCCTGGCCACCTCGACCTCATATCGGTAATCATCAAGGCGAGTGAGTGGCATGGTCAGTGCCAAAGCAGACAGGCCCGTGCTCTGAGCAGCGATTATCTCCGCGGGCTGGATTCTTTCCAGTTCCGTGGCCAGCCGCGACAAAGGCAACTCGGTGGCAGCGAACTCGCTGGTGGTGATATCAACACAGGCCAGCCCCGCTTTCTCCTCCCCCACCGCCAGACTGACCAGGTAATTGTTTTTCCGGCTGTCCAGGAGGCCCGGCTCCACCACCGTCCCCGGCGTGACCAGCCGAACCACCTCCCGCTGCACAATCCCCTTGGTCTCGCCCGGTTTGGTTACCTGCTCGCAGATGGCCACCTTGTAGCCCCGATTTATCAACCGGGCCAGATAGTTGTCCAGCGCGTGATAGGGAATACCCGCCAGCGGCACCTTGTTGCCCTTGCCCATCTCCCGCGACGTGAGCACGATTTCCAGCTCCCGCGAAGCGATTCTGGCGTCTTCATCAAAAGTCTCGTAGAAGTCGCCGAGGCGGAAGAGGACGATGGCGCCGGGGTATCGCCGCTTTATCCTTAGGTACTGCTGTCGGATTGGCGTGGCACGCTCGCCCATAACAAGATTATTCTACTGGAATTACTGGGCAAAAGAAAGGGAAGCAATGCCGCGCTTTGGTTAGTTCTCTATACGAAAATTTAATTATCTGCTAAAATCAGGCGAGCTATTGCATGATAAAAGGAGGCAGGATGTTAGTCAAAGATAAGGTAGCCATCGTTACCGGCGGCAGCAGGGGCATCGGCAAAGTAATCGCGATGACTCTGGTCAAAGAGGGTGCCAAGGTATCAATATGGGCACGGACGCCGGAACCACTGGCAAAGGCAGCCCAGGAGATGAAAGCCGCCGGAGGAGAAGTCCTGCCCATACGCACCGACGTATCGGTCAGCGACTGGGTAAACCGCTCCACGCAGCAGGTGCTGGATAAGTGGGGGAGAATAGACATTCTGGTAAACAACGCCGGCATTCTTCCTCAGACGATCGGTGCTGCTGACCCTTCCCAGGCGAACCCGTTTCTGGACCTGACCGACGAGCGCTGGGCGGAGGAAATCGCCACCGACCTTAGCGGCGTTTTCTACTGCATGCGGGCAGTTATAAAACCGATGATTGAGCAGCGCTCGGGGAGGATTATCACCATCGGCTCGCTGGCGGGGGTGGTCGGCGGTTACTTCTCCACGCCGTCGTATTCGGCCTCAAAGGCGGGCCTGATGGGCATGAGCATGCTGGCAGCAAGATGGCTGGGCAAGTACGGCATCACCATTAATGTGGTCAATCCCGGCCCGATACTGACCGAGGGCGCTGCCTTTAGCCCGGCGCAGATTGAAACCCTGGGAAGGACGATTCCGTTCCGGCGGGGTGGAATGGAAACCGAGGTGCTGGGCAAGCCCGAGGACATCGCCAACGCCGTGCTCTACTTTGCCTCCGACCTCGCGCCGTATGTTACCGGCACCCGCATCAACGTCTTCGGCGGTCAGGCCATGGGGTAATAAAAGAGGGGGGCATATCGTCCCCCTCTGCTCTCCAGTTAGAATAGAATTATTTACCTCTTAAATACTTGTCTATATCCGCCGCCGCCCTTTTGCCCGCGCCCATGGCGCTGATGACGGTGGCAGCGCCGGTGACTATATCGCCGCCCGCCCAGACCTGCTGCTTCTTCGTTAATCCCGTTTCCTCATCGGCCACCACCGTGCCTTTTTTACCGGTCTCCAGACCGGGTGTCGTCTGGGCGATGAGCGGATTGGGCGTGGTGCCCAGCGCCACGATGGCGACATCAATGTCTATCTTGAACTCGCTGCCCTCCTTGACGATGGGGCGACGCCGACCGCTCTCGTCGGGTTCACCGAGCTCCATCTCGTGGCACTCCACCTGGCAGACGTTGTTCTGCTCATCGCCAATAAACTGCTTGGGGTTGGTCAGCAGCTTGAAGATGATGCCTTCTTCCTTGGCGTTCTCCACTTCTTCGCGCCGGGCGGGCAGTTCCACCTCGGAACGACGGTAGACAATATACACTTTCTCGGCACCAAGTCGGAGGGCACAGCGCGCCGAGTCCATGGCCACGTTGCCGCCGCCAAACACCGCCACCCTCCGCCCTATCCTGACCGGCGTATCATACTCGGGGAACCGGTACGCCTTCATTAAATTGACTCTGGTCAGGAATTCATTGGCCGAATAGATGCCGTTCAGGTTCTCGCCGGGGCAGCCGAGGAACATAGGCAGACCGGCGCCCGTCCCCAGAAAAACGGCATCATAGCCGTCCCTGAGCACCTCGTCAATGGTCACCAGCTTGCCGACCACCGAGTCGAGCTTGATCTCCACGCCCAGAGAAGCGACGTATTTCACTTCACCCTGCACGATGTCCTTGGGCAATCTGAACTCGGGGATGCCATACATGAGCACCCCGCCGGCCACGTGAAGGGCCTCAAAGATGGTCACGGCGTGCCCCAGCCTGGCTAAATCGGCGGCTGCGGTGAGCCCGGCAGGCCCGGAGCCGACCACCGCCACTTTTCTGCCACTTGGCCTGGCGGGGTTGACCGGCGAGGCTTTCATATGCTCCCGCTCCCAGTCGGCCACGTATCTTTCCAGCCGCCCGATGGCTATCTGCCCACCCTTTTTAGCCAGCGTGCAGACTTCTTCGCACTGCGTTTCCTGGGGGCAGACACGACCGCAGATACCGGGCAGGGCATTCTTGCTCTTCATTATGCGGACGGCTTCCTCCATGTTGTTATCACGTATGGCAAGGATGAACTCGGGGATATCCACCTGCACCGGGCAGCCCGCCTTGCAGGGATGTTTGGGGCACTGGATGCAGCGCTCGGCTTCCTCCAGAGCCTGCTCCCGGCTGTAGCCCAGAGCCACCTCGTTGTAGTTCTTTGCTCTTACTTCCGGCTTCTGCCGGGGCATTTCTACACGGTTCAGATTAAGTTTTGCCATGGCTATTTCTTGCCTCCGGACTTGGTCGCAGATTTTTCATCGCATTGACATTGCCACTTCTCCAGAGAGTGCTTTTCCTCGTCAAGATAGGTCTTCTGCCTGGCCAGCAGCAGGTCCCAGTCCACCTCATGGCCGTCAAAATCGGGGCCGTCCACGCAGGCGAAGCGGGTGACGCCGCCCACCGATACCCGGCAGCAACCGCACATGCCGGTGCCGTCGACCATGATGGGGTTGAGGCTAACGATGGTCTTTACCCCGAAAGGCCTGGTGGTGAGGGCGCTGAACTTCATCATGATGCTGGGGCCGATGGCGATGACCCGGCCCACTTTATCCTTGCCTTCCAGAATCTCTTTCAGAGGCTCGGTGACCAGTCCCTTGCGACCGTAAGAGCCGTCATCGGTGGTGACGATGAGCTCATCGCTGACACGGTGCAGCTCCTCTTCCCAGAAGAGCAGGTCTTTATTGCGCGCGCCCAGTATGGAGATTACCCGGTTGCCCATCTGTTTCAGGGCCCGGGCAATGGGCATGACCACGGCCACGGCGAAACCGCCGGAGACACAGCAGACGGTGCCGAACTTATCGATTTCCGTTGGCCTGCCCAGCGGCCCGACGAAGTCCATAATGGCATCGCCGGTGCCCAGCGCGGCCAGCCGCCGCGTCGTTGTCCCCACCTCCATACAGACCACGGTGACGCTGCCTTCTTTCTCGTCCCAGTCGGCCACGGTCAGGGGAATGCGCTCGCCTATCTCGTCAATGCGGATGACGACGAACTGGCCGGGCTGGGCCTTTCTGGCCACTTCCGGGGCCTGGAACTTGTAGAGGTGGATGTTTGGCGTGAGGTCTTCTCGCTTCAGTATTTTGTACATTTACCACTATACCTCTCTGAACTTCAGCTTTTACCTTCGGTAATCAGTTATAGAATTCAGAAACAGGCAATAAAAAAACTATCTCCGGAGCGTTTCCAAGAGATAGCTATCCCCTGTTTTTATATATATGAAAAGCGTTTTTGGCACTGCATAGACTTTATCATTAAAGGATATTAAAATTCAAGACTTTGAGATGCTTTTTATATAATTGGAATGACCCCATCCCCCTTTATCCCCCTTCCCCTGGGAGGGGAAGGGGGAGGAAAAAGAAAGAGGGGCTGCCGCCCCTCTTAAACGCACCGCTTTTGGGGGGTGGGGAATAAAAAACTATAGGATAAGTAACAGGCGCACCGAGGGCGGGCTCGGGTGGGAAAATATGCGCACGGGGGCGGGGAGGGAGAAACAAAAAAGAGGGGCCTTTTTAAGCCCCCCTGATTCTGACTAATATTAACTCTGAAGCAGGTCAAGTCCTCGACCATTAGTACGGTTTAGCTAAGAACATTACTGCCCTTACACCTACCGCCTATCAAACAGATAGTCTATCTGCGGTCTTACTCCTCTCCCCCGAAGGGGAAGGATGGGAGATCTCATCTTGGGGTGGGCTTCGCGCTTAGATGCTTTCAGCGCTTATCCCATCCAGACGTAGCTACCCAGCAATGCCCCGGGCGGGACAACTGGCACACCAGAGGTCTGTCCCTCTCGGTCCTCTCGTACTAAAGAGAGCCCCCCGCAAATCTCCAGACGCCTACAGCGGATAGAGACCGACCTGTCTCACGACGGTCTGAACCCAGCTCGCGTACC
>CAZBMB010000002.1:0-344069 GCA_964493435.1 uncultured Dehalococcoidaceae bacterium | reverse complement strand
CGAGACCAGTTGGGAGACAGACAGGCCCGAGGCAAGGATCTTGCCCTTGAGGTCTGCGATGTCCTGCGCATCGATCAGCTCATGATCGACTGCAGGCACCGGGTCTTGCCAGATCAGTTCCTCTGCTGGGACCTCTGGGCCGAGATAGCGAGAGCGTGGGCCCATGTCGCGGTGAGTCAGCTTGAACCATGCCCTAGCGAAGGCGTCCGCGAACGCTTCCGGGTTCTGCTGGTAGCGCCGCGCGATCGGCTCGTAGATCGGGTCGTAGCGAAGGGAGAGGTCCGCCGTGGTCATCATCGGCCGGTGCTTCTTCGACGGGTCGTGCGCATCAACCACCATACCCTCTTCGGCCACGTCCTTGGCTAGCCACTGATGTGCTCCGGCTGGGCTCTTGACCAACTCCCACTCGTATTTGAACAGCGTGTTCAGATAGCCCATGTCCCATTTGGTCGGCTTCGGCTTCCATGCACCTTCAATGCCACTGGTGATCGTGTCGTCGCCTTTGCCGCTGCCGAAGCTACTCTTCCAGCCGAGGCCCTGTTCCTCGATACTGGCAGCTTCTGGCTCAGGACCCACATGTGACGCAGGGCCAGCGCCGTGACATTTGCCGAACGTGTGCCCGCCAGCGACGAGCGCGACGGTTTCCTCGTCGTTCATCGCCATGCGCGCAAAGGTCTCGCGGACGTCACGGCCCGAAGCGATCGGATCCGGGTTGCCATTTGGGCCTTCCGGGTTCACGTAAATCAGGCCCATCTGCACGGCGGCGAGGGGATTTTCAAGTTCCCGATCACCGGAGTAGCGTTTGTCGCCAAGCCACTCACTCTCGGTCCCCCAGTAAATGTCCTCTTGTGGCTCCCAGACGTCCTCGCGCCCGCCGCCAAAACCGAAGGTCTTGAACCCCATCGACTCAAGAGCGCAGTTGCCGGCGAGGATCATGAGGTCGGCCCAGGAGATCTTGCTGCCGTATTTCTGCTTGATTGGCCAGAGCAGACGGCGCGCCTTGTCGAGATTCGTATTGTCCGGCCAGCTGTTGAGGGGCGCAAAGCGCTGGGTGCCATCCCCCGCGCCCCCGCGGCCGTCGCCCATGCGGTATGTGCCTGCGCTGTGCCATGCCATGCGAATGAACAAAGGCCCGTAGTGGCCGAAGTCCGCCGGCCACCAGCCCTGCGAGTCGGTCATCAGCGTATATAGGTCCTTCTTCACGGCCTGTAGATCAAGTTTCTTGAATTCCTCAGCGTAGTTGAAATCCTTACCCATCGGATTGCTCATTTGAGAGTTCTGATGAAGAATCTTAAGGTTCAACTGGTTAGGCCACCAGTCCCGGATCGACATACCACCGCCGGCAGCAGTGGTTGGTTTCTTTTTTGGTTCATCATTTTTTGGCATCTTTCTCCTCCTTTTCTTATTTATAGTTCAATATTAGTAATTTCCCGCTAGAAGCTCGTAGTATGCCTGTTCGTGCTTACAGGCTGGACATTCCTCGGGAGCTTCAGTACCTTCGTGAATATAGCCGCAGTTAGTGCAGTGCCACTTCACTACCGTTTTCTTCTTGAATACCTCACCGGCGACTAAATTAGCGGCCAACTTCCGATACCGCCCCTCATGAAACTCTTCTACTTCGGCGATTTCCTTGAACGAAGTTGCTATTCCATCAAAGCCTTCTTCTCTGGCGGTCTTCTCAAAATCTGCGTAAATCTCGCTCCATTCCATCTTCTCGCCGTCTGCTGCGGCCTTAAGATTGGTCAGCGTATCGCCGATAATACCTGCCGGATAAGCAGCCGTGATTTCCACATCGCCGCCCTCGAGATACTTGAAGAAGACCTCGGCATGCTCTTTCTCATTGCCGGCCGTCTCGGTGAAGATATTAGCAATCTGTTCGTAGCCTTCTTTTTTAGCTTGGCTGGCAAAGAAAGTGTACCTGTTCCTCGCCTGTGATTCTCCCGCGAACGCCGTCAAGAGGTTCTTTTCAGTCTGAGCCCCTTTTATTGATTTAGCCAATTTATATTTCTCCTTTACTTTAAGTATTTTGCTGACAATCCTTGCAGATACCACGAAACTCGAGCTGGTGATATGACACCTTAAAGCCGGTTCTTTTTGCCACACTTTCGTTGATCTCGCGATTGATCGGTTCGTCCAAATCAAAGACTCGCCCGCACTTTTCGCATCTAAAATGGTAGTGGTTCTCTTGGTTACCTTCGTATCGGCTTACGGTGCCACTAAGGTTTAATTCTGATATTTCCCCATCCTCCCGCAATATCTTAAGGTTACGGTAGACTGTCCCTTTGCTGATGTTAGGTATTACTTTCCTTACTTCGTCATATATCAAGTCAGCCGTAGGGTGCGAATCAGTATGGCGAAGAACATTAATGATAGCTTCTCTTTGTTTGGTTTCTCTTCTAATCATATTTAGTAATGAATCCTAATACTGATTATACCAGATTACTATAGCAAATTGTCAAGAAGCTCAACAACTCAAAAGCCTAGCTTTTCTATAATACTTCGGTGGTCACTATATGACTTTTTGTTAAATTAATATGGCTAAAAACCTGATAATAGCTATGTGCTGAAGGATGCAATTGCTTCCTCTAATTTTACAAAATGGGCTTCTGTTTACCTCCCGGCCAACACAAGCCGTTCCGACAGGTAAAAAATCGTCAACCCAATTGCGACGGGTAACACTGTGTAAAGAGCGACAGCAAGGACACTGAAATCTAATGACCCTGAGGACAGCTTGGCAAGAAGCTCAAATGGTGAGGGATTTAAAAAATAGCAAGCAGCGCCCGCGGTAATGAGCGTCATAGAGTAAACAAATTGAGCTCGCTGTCTATCCTTGAACAACAGCGCAATGATGGCCGCACCCAAAGATATGGTTACCGCAAAACTCACCGCTAATAGCAGCACCAATATCAATTTCTCTACGACAATGCCGTTCCATATCAATAATCCTGCCGACATCAGCAGCTGGATAACAGCGGCAATGATAGCGGCTGACATCTTGGAGATAAGGACCTGCCCACCTGACACTGGCGCGGATATTAGTGTGTCGAGAGTCTTATTCTCAAACTCCTCGGATATAACATCAATCACTATGCTGCCAGCAACCAGCGCCGGGAATAGCATCAGGATTGGAATGAGCACTGAATAGAGAAATTCATAGCCCGAATAAGCTTCGCCCCCAAAGTCCTTATAATTAACCTCTATCCCATTAGATTGCCGCAGATAGTCCTCATATTCCTTCAAAGGTTCATCAAGCATGACCAGAATTACCATTTTCTTGGCCTCCGTCCTTGGCAGGATGAGCTTCATATTGACTACGTTTGACTGATCCTCAGGCACAAATAATATTGTGTCAATCTGATGGTTACGAAACGCCACTTCGGCAGATGTCAATTCAGAGAATGGCTTCGCAATTATTCCCTTATTATTAAGATACGTGAGGAGGGGACTGTCTGCCTCACCAACAAACCCGGCTCTGATGCTTACACTGGTGCCCCAGCCAATAGAAGTAGGGTCATAGAATGCCATTATGCCTTGCAGGATAACCGAGGAAAGTGAGGCGATAAGCAACTGCACCATAATGGCCAGTATTATCGTCTTCTCCCGGCTTATTGACAGCAACTCTCTTTTTAACAGGACAAGGTATTCGTTCACCCGAGCGCTCCTATGACATACTGAGTGTTCCTATAATGTATAGATTATAGGCAGCATGAATTACTGAGCCCATGGCAACGGCTAATGGATAGTATTTTGTACCCAGCCGAGCCGTCAGCAACCCCACAACGCAGGTGCTGACTACATGGATAGCAAGAGGCATTATCAATAATCCAGCACCGAAGACGGCAGCTGTGGAAGCAGACGGGGACAGCACCGCCAGTGCCAAGAAGAGCAGTAGCTTCTCACCTGAGAAGAAGCCTACCGCCGATAGCACTGACAGCTTTGTCGCTTCTATTTCCCCCCTGATGGCCCCGTTCTTCAGCAGTACCAATATGATAACTGACTTGGCCAACTCTTCTATCGTGACTGATATGATAATCAGAATCCATAAGGCTAAGGGCAGACTCATGTTATGAACAAAAATAATTGCCAGCAACTCTATCGTAAAAGCTAATGGCAGCAGGAAAAGACTTGACAGAAATGCGGAAAAACTTAGGTGGTTTACGTCAATGGCGAAGTTTAGTGCCTCGGCCATCTTCACATGCATGGGTTTGAAGCCTGTCAGGAATTCTTCGTTAAAAAGGCGTGTCCCAATGAACAGGGCCTGGAAGAATATCAGGTACAACGGAGCCGTGGCTAAGAAGTATTCCTTGGCGGTTACCACCTCACCCCGGTACATTTCCACGGCAAGGGTTAAGGGCGAGATGTAGCTGAGGTCACTTACCCCGGTGAGCAGTGCCGGGACAACCAGATAAGCCATAATGGCCGTGAGCACCAGAACAGTGAAGAATGTCAGGTCCTTGAAGGTCCGGTACGTTAGAGCAACCATCATATAGGTGGCAAGGATAAGCAGTGTTACCGGCGTGAATATCGCCAGGCTTAACCATACTTTCCCCCCCATTATCAGCGTGATGACGGCAACCGCCAGCCACGAGTACACCAGATAAGGGAGCATCTTGCCCAGAATGACCTGCAGCTTTGATACCGGGGCTGACAGCAGAACGGTCAGTTTGCGGTTTACCCGTTCTTCAGTGATACTGCTGGCAAAGAAGACACCAGCCAGCAGAAGCGGGAGTATGTAAGAAAAGACCAGTGTTACCTGCGCCAGAGGCAAAGGCAGGGGCGTCAATGACGGGACAATAACGTCCGGTTCCGATAACAGCACCTCTTTGACTTTCAGTAGTCCTCCACTCTCAAAGGTGTCTAACTGCTGCCTGACTTCAGCGTCATTGACCTCAGCAGTCGAGCCGCCGGCGGCTGGCGGTTCCAGCACAGGTGCCTGCTTTGAGGCTGATGGTGGCTCTTCCGGTTCAGTAATTGGCTCTGGTGGCGGCTCAGTTCCAATAGTCAGATAACTTTCCGGCGCCTCCACAGTAACCACTTCAACGCGTAGTGGGAAAGCACGATTGAGGTCGTATTGCCTGGCTATGGTCAGCAGCTCTTGTCTCGCCAGATGTTTTTGCAGGGTTTCACTGACATACTGCGACCGTTCGTCGCTTCTAGATATAATCGTTTTTCCGTCAAGATATACATCAATGACTCGTTGGCTGAGCAAGATGCGGCTGGTGTTCCGGTCAAGACTGACTACCTTAAAGCGCGGATCGGTAATGGCGGGACTTTTTGGAGATACGCCCACGGTATACAGTTCTTTGCCGACGGCCATGCCCTGATGATAAACTAAGTAGGAAGTAGCGAGGGCGAGCAAAATCATGGCCAGTACTACGAATCTAGAGCGGCCACTGAAGCGGAGTTTCAGGCGGGAGAACTCCCATTTGGCAATAGTCAGAATACAGTTGGTCATGGGGCACCGCGTATGAATCCAATCATTAAACTGAAGTCAGTCACAAAATTATACGGCAGAATTGCTGCTGTAAACAACCTTAATCTCGAGGTAAGCGAGGGTGAAATACTGGGTGTGATTGGGCCCAACGGCGCTGGTAAAACCAGCACCTTGAAGATGATAGTAGGCTTGCTCACCCCCACCTCGGGCACGGTGGAGGTTATGGGGCGGAATGTGGCTAAGGATAGCAGGTACGTCAAGAAACACACCGGTTACCTGCCTGAAGAAGATTCTCTTTATGAGAATATGACGGTAGAGCAATATTTGCTCTTCTTTTCAGAGCTCTACCGCATCCCCAAACCGCAGGCCAACGAGCGCATCGGCTCATTGCTACAGTCGCTACAGCTTGCGGCTGGGGATGTGTATACCGGAGAACTCTCCAAGGGTATGAAGAGGAAGGTTTCTATTGCCCGTACCCTGTTGCACGACCCTTCGCTACTGGTTCTTGATGAGCCCAATGCTGGTCTTGACCCGCTGACATCTGTTTTCGTCAATGATTATTTAAAAAAGCTCAATCGCCAGGGCAAGACGATTGTGCTCAGCGCTCACAATTTATTTCACGTTGAATACGTCTGCGACCGTATTGCTATCATTAATAATGGCAAACTGTATGCCTTTGACACCGTTAGCTCAATCAGAGAAAAACTGGGTAACCGGGAGTACAAGGCTGTCTTTAGCGCCGATGCTGATCTGAATTATGAGAAGCAGGATGGAAACTACGTACTCCAGACAACTGATATCAGACAAATCGCCTCGCTATTGGCGCGGATTTCTGAGCAGAACTGGGATTTGATTGACCTTTCCGGGCACCAATTAGCTCTGGAAGAAGTCTACGTTAAAATCATTAAGGACATCACCGGCCACCCGGACTCTTAAGCAACAAAACTGACAATTGTTACGCGTCTGGAGCAACTGAACTTTACAAGAAAATGTTACCTATTACACAATCCGCTATTTTGTTACCCTGCGTTGTAATAAGGGAATAGGTATTACTTATCAACTGAACTTAGAACGACGTACCACTAAAATAGTAGGTATAGCTATCAGATATAATGCAAGAAAGATGATAAAAGCCCAGCGATAGGTATTCATAGCATCGTACATATAGCCGGCCGTAATGGGACCAATTGCAGTGCCAATCCTCTGAATAGCATTCATTATGCCAAAGATAACACCGTAAGAAGCCAATCCAAAATTAGTGCTGCTAAGCATCGACAACGTCGGTAGCCAACTACCTATACCCAGACCCATAATGAGAGCATATAGCCATATGAGCGCTAAAGGTGATGCTGGCCCGATGAACAGGATTATAATAGTTGCCACTGCCTGAAAAACTAGGCCAATACACCAAGCGTATTTTGGCTGTATATGGTCACAAAGCCAGCCAAAAGATAATTTGCCAATAGCACTGCCCAGCCCGACTGCACCAAGGGCACCGGCTGCCATGGCTACCAGGTAGCCAGTATCCTCAAGATAAGGAACTTGATTCTGAACAACACCGCTTTGACTAACCATGCCTAAAAAATAAGATACACCAATTAGCCAGAAGACCGAGGTAGCTAATACCTTCCCCAAGCTTAACCTTTCAGATACTGAAGGTACAGCTTTGGTCTCAATCACTTCTCGCTCAGCGGTTTCTGCACCATCAGGGTAAAGCCCCATGTCCGCTGGCTTTGTCTTCATTACTAGTAACGCTAAAGGGATAGGGATCGCCCATGTAACTAGGCCTAAGACAAAATATGATGCCCTCCAACCAAGATTAGGGATAAGATAGCCCCCAACAACTGGAGCCACAACAAACCCACCAACACCTATCCCGATTGCTGCTATGCCTAAAGCTGTGCCTCTACGCTTTTTGAACCAGTTTGAAATTGCGGCGCTTACCGGAACGTGACTTATTCCTGTCATCCCTAACCCGATAATGACATAGCTACTATAAAAAAGCCAAAGGTTATGAATTTGAGTTAGTAAGATAAAGCCAAGGCCCGCGGTAAAAGCGCTGATAGAGATAACCTTACGCACACCATAGCGATCAACCAGTCTCCCGGCAAAGGGCGAAGACACCCCACCAACTACTAAATAGACGGTCAGTCCAAGCATTATCTCGCCCCTACCCCACCCAAAGTCTACCTGAAGGGACCTAACAAATAGACTAAAGGCATAATAGACAAAGCCTGACTCAATGAAAAGGCAGAAAAAGCCAGCCACCAATATCCAGTACCCATAAAAAATCTTGGTCTTCTTTAAAACACGTGTCTTTTCCATGTCATCACGTACAGGTTGGGAAACCACACTCTGGTCGCTTCCTTGGAATAACTACGCATACTTTACCTTAACTGATAGGATAGGCGCAATCACACTAAAAACCAGACTATGCAATGGTGTAATACAAAAATGGCCCTTGCCCGTGCAGTCACCACAACACCTCTTGAAAATACCGCTATTTAGTATAGCCAACAATAAAACTTGGGAGATACTAGTAATGCTACTGCTGCAAGCAGATAAATTGGCTTTGCCAAGTACACTACAAAACAACACAATTGCAATTACAGAGTAACCTAATACAAAAGGCTTGATCGGTTTTGCTAGTACGGATGGCTGACCTGCCACTGCTGAGTATTGTAATCGTTGACGTGCGGAATGTGTCTGCGATAATTAATGCTCTTTTCAGCAATACTATCTTAATTAGAGTTTACCAGTTGATATCAATTAACTAGATTGTTACTTCAGAGGGATTAAGCGCTTAATAAAGGTGTAATATTGTGCTCTTAGATAAGATCCGATGATATAATATACCCGTGACCGGCCTCGCATTGATATCAGTACTACTCGCTGCATTATCTAATGCTACTTGGAACTTGCTAGCTAAGCGCGCGCTAAACCAAGAGGTGTTTTTCTTGTGTGCGCTCGTGTCTTCAAGTGTGTTGTTCTTACCTCTTCTTGTCTTCTTAATCTGGAAATACCAGATACTTTACCCTGGATGGTGGTTTATCTTTGGGACAGTAGTCCTGCATGTTCTTTATTTTGCATTCTTGGGGCGCAGTTATGCCCGCGCTGATCTGTCTTTGGCCTATCCGATTGCTAGGGGTATGGGACCGGCATTGGTTCCAATTATCGGCGCACTTTTGCTTAAAGAAGTAATCACACTTCCGGCAATAATCGGGATCACGTGTGTAGTTATGGGAATTTTTGCCGTGTATTGGTGGGGAAACTTCATGGAGGTATTACAGGATCCCTTAAGAATATTCAAAGAACCCGGCTCAAGATTTGCACTTTTAACAGGGATGGTCATAGCAACCTATTCAGTATGGGACAAAGTAGGTGTTAGATATGTTAACCCCTTTTTATACCAGTACCTCCTTATTCTGGGCAGTGCCCTATTTTTAACGCCGTATATATGGCGGTTTCACGGGATAAGCGCGATTAGAATTGAAATGAGGGCAAAGATCAAAAGCATTGTTTTTTCCGGTTTACTAATGTTTCTCTCATATGGCCTTATTTTATTTGCATTCCAATTCTCTAGAGTTAGCTACGTTGCGCCCGCCCGCGAGGTTGGAATAGTTATAGGAGTCTTATATGGTTCACTATTACTCAAAGAACCTTTTGGCAAAGGTCGTGCTATTGGTTCGTGTCTGATAATAGCTGGATTAGTGCTAATCTCACTTGCCCCTTGAAATCATTAATACGTAGGATTACTATGTTGCACTTTCCATCAGATAGTTAAATAAAAAGGGGGAGCAGAAATGCTCCCCTTCGGTTTACTGTATATAGAAATTTATTACCACTGTACAAACATCGGGATATTTGCCCAGTCAGGCGTATAAATATTTGATACCTTTTGCCTTCTCCGTAAAATGAAAGCCACCACCAGATAGGCACGTTTGCTTCAGAAGAGGGCTATGCTGAGAAGAATAAGTCCTACGCCTAGGAAAAGCATTGTCATGGGACAGGGTATGGGCCACGACTTTACCGGATTGGGGCGGTGGGTGACCATAAGAAACACATCGAAGAGAGCCAGTACTCCGGCGATGATGAGAATAATTTGAGAAGCGAGTAGCATCGTGCACCTCCTATCAAGATTTAGCTAAATTATACGATTATATTGGATTTTGTCAATTAGTAGGAGAAAAAAGAGTGTATTGCTACTATCCTCATTATAATAAATTAAATATCAACTACCACTGAACAGACATAGGCATGACCACGTGCAGGTAGTTATCCGAGCCCACCGGCCGGATAACCCCGGGCTCACGGAGGAGAAACCGCTTGTTGCCATTTCGTTGCCAAAGGCCCTGTGGGAGAGGTTGATAAGGTATAGAAATGAATCTGAGCCGCGGAGGACTCGAACCTCCAACCGGCTGATTAAGAGTTGATTTTCCCAAACAAGCGCAAACGCATTATTACGCCGTACAGTATAATAAGGTAGCACTTCTTCAGAGACTTTTTCGCTTACTATTTGATCTCAAAATCCCTTTATTAGCTGAGCCAACAACAGTCAGAACTACTTTGGCAGCCTCACCCACTGATTTTATCGGGTAGGCCATCTACTACCTCAATTGAGACACGAGTACCTTTGCCGGGCTGAGATTGCATACTAAAAGTAGCATTAAGAAGTTTGGCTCTCTGCTGCATACCCATTATTCCTATTTTCCCTTTAGCAGCGAGGCTGCCAGCTACTCTGTCTAAGTTAAAACCTTTGCCATTGTCCTTTATAACTATCCGGGCGAATTCAGGAGAAAACTCTACGGTAACTAAAACTTGAGTAGCTCCTGAATGCTGTCTTACATTATTGAGCGCCTCTTGAACTATTCGGAAAATGGTCACCTCTGACTCGGAACTAAAGCCTCTTTCGATTCCTTTTACCACTACGCTGCCATTGATACCTTCCTCTTCATTTAAGCGATCGACTAACCATCTAATTGCTGATACAAGCCCAACATTGTCAAGGATGCTTGGTCGCAGGTCACGACTTATGCGCCGTATTTCATCAGATACTCCAACTACGGCACTCTTTATCGACTTTCCACATTCCCTTGCTTCTGAAATGGTTGCAATCTTACCAGACGCTAATTTTTGAGCACGGTTTACTATGACCGACAGCTCTTGTATGGCGTCGTCATGAAGTTCCTGAGCAATGCGTCGCCTCTCATCTTCTTGGGCTTTGAAGATTTGTGACATATAAATTTGGCGTTCCTCTTCCCGTTCTATTGAAGTTTTTCTTTGTGCCTGCCGCCACTTCAACTCCAAGGTAAAAATTATTACTGCTGCGATGGGAACTGAAGACAGAGCAACGTTTGTAATTAGAGATCCAAGATCAGATGACCAGTATATCACACAGGGCAGCATCGCGGCTGCAGATAAAAACCAGACAATCAAAGAGCCCCGCCACCAAAAAACGATCGAAGCATAAAGGAATGGTATGAAAAAAAGGCTGCCAATGACATCATTCCTAAACTCGAAAACAAAAAACCTCCAGAACCAGGGAAACCAATTCTGCCACCCGTAGTAAAAAACTAGAAAGACAGAAGTGATTGTTAGGATAATCCAAAAATGGTAATTGCCAAATATCTCATTAAGCTTTAATGAACGTACTTTCTCAAGTGCAGTCATAAAGGATACCTCAGCTATTATCATTAAGGCTGATTAAGCCGGCTTTTAGTGCGACCATCACGGCTTCGGTTCTGCTGCTGACATTTAGTTTTGAGAATATTTCTACCAAGTAACTCTTCACAGTGTATTCGCTCAGGTCAAGCCTCTGAGAAATTTCCTTATTACTCATTCCGCTTGACGCTAATTGGAGAATTTCCTGTTCCCGAGCGGTTATTTTTTCGCCCGCATCAAGCGAAACAGGTTTCGATACATGCCGAAGTGCAGATTTTATTATTCTTTGAAATATTTGAGGAGACAACACAGTTTCCCCCGCAATCACTGCGCGTACTGCCTGTACAACTTCCTCGCCGAACGCTGTTTTTATTAAATATCCGGCAGCACCAGTTTGCAGTATGCTCAGAATATGCTCAGTCTCATCATGTACAGTTAGGACGAGAACCGCGACAGCAGGGCACTTAGCTTTTATTTGTTTGGTTGCCTCAATGCCGTTCACTTTTGGCATACTTATATCCATTATCGCCACATCTGGAACTATTTCAGTGGCTATTTTTACTGCTTCCTCTCCGTTTGCAGCCTCAGCGACAACCACAAAATCCGGCTGGTTCTCCAGCTCGTCTCGCAACGCTTTGCGGAGTAGAGGATGGTCATCCGCTAACATAATGGAGGTCTTGGTTTTTTGCTTAAACTCCGGTTTCGATTCTAACGATTCGTCCATGCATCCATTCTATCATATAAAAATGAAATTAGACCCCTCTAAAGCACCCCATCATTTGGAAGGCTACCTCTTCTATAGTATGGGGAATGTTGCTTGTTGAATGATATTATAGCTCAAGTTATTTTATGTTTATACGCAACCCAGACACATGAAAATAGCATCGATGGGTATTCTGTGTTAGGCCTTACTAAGACAGGTGAATAAAGTAGAGATAGATATAGCGGGCTCTGCCAGGGGAAACAAGGATAAAAAATTATATTGGGCTGGTGCTGGTGCCCCTCCCGTGTGTCATCCTTGGCGTAATCGGGCAAGTGGCATCCCGCTGGTGAACTAACTGATGTCTACAACAACTGTATTAAAGTAAACGCTTAATAAAGTGCATTGAGGGAGGTGATAACATTCAACAGTCCAGGAATCTAATCTGGTATAATCCAAATTTGGAATAAGGAGGGAATAATAATGCACAAAAGGCAGATAGTAGCTTTATTTCTGGTGGTAGCACTGCTAGGTGGCTTAGTGGCTGCTTGTGCAGCCCCAGCCCCGGCTCCAACTCCATCACCAGCGCCCGCTCCCACGCCAGCTCCGACTCCGTCACCGGCGCCCGCTCCCACGCCAACGCCGTCTCCAACCCCCGCTCCTGCTCCGGCGCAGCCACCGGAAGTTTTTAATTGGAAAGTGCAAAGTCTATGGACCAGCGGGTCTACCGACCACAAGTTGTTTTTAGAGTTTGTTGATAGGGTTGGAGAATTAAGTGCTGGGCGTGTTGCTATGGAAATATTCACGGCTGGCGCAGTAGCACCATCCTTCGAAATACTTGATGCTGTAGGCAAGGGGTTACTTGACGCAGCGATTTCATGGCCGGGCTACTGGGCGGGTAAGGACCCTGCTTTTGTGGCCTTTGGTGGTCTGCCGATGAGCTTCGCCAATGACCAGCAACTTGACACCTGGTTCTATCAACTAGGCGGCCTGGAGATGATGCGGGAGACCTACGCTCCATTCAATGCTTATGTCGTCGGTATGAGCTACTATAACACGGAATCCATGCACTTCACACGCCCAATCCGAACTCTTGCCGAGCTGCAAGGATTCAAAATAAGGATGCCAGGGGGCATGCTCTCAGACATCTTTGAGAGCCTGGGAGCTTCGGTCGTTCTTCTACCTGGTGAAGAGGTTTATCCAGCTCTGGAGAAGGGTGTCATTGACGCCACTGATTGGGGGACGCCAACCGCGAATTACGATTACGGCTTTCACGAGGTCGCACCATACTTCAATTGGCCCGGATTTCACCATACACCAGCCAACGAGTTCATGGTAAATACGGACACGTGGAACAAGCTGCCTGATGATGTCAAGGCTATTCTTGAGGCAGCAACAAGGGAGTATGCTTGGAACCGTGCTGAGAAACTCTCTCTTAGTGATTATGAAGCGGTAGCGGCAATGGTTGAAGCGGGAGCTGAACCTGTAGCCTGGGATGAGTCTGAGGTGGTGAAGCTCAAGAGCGAAGCCGTGAAAGTATGGGACGAGTGGGCAGCGAAGAGCCCTGCAGCCCAAAAAGCAATCGAGTCGCAAATAGAATACAACAGATTGCTGGGTTTGATAGACTAGGCTCTTCAGAATACTATGACTAAGCCATAAGAGACTAGGGGAGGGATAGGTCCAGTGTCCTATTTCTCCCCTAGGCTTGCTAATTGTCTGAGGAGGTTTCCGAAATTTGAAGCGAGCCCTTCTTGCTATCGATGTCTTGAGCCAGTGGTCAGGAAAGATTTTTAGCTTCCTAGCTCTGGCTGTGGTGGGTGTAATAGCTTTTGAAGTAGTAATGAGATATGGATTTAACGCTCCCACTATTTGGGCTCAGGAAACCATGCAATATCTTTGCGGCGTCCTCTACATGATGGGAGGAGCTTACGCTCTTTACGCCGGAGAGCATGTCAAGGTAGAGGTGCTACACGAACGCTTTCCGCCACGAATAAGAGCTCTCTTAGACTTGATTACCTTTCCATTATTCTTTCTTTTTTGTGGTACGTTGCTGTGGCTGGGGGGAGAGTTTGCGTGGGAATCCGTGTTGCTAAGAGAAACCACTTTTTCTGGTTGGGCACCCCCCATATACCCAATAAAACTAACGATACCGCTGGGTGCTTTCCTCTTACTGCTTCAAGGCTTGGCTAAATTCGTTCGCGACTTCAAGGTTGCCGCCTTGGGACGGACATTATGAGCATTGAGCTTATTAGCCTGCTTCTAGTCGTCGGTTTTGTGGTGTTACTTGCCTTGGGATTACCTATAGCTTTTATCACCGGCGGCCTGGCCGTAGCCCTCACTCTCTACCTTTGGGGCCCTACTCATCTACTGCTGATTATCTCACGGGTCTTTGGTTTGATGGGCAATTACGTTCTTGTCGCTGTTCCCATGTTCATCTTGATGGCAAGCATGCTGGAGCGTTCTGGCGTGGCCGATGACCTATTTACGGCTCTATACCAATGGCTGGGGCCAATAAGAGGCGCATTAGCATCGGCAACTGTGCTGGCCTGTACGGTGATGGCAGCTATAACCGGAATAATCGGCGCAGCGGTAGTTACCATGGGGCTCATTGCCCTCCCGGCCATGCTCAAACGCGGCTATGACAAGAATATAGCGATGGGATGTATTATGGCCGGGGGCTCACTGGGAACGCTTATTCCTCCCAGCGTAGTCTTCATCGTATATGGGCTTGAGGCGGAGGTCTCAATAGGAAAGCTGTTCATTGGGGGGATGTTTCCCGGCCTCTTGCTTAGTGGACTGTTCATCAGCTATATCAGTATCAGGAGTTATTTGCAGCCAGGGCTCTGTCCAGCGCTGCCTAAAGAAGAAAGGGTGAGTTCTTTAAAAGAGAAACTCCTTATGTCCAAGTTCCTGATCCTCCCCGGTATTCTTATTATCATGGTTTTGGGGTCAATTTATCTCGGGGTGACCAGTATCACAGAGGCTTCTGGTGTTGGTGCTCTGGGTGCCATATTATGTGCCGCTGTTCATCGCCGACTTACTTGGCAGAATATAAAAGAGTCGGTCTTCACAACTATTAGAACTACCGCTATGGTTATGTGGATATTCTTCGGCGCTTCGACGTTCGTTGGTGCCTACACACTTGCTGGTGGCGGGGAATTTATAAAGGACTTAATGTATGGACTGGGTGTGGGTCGCTGGGGCATTATCATAATAATGCAGCTTATTCTCATTGTCCTCGGCATGTTTGTGGACTGGCTGGGTATCCTGTTGCTGACCATGCCTATTTTTGTTCCCATGATTATCGAATTAGGCTTTGACCCCATATGGTTCGGGGTGCTTTTCGTTATGAATATGCAGATGTCCTACCTCAGTCCACCATTTGGTGGAGCTCTGTTCTATATGAAGGGTGTAGCACCTCAAGGCATAACTATGGGGAATATCATCCGTTCTGTATGGCCATTTCTGGGGCTTCAACTTATCGGTTTAGTCTTAGTAATGGCTTTCCCACAGATAGCCATGTGGTTGCCTCTTCAGATGCTCAAGTGATGCCGCAGTATGCTCTATATACTCGTATTTGAGACGGCGAGCGTGAAAAATATTAGGAAAAGCAAGCAATAATGGAAAGGAAGTCATGGCGATGTTTGATTTGTCTCTTTTATCTCAGGCAATTGATGAGGGTAACCAAGAGAAGACTGACAAATTAACTAATGATGCTCTCAGTGCTGGCACAAATCCACAGGACATTATTGTCCACGGCTTACAGGCCGGCATGGGTTTAGTTGGTGAGAAATTCTCCAGTGGTGAGTATTTCCTGCCCGATATGCTCATGGCAGCGCGGGCGATGAAGGCTGCCCTTGAGGTGCTCGCGCCAGCTCTCGAGCAGACTGGCATTCCGACCATCGGCAAGGTGGTTATCGGCACCGTTGAAGGAGACATGCACGATATTGGTAAGAACGTAGTGGCTACTTTTCTCAGCGGTAACGGCTTTGATGTCTTAGACCTAGGTCTTAACGTGCCGGTCCAGCAATTCATCGACGAGGTGAGAGAGAAAAAACCGGACATTGTGGGCATGTCTGCGTTGCTGACCACCACTATGCCAGTGATGGGTAAGGTCATTAAGGCACTGGAAGAAGCCGGTCTGCGACCCAGCGTAAAGGTGGTTGTTGGCGGGGCGCCGGTAACCCAGGACTATGCTAATTTTATTGGTGCTGATGGCTACGCCCATGATGGCGGCAAGGCAGTCCCGGTGTGCCGGCAATTACTGGGCAAATCATAAGTATTCCTCCAGTAATATTTTGAAGGAAAAGGCGTAACCAAGATGGAAATGACGCAAAAGCAGCGGATTCTGGCTGCCGCCAGAGGCGAATATCTGGAAAAGCTTCCCTTCGGGGCACGCATTGATGTTTGGTACAACTATCACTCCGCCCATGGTAGCCTCCCAGAAAAGTATAAAGGCTGGAGTCAGGTTGATATTCTGCGCGACCTTGGCGCTGGTGCACAGGTTCGCTTATTTTCTGTGGTCAGGGAAGAATACGACAGTATGGAGGTGGAGGAAAAGCACGACCCACCCTACATCACCACTGAATATCGGACTCCGCTGGGCACAGTGACCAAGAAAGAGATATTTGACACCTCCGAAGGCCCATGGATTAAGTACGAGATGGAGAAGCTCTTCAAAAATGAAAAGGACTACCCAGTAATTAAGTATGTCATGGAACACACCATGCCGGTGGACAACTTTAAGGCCTTAAAAGAGGTACGCGATGAGGTTAGCGAGGATGGCATGGTAATTACGGCAGCTGGCAGTCTGTGGTCTCCGGTACAGCGTGTTATGCGCGAAATAATGGGCTACGAACTATTCTTTTATGAGCTTGCCGACCATCCAGCTCAGGTGGAGGAATTGATAGAAGTCCTGAAAGACCTGGATAGGAGAAAATTCCAGGTGGCGATAAAGTGTGATATGGAAATCTTCAATATCTGTGGCAACTGGAGTGATGATATCCATACCCCGGTATTTAAAAAATACTTCATCCCCTGGTTACGAGAGGCTTGTGATTTTTTCCACGCTCATGGCAGGCTAACTATGGCGCACATTGACGGGGAGATGAGGAGACTTAATCCGCTGTTTCAAGAAACCAGTATCGATATTGGGGAAGCGGTTACTCCTGCCCCGCAAACCCTTGTCACCATGAAAGAATTTAAGAAAGAACTGGGTGACAAGGTTACCATTTGGGGAGGTATACCATCAGTATTGTTTGAGCCTATGTATAGCGACGAGGAATTTGACGCCTACGTGAAAAATACGCTTCAAGAAATGGCTCCCGGCTACCGGTTCATTATGGGGATGGGTGATAATTTGCCTTTTGATGGGGATATCAACCGCGTACGCCGGGTCGTAGAGCTTATCGATAAATATGGAACTCTGCCTATTGCTTAATTTTCATAAACTTTACGTATGAGTTCTTGACAATTTGCTCAAACCGGGAAGGAGATAAGATGAAGATTAACATTGCCATGATGACTAAGCTGAACAATTTCCTATCACCAACCAAAATCATATTCGGTAACGGAGCGGTTAACCAAGTAGGAGACGAGGTCAAAAAGCTCGGTGGCCAAAAAGCACTAATCGTCACCGACAACGGGGTAGTCAAAGCTGGGCTGGTATCCAGTGTTGAGGGATCACTTAAAACGCAAAAAATAGATTTTGGGGTTTTTGACAAGGTAGAAGCAGAACCACCAGCACGGATAGTGGACGAGTGTGCCCGCGTGATCCTCGAAAAAGAATATGATATTGTTATCGGCATCGGCGGAGGTAGCTCGCTAGATGTGGCTAAAGGTGCTGCCATCCTGGCAGTGAATGGAGGAAGAGTGCTTGATTATGTTGGTGTTGACACGGTGCCATGCCGCGGCCTGCCTAAGATTTTAATTGCCACAACCTCTGGGACAGGCAGCGAGGTAACTCGGGCATTTGTCGTTATCGATGAGGCAGATAATCTAAAGAAGTCAGTACACAGCGATTTCAACCTGGCCGATGTGGCCATCGTGGATCCGATGCTGATGATATCAATGCCACCAGTGGTTACGGCTGACACCGGTATGGACGCCTTGGTGCACGCGATAGAGGCTTATGTATCGGTGGGCGCTACACCTTTTTCCGATATTCTGGCTATAGAAGCAATTGGGTTGATTGCCGAGAACCTGCCGTTGGCTTACGCTAAAGGCAATAATATAGAGGCCCGATTTAGCATGGCACTGGCTTCTACTCTGGCAGGCTTGGCTTTCACCAGCGGTGGCCTTGGAATAGTCCATGCCCTATCTAATTCACTTGGAACAGAATATCACTTAACACATGGCAGAGCTAATGCTGTCATGTTGCCTTATGTAGTGGAACGCAATAGGATAGGTAGCCCAAACAAATATGCCCGTATTGCTAAGGCGATGGGTGAGAATATTGAACGGCTATCAGCCTATGATGCAGCAGGCAGGTTGGTCAATAATCTGCTACGGCTGCTGGAGCTACTCGGCATTCCAGGTAAAATCAGTGCTTACGGAGTCACACAAGAAGATATCCCTAAGTTTGCTGCCGCAGCTGTGAAAATGACCCGACTTTTCGTGTGGAACCCTAGAGAAGTGACGGAAGAAGACGTGAAGGGCATTTACACCGCAGCGTTATGACGGGGGACTTGTTTTGATTCCTTGTCGAAGCTAGCGGCGCCGTCCGGTCGATATTAAAGAGAATTGACAGGCCGATTCTAATCGTTAAAAAGGGATTTGCAGACCACCGCTCTAAATAATTGGCTATGTCCGTACTGAAGTGGAAGGCGAGACTCGAACCCACGAGCCCTTACTTGACAAGGAAATCCGCTCTATCTCTGGGTTATGCTAGATATCCAATTTGTTCATCCACTCGTCTGCCCTTCCTTCCGATAATAGTATTCTAGGCCCTTCGGTTGTTGTATAATTAATACTTATAGCTTTCCCATCTATACACTTGGAATATTAATTCAATAGAAATGTGAGGAATCCCGATGTCTTCTGTTATGCTTTACGATACAACGCTACGTGATGGTGCTCAGCGGGAGGGCATCTCGTTTTCGGTTGTAGACAAGCTTCATATCGCCCATAAGCTTGATGAACTGGGTATTCATTATATTGAGGGCGGCTGGTCCGGCTCCAATCCCAAGGACACCGAATTCTTTTCCGAAGCTAGAGAGCTAAATCTGCAGAATTCCACCGTCGTCGCCTTCGGCAGCACCAGGCAGCCTGATACAAAGGCAGAGGATGATACCAATATTCTCGCCCTATCAAAAGCCGGCGTAACCACGGCTACCATTGTCGGTAAAAGCTCTGCCCTGCATGTGACCAACGTACTGAAAACAAGCCTTGAAGAAAACCTGCGCATGATAGCCGACTCCACACGCTATCTTAAATCCAAGGGACTCGCCGTTTTTTACGATGCGGAGCACTTTTTTGATGGCTACAAAAACGATTCCGATTATGCCCTGAAAACCCTGGAGGCAGCGGCAACGGCCGGGGCCGATTGCCTCATATTGTGCGACACCAACGGAGGCTCCCTACCTGATGAAATAGCGGCCATAGTTGAAGCCACCCGCAAACAGACAGATACTCCACTGGGAATCCATGCCCACAACGACAGCGAGTTAGCAGTGTCAAACACGCTCGCCGCTGTTCAGGCAGGTGTGAGCCAGGTGCAGGGAACGATTAACGGTTACGGTGAGCGCTGTGGCAATGCTAACCTGTGCTCCATCATTCCCATGTTGAAACTTAAAATGAGCATTGATTGCATCTCTGATGACCAGTTGGCTCAGCTAACTGACATTTCGCGATATATCAGCGAGATAGCCAACATTGTCCCGGACCCTTTTCAGCCTTACGTCGGCTGCAGTGCCTTTTCCCACAAAGGCGGATATCATGCCGCTGCCATGGATAGGTGGAAGGAAAGCTATCAACACGTAGAGCCGATGAAAGTTGGTAATAATCCGAAGATTGTGATATCTGAACTTTCAGGACGCAAAAGCATCATACAAAAGGCCAGTGAATTAGGTTTTGACCTGTCATCCGACAAGGATAAGGTTCAGAAAGTGCTATCGCATATAAAAACCTTGGAAAGTCAGGGCTTTCAATATGAAGGTGCTGAGGCATCCTTTGAGTTGCTATTGCACCGGTTGAAGCCTGAATACAAACCTTCGTTTGAACTGGTGGATTTTATGGTGGTGGTTGAGCGGAGGCGTCGCCCGAACACGAGGAACAGGTTTGAGGAGATGCTCGCCGAAGCTATGGTCAAAGTAAAAGTTGGCACAGAACTAATACATACTGCTGCTGAAGGGAACGGGCCAGTTAACGCTCTGGATCAGGCCTTAAGAAAAGCTCTTGTGCAGTTCTATCCGGGTCTTGCCCAGGTTAAATTAGTAGACTACAAGGTGAGAATACTTGAGGAAAGTATCGGCACGGAGTCCAAAGTCCGCGTTTTAATTGAGTCGAGCGATGGAGCTAAAGAGTGGCGGACAGTAGGTAGTTCTACAGATATCATTGAGGCGAGCTGGCTAGCTCTTGCTGACAGCATGGAATACCGGCTTATAAAGAACGTAAATGCGTAAGTCAGGGTACAATAGTCTGGTTTGTTCAATACAGGTAACAACGCTTGTTTTGTTTGGCAGGCCTTAATGTGCTTACGTGGGCTAAAATTAGGCCGTGCAGGTGTCGAACTTTGACTGCTTATAATTAAGGCTACATAGTTTGCAGATGTTGAATTTACGTAACCACAGAGTTATCATGTGTGGCAAAGTAAAAAAGTTAAGCAGTTTGTTAAGCAAAATTGAGGCTAAAAACAAGGATTTTGTTAAGCAAACTGCTCAGTATACTGAGTAAACTGAAAGGAGAACTGAAAAAATGGGTCGAATTAGCCTCAAAAATGGTGAGCCGCGGAGGACTCGAACCTCCAACCGGCTGATTAAGAGTCAGCTGCTCTGCCAGTTGAGCTAGCGGCCCATACGTTTAACTGACAAACTTTATTCTAACATTCTGTGAGCTTCAGAGGCAAACGTGTCTATGATATGGGAATGAGCTATAAACGGGCTACTTTTGCCAGGTTTTCATCTCCTCATACGGAACGCGCGACTTAATTTCCCAACCGCCAGACTTCCAGGTCTCGTTCATTTCAGCCCTGGCATCAGCCAGCTCCTTGCTTTCTGAGTATGACTTGTATTCTGACGGATTATCAAATTCGTAGATGCAGAGATATGTCGGGAACTCGCCGGTTTTATTCAGTATCTTGTAGCGGGTTACCTTCTTCATTCCCTTGTACTTGAAAAGCAGCGGAATATGCACTTCGTTATACCATTTGTTGAATTTCTCTTCGACCTCCGGCTGGCATTCTGTTGAGACCATGTTGATTATTTTCGCCATGATAACGTCCTCCTTAATTGATGATTATTTAAACGACATTGACGCCGGAAAAAAATCTATTGGCGATAAACCCGGCAATAGGCGGGAAGAAAAAGACACAGGCCAGGCGAATGAAGGTGAATTTCCAGCCCATGATGCCTATTTCCATGGGCATTCGGCTGACGGCCAGTAATGACCAGGCAGTTATGAGAGCAACCATCGTGCCAATACTGGCTCCGGTGCGCAATAATCCGGCGACGATAGGCATGCTGACATAAGGTCCACCGGGCATAAAGCCACCGATGGCAGAGCCAATAAGCAGGCCCTTGAAGCCGGATTCAGTACCCACCCATCTAGATATTATTTCCTGTGGAATCAGGATTTGAATCATGCCTCCGACGATAAAGGCGAAGATGAGCAGGGGAAGAATCTGGAGTAGCAGGTTGCCCGCTGATTTCAGGCCAACAATGTGTGCCCCATCCCCCCGCTGATAACCGATGTAGAGCAGGGCAACGGCAATCACCCCCATTACGATAGTCGGGATAAGCATTGGCGGGAGCCTCCTTCTTCGTTGGTTAACTTGGCTGCGATTGTTCACAGAAGAACTCCGGTCGGCACATAATGGTAACCAACAGTATAGCGATAAAGGGGATGTTCTGGCAAACGGTGGGGAACTGGGGCCTGGCTATCTATCGGGGAACTGCCGTTTGAACTTGTCCTGGAGGGCCTTGATTTCCTGCTGCTTTTGAAATTCCTCTTCGGTGAGGGGTTCGCATGACATGAGCTTATTGTTTTTAAGCGTAATGGTGAAAAGCTCCCGGCATTTCCAGCATTTGTAGGGCCCCTCATAGTTTGTCTCAAGCAGCGACAGACTGCCCTCGGTCTGGCAGGCAGGACATTTAATTTTCACTAGCATATTTATATCTTACACTTTTCATTGAATTGGTTAAAGCTTTTTCAAGAGGAGGCAGATATTTCGGGAAAAATATTTCAGAGGGAAACGGTAACCGTGTTCGGGGAAAGATTTTATAATTTCAAAACCCGCTTCCTTTGCCAGATTCTCAAGTTCAGAATAGGTGAACAGATAATAATAACGGTGAAGCGTCTTCTCCTTGGTGCGCCAGGACACGGCGACCTCTCTGCTCTTGAGCCAGAACCTTGGCTGCCAGCGATTCCAGACGGTAACGAAGGCTTCGCTGCCGGGTTTCAGCACGCGACCGAGCTCCTGCATCGCTTTCAGCCTGTCATTCTCGCCTTTAATGTGGTGGTATGTCGCCACCGAAATGGCATGGTCAAAACTGTTATCACGGAAGGGCAGGCAACGGACATCGGCCAGGGACAGGTTTACTCTGAAATCGTATTTCTGCGAGTATTTACGGGCGAACCTCAGCATCTCGGTGGACAGGTCAATACCGTGCAATTCAAAGCTATTCTTAAAAGGCAGAAAATCGGGGCCGTGGGCGCAGCCAAGGTTGAGCAGATTGCCCCCATCCCACCGCCCGGCCAGGGAATCAAGCTCATGCCTGAAAATAGAATGGTGCCGGAAGTTATACCAGCTGGGCGCAATCTGGTCAAATATATCCTTGACTGTTGCCATCAGTACAAATCTGATAAACTGAAATTGATACTACATTATAGCAGGGCAGTGATGAAAAAACTTGCCAGGACGATATCCGGGGTGACGCCAGTGGCGGCGATGACCCGGCCCATGAAGTGCCCGGGGCAGTGCCTGTACTGCCCGACTTTTGAAAATACACCGCGCAGCTATACGCCGGAATCGCCGGCGGTTTTCCGGGCCAGGCGGTACGATTATAACCCCCGTCAGCAGGTGGAGGTGAGATTGCGGGTGCTTGCGGAGATGGGCCATCCCACTGATAAGGTGGAACTTATCATCATGGGTGGCACCTTTCTGGCGCAGCCGCTGGACTATCAGTATGAGTTTATCAAAGGGTGCTACGATGCATTGAATGAGCGGGAGTCAGCAACACTGGAGGAAGCGAAGCAGCTGAATGAAACTGCCCGGCACCGCGGCACGGGGCTGTGCATCGAGACGAGGCCCGACTGGTGCCAACAGGAGGAGGTGGGGCGCATGCTTGAGTTCGGCACCACGCGGGTGGAACTCGGCGTGCAGACGCTGGACGATGATATCTACCGTCTGGTGCGGAGGGGGCATCTGGTTGAGGACGTGGTGCGTGCCACCAAGCTGCTGAAGGAACACGGCTTCAAGGTGTACTATCACTGGATGCCCGGCTTGCCCGGCTCAACTCCTGAGACAGACCTTGAGTTATCACAGAAGCTGTTTGATGATGACCGGTTCCGACCCGACGGGCTGAAACTGTACCCGACCATGGTGGTGGAGGGGACCGAGCTGGAAAGGTGGCGCCAGGAAGGGAAATATAACCCCTATGATTTCGACACCATGGTCAACCTGCTGGTGGATATAAAGGCGATAGTGCCCAGGTACGTCAGGATTTCCCGGGTGCTGCGGGATATACCGCCGCAGTTCATTACTGGTGGCCCCCGGGACTCCCTGCGCGGCCTGCTCAAGGAGCGGTTACAGGAGCGGGGGCGGGAGTGTAAATGCATCCGCTGCCGGGAATACGGGCACCGGGCGAGAGATGGCTGGGAGATTGGTGAACCTCGTCTGGTGCGGCTGGACTATGAGGCATCCGGCGGACGGGAGATTTTCCTCTCCTGCGAGGATGAAATGGAGACACTCTATGGCCTGCTGCGACTGCGGGTTCAGGAAAAACCGGTGCCGGCGTTGGGAGCAGAGCTTGAGGGGAACTTGGCCATAATCAGGGAATTACATACCTTTGGTCCTGAGGTGCCGCTGAGCGAGCAGCGACTGGAAGCCGCGCAACACAAGGGCATCGGCCGGGAGCTCCTCCGGGAGGCAGAGCGCATCGCCGCCAATGAATTTCAGGCGAAGCGGATGCTGGTGCTCAGCGGGGTCGGTGCCCGCGATTATTACCGCAACGAAGCAGGTTATCGCTCGCTGGGCGAATATATGGTCAAAGACCTGACGCCGAGACCTTAAAGATGTTTTCGCCTTCTCTCCAGCTGTCGCAGCCGGGCATCGCCGATGCCGAAGTGGTGCGCAATTTCATGCTTCACCACCCGCTGTATCTCCTGCTGAATAGCCGTTTCGCCACGGCAGCTGGCCTCAATAGGATTCTGAAAGATGGTTACCTTGTCCGGCGGCACCATGCCGTAGGAACGACTTCGCTTGGTCAGAGGCACACCCTCATAAAGTCCCAGCAGCGTCTCGCCGCGCTTGAGGCCGGCGTCGGCAAGCTGACGGGATGTCGGCTCGTCCAGCACCACGACGTCGATATTGTCTAGTCGTTCCTGGAATTCATCGGGCAGGTCGGCAACGGCTTTGGCCACGAGCCACTCGAATCTCTCTCTGTCCATTTTTTATTCTTGCCGAAGTTTCTTTTGCCAGAGCGACCAGACGAACCAGACCAGAATGCAGTAGGCGTTAAAACCGGCGAAGAGATACAGCAGGACGATAACCAGGCTCCAGGGCAGCTCGGACTGCGGGGAGGAAACAAAGCGCGTCAGATGAATGATGCCACCAATCAGGCCGCCAGTGGCTATTACCGTGACGGCAGTCCAGAAGGGGAGGCTGGTAAGCATGGCGAGGTTTGGTTTGAGAACCAGATAAAAGATGAGAGCGTACAGGCCGAGAAGGCCGATAATGACCAGGGCCGACATAACCAGTCCGCTGCTTGAGTTGTTAACTTCCAGTTCCCAGACTATGCGCATGATAATCGCCGCGAAAACAGGCGTTATCGTGACCAGAGACCAGACTCTGAACGTCTTGTACTTCATCGTGCCAAAGACAAGATATCCCGCTTCCTATTTGCGGTCGGTGGCTTTGCGCCAATCATCGTGGGTTGCCCAGAAGGCGCCCAGGTCACCATATTTGTAGGGTCTTTTGCTGAGCGCGGCCTCGTCAATTTCTATCCCCAGGCCGGGCTTGGTGGGCAACTCTATGTGGTTGTCTTTTATCACTGGGAACGGGGCTTTTAAAACCTCTTCATAGAAGGGGATGTCTATGGAGAAAAACTCATGGATGAGAAAGTTGGGCGTGGCCGCTTCCATCTGTACGCTGGCAGCGGTGAGCACCGGGCCGCTGGCGCTGTGGGGGGAGACGCTTACGTAGTAGGCGTGGGCCATATCGGCGATTTTTTTGGTCTCCAGTATGCCCCCCTCGTGGGTGATGTCCGGATTGATAATCGTCGCCGCCCGCTTCTCAAACAGGTCGCGGAAGCCCCATCGGGTGTAGAGGCGCTCGCCGGCAACGACCGGTATGTTGATTGACTGGGTGACCCGGGCCAGGTCATCAATGCTGGCATCGGTGGGGATGGGCTCTTCCCACCAGAAGGGACGGTACGGCTCCACAGCTCTGGACAGCCTTATGGCGTTGTCCGGGCTCAGACGACCGTGAACGTCTATCAGGAGCTCAACGTCTTTCCCGACCGCCTCCCTGACCAGCTTTATGGCCTCGACCGTCCGGTTGAACTCAGTGGTATCAATGAAAGTGTCCATTCCCTGCATCGGGTCGAATTTTAAGGCGTTGGCGCCTTTATCCACCACGTCTTTGGCCAGCCGGGCGTAGTCTTCATAGGACTTGGCGCCGAACCACCATCCGTTGTGGTACATCTTGAGGCGGGGATGGCAGGCGCCGCCGAGCAGGGTATAGATGGGCACGTTGAGGCTTTTACCGAAGATATCCCACATGGCCATCTCCAGACCGCTGATGGCGCTGTATATCACGAATGACGGCTTCCAGTAAGTGTTTCGTAGCAGGGTGCTGACGTGCAGCTCAATCTGCCGCGGGTCCTTGCCGACCAGGTAATTATCACCGATGGTGTGAACATGGGCCTGTGTGGCGGCTTCGGAAGCCTGGGTGGTGGCCTCGCCCCAGCCCTCTATGCCTTCGTCAGTCTCCAGCTTGACCAGCAGCCAGTTGAAATGCGCATGATAAAGATAGGTTTTTACTTTGGTAACTTTCATTGCGTTCTCCTTTTCTGGAATCTGCTCTATTTCAGCCCATTTCTGAGCAAAGACCGCAGTTCTTCGGCTTTGCTTTCGCTGAGGGTGCCTTTGGCGATGCCGATGGGTATGGTCTTGAGCCCCAGTTCTTTATAAAGGGGCAGTATATCAGGGGCGCACTTTTCCAGCGCGGCAAGATGTCTCTGTATAGTCTTGACATCTCCCCGGGCGATGGGTCCGGTAAGGCAGCCGGGAAAGCCGATGCTGGCGATGTTGTTTACCGTGCCCTGCAGGAGCGGAATATACGCCTTGGTGGCCTCTTCCTTGGACTTGCCGAAATTTTGCCAGAGGTCGGTAGCTATATCAACCAGGGTACAGAAGTAATTGCAGGCGATGCAGGCGGCGGCGTGGTACAGGGCTTTATCCTCGGAGGTGAGATAGACCAGGTCGCCGTTCAGCGCTCTGGCGATTTCGGTGAGGGTTGTTTTCATTGGCTCCTCAGCCTCAATGGCGAACGTGGAGCCGGGCAGGTTGGCGATGGCCTGTTCCCTGCCGGCGAAAGTCTGGCAGGGATGAATGGCGCCCACCATGGCTCCCTGCTCCCTGGCGGAGTCCAGAGAGTGCACCGTGCTGGCACCGCTGCAGTGGACTGCCGATTGTCCGGCGCGCCATTTGAGTTCAGCGGTGGCCTTGGGGATGATATCATCCGGGGTGGTGATAAAGACCATATCGGCGCTATCAACAAGCTCTTGAGCCTTTTCGTATACCCGGCAACCGGGCACATCAGCGGCAAATCGCTGCGCCGCCTCTGGAACAACATCAAAAACACCGATGATTTGGCGATCGCGCTTGGCAAGGTTTACCGCGAAAGCAGTGCCCACCGGGCCAGCACCAATAAAACCTATTTTTGACATGCCCGTTACCTCCTCGAGGCTGGTTTCAGCGCTATTTCAGCGCGTATTTCTTTACCATCTCTGGATTTAGCTCCAGCCCGAATCCAGGTTTATCTGGTATCTTGATGCAGCCGTCTTTGAGCGGCAGCGGTTCTTTATAGAGAAAATCCCACCAGGGCATGTATTCCACGATTAAGCCGTTCGGGATGGCAGCTACCATATGGGCGGAAAATTCGTGAAAGACATGGCTGGCTACGGGCAAGTCCCATGCCTGGGCCATGGTGGCTACTTTCATCCACTCGGTGACGCCACCAACGCGTTGCAGGTCTGGCATCAGCACATCCAGTGCTTTATGCTCAAACACGCGGCGGAAATCATGCTTGCTGGTGAGTGTCTCACCGCCCGCAACCCGCATGTCCAGAGCGCTGGTAACCAGCGCCCAGTCCGCGGGGTCGCTGCTGCTCAACGGGTCTTCCAGCCAGTACACGTTGTACTTTTCAAGCTCTCGCCCCATCTGAACTGCCTGGGGCACTGTCCACGTCCAGTTGATGTCTACCATTATATCTATATCATCCCCCACTACCTCTCTCACCGCCTTAAGCCTCTCCAGCTCAACATAGAACGGCTTATCGCCCATGTTCATCTTCATGGCGCGGAAGCCCTGCTTCACCAGAGAGGCGGCATCCTTCTGCAATTCGTCGATGCTCCAGTTGCGGAAGAGAAGGTGGCTGGCATATACGGGCACCTCATCGCGGTAGCCGCCGAGCATTCGGGCAACCGGCAGGCCGGCGGCTTTCGCCCTCAGGTCCCAGAGTGCGGTATCTATGGCGGAAAGGGCATAGATGGGGTACCCCTGATGCCCCATCCACCTGGTATCGTTCCAGAGTTTCTGCCAGGCCTCAGCCCAGCGAAATATATCCTGCCCCACCACTGTCTCTTTCAGGTCGTCAATGCAGGCCTTGAGCGATTTCACCCGCTGGTCATTCCAGGTAAAGGCCAGGCCGATCCCTTCCTGCCCCTCATCGGTGAAAAGCTGAACCACTATGGGGTTAGCCTTGACAGCGGCAAAGCCGTTCTTAAATGGCCACTTGATCGGTATCGACAGGATGGTGCTTGCCATATCGGTGACTTTCATTACGTCCTCCCTTCGGCCAATATTATTTGACGATGGAGAAATTTGTCAAGAAATGGGCAGGCTCAGGCCTGCCCGATAACGCTTTGATAGTGTTTTGACAGGCCAGAGGAGGTCTGTTACAATGTGGCGGATTTTGGCTGAAATAATATACAGGAGGTACAGGTTTTGAAAAATCCTTTAAAGGCGAAATTGAAGAAAGGTGAGGCGGTAATCGGGACCTTCGTCATGATAGGGCATGCCGATGTGACGGAATGGCTTTCCCGGGTGGGATTTGACTGGCTGCTGCTCGATACCGAGCATTCACCAACAGGTTACGAAACGCTACAACGCATGATGCAGGCGATGAACGGCAGCGGTTGTGTACCCATCGTCAGGCCGCAGTGGAATGACCCGGTGGTCATCAAGCGGGTGCTGGACATCGGTGCTTACGGCGTGCTCATTCCCTGGGTGAATAATAAGGAGGAAGCGGAAAACGCGGTCCGCTATTGTAAATATCCGCCGGAAGGTATCCGCGGGTGGGGGCCAAGGCGTGCCGGCATGTTTGACCCGGATTACTTCAAGACGGCAAATGATGAGCTTCTCATCACCATCCAGATAGAGACGCAGGAAGCTCTGGATAACCTTGACGAAATTCTATCTGTGCCCGGCATTGATGCCTGCTACATCGGCCCGTGGGACCTTTCAGTAAGCCTTGGGATTGGCATACCGCCGGACTGGAAAGCGCCAAAATATGAGGCGGCGTTTGACAAGGTTATAGAAGTCTCCACCAAGCACGGCAAGCCGGCTGGCATGTTCGCCATATCGGATACTATTGAATGGGCACTGAAGAAGGGGTTCATATATAATACCATTGAGGCTGATGATTTTCTCCTCATGCGTGGTGCCAGGGAGGCTGTGGCAAAAGCGCGTAACGCCGCCAAAAAATAGGCAGGAAAAAGATGAAGATAACCGGTGTCAAGACCTACGTACTGGAAGGACTGCTTGGCGACCAGGCATTTGGCTGGTCGCTGTGGGTGACCGATAGGCGTCAGACCGCTGTGTGTGTCATTACCACCGATGAGGGGATTGAGGGGGTAGGGGAAGCGTTTTTTGTCGGTGGGCCGTCGACCATTACCGCAGCGATGATACAGGACGGCTATGCTCCTCTGCTCATCGGAGCAGACTCTTTCCAGAGCAGCGTCATATGGGATTTCCTCTATAACCGGACCAGAGACCAGGGACAGAAGGGGCTGCCCATTGCTGCCCTCAGCGCCATCGATATCGCCCTGTGGGATATTAAAGGGAAAAAGCTGGGCGTGCCTGTCCACAAGCTGCTGGGCGGTGCCTATCGCCAACGGGCGCGTGTCTATGCCACCGGTCTCTATGAGCCGCAGCATGTGCCCAGCATAAAAGAGGCGCTTGTGGAGGAGGCACTCGGCTACAAGAAGGGCGGCTTCTCGGCCATGAAGCTGAAAGTTGGCTATGGAATTGATACCGATATGGAATACGTAAAGGCAGTTAGGGAAGCCATCGGCAATGAAACAAAGCTGATGGTTGATGCCAACCATGCCTACAATGCCGCCGAGGCAATCCGCCTGGCCCGGCAGATGGAAGCCTACAACATCTACTGGTTAGAGGAACCGGTGCCGCCGGAGGATATTGATGGTTACGTGGAGGTGAAACAGAATTCCAGCATCCTCATTACCGGCGGCGAGTGTGAGTATACGCGGTTCGGTTTCCGTGAGCTCATCACCCGGCGGGCGGTGGACATTCTGCAGCCCGACCTCTGTGCTGCCGGAGGCTATACGGAGATGATGCGGATTATGGCGCTGGCTAGCGCCTGGAACGTGCCGGTGATTCCGCACGTCTGGGGCACCAATATCGGCCTGGCGGCTGCCCTGCAGTTATTCGCGGTCCTGCCGCACTTCCCGGAACGTCGTTTCCCGGCGGAGCCGCTTTTTGAGTATGACCGCTCCCCGCATCCTTTCCGTGATAAGGTTACTCATGAGCAATTCGTCATGAAAGACGGTTATCTTGATATCCCGGAGCAGCCTGGCCTCGGGGTAACGCTGGATATGGATTATGTGACGAAAAATGCTATCGGCTAGAATCACCTGAAAGCGGTTCCGAAATTGAGCGTGTACTTGATTATAAAAAATATTTTTGATAATACCAGAATTAGGTAGTGCAAAATCGGATATTTTATGGTATATTATGGGCTACTGGCTGGAAAATAAGAGATTGCACCAGTGCCCGAACTGTCAGTCTGATTGAAAATTCAGACACCTGAGACGAAGGAGGGCTTCAGATGGTCAGGGAAGAGGGTATCAGGTTAACCTGCCGTCAGTGCAGTAAAGAATTCATCTTGACCAAGGCTGAGCAGGAGTTCTATGAACTGAAAGGTTTCAACCTGCCCTCACGTTGCAAGGAATGTCGCACCAGCAAGCAGATAAAAGCACCGTCACCTACGTGCTCTCAGTGTGGCGCGGGACTGGTTAAAGGGACAGCCATTTACTGTGCCAATTGTCTACAAACGGCGCATTTTGAGCTGGAGAAAGAAAACAAGCAGATAAAGATGGCCATCAGCGCGTCCAGGAGCAAACTGGAAGCGAACGAATCACAGAAAGCGGAACTAACCGAGTTGCTGCGGCAGAAAGAGCAGGAGCTAGTCCAGTTAGAAGAGAAGCTTGCCAGTTTAACTGAAGACCTGGACAAGGCACAGCAGTTTTATGCGGCCTCTGGCTGGCTGCAACCGGTGTTGAACAATATTGAGACTCGACTCGGGGAGCTGGAGCGGGCACAGGGCGACATAACCCGCAAAGTCCTGCAGACCATCCGCGTCATGCAGGAGCGTTATGAAAATATCGGGCTGGTGGATGTAGTCAAGCGCAACCTGAGGCAGGGGGTTAAGGAAGAAGCCTAGGCGTAGAGGATACCCGGCTTTAGCACCGGCAGGGCGAAAGAACGCCCTGCTTTTTTATTGGGCGTACGGCGAGGTATCTGGCGCCAAGAATAAATCACCGCCGTCATGCACTTGGTTGACTCCCTGAAGAAGTAATAAACATACTGTCGTCAAGACATATAGCCCAGATTCTCAGCATAGCGCTCCGCTCAATACGGAAAGTCGCAGGCAGAGGCAGTTTAAAAAAAGGCGCATCAACGGCGTCAGATTTAAATCTTCAATAGAGGTGCCAGGTTTTCCCCGCTGTACATGGAATCAAAAGCTCGCTGCACATCCTCAAGCGGGATAATCTCGGTAATGAGTGGCCTGACGTTAACTTGTTTACTGGCTACCAGACGCATGGAGGTATATATTAATCCGGTAGGCCCGCCGAACCCGCCGGCGATAGAGGTAAATCTTATTTGCTTTTTCCACCAGACCATGGGGTCAATCTCTGTGGGCAGTGCGTAGCCAGCCAGGCCTATAAGACCACCGCGTCTGACCATATCAACGGCCTGGTTTAAGACGTCCCCGCTTCTGACACAGATAATGACCGTATCCGGCCCGGCCTCGGTAAGCTTTACCACCTCGGAGGTAACATCGGTTTCCTTAGGATTAAAAACCGCATCGGCGCCCATTTCCAGGGCTTTCTTCAAACGTGAATCAACAATATCAATGACCATGACCGGAGCTGCTCCAGCCGCTCTGGCGCACAGCATTGTTCCCAGGCCGATTTTCCCGGCGCCAATGATGACCACTGACTCCCCGGGCTTTACGCCGGTGGTTCTAACGGCGCTCACGCCGGTGCGGAGTGGTTCCACCAATGCCGCTTCTTCGTCGGATACGTTATCGGGTATTCGCTGGACGGCTTGTGGTGGCCTTACGAAATACTCGGCCATTGACCCGGGTCGGTTGGCATATTCTCTGACCACTATGGGCAATGTCCGTGGTGGTACATCCTTGCCTTGGCACAGATGAGTCAACTGGCGCCGACAGTAATAGCACTGGCCGCAGGGTATCAAGTAATCACCGGTGGTAACGCGGTCGCCAACGGACCATCCTTCAACCCCTTCACCTATGGCGGCCACCTCCGCGGCGAACTCATGACCAAGAATAGCCCCCGGCTTGAGGGGATTACCTGACATCTGATCATCAACGTATTCAAGGTCGGTACCACAGATAGAGCAGTATTTGGTCTTCAGTAATAGTGTGCCCGGCTGTACTGACGGAGTTGGCACCTCTTCACAAACAATATGTCTTTTGCCTTTAACCACAGCTGCTTTCATCACTTTTACTCCTTTTGGGGTTTCCGCCTGCTTTTCTTCGCTTTCCGTGCCTATTTCGGAGCCTGCATTAACTCAATGGGAATTCCATCCGGCCCCTTGAGGAAACAGACCCCCCAGCCTTTGATATCTTCTATTTTCTGACCTCCCCAGTAAGGCGGATGGTTGAACTCCACTCCCTGGGCGGTTAGTTCATCATACGTCTTCTGAATATCGTCCACCTCAAAGGCCAGATGTGCCACACCTGGATTACACAATTTCGGGTCTATCCGTTCTCCCTTCGGCGAAATGTACTCAATCAGGTGGATAATATCGCCCTTGGGAGTACGGATAACTGCCAGACGCTGAGATACTTCCTGAAGTCGGTAAAGCTTATCCAGGCGTTCTCCTTTGGGTTCCAGGATGGGGGCTGATTGCAGCCCCAGAAGGTCGCAGAAGAAGTGAAGTGCCTCGTCGAGGTTGCTGACGGTATAGCTGGAATGCTGGATTCCCTTAATCATATTTGCCTCCTGAATTTTCCTGAAGAGGATTTTATCAGCCCGAATGACTCGGGTCAATCTCTCTCTATCCGGACATCCAGCACGGCGGGCCTCCCGCTGCGAACCTGGTCGAGGGCCTCTTTCAAGGCGGGCATAACATCAGCCGGGTCTTCCACTGTGCGTCCGTAAGCACCACAGGCCTGAGCAATCATAGCATAATCGGGGGGTGGCTTGATGTCTACCCCCGCTTCAAATGCCGAATCGTCCGTGAGTTCAGTCTCGCCGTAACCCTTCTGCGCCATCTTTCTGATTACATTATAGCCCTGGTTGTTCATGATGACTGATAGAAACGGCGCGTTGTAGGCGCGGGCAGTCCAGAGAGTGGCCACAGGTCCACTCCACACGAAGCCTCCATCCGTGGTTATGCTCACCACCGTTCTATCCGGAGCCGCTATTTTCGCCCCGAATGCCGCCCCCAGGGCAAACTGGACCGAACCGCCGGCGTTGCCGATAAAAGTCCCCGGCTTGGTGCGGGGGATCTGTTCCGTCACAGGCGCCTGCGGGCTGATCATAAAACTCGTTATTATCGCGTCCTCGTCTATAACCTCGGATATACAGCGGCAAAGCCAGTCGGCGGATATTGGCTTCTGGTCGGCTTTGCTCACGGCCAGAGCCTGCCAGCTTTCCCGTTGCTTCCTGTGTTTGCTTTCCAGCCGCTTGAAGCGCTCCTGGAATTGCGTCCGCTTTTCCGGAGTTAATTTCTGGCTGATTATATTCTTCAGCGCCGGGATGGCCTCTCTGGAGTCGGTCTCAATGTACATGTCAGAGCCTCTGTTCCATAAAGGTCGGCCCCGTGTGCGGGGGTCCAGGTCGATGTGAATGATTTTAGCCTCCGGGCCGGGAAAAGTTTCCGTCACTGCATACGGCATATCATAGTCAATGACCAGAAGAACATCGGCGTCTGCGAAGGGATTTGTCTTCCTGCTCCCACGGTACTGTTCAACTCCGGCACAGAGGGGATGCGTGTGGGGGAAATTCATCCATACCTGACTGGTAATTACCGGTGCGCACAGGGTCTCGGCCAATTCTACCAGTGATTTCACTGTTTGCTGATGTCTGCCGGTGTAGCCGGCTACTATAAGAGGGTTTTCCGCGTCGATCAGTATCTCCGCTGCCTTGCTAAGGCTGTCGATATCTGCTGGTGCGGTTGAGGATGTGGGAGTTACGGCCGATGGCGGAAGCACTACCTTGTCTATCTTTTCGGTAAGAATTGAAGGGGGAAAGGCCAGATAGACCAGTCCGCAGGGCTCGGTATAGGCGACCTGGAAGGCTTTCTGGAGGGCATCATGGATATTTTCATCGCTGCTTATCTGATGGTCCCACTTTACGGAATTGCGCACTATGAGGCCCTGGTCGTAGGGCTCTTGCTTCCAGTTTACGCGCGGGACACCCGGAAGCTGTAACCCGGCCCATAGAATAGCGGGTATTCGCCCGAACTGCGCGTTAAGGAGCGCTCCACCCACTCGCTGGGTACCCAGTTCGCAATGTGCCATGACCACCTGTGGCCGTCCTGAAACCATATAGTGTCCGTGGGCTGCAGTCATGGCCAGCGCTTCGTCGAGGCAAAGTATCAGCCTCGGGGCGCGTTTGCCGGCGGCTCTATATTTGGATATCGTTACTTGAATAGGAACGGTGGCAGAGCCGGGGTTAAAGAAGATATGCTCTACGCCATGCGCATTTAGCACCTCTACGAAAGCTTCTGCGCCTTCATATTTTTCCACAGTTTGCACCTCAATAATGTAACTGATATAGCGGAGGAAATGGAAACTGAATCAATAAACTGGCTCCCCGAGCTGGACTCGAACCAACAACCTAGCGGTTAACAGCCGCCCGCTCTACCATTGAGCTATCGGGGAGCGCCTCAAAAGGCCAGCTTCATTATCGTAATTTTGGTGAGCAAAGTCAAGGTGATTATTCCTGCCTGCCGAACGACCATACGGCGAGCAGCACCATCAACGCCCCGAACCCGGCCATAATGGCGATTTCATTCCAGAGCGTCAGCGTGTGCCCGAAAAGGCTGACGCTGTAAACTGCGTCTGGCGTGGCGCCCAGCACCACCTGGCGGATGGGAGCGATGCCATACGTGGCCGGATTGACCTTTACCAGCACGTTCATCCATTGCGGTAGGCCCTGCAACGGGAAAAAGGCACCGGAAAGAAATACCATGGGGAACATCAGCATCTGCATCGTGGCCTGGAATGCCTCCATGGAACGGATTCGCGTCGCCAGCAGGACGCCAAATGAACCCAGAGATACGGCCAGCAGGAACATGAGCGGCAGGAGCGCGAGTATCGTCCCGAGGGAAAGGGAAACGCCGATAAGCGGGGCGAAGACGAGTATCAACACTCCTTGAATCGAGGCAATGGTGGCTGACCCCAGTGTCTTGCCGGTGGCCACGGCGGCGCGACTTATCGGGGCTACCAGCACTTCCTTCAGGAAGCCGAACTCGCGGTCCCAGACCAGGGAGACTCCGGACATGAACGAGCTCATCAATACCGTCATGCCAATGATGCCGGGATAGATAAACTGCGTGAAGTCAAAGCCGCCGCCGATAACGCCCATTCTGGCGCTGAGTCCGCTGCCGAAGACGAAGAGGAACAGGAGGGGGAAGGTAACTGACCCCAGCAGGCGCATACGGTCGTGCCAGAAGCGCAATATATCACGGTACCAGATAGTATAAATACCACGCAGTTGATTCATATCTTCCTCCTAGCGCCGCATACGGCGGCCATGCTGGCGCACCATGGCCTTGAAGGTATTGCTGACGTCTTCCTTTCGTATCTCTCTTCCGGTGAGCTTGAGAAAAACGTCGTCAAGGCTAGGGCGGCGCATGCTCACGCCCACTATGCGGGTGCTGAATTCACGCAGCAAAACGGGCAGGAACTGCTCTCCGTTGGCGACCTCAAAGCAGAGGCCGTCGCCGTCATGCCGGGCTTCAACCTGGTAACGACTTTTGATTTCTTGCATTGCTTTGTCATTATCATCGGTCTTCAACGAGATGATATCCTTGCCCACCATTCTCTTTAATCTGGCCGGTGTGTCCATGGCGATGAGCTCGCCGTAGTCAATAACGGCAATGCGGTCGGCTTTATCCGCTTCGTCCATGTAGTGCGTGGTGAGGAAGATGGTCGTCCCCTCCTGCCGCCGCAGTTCCAGGATATACTCCCACATGCGATTCCTGGTCTGCGGGTCGAGCCCGAGCGTCGGCTCATCTAGGAAGAGGACCCTGGGGTGGTGTAGCAGTCCCCGCGCCAACTCCAGGCGCCGTTTCATCCCGCCGGAATAGGTCTGCACCCGGTTATTGCGTTTGTCCCAGAGCTCCATCATGCGGAGCAGCTGTTCCATGCGCGACTCGCGGATCGAAGCGGGCACGCTGTAAACGAGGGCGTGAAAACGCAGGTTTTGTAAGGCGCTGAGCCTTTCATCAAGGCTGGGGTCCTGAAAGACGAGGCCTATTTGCTGGCGCACCCGGCCCTGCTGGCGCACCACATCCAGGCTGGCAATGCTGGCCCGCCCGGAGGTCGGTCGGGACAGGGTGCAGAGTATATTGATGGTGGTTGTCTTCCCGGCCCCATTCGGGCCCAGAAAGCCGAAAATCTCCCCCGGCGCCACGTTGAAGCTGATGTCGTTCACCGCCGTCAAGTCGCCGAATTTCTTGACCAGATTCTCTACTTCAATGATGTGTTCACTCATGTTTAAGCAAGCCCGATAGTATTCTAACATTTCAGGGTCGTCGTTGTTTAGTCGCCATAAAATACGGTAATATGAAATGACATACATCCCGGGGACTAGAGATGAACGGAGGTAAAGAATGATAACCCTGAAAGATTCAATAGAAATAAAAACAACACCTGAAAAGCTTTGGGAATTTTTCACAAATCTTGATAAGAACTACAAGACTTGGCATCCCGAAGACCATGTATTATTCCGGTGGACTAAAGGAAGACCACTGGAAGAGGGTTCAACCTTATATGCCGAAGAGGTTTTGAACGGGAAATTATATAAATTTAAAATGACCTGTGCTGAGGTCGTTCCAAACAGAAAATTCGCATTCAAATTTCATTTCCCTAAATCGCTTTTTGTCAAATATGAGTACCGAATTGAACCCAAAGGAGTAAATTCTGTTTTCACTGCTTATGCCCACCTGAGAATCCCGGTTTTTGCCAGAAATATAATTCAGCCTTACATTGAGGTTGGCAAAAAGCATGTCAAAGAAGAGGGAGAGAATCTGAAAAAGATTTTGGAAAATCAAGATACGGCTCGCTGAGCACCTATGAGGAGAATTCATCATAAATGAGAGTGAGATATCGGTACGATTACGGTTTCAGCTTCGGCCCGGTGCTGACACTGATTACCGTTAATTTACTGCTTTTTATCGTTACATCTATACTCCCGACCCTTCGCGTTTCCCTCTCATTGCTGCCGATAGCCGTCCTATCACAACCGTGGACAATTCTCACCAGCATGTTTATCCACGGTGGTTTCTGGCACGTCTTTGCCAATATGCTGACCCTTTATTTCTTCGGCAGCACTTTATTGGGGATGGTTGGGAAGGGGCGCTTTTTGTTCCTTTATTTCTGCGGTGGCATTTTGGGAAGTGTCTTTTATATAGTTCTGACACTGATGGGTGCTATTTCAGGAATTGCTTTCCTGGGCTCACCATATATACCAGTGGTCGGCGCCTCCGGCGCCGTGTTTGCCATCGCCGGCGGGCTGGTGGTATTACGGCCGCGGCTGCCGGTGATGATTTTCCCCATACCGCTCCCCATCCCCCTCTGGGTGGCGGTCATCGGGGGTTTCCTGATTCTCTCCTTTATGCCGCAGGTGGCCTGGCAGGCGCACCTCGGCGGGCTGCTGGTGGGGTTGATTGCCGGCTATATTTTCCGCAGAAGGAGAAGAAACTTTTTCTAATAAATAGTAGAAGAGGCGTTATCTCCAGAAACGGGGAATGACCCGGCCTGTTCGTTTCATGTAATTACCATATTCTTCGCCAAACTCGGCAAGCATCACTTTTTCCTCGCGCGGAACCCTCAACAGGTACAGGGGGAGGAAGATGGCGAGGCTGGCCACGCCGGCGATCCAGTTATGTACCAGCAGCGCCTGAGCAATTCCCCACAGCAGATGTGCCGCATACATGGGGTGTCTCATATATTTGAATACGCCGCTGGTGACCAGATTTTGCTTTTCTCCAACTTCAGCTGCCACGGACCAGTTACGCCCCAGGTCGGCATGTGACCGCCAAAGCAGCCATAGCGCAACACTGAAAATAGCCGCCCCGCACCACCCTGTCCAGTATGGAATTTGATAGCGGGCGAAATCTAACCAGTCGGTGAAGAGACTAAAGAAGGGCAGGAGAATGGTTATCCCCCACAGCGACGCGAGCAGCAGTACGATAAAGCCCTCGCGACGGTAAATCGCCTTTCTGTCCTGTTTGAATTTACGGCTGTACATTACTCTGATTGCCGATCCTGCCACTAAACCAACCAGATAAAGAGCCGGGAACAGATACTCAGTCATGTGCAAGCCACCTCTTTGAGTTGGATTCTTGCGGCTATTATAGCATCCGGGGGAAGACGTAGAAAGACACGGATTGGTCTATGGAGAGTTTATTTTACATAAAAAATCCCAGCTTGACTTTTACCCTCGCCGGTTCCTATAATAGCTTGCTGACTGGTTCAGAAATGACCAGGCCACTGCCTGAGTAGCTCAGTTGGTTAGAGCAGCTGTCTTGTAAACAGCAGGTCGTGGGTTCGAATCCCCCCTCAGGCTCCGGGAATTGAAGTTGTGGAGGGGTGCCGGAGTGGTTAATCGGAGCAGTCTGTAAAACTGCCGCCCTAAGGGCTACACAGGTTCGAATCCTGTCCCCTCCACCAGCATGCAGGTTGCCGGAGAGCCAGTCTTGTTCTGTTAGGAGCGGGCTGGTTGTTGACTTTTCATTTTCATTACCTTAAAATTAGCTACGTAATTATGCCCACATAGCTCAGTCGGTAGAGCACGTTCTTGGTAAGAACGGGGTCACCAGTTCGAATCTGGTTGTGGGCTCGGTAGAGAACGGAGGTTGAAATGGCAAAACAGAAATTTGAAAGGACAAAGCCGCATATAAACGTGGGGACCATTGGTCACGTTGACCATGGTAAAACAACGCTGACATCGGCGATAACGCTGACACTGTCCAAGGCGGTAGGCACCACCAGTTTCCGTGCCTTTGAGTCAATTGACAACGCCCCGGAGGAAAAGGCGCGCGGTCTGACCATTGCCATCGCCCACATTGAGTATGAGACGGAAAAGCGGCATTATGCGCATATCGACTGCCCGGGTCATGCTGACTACATCAAAAACATGATTACGGGTGCCGCCCAGATGGATGGTGCCATACTAGTGGTCAGCGCTCCTGACGGCCCGATGCCGCAGACCCGTGAACACGTTCTGCTGGCGCGCCAGGTGATGGTGCCACGAATCGTGGTGGCCTTAAATAAGGTGGATGCCATGGAGGATGAGGAGCTCCTGGAACTGGTGGAGATGGAGGTGAGGGAGCTGCTCAGCAACTATGAGTTCCCGGGAGATGAGATTCCGCTGGTGCGGGTAAGTGCCCTCAAAGCGCTGGAATGCGGCTGCGGCAAAAGGGAATGCCAGTGGTGCGGTCAGATTCTGAAATTGATGGACGCTGTTGATGAATATATCCCGGTCCCGGTCCGACCCAAGGACAGGCCGTTCCTGATGGCGGTGGAAGACGTCTTCAGCATCAAGGGTCGCGGCACGGTACCCACCGGCAGGGTGGAGCGTGGTGTTATCAAAGGGGGAGATGAAGTTGAAATCGTCGGTCTGCACCACGAGCCTAAAAAGGTGGTGGCGACCAGCCTGGAGATGTTCCATAAGACGCTTGACTATGCTGAGCCCGGTGATGCGGTGGGCATCCTGCTCCGCGGTGTTGAGCGAGAGGACATCGAGCGCGGTCAGGTTCTGGCAGCGCCCGGCTCCATTAAACCACATACCTATGCCGAAGCCAATGTCTACGTCTTGACCAAAGAGGAGGGCGGCCGGCACACCCCGTTCTTTAATGGCTACAAGCCGCAGTTCTATATCCAGACCACCGATGTTACCGGCTCCATCGAGCTCCCGGAGGGAGTGGAGATGGTGATGCCCGGTGATAATGTCACCATGAAAGTGAAGCTCATCTATCCGGTGGCGATGGAGCAGGGTCTGCGCTTTGCCATTCGAGAAGGAGGCAGAACGGTAGGGTCCGGTACCATCAGTAAAATCATAGAGTAAGTTTATGGCAAAAAAAAGTGAAGCAAGGGGTATAATCCATCTCGCTTGCACTGAATGCAGGGAGAGAACATATACCACGACCAAAAACCGTAAGAACGATTCCCAGAGACTGGAATTGAACAAGTACTGCCCTCGCTGTCGTACGGTACGACTTCATCGCGAGGTCAAGTAGTACGGCATGTTGAAGAGGTAGGGATGCCTGCGGCGGGACAACATTCAGCAACAACCAAGCGTTCGCGAATCAGGTTTATCGGTGAGATTATCACCGAGTTGAAGAAAGTGGTCTGGCTTTCCAGACGCGAGGTTATTTATTTATCAACTCTGGTGCTGATAATCTCAGTAGTCGCCGGGATAGTTCTGGGAGCTATTGATTACGGCTTCAGTGCCCTCGTTGAAAAAGTTTTTGTGGGCCACTGAACGCTTGTACATATCGATGACCGCAGAGAAGACCACATCATGCGTAAGCCAACTATAAACGGTGAGGTAAATCGTGGCCGATAACGGAACAAGCTGGTATGTCATCCACACCTACTCAGGCTATGAGGAAAGGGTGCAGAAGAATCTGGAACAGCGACGCAATACCATGGATGCCGCTGACGAAATACTGAAGGTTGTCATACCTACCGAGGACGAAATTGAGGTCAAAAACGGCCAGAGGCGCACCGTGACCAAGAAAATACTGCCCGGCTATGTCCTGGTGCAGATGAAAATGACCGATAAGAGCTGGAGTGTGGTACGGAACACGCCCGGTGTTACCGGTTTTGTGGGCAGCGGCAGCAAACCAACGCCGCTTCAGGAGGAAGAGGTCGGTCAGATATTAAAGCAGATGGAAGCCGAGGCTCCCAAGGTGAAGGTCGGGTTTCGCCGCGGGCAGAGCGTCAGGGTGGTTGATGGGCCGTTTATTGATTTCGTGGGTCTGGTGGATGAAATCAATACTGAGAAGGGCAAGGTCAAGGTGCTGCTGTCCCTTTTCGGACAGGAGACGCCGGTAGAGCTCGACTTTTTACAGGTGGAAAAACTTTAACTATCTTGAGGAGATGATATGGCAAAGAAAGTCAGGGCGATAATCAAACTGCAGATTCCCGCTGGGCAGGCAAATCCAGCACCGCCGGTCGGTCCGGCTCTGGGCCAGCAGGGCATCAATATCATGCAGTTCTGCAAGGAATACAACGACCGCACATCATCGCAGACGGGTTCCATCGTCCCGGTGGAGATTACCGTCTTTGAGGACAGGTCATTCACCTTCATTACTAAGACGCCGCCGGCCGCCGACCTGCTCAAGAAAGCGCTAGGCCTGGAGAAGGGCAGCGGCAGTACCGCCCATGAAGAAGCGGGCACCCTTTCCCGCGATAAACTGCGTGAAATAGCGCAGGTGAAGGCTAAAGACCTGAGTGCCAATAGCATAGAGCAGGCGGAAAAAATAATTGCTGGCACCGCCAGGAGTATGGGAATCAAGGTGGAACAGGAAGATGGTTAAACACGGTAAGAAATACAATGAAGCAAGCCAGTTAATCGACAGGACAAAACCCTATGCGCCGGATGAGGCGATTGAGCTGGCGAAAAAAGCGGCGCAGCGCAATTTTGATGAAACTGTGGAACTGCACCTTCGCATGGGCATTGACCCGCGCAACGCCTCGCAGCAGGTTCGCGGTGTGGCGCTGCTTCCCTACGGGCTGGGTAAAAAAGTAAGGGTCCTAGTCTTTGCCCAGGGGGAAGCGGTAAAAGCCGCCGAGACCGCCGGCGCTGATTTCGTCGGTGGTGACGAACTGGTCAAGAAAATTGAGGATGGCTGGGTGGAATTTGATACTGCCATCGCCACGCCGGAAATGATGGGCAAGGTGGGCAAGCTGGGCAAGATTCTGGGGCGGAGGGGGCTGATGCCCAATCCCAAGTCAGGGACCGTTGTCCCGGCCGAAGACCTCCCCCGTGTTATTGAAGACTCGAGAAAAGGCCGCGTTGAATTCAAGCTGGACCGCACCGCCATCATTCACGTGCCGCTGGGCAAGGTCAGCTTTGATAATGAGCAGTTGATGGGCAATCTGTCGGCGCTCGTCGAAGCGGTGGTTAAAGCCAAACCCGGGAGCGTCAAGGGGCAGTATGTGAAAACCGCCGTGCTGACGACGACCATGGGGCCGGGAATCAAACTTGACCTCAAGCCGACCCTTGAGCTCACCAGCAGTTAAACGGTTTACTTTTTAACTTGAACCGTCTATAATAGATGCGACAACTGAATAGCGTGTCCTGAGACAGCGGGTGCCGGAAACGGCTTAATAAGATTGCCTGCCGAGGATAGAAGAGAATCTAGCGGAACTAGATTTGAATATCCCTGTGCGGCGGGCGCAGGGATTTTTTAATGGCTGGCTCGGGACGTTCGGGAGGTATTAAAAATGCCGCGAGAAGAAAAAGTACAGCTTGTTGATGAACTGAGTCAGGCGCTTGCGGAATGCAGTGTCGGCATATTGACCGACTATCGGGGCCTGACCACCGTTGAAATAACTGACCTGAGACGTCGCCTCAGGAATTCAGCGATAAAATATCGCGTGGTGAAAAACACGCTGGCGCGATTTGCGGCCGAGAAGGCGGGAAAAAAGGAACTGGTCAGCTTTTTTGAAGGGCCGGTAGCGATTGCCTTTGGCTACGGCGACATTGTGTCGCCGGCCAAAATTCTGGCCGATTACATTAGAACCGAGAAATCAACCCTGGCCATCAAAGGGGGCTTTGCCGGCGACAGGCTCTTTACTCAAGCCGATATCGAAAGCCTGGCCTCGTTGCCGTCTACTGAGGTGCTGCTGGTTAAAATTTTAGCCGGGTTACAGAGCCCTGTTTACCGTTTGGTTAATTGCTTGGCCAATCCCATGAGGGGACTCGTGGGGGTACTGCAAGCGAGAGCACAACAACTTGAGGGAGGATAATATGGCGAAAGAAAAAGAGAAAGAGAAAGAGGCAGAAGCAGCGCAGGAAACTGCCGAAGCCGAAGCAAAAGAGCAACCCGCCGCGGAGAAGGAAGCTGAAGCCGCGTCAGAAGCGACTGCGGAGGCAGCCGAGGCTCCGGCGGAGCAAGAGACAGAGGTAGCTGAGCCCAAGGCGGAGGAAGCCGCCGAGGTCAAGGAAGCGCCGCCTGCCGGGAAAGCAGAGGAGGTTGCTGAGGTGGCGGAGGAACCGCCAGCCGAAAAAGCGGCGGCAAAGCCAGAGGCGACGAAGGAGGCGGTTGCGAAAGCACCAGCTCCGCCGGCAAAAGAAAAAGAGAAGGTCAAGTTATCTCCAGCCGGTGAGAAGATATTGGACTCCATTAAAAAGATGACCGTGATTGAGCTGGCAGACCTGGTCAGAGCGCTGGAAGCCGAATTTGGCGTTACGGCGGCGGCTCCGGTATTCGCCGGAGCACCAGCGGCAGCAGGGGGAGCACCGGCCGAAGCAGGCGCGGCGGCTGAAGAGCAGACCGAGTTCAGCGTTATTCTTACCGATGTGGGCGCCAACAAAATCGCCGTCATCAAAGCGGTGCGCGAGGTTACCACACTTGGCCTGAAGGAATCCAAGGACCTGGTGGAAAGAGCACCCAAACCAGTGCGGGAAGGCGTCAACAAGGAAGAAGCAGCGACAATTAAGGAAAAAATTGAAGCCGCCGGGGCTAAAGCGGATATCAAGTAATCACGACCTCACCCATCCGGTTGAAAAAGAGGCCAGAATGGCCTATAGTTACCACTAATGAAACTCCGCCTTACGGAGAGTGGTGGGGCATGTCTGTACTGGATTGTCTAATACTGATTGGCGCTGGCGGCCTGTTTCTGGTCATAGGTATCGCAGCTTATGCCTGGGGCAAGCGGGAGGAGGATAGATACTACGGTGAGATAGCCAGGCGCCCCGGAGATACCCGCGAATTTATGAATCATTGGCCACCGCGCCATCAGCCCGGCGCTCTGAAGCTGGGAGGTGTTATCGCCATCGCCCTGGGTGCAATTTTACTGGTCGTGGGCGGAATCTTCTGTATTCTGGCCCTTTAGCGCGTTACTGAGCGAGCGGCACTGAACTCAGTTCCTGAAGGTCAGCCTCAATTCTGAGCGCGTTGGCCTGAAGTCGATTCGATGGTATCACCCGGCCGTCCTGATAGACGAACCAGCTTGCCTGCTGCCAGTATGGTTTCTCCTTCCAGTTTTTAACCCCGCTCATGTCCACCTTGACGTACCAGATGTTGGTGCCGTCCTTGAAAAGCTCGGAATTGGCGCTCCAGTTGTCGCTGGCGGCGGAAAACTCGGCAAGGTATGCCTTGGCTTCATGGCTCTGCGCCAGGCTCAGCAGATGCTCATACACAGCGAGAGTCGCCCTGTCCTCGGAGTTGATGAAGGTGGTCGATGCCGGCTTCTCCGGTTCCTGCGATGGCTGCTCGGGGGTGGGGAAGGTATAATCCTGACAGCCGGCTGAACCAAAAGCCACAGCTATAAGCATGATAATTACCATAAATTGTCTATAATATCTTCCCATCCAGCGCCTCATTTTCTCCTCCAGCTGATTAACTTATAGCTCAGTTCTCCTCGGCCGGTACTGAATGGCCTCGGCCACGTGGTGAGCTTTAATTATATCAGAATTCTCCAGGTCGGCGATAGTCCGGGCCAGCTTCAGAACGCGGTGGAAAGCCCGCGCCGAGAGGTAAAGCTGCTTCATGGCTGCTTTGAGCAATCCCTGGGCGGCGTCTTCCACCTGGCAGAAGCCCCGGATTTCCGATGGTGTCATATCGGCGTTGCAGGTGAGGTTCGTGCCCCGGAAACGCGTCAACTGGAGGGAACGTGCCGCCGAGACCCTTGCTTGCACGTTCGCTGACGGTTCGCCGAGGCGGTCGTCGGTCAGCTTCTCGTAGTCAATGTGCGGCACCTCAATGAAGATGTCCACCCGGTCAATGAAGGGGCCGCTGATGCGCCGTTGATAGCGTGACACCAGGCCCGGTGAGCAGGTGCACTTGCGGAAGGGGTCGCCGTAGTAACCGCAAGGGCAGGGGTTCATGGCGCCGACCAGCATGAAACTGGCCGGGAAGGTTATGCTACCCTGGGATTGACTTACCCAATTATTATATTTATCCACTTCATTTTGATTTCAATGACCTCACCGAACTAGCCCACGAAACCCTGTTCGGGAGGCCAACATGATAGGAATTTTACCATCGCCTCCCTATTATATCAAACTTTATCCCGAATTGTCGGCTGCTGCACTTAAGGCTAGACTTAATAAGGAAATTGCAGTTTGGTACGAACTGAGAGAGATCAATTCTTGGGGAAGCGGTCAAATAGATTATTATTATGCCATTGTCGTTCTCGTATCTTTGTTTGGCTACTCCAGAAGAACAGCATATAGAATACTTAAAGGTGGTGAAGGAAAGTTTTGTGAAATTGGTAGAACTAAACGTACTAGGATCAAAATCTACGGACTCAAATCAGTTACCGCCTCACTTGGGGTCTCTTATCTCAGTTGTCTTATTAAAATTAACGCTATAAATATCCGGGGACGTAAAGAACAACGGGTAAAAACTCAGCCGGTCATTTCCGAACAGGAGAATGAACGGCCTTCGCGTGTTGGCCAAAATAATCGCCCGCCGACACATCAGAAATCAGCTGAATAAAGATAAAGGAAACAATGATGAAAATATTATTAACCATGGCGGTAACAGCAAGACATCGAAAGGTTGAGGTAGCAAAAACTATAGCAACTACCTCAATTAGCTTCGAACTACAAGCTTGGGGAAATCGGTACTTGACGTACTTTGTTAATGAGGGTCAAAGCTGATGAACAAGAAAGATGATGTAGTTCACGAGAGAGTTGATGCGGTTGATGAAACTATCCTGCTGGCCTTGCGAGAAGGGTCACAAAGCCTCGGTAATCTCAGTACGTTAGCCGGGCTTAAGTATAATACCTGTCGCCAGAGGTTGAATAAGTTGCTCAGGTATAATTATCTCGCCAAGCCCAAATACGGGGAATATGCGCTAAGCGAGAAGGGGAGGCGTTTTATTGAGGAATTAACCTTGCCTATGGCCCCCGATCTAAAAGACCCGAAGCTAAAGAAGCTGATTGATATACTTCCCACCGAGCTGCACCGGGCCTTCTTCCGGCTCCTGCTCTCGGGTATCATCGCGAAGCCCCATCTGGCCGATGTTTATGACGACGGCTACCCGGCGTTTATTCTGGGCGGTGAAACAAAGAGCTTTAAGACAGCCCTGGCGAAAGTAGTCTGCAGATTACTTGGGCTTAAACCGGAAGAGAACATCTATCCCCTGTTTTCGGCCATAGCGGGGGAGTTCGGAGTCCGCAGATTCAGGGCAAAAGGGAATGACCATTATAGTATTGCGGCATCTCCCTTATTTAAGCAGCCGTTTATCTGTCTGGATGAATTTGACAAGGTAACAGATAGGGATACAAGGCGTAATATCCTCTTCTATTTAGACGGCAGGTATTATTTCACCGTGGAAGGCGAAAGAGTGGAGAACCGCGTTTGTCCAATGATCACTCTCAATACAAAAATAGGCAAAGAAAGTATTAAAAGGTTCGGTATCCCGGAGGCGTATATCCGCCGGAGTATCGTGGCCGATACCGAGCACGTGCGTATGGAATTGAAGGATGTCGACTTGGTCGCCAAAAAGATATTCGAGATGAAAGACTTCCCCAGGATTAACCTTGATAGGCTTCATCTCACCTGCACGGAACTCCCGAATGAGTTATTCGATTGTCTTTATAACTTGCTTCTCGGTTGTACAGACGAACTTTTTCAGGGACTTGTTGACACGATGCCGCTGATTATCTTGGCTTTGGGACGCTCGGCTCTCCTCGACGGTGATGTCAGGGAAGCGATGTACCAGACGATTTGGGATCGTCTGGTTTGCCTGGAGAGTCTGGGGGGAACGGTAGCAGGCTGGAGAGAGAAAGTCGCCAAGGAGTGGGCGAAGTATAAGCGGGAAGCGCAACCGGAGATAGAAAAGCAACTGGAAGAAGCAAGGCGGCGAGATTCAGAGCGCCAACGGGAGCTTAATAAGCGAGCTGCGGTCATTGAGGGAAAAAATGTCCAACGGATTGACGATCAGGCTGCCTTTATCTTACATCGGGCTGAATTGGGTTCTCAAATTCAGAGGCTGATCCAAGAATTGGGCCGTGGCGAACCTCTGATAGCCCTTCTGAAATGGCTGCATAAAAACACCGATTCTTCCAGAACAGTGGAGGAACTGAGCAAGTACGAAGAATCATTCAATAAATCTATGCTCCCCAAGGTAAAGTTGAGACTTGAGGAAAAGAAGAATGCTGAAGAGCAGGCGAAACGAGAGAAAGAAAATGTAAGGTGGATCGCAACCGTGACAAAGGAATACGAAAGGCAAACCGCACTTGAGAAAAAAGAGCAGAAACGTGAAGAAAACAAACGGAGAAGGGATAATATCTTAAAACTAAAAGAGAGTCTCAAGCCAATCAACTACTATCTCGGTCGTAAAGAATTAAAGGAAGGGGAAGACCTGGTTCTAATTCTGCAGCAGTTATATATCATCCAACCTGTCGAAGGTTGGGCGTCCCTTAGGGTATCCGATAAGTCTGTACAAGGCCATTGGCGAAGGAATAGATGGTCGGGTAAACTCGAATACATGACCCCGATCCGTGATTTTGTGGATTACGGAGCTAGTATCCAATTGTCTAAAGTTACCAACGGCAGGCTCTACAAATGGTCGGGGGAAGTTAAATTCTGGACAACCTGGACAAATGTCTGGCCTTTGCTGCGAGCGAAAAAGGCGCAAATTTTGGGTGAAATAGCGAGGCTCGCGGCTAACAAAAGATGAAAGGACAAAAAGCTGGCGCTATAAAGGTTCCTTTTTACTTAATAGCGTATCTTTTGGCTTTCTAAAAAGCTGATCAACTCTGAAGCAGTTATTGCTTCTCCAATCATAACTTGGGTTAAATTGCGAAAATACTTTAGAACCTCTGCGACTACTTGTGCTTCAACCATTGACTGAATTTGCCCACTTTCGTCTTTATAATTGAAAACTACTCCTGATTTCGATTCTGAAAGTGCCTTAATGGCAGAAGCAACAAATTGGGTCAAAGGGGCATGTTTGCTTACAACTACACCGATCACTTCATCGTTACCAGAAACCATTAGAGGCCCGCCGGAATTACCTGGGTTGAAAGCACCATTAACAACAAGATGTTTAATAGCTGTAGCGGCTTCTTCATATGGTTGAGAATCGTTGAAACCAGAAAGATAACCTACCGATAAAAGAGGAGCCGGGCCATTGTAACCTAATGGGTAGCCCCAAGTTGCAACCTGGGTTCCAACTTGAATATTATTCTCCCTTTTAATACTCAAACCCCCGCTTAGAGTATCCTTTGGTTCCAATACAACCAAGTCACGATTTCGATCTGCGACCATCCCTTTGAAGTTAATTTTGGTCCCATCGCTTGAAATCCCAACTAAGTCGCTCGCTAGAGCCCCATCAACGACATGCCAGTTTGAGATAACTATCCCGGTTCGAAGTAAGAATGCAGTTCCCTTGCTCTGAGTCTTAGGGCATATGAGCATATAAACTGATGAAATTGCAGACCGCCCTTGGTCTCTAGCGGAATCAAGTAGCCATTTTGTTGTGATTGGTAATGAATTGTTAGACATCTTACACCTCTCCTGCCCTTGATACCATCATATTAACACCATCTTTCTTTCTTGTAATGCTGTAAACGTTCCTTATTTCTATGTATTGACTTCAGTAACGAAAGTAATATAATAAAGCTTACCTGATATGAAACACCTTAAGCTGGATAGACCTCTCGCATTTATCGATGTGGAAACCACTGGCCTTAGCCCATACTCAGACAGGATAGTGGAACTTTCGATTCTCAAGATTCATCCCGACGGCACAGAAGAATATAAGAGCCATAGGGTTAATCCTGGAATACCTATACCTGCTGCAGCAACCGCTGTTCATGGCATCACCGATGCTGCTGTGGCCAGTGAACCGATGTTTCAACAATACGCAAAGAGCGTCCGAGACTTTCTAAATGGCTGCGACATCTCGGGATTTAGCGTCATCCAATTCGACCTGCCGTGTCTCGAGGCTGAATTCGCAAGGGCCAATATTGAGTTTTCCCGCCGTGGTCGGCAATTGATAGACAGCAAGGTAATCTACCATCAGCGTGACCCCCGTAACCTCCAAGCTGCATACCAGAAGTACTGTGGAAAGGATATGGTGAACGCTCACTGCGCAGAGGAGGACGCCAAGGCAGCGGCCGATGTGCTGGACGGCCAGTTGGAAATGTACGAGGATTTACCTAGAGAAGTGTCAGGATTAGGAGCCTTGTGCTACGAAAGTGATGAGAACTTTATCGATTCCGAGGGCAAGTTTGCATGGGTGAAAGATGAGGCAGTCCTCAATTTCGGTAAGTATGAGGGGCGGTTATTGAGAGAGATAGCAGCGGAGCATCCCGATTACCTAGAATGGATTATTCGTAAGGATTTCGCTGCTGAAGTTAAAGATATAGCGGCAAAGGCAATGGCAGGCGAGTTCCCTGAGCCATAGGAGCCACCAGACGCGAAACGGGGCAGGCTTATATCAAAAACATTCCTTTGTTACCCCGGCGTTACACTCCTAGACTCCAAGCGTGAAATTCAGTGGACCTTTTTATATATGCTGCCACCGGTGGTGGCACTGGCATTGTGAGATAACACAAGTTGGCTTTCTGTGCCTTACTTTTGCTGAAGACATTACGTTTTCCCCTACCAATGGGACATCAGAAAAGACAATGAGTTTATAAACGGTAGCAAGGATATTATTAATACCTATTTAGGATATATTCCTCTCATGCGCCAAAGGAAACGGGGGTAACTTTCGAAAGATATATCAAGGGCATCACAAATATCGGGTATCTTCTTGTTGACACCTATTTTGTATGGTTCAGATACTTCACAACTAACTACCGTAGCATTTAATGTCATTGCATGAGATATAACATAAGGGTCTGCTTTTCTCTCTAACCTTTCTAGATCTACATCGGAAAGCTCACCATATGTAGATAAAACTTTAGGAAGAATTGGTAGACAGTTAACGGTGGGTTCGTTTTTCAGGTTTGGATATTTTGTCAAGAATTTATCTAAACCATCAGTTTTCTTACTAAGCTCCTCAAAAACTTTTTCAGGGATAATAATTCCTTCATGATTGCCAATGTTATCAAGCCAATCCCAGAAGTCACCATGTTTTCCTTCCGGTGGGAAGTCGTCGCGATAGGCGTGTATTAGGGAATCAGAGTCAAGAATATACATTGTTTCATAATATCTTTGAGAAGTTGTTTATCTTTACGTTGAGAATAACGGAAGCATCAAGTTCAGAGATTTTTCCTTCGCGCGTGGCATCAATGACTGTATTTATTAAGGCATTGCCCAATTTGGTTCTAGTGCGTATTCTATAACTTGGAGGCTCGGTTTCTTTCGACTTGAGTTCTTCTTTGATTGTTATCCATTCGTTCTGGTAATCATCGTACCAAGCCCAGTAAGCTTCAGGAGAAATTTTATTGAATTCCAGTAGACGTCGTGCTATAACAATAGGGCTTACTTTGAATTGACGGGCTATGCGCTTGATGACAACATCGGCTTCATAACCTATGGTCAGCGTTTCCCATTGCTTGAGGAGGTCAGCCTTGGGTACAAGAAATTCAGCTGCAACTCGATCGCAGAATTGCTCGTTCTGAATTGTTGGCTTAGGCTCCTGAATATTTAGGCTATTCCAATTTGATACTCCTGTATCCCCTAGCCACACATGGCACAGTTCATGAACTAAAGTAAAAACATTAGCGGTTTTTGTATCATTTGGGTTAATAATAATGAAAGGAGCAAGTTTATCACTGATAGTAAACCCTCGAAAGACGTTAGAGCTCATGTTTGTATGCCTGCTACCTAAATTGCCTTGGACCATTACATAAATGCCTTTTTCTTCAGACTTGTTGCGTATGAACGAGAACAGACTTGGGACTGTTCGAATCTTCTTTTGATTGGTAAAGTCGCAGTTGAGTGTGTCGCGGATATTATGAGCTACGGCCACTGGGTCGGAGTGTAATGTGATGGTGCCAACAAAAGAAAGAGGTTCTTTGTTAGATTCCTGTAATATTTCTCGTACCGACTTCTGTATAGCTTCGCTTTGGCGGACTAAAGCTGAAAACTCAGCCTCGAAAGTGTTAATCTCGGTTTCCTTGTTGCCAAAAGTACGAAAATCCAAGAGATGAACTTCTTTCTTGGGGGGAGTAGATAGAAAGAATGTCAGTATGGGTCTTCTATAAGCCTTTGCTAATTTTTGAAGCTGGGGAAATGTAGGGGTATCAATACCTTTTTCCCATCTTTCGAGTCTCAGGATGGAAGATACGCCTTCTTTTTTGCCTCTGGCTTTTAGATCTTTGATTCCAGCTTTGATGGCTGCGCTTGGTGGAGAGAGATTAGCTTCATTTCTAGCCCAAGCTAGAATTTCATTGTTAACAGGTATATCTCTTGTTACCATTTGGTCATCAGCTAGGATAGCGTTGTTTCGAGGTTAGTTTTAACAGATTCTACTACTTAAGTATACAGGAAATCAATCAGTTAATCAGTTGAGTTGCAGGGTCACTGGGGATAATGGTGATATCCTCTTCCTCGCTCGGCCATTCGTAAGTACAAGAAACCAAACATTCCGATGCTCGTGTAATGATTGCCATGGATTCCGAATAAGGAGTGTGAAGGGAAGTAGTGATGCCCTCTTTTTCATGTAACAACATGACACCTTGTTTACAATCCAAAAAAAGGTTCGCTGAATTTCACGCCTGAAGGCTAGGCGTGGGAACGCAAAATAAAAACCGAAGAATTCCGAGATGTAATAAAAACAAACTAAACACCACCAACAACTAAAAGGAACACTCTACCTCTACGAAATGATTGTTCTCCTAATTTCCATTGCTCTCAGGTTATATCGCTACCACTTGTCATAATCGAATGAATAGCCATACCAAGGGCCAGTTGTGGGTGCACCGCCCGGATGGTGCTCGCCAAGTTGCGAATCCTCCCATGTTTGGGCAGCTTGTCTTGATGGAAACGGCATACCTCCATTCGCCACGGTCCAATTACGCATGTTCTTTTTGCTACTGTCGTTCTGATGCTGCTGTTTCCGTGTAGCTAGGTCAGTTGTAATTCCGGAATAGTGTGTCATCATGTCACCTCCTTTTGTGTTTAAACAAACGATTAATCTAAACCAAAAAGGGCACTAGCCACCGCCCTGTTATCTAGCGGTTCCAGCGCCCTTTGTTTCATCTTTTGTCCTCCATCAAGATGGAGAAGATGGTTAAGGTCCGTTTTATATATTGGGACTTGAGTATAGTCCTACCTGTAGGGTTTGTCAACACCAAGCAAAAAAGGAACCTTTTTACGGGTGCCCTCCAAAAGGTTATGTCTTGTTGACAGCTAGAAACAGGTGTATAATTGCCATACCAAAAGGACTTCTTTTCGGTGTGGAACTACTTTATTAATGACTTCTGCATATTTATAGCTTGCTGAGGTTAAGGGTCGTAATGACGACTGAAGCAGATACTTGTAGAAAATACGTCGTACCCAAACTGTATGCCTCTGGATGGAATGACGACCAGATTAGCGAACAAACCACTTTTACTGATGGGCGAATTATGGTCGTTGGGACGAAAGTCTATCGTAGGCCTCAGAAACGTGCGGATTATCTTCTGCGCTACAGGCCCAATTGCATGATTGCAGTAGTTGAAGCTAAAGCAGTCTACAAAAATTCCCGTGATGGACTACAACAGGCAAAAGAATATGCCCAAATATTGGACCTCAAGTTCGCCTACTCAACAAATGGCCAAGGCATTGTAGAGCATGATTTTCTTTCCGGAAGAGAGACGGACCTAAATTCATTTCCAACGCCTGATGAACTGTGGGGACGCTTCAATTCCTATTTGGGTATGAAAATGCCTGAGCAAGAGCAGCGCTTTCTAACACCTAGCTTACCTGTATCTGGCAAGCCATTACGCTACTATCAAGAAATCGCCATAAATCGGACAACCCAAGCAATCTTAAAAGGCAAACGGCGTATACTTCTAAACATGGCTACAGGAACAGGCAAAACTGATGTCGCGTTTCATATTTGTTGGAGACTTTGGAGTACCCGCTGGAATAGAAATAATGAACCACGCCGTCCTCGCATTCTATACCTGTCTGACAGGTCTATTTTGGTAGACGATCCAAAAGACAAGCAATTTGCCCCTTTCGGGGATGCACGATGGAAAATTCAAGGTGAGGCTATTAAGAGCCGTGAGATGTATTTTGCCACTTACCAGGCTATTGCTAAAGATGAACGACGCCCGGGGCTTTATCGCGAATACCGTCCCGAGTTCTTTGACCTCATTATCGTCGATGAGTGCCACCGAGGAAGTGCTAGAGATGAAAGCAACTGGCGAGAGATACTAGAATACTTCGAGCCTGCTTACCAATTAGGAATGACAGCGACTCCTTTACGTGAAGATAACCGCGATACCTATCGCTATTTCGGAAATCCTGTTTACACTTATAGTCTACGACAAGGTATAGATGACGGTTTTCTTGCTCCATACCGCGTCCATCGGATCGTCACTGATGTGGATGCAACCGGCTGGCGACCATCTAAAGATGAGCTTGACCGTTATGGTCGACCAATTCCCGATGAACAGTATGAGACTGCCGATTTTGAGAGGATAGTTGCTCTCAAAGCCCGTACTCAGGCCATCGCCAAGAGTGTCACCGATTTTCTCCGCAACACTGACGTGTTCGATAAAACCATCGTTTTCTGCGTGGATCAAGAACATGCTGACGAAATGCGGCACGCTATAAATAATCTCTGCGCTGATTTAGCTGTGCAACACCCTGATTACGTTGTGCGTATAGTCGCAGATGAAGGGGACTGTATGTAGTCAGCAAAAGTGGGACAGTTAGGCCTTGAGAATTAATGGACACTCAGAGGCTGTTGCCCTTCTTCCTGGCGGCCCTATTATAATCCCTTCTTCCCTGTAATGTCCTGCTTTTCGCCTCCTTTCTTCTCTGTATTATCACAAGATGTTCGCCGGTATAGGCGTTATAGGGTGTGACATCACCGAGACCTTCGTGGTAGCGCCGGTAGTTGTAGTAATCAACGAAGGCCGCAATCGCTTCCCCAAGCTCACCTGGCATCTGAGACGGTAAGAGGCTTAACTCGCCTTTGATAGATCGGTGGTATCTTTCTATTTTCCCGTTGGTTTGGGGATGATAAGGCGAGGCTACGATGTGTCTGACGCCTACCAGCCTAAGGTATTCACCGAACTGCCGGGAGATATATCCGGCGCCATTGTCTGAAAGAAGCGCCGTCCGGTCCTCCACCGGCACATCCGTCATGCCGGTAAAATCTACCGCCTTCTGGACGACATCGATGAGGGATGTCGCTGCCATATTGCTCTTTAGCTCCCAGGCCAGGATGAAGCGGCTATAGTCGTCCATCACCGTCACCAGGTAGTACCAGCCCCAGTCTATAACCTTGAGATGGGCACAGTCGGTGGCCCAGAGCTCATTCGGCCTCTTTGTCTTGCGGTGGTACTCCTTGCCGGCCTTGAAACCAACTATCTCAGCCGGCTTGATCATCCCCTCTCGCTTCAGGATGCGGAAGACCGTGCTCTCAGAGACGTACCATCCCTCGGAATCGACGAGCTTCAAGGCAAGCTGCCGGGCAGACAGCTCCGGTGACGCCCGTGCCTGAATCAGTATCTTCGATTCTTCTTCAGGTCTTAGCTTATTCCACGGTAACGTTGACCCACCCTTATCGTCTTGCAGCCTGCCACCAGTTTGCCGCCTCAGCCAGCGGTAGTATGTGCTTTTCGGCAGCCCCAATTGGGTCAGAGCCCGGCGTCGCGGTAAGCCGGAATCGGAAACAAGTGCCAGAATCTCCCTTTTCCCTTGAGCACTCACTCGGATATACCTCCCCTTTATTCCAGATCCGGTGCCGCCGTTTTTTTAAGCACGTGCACCTGAAGAGACAGCTCAGCTACCAGCTGCTTCAGCCTGGCATTCTCACGCTTGATTTCCTGTATCTCAGTTCTGGTAGCATCCCTGGTGATGTCTCTGGTGAGTCTATCCTTGCCGGCTTCCATGAAGTCCTTGAGCCAGGCGTAGTAGGTGCTGGGGCGAATGCCTTCACGGCGGCAGAGATCCCTGATGGGAGTGTCCCGCCGAAACCCTTCTAACACGATGCGGATCTTTTCCTCGGCGGTGAACTTGCGGCGGGTGATGCGCTTGATGTCCCGTATGAGTTGCTTCGTTTCCTGTGTCCTGGCTTCAGTTTGCCAGATCCTGTCAGATATTCCCTGGGTCATGGTCATGCTCCTTATTTAGTCGTTACTTTACTTCTTCCGGAGAGCAGGAGCAAGCCCTAAAGTGTCCGTTACCTCATGTCTTCAATGTGTCCCATTTTCCCTGACGATTTACACAACTCTAACCAATACCTCTTTATCTTTGAATATGCTGGGGTTAATTTTATATTCTGTTTCGTATATCTCGCTTAATGTGTAAGCTGTCTGTCCTCCATTTATTATCTGCGGATTAGTTAGTGTTAGGCGGCCGATGTTCTTTGCGCCAGTGTATACTGTAAACTCTTGTTCATCAGCTAAAATAGTAACACCATTATTTAAAAGTGCAAAGTCATTCTCTGAATAATCTAATATGGATTTTCTTATTTCCTTATTCACAGGGTTTTGTGACAAGCCTAAATAATTACGCGGATTATAACGCAAGATGGCGTTCTTATACCTAGACATCACCCTGCCGATTTCTCCGGTAGGAACAAAAACTGCCGTCACATCGCAATTACCATAGGTTGTACTGATGGTCTGACTCAATTGAGGAGCACTTTTTTCTGCAATATCCAATTCAATTACAATTTTCTCGGGATCGTAAGAGGTTCCAGAACATATCGGCTTGACCAATTCAAAGTAACTTCTTTCAAAATCATAAACCTCGTAGTCTAGATTGTTTGTTAGTTTCCTGATTTGATAGTCATTGTAATTCTTTAAATTTGCCAAAATAATAACTTTTGGCGTGTAAACTTGCTTCCTACTTGCTTGACTATAGTTTAACTGGAATTCTAATACCTTCGGATTATATACGATTCCGTTGCTATCATTGCTTTGTCCCTGTAGAATCCGATCCAATTCCATTCGTACAAGATCTGACACCGAAATGGATTCGGTTGCAAAACTTGTTTCCGAGTTCTTAAATTTTGATTGGATCAAGTAGACGATCTTTTGCGTTTCTGAAATATAGTATGCATCCAAACCACCGTCTTGTGAACCTTCACAGATAAATTGATTGCGATCTTCAAAGGCTTCAAGCCCAAATTTCACTAGCAGAAAAAGATGAATAAACGCCTGACCTCTAGAATGCTGTATATCCTCTAGCTTTTTTGAGCGAAAAGCGGCAAATACATTGGAATCCGGTGCTTGTTTACGAACACTATCTAGTATTCTAATAAGACTATTATATTTGGGATCATTCATAAGTAATTTCTACATAATGTTACTTGTTAGGATGTTTATAGTATAGCATATAACATTAGGTAGCTATGATAAACCAAAACAGAAAGTAATTACAAGTATTTCAGTAGACCCTGTTCAAGCAAAGCACAAAATTGTTTCAGGTGGAGTTCGACTCTCCCTCGCCCCCAGTAAACTGAGAGTACCACTCAAATGAGTGGCACTCTTTTTTATTTGTTATGCACTGGCGGTCAGGTCTTCATTGCCAAGCAGTTTTGCCCCACGTTGCACAATGTAGCGAATTGTTAAACCACGTAATAAAAGCCCGAGTTTTGTAATATCATCCCCTTTGTAGCTCGGGGAGGATTCTTTCATAATAATCTAAGGATTCGGGGTTTATGAGAGCATCCCTGTTCAGGACCGGTCTGCCGTGGATTATATTGGTGACCGCAATCTCCACCTTCTTCATGTTGAGTGTGTACGGAATATCGGGGGTCTCGATAATTACAGCGGGAACATGCCTGGGCGAAACGTTCTCCCGAAGTGCCTTCCTGATTTTCTGGATTAACTCATCGGTCAAGCTGTGGCCTTCAGCGAGTTTCACAAAGAGGATGATGCGCTGGTCGCCCTTCCATTCCTGTCCAATGGCAAGGCTGTCAGCAATCTCCCCTATTTTCTCCACCTCATTGTAAATTTCAGCTGTGCCGATACGCACCCCCGATGGCTTCAGGACCGCATCGGAGCGGCCATAAAATGTTATTCCTCTAGTATTGCCATGTATCATAATGTAATCACCATGACGCCACACGTTGGGATAAACATTGAAGTACGCCTCTCTGTACTTCACCCCATCAGGGTCGTTCCAGAAGTAAAGCGGCATCGAAGGTGAAGGGGCTTCACAGACCAGCTCGCCCATCCGGTCAACCACTGGCTTCCCTTTCTCATCATAGCAATTCACCTTCATCGCCAGGGCCGGCCTCTGGAGTTCCCCGGCATATACGGGGAGGGTAGGGCTTCCCTGAGCGAAGCAGCCGTTGATATCCGTGCCACCGGAAATTGAATTAAAGTGCATGTCTCTTTTAATCGCCTGAAATACATATTCAAATCCCTCTGGTGCGAGAGCCGAACCAGTCTGGGATATTTCACGAAGTGATGTTAGGTCATAATTGTTCCCGGGCCTGAGCCCCTGGCTCTTGATATAGTTAATGTAGCTGGCACTGGTGCCGAAAATCGTTACCTTTTCATCCTGTACCAGCTGCCACATAGCACCCGGGTCTGGATAAGCGGGGTTGCCATCGTATAGCACTATAGTTGCCCCCACTGCTAGGGAAGTTAAAAGCCAGTTCCACATCATCCAGCTACAGGTGGTGATATAGAGGATAGTGTCTTCTCGCTTCAAGTCGGTGTGAAGGATTAATTCCTTAAGGTGGTTGATGAGAACGCCGCCGGCGCTCTGGACCATGCACTTCGGCTTGCCGGTCGTTCCGGAAGAGAACATGATAAACACGGGGTGAGCGAAAGGCAGTTGCTCGAATCGGATATCAGGGTGCTTCTCATTTGATATAAACTGGTCGTAGTATACCGAGTTGGGAATATGGCTGATATCAGATTCTCCACCGGTATAGCGGACCACGATCACTTTTTGCAGAGATGGAATTCCCCGGGCGATTTCCTCGGCGTTGGCCAGGGAACTGAAAGGTCTCCCCTTGTAAAAATAGCCATCGACGGTGAACATCACCTTCGGCTCAATCTGACCGAGACGGTCCAGAGTCGCCTGTGCGCCGAGGTCAGTGGCACAGGATGACCATACTGCGCCGATACTGGTAGCCGCCAGCATGGCAACGGCTGTTTCTATTAAGTTGGGCATATAAGCGGCCACTCTGTCTCCAGGTCTGATGCCTATCTCGCGTAAAGACTTCGCCAAGCGAGCAACGGAATCGTAGAGTTCCGCGTAGGTTATTCTTGTTGATTTCTGAGTCTCGCCTCTGAAAATAAAGGCAGTGTGGTCATCCCGGTATCTCAATAGGTTCTCGGCAAAATTCAGCCGCGCGCCGCCAAACCATCCTGCGCCGGGAAACTTGCTCAAATCATCAACCACCTCGCCATACTTACGGGAAGCCTTGATTTGGGCAAACTCCCACATGGATGCCCAGAAATCGGCTATCTTGTCGACTGACCAGTCATACAGCTCATCATATGAAGCGATAGTCAGCCCGTATTTTTCATTAACGAAATTAATGAACCGGGTCATGTTAGACCGTTTTATCAGTTCTTCAGATGGCTGCCATAACAGCTTCCCCATGGACACCTCTTGTAATTTACAAAATGATAAATTGGGTTATGTTGACCTCTTTATTATTTGCTAACTTCTATCTTGATTTAAATCAATTTCTTACTATATTAAACACTAAGCTATTTAGCCCACACTTTAATAAGTATATGCTCAGCCCGTATCGCTACCTTGAAAGTCCGTGGCGGTCATTGGCTTGCCCTTATAAAGGGTACAACTTTTTGTATTGTTTCTCCTGAAGAGGGCGATACCGCTCCATAATACTCCGGTTTATTAGTATCTGAGGTTTAACTTCTTTGGGAATAAATGAAGTATAAATCCTGCCCTTGAGTCGTTCCGTCAATTCCTCCTTAGCTTTATCAATGATTGTAGGCTGTAACAAGATATCCATGCTTGTTGTCGCTAATACTTTTGCAGCCACACCCATAGCTTTTTCCCCGATTGCCGTGCCAACGCTAGCAGTAACTTGCCAGTTATGCCAACCTATACCTCCGGAGGCAGCCGTAATCAACAGCATAACTGTAGGAGCAAACCAACTATACTCCGAGTTGTCTGACACTCCTTGATAACCACCCGCAAGAGGTGTGATGCTAGAATCCAATCCTTTTTCCGGAACACCGCGGTCTTTCTGCATTTTCCGCGCAAAGTTGTTTTCCTCTTCAGTAAAGTGTGGAGGTCCTATGATCTGCAAATTATCGTACACTACTTGTGAGATTGTTTTGCTCGGTATCCTTTCATGGGTTGCACTAATAAGCTCGATTTTGACTTCTGTTTCAGTGGCTGCTGCGGCTGCCTTGGCACACTTATGGAGTCGGTTAATAATATACTCGGCTTCCTCGGAATCAGAGATTCTCCCGACGCACCACAATGTTGACCTGTCCGGTACAACAACCGGGAAAGCAGGTCCCACATCGGGAAATGAATAGTTTATGGTATTAGCGGCCCAAGGAGGATTACCAGGAGAAATGTGTTCTCTCAAGAACTCTATCATATTCCCGGTTAGTATAGCCGCATCCAGTGCGCTCCTACCCTCCCAAGGACTATTCCCGTGAGATGTCCTTCCTTCATAGTGATACCTGATACTAAAATAAGCGTTGCAGGCGGTATAATTGGCAGAATTCAAGAAAAATGGATGCCAGTCAAGAAAGACGTCCACATCTTTGAAAAGCCCAGCTCTAGCCATAAATGCTTTGCCTATACAAAGCTCTTCTGCCGGAGTGCCAAAGACCCTAATTGTCCCCTTTAGACCGAACTTAGTCATGGTATCCTTTAAAGACATGGCTGCCATTACGGCACCTACACCCAGAAGATTATGACCGCAGCCGTGGCCTGGTGCTCCCTCAAAGACAGGGCTCTTCTGGTAGACCCCACTTTCCTGGGAAAGACCGGGAAGCGCATCGTATTCCGCACTGAAAGCTATAACTGGTTTTCCCGAACCAAACTCCGCTATAAAGGCAGTCGGCATATCAGCCACGCCGGTTTCAACGTTAAAGCTACTTTTTTCTAAATAACTGACAATAGCCTGAGAAGATTTGTACTCTTCCATTCCAAGCTCAGCATAACTCCATATTGCATCAGCAAGTTCATGGAAATCATATTTGTTAGCTTCAATCCAATCTGTTATATACTTTTTTTCCATTGTTAACTTCTTTGCCAACATACCGGCCCTCCTGAAGAAAATATTTTATATACTTATGTTTTGTTCCAGCCCAAACAGTTAACTATTTACTAATTTCCCAACTATCGCTGAGTGCAACCATAATTTGTTATCAATTCTACACTCTATAACAATTAATATTCGAATGAAGTAAGCTTTCCTAACCCTCTCTTTGATAAATACTACTTATCCGCCAACTAGTGGTGTCGATTTTCACATTCACGATGTCCTCTTTATAAAGAGTAAAAAAAATATCTCTATTAAGCCCACAATTCAAGCATTTGATTAAGAACCCATCCTGATTTGACCCGCCCCCAGTAGTAATACCACTTTTTAAGTCGTAATTACACTCAATACAGCTTCAGGAGCTGGTGGTTGATAACCCAGGGCGCTATGAGGGCGTGTCTGATTATATTCCCTTCGCCCCGCTCTATTAGATAATCCCGATAGATAGAATCACCTTCCACAGATTGAACTAACTCCAGCTGCAAGTCACTTTTTTTGTTACAGCAATGTTCTCTCTGGTCCAAGCCGGTCTACCGTAATATTTCCTATCATAGATTAAAGGCGCTAATCACTAATAAATATCCCATGGACAATTCCCAAAATATTCCAGAAGTTCTGTACTACTGACTCTAGGTGCCAGATTACGATACCTACTTGATTTATTCGTTCAACTTTGACATTAAGTAGATTTGGTTGCATCGTAGTTCTCCCTCCAAGGTCTCAGTTCACAAATATGGCAGAGTACAAGAAAAGGAATTCGAGTCTCAAAATAACTCGCTTAACCTGTAAACATTTTGCTAGGTAGCCAAAGCGCTATCTCAGGAAATAGCATAACGATAATTAGACCAATCGCCTGAAGAATGAGAAACGGTATGATAGACCGATAGATGTCTCCTACAGTAATCCCCGGGGGGGCTACGCCCTTCATATAGAATAAGTTATAACCAAATGGCGGCGTCAAAAAAGCCATTTCCATGTTTACAACAAAAAGGATACCAAACCAAAGCGGATTGAATCCTAGTGCTGTTATTACTGGGATATAGATCGGTGTACAAATCATAATAATTCCAGCAGCATCAAGAAAACATCCTAGCACTAGGAAACTGAATTGTATTCCGATAAGGATAATCCAACGACTGACTGGAAGTGCTTCTATTATCTCTTTACTTAACTCCACAGCTCCCAGAGCAATGTAAACGGAAGCGAAGCATGTCGCTCCGAACACTACCCAGATTACCATGCCGGAGAGCCTTAGTGTTCTATAAAGCGATTCCTTGAACATTTGCCAATTCAATTTGCGGTAAATAGCGGCACACAACACGGCACCAAAGGCGCCAATAGCAGAAGCTTCTGTAGGAGTCGCTATTCCAAAAAATATAGAACCTAGAACTCCAAGTACCAAGAATATAGGTAATATTACGGCCTTTAGTGATATAAATTTTTCGCGCCAGTTAGCACTCTCTCCGGGTGGTATTGAAGGTGCTAGTTGTGGCTGGAGTGCCGATCTTACTATGATATATCCGCAAAATAACGTTGACAGGAGAAGTCCAGGAAATATCCCTCCCATGAACAACATCCCCACTGATTCTCCGGAAAAAAGGCCATATATAACCATCATGACACTTGGTGGGATTAAAATACCTAAGGCGCCTCCAGCCATTATTGATCCCATAGCTAAATGCTTATCATAATTACGCTTAAGCATGGAGGGCAGGGCAACAATCCCCATAGTAACTGTACCTGCTGCGCTTACCCCTGACATTGCTGCAAACAAGGTACAGATTATAACCGTTCCTACCGCCAATCCGCCTCTCAACTGACCAAACCAACGGTACATCATCTCATAAAGGTCATCAGCTACTCCTGAGCGCTCCAATATATTCGCCATCAGAATGAACATTGGAACAGCTATCAGGATATAAGAAGACATTATACTTAGTACATTGCTGCCAATAATGCCTAAAGCGGGAGAGCTCCACAGGAAATAAGCAAACACTGCAGCTAGTCCACCTAAAACGAAGGAAAGAGGGAGCCCAGTTATTAGTACTATCAATAGAGAGGCAAACATAAGGAGAGTGATAATTCCAATGCTCACGAAGTCTCCCTCCCCGTAATAGCAGTTATGAAAGTACGAATGTAGCGAGTTAATCCCGTAAGCAATATAAGAAAAGCCCCCACAGGCAGGGTTAATTTAAACGGCCAGACGATGGGCCCCCAAAAAGTGGAGCTATGTTCATTTAGCATCACAGAATTCCAAAACATAGTCCATCCCTTCCAAAGCATCAAACCTATAAAAAGGAAAAAAAGTATCCAAGTAAAAAGGTCAATGATTGCTTTTACCCTCGTGGAAAAACAGGAATAGACTATATCCATATTAACGTGTGCCTTATGTAGAAGCACATAGCCTCCCGATAAAATAGCGTATGCGCCATAAAAGAATTGCGTGGTCTCGTGAGCCCAGTAGGTAGGCGAATTCAAGGCATACCTTACAAATGTTTCATATATGGTTACGATAAGCACCCCCAGACACAGAAAGCTAAAAATCTTACCTGCACCATCCATGAAATTATCAATGCTATGTAGTAGTTTATTTAGTCTTTCCATTTCTTAGTTCTATCCGTATCAATTATGACGGCATTATATGCTCATAAGGGGTCGGCTTACAAGCCGACCCCTTATGAGTTATTCTCTTGAGACCATGTTTCTATGCCTTTTAGTCCATATAACCTCGCCATGTCATGAAGTCACGTAACACGCCAATTGCCTCCTTTGCCCTTGGACTCTTCTCGGCTACTTTGTCCCATATCTCTTGGGCCATTTCTGTCGATCTCCTGATATCCTCATCTGGTAGTGTTAGTATTTCAGCCCCGTGCTGATTAACCAAGATATGTTGTGCCTCTTCATCCTTTAAATAGTAGTCAACGGCACATTCAAATGCAGTTTGGCGTACCCACGTTTCCACGATGGACTTCAGGTCATCGGGTAGGGTGTTCCAAGCATCCATGTTTACCCAGACATCCTGAGTTGCCGCTGCTTCTGGATATGGCAATGAAATATATTTACAGCCAGTCTCATACAGTTTGGTATCCAACCATGAAAGCGCAGGTCCGCATGTAGCCCCTTCAACGACGCCTGTTGCCAGGGCGGTGTAGACGTCAGCCACAGGGAGAGACACTGCTTCAGCCCCTAACATTGAGAGAAAGTCTAACAGCTTGCCATACGCCCTTATTTTATGGCCTTTGAGATCATCCAAGGTACGAACTGGGAACTTATAGAAGAAACCACGTGGATTTATGGCCTGGTAACCGACGTATTGAATGTTGTGGGGAGCATAGGACTCACGTAGAAATTCTACGAAGTTCCACGGTGATTCATAATAGAAGTAATGAACGTCCAATAGATTCCTGAAGCTAAATAATAACCCGCTAGCCACGTCAAGTTCAGGCATTATACCAGTCCAGTATCCTCCTGTGCTGGCTCCCATTTCTACGATTCCCGAACCAACTGCGTCGAGTAATTCTGTCGATGCAACGACCTCTCCAGCCGGAAAGTACTGCACTTCCATACGTCCACCGCTCATTTCGGTCAACTGCTTCGTTCGGCTATCCCAAAGTACGGAATTTAAGTCTTTACTCGTCGCAATGCCTTGGAGTCTCCATTTGAATGTTTCGGTGGGTGTAGCAGGTGTCGGAGCAGGTATAGGTACAGGAGCAGGCGCCGGTGCCGGAGCTGGTGCTGGAGCTGGTGTTGGAGCGGGCGTTGGAGTAGGAGTCGGTGCTGGAGCGGGAGCAGCACAAGAGGCTATTGAAGCAAGGCATATAAGTACTAGTGCTACAGCCACCAATGTTCTGGTACTTGTCTTATTCATTTCTAACCCCCTGCAAAATATTAAGACTAATAGAACCTACTTATTTTCGAAAGTAACACCCCCCTTCGTATGTTTGATAATCAGAATATCCGAATTTTTATTTCAGACATATTTTTGACTGCTCAGAGACTTGTTAGCAGGTTGTCACTAGTCCGATTAAGCTAAGGGCAGTCCACGGGAGTGGCACCAGCACCCACTAATATATTATTAATTCCTTTGTTTCCCCTGACAGAGCCCGCCATCTTCTGCCTTTAATATAAAATCGTCTCAAACTTAATTCATGTTAGTAGCGAAGTTTGCAAAATAGGACAATATCAATCTATATTAGCCTATATTAATCTATTATTCTGATTATTAAATAAAAAAAGGGAAATGTCAATACATATCTTGACATTTTTTTATATATACGCTATTATTCAATAGTTTAAAGTAATTCCTGAAGGAGTATATTATGGACGAAACTTCACTTTATTTTGTCTCAGCTTTAGCTGTTACGGCGGCAGAAGCAAAGCAGGATGCTCTTAAGATGGACTACCTATTGGACTACAGATAGTCGGGAGATGGCATGAAGAAGATGTTGTACTCCGAGCATCAGCTTTCTTTGAAGAGACTCATCCCTGGATCGATAAAAAACCCGATATTGATTAAGAATAATAAATTAGACAATTACAAAGAATTCATTTAAGTATGAAGTTCTGAATAAGGAGAATTTAAATGGCAAGATGGCTGTATCTATGTGAGACAAGTTGTAAAGATACTAAACGGGAGAAAGAGTTTATTGAATGGTGGTCAAATGTTCATTCTCCGGATGTGCTTAATATACCGGGATTTCTTAAGATAAGACTTTTCGAGGTGCAAAATCCTATGGATGGAAGAGGGAAATTCATAATATTGTACGAAGTTGAAACCGATGATATTGATAAGACCATGGAAACTAGGCAAGAGAAACGTCTGTGCGAAGCAGAAGCTGGGCATGGTAGCGCATCTTTTATTACGATTTGGAATGATATTCTTTGGGAGCAAATTGCTTCCATCAATTCTGGGAAAATCCCTGATCCAGAGCTGCAAAAATGGGTGAGAATTACAGAAACATATTGCGCGGACCTTAATCAAGAAGACGCGTTCAATGATTGGTATAACAATATACATCTTCCCGTTGTAATGAAAGCCACTGCATATATTTCTGCTGTACGCTACAAGATCAAGCAAACCCATATTGGGCGAGATAAATACCTATCGGTATATGAAGTGCGATCTGATGATATAAATTCAGCGATAGTAGAATGTAGACGGCATATTCAAGAAGAGAAAGATAGAGGAGATGATCCTGATCTTGCGCGGTCAACATGGCCGCCCATTACCGCTAGGTTAATTGCTGAAAATAACGCCAAATGATTAGAGAGCATATGATTATTATACTAGTTCCAGAATTGCGATAGGGAATGGCCACTATGTTTATGGATAAATTAGAAAGAACACTATATGAACTGGTCCAATCAGGTTTTAGAAGTAATATAGAGCTATCACGAGTAACCGGCGTAGGTGTAAAAACCATACGTAGGCGAATGCGTAACCTAATCTCGAACAGGATAATAAAGGTAATTGCAATTCCTAATTTTATTAAACTCGGTTATTCAGCATGGGCCAGGATTGGAATAAAAGTGGAAACAGGTTATCTAGAACGTGTTACAAATGAGCTACTACCAAACTCCTCGATATATTTTATATCGTATACAATAGGTAGCTTTGACATTATTATATCTGTGCACTTTAATAACATTGCGAAGCTAAGTAGCTTTGTGTATTCAGACTTAACTAAGATAGAAGGAATAAAGTCGACAGAAACGATGCTGCTGGTGTACCCAAGGAAATACCGTCAATATACTTGGCCTGCACCTAGCAAGGATATTGATAGCGATTTTGAGAATCGTGATATAGATGAGATTGGTAAGCAGAATATTTATTCCTTAGATGCAATAGATGAAAAAATATTAAATATATTAATGGTGGATGGGCTTGCCCGCCCTAGAGATTTGAAGTCCAAAATTGGACTAAGTGAGGTTACTATACGTAAACATTTGAAAAATATGAAAATCAATGAGGTTTATAAATTAGAAGCAATTCCAATTGAGGCTCCTTGGGAATTCAATGTACAATCAACAACTGGGATTATTATAAACAGCCAGAATCCACATAAGATAATCGATACTATTATTCAACGCCCGGAAGTCTATCTTGCTTCGGTTTCTCTTGGAAGGTTCCATATTGTGATAGCGCAGAATTTTAGAAGTCTGAATGAGTTAAATACTTACCTAACCCGGTCTCTGTCGCAGATACCAGGGATTAGCTCTTTAGAATCATTCATACACGCAAGACCGATTAAATATTTCAATACCATTTGGCCCATTGATTGAGGCAGGATTGCTTGGCAAAATGGGGCTTAACTCAGCGGGTTTGGGACTTGCTTTGAATTTTCTAGCCAGTAATAAGATGTGCCTCAGAGTGCCTGTTTGTTACTCTCATGGCTAATAAGATATTGGGGGCCAGAAGCTTCTTACAGGCGATGGAAATGCTTCTGTGCCACCAGCATCGTGCCAGAATATTCTTTGATTTAAGATGCATAAAAAGTTATTTCAATATAAAAATATTAATTGTGAATAGAGAATCTATACTTTGGAGAAAAGACTAACAACATGAATACCCCAAAATGATAGCGCTGCTCGTAACGACCGGGTGCGAGAGTGCCAGAATATGACTTTGCTCTAATGACTGAAGATGTGCTGGAAAAAACTCTCACATAAGTTTTAGACAGGAGGTAAAGATGTCAATAAATTTTTCAGATCTAAGTTTTGGAGAGGCGCCAAAAGTTGTTACCGAGATACCAGGTCCTAGAACCAAATCTCTTATAGAAAAGGACATGAAAATTGACAGTAACTGGGTGTCTTATCCTAGAACGTTGCCTATAGCCTTGGAGGATGGGAAAGGGGCAACAGTCAAAGATGTAGATGGTAATATATTTATCGACCTTTTTGCTGGTGTAAGCGTAATGAATTTCGGGTATTCAAACCCTTATATCATGAAATATGTAAGGGGGCAACAAGATAAACTGACCCATTGCCTCGATTTTCCGACCCCGCTAAGACTTGAATTACTTCAAAAGTTGAGCGGGACGGCGCCATTGGGACTAAGAGACAACTGCAAAATCTATTTTCCCGCCCCGACAGGTACAGAAGCAGTAGTAGCAGCAATTAGGCTGGCTAAATTACAAGCAAAACGTAACACAATTATGGCTTTTTGGGGGGGATACCATGGAACGACTGGCGAAGCCTTGGCAGTAAGCTCATGGACAGGTAACTATAAATGCCAGCATCTACCAATGCTTCCTGATGTGCATTTTGTTCCATTTCCTTATTGCTACAGATGTCCATTTGACAGAAATTATCCTGATTGCAGTCTACTGTGTTTTGACTTTTTAAAAAAGGTGCTAGAAAATGGCTTCTCTGGCGCGTGTAAACCGGCAGCTATAATTTTAGAGTCAGTTCAAGGAGAAGGAGGAATACATGTTCCACCTCGAGAATATGTACAAGAGCTTAGGAAAATCACTACTGACAAAGGCATACTTTTAATATTCGATGAAGTTCAATCTGGAATGGCCAGAACAGGTAAAATGTGGGCTTGTGAACACTACGGGGTTACGCCAGATATTATGACAGCGTCAAAGTCGATTGGCGGCGCAGGAATTCCTTTAGCTGCGGTCTTTTACAAAAAAGAGTTAGACAAGTGGCCTCCTGGTACAAGTATAGGGACTTTCAGAGGAAACGCTATAGGGATGGCGGGTGGCTTAGGAGCTCTAAATTTCATAAAAGAAACAGACTTGTTGTCCCATGTTGAAAGAATAAGTAAGGTGCTGAACAAAGGGTTAAACGAGTTAAAAGACAAATATGAGGTGGTAGGTGATGTACGGCAGCTAGGATTAATGGCTGCGGTTGAATTTGTCAAAGATAGAGAAACTAAGGAACCATGGAAAGAGTTTCTTGAGAACGTATTATTGGAAAGTCTCAAGCGAGGTTTGCTTTTATGGAAGGCAGGTTATTACTTTAATGTTATTCGTTTGCTACCGCCGCTGGTTATTACTGAGGAACAAATTAACAAATCGCTTCTGATTCTTGAAGAGGCGATTGTGACTACTTTAAATCGGATGAAATAACACCTCACAGGTAGTACTCCTAAGATGTATTCAGTCCTGACCTGCCCCCAAAAAGGAGTACAGTTGCACGTTATAGAATGGTTATTAGGAAAAAGGGCACTGAACAGGCCAAGAAGTCTTACACGCCAGAGCCAGACTATCAGCGGGTTGCGTGAAGCTAAGGGGCTGGTGAATCAGAGAGACTCAATAGGTGAGGCTAGTAGGAAGACTGGTGTAACCGAACAAATCTACTACCACTGGCGTAGAGAATGTGACGGCTGCATGTCGAGCAGGCCAAACAACCCAAGGAGTTGGGGAAGGAGGCCCCTCCTCTTAATAAAACTAGTATCTAACCCGTCCTTAGACAATGCTATTTTAAAGAAACCTTGGAGAGAACCTTCTAATCCTGTCACAGAGGACGTCTAATCAGAGTTTTTTAGGGCAACGTGTTTAGCAATACATGTGGATCTCCGGGAGTTATCTCAGCTTCTTAAACCACGATTTAATTTATATATTTGAGGGGGTGAATTTTCTAGCATGGATAGGCAAAAAATAGAGTCAGCCGAAGTCTACGAGGTGACCAGTCCTTTCGATGAGGTATGCCACCGGATTAGCGACATCTGCCGCCGGCTGAACATTGATGAGGGCATAAGTCTAAAACTGCAAAGCTGCAAGAGGGAACTTACCGTCCATTTCCCCGTAAAGATGGGTGATGGCTATGTCAAGATATTCACCGGCTACCGTGTTGAGCACAACGTTGACCGTGGCCCGGGCAAGGGCGGCATCCGCTACCACCCCGACGTCAATCTGGACGAGACCAAAGCCCTCGCTGCCTGGATGACGCTCAAATGCGCCGTGGTTGACCTTCCCTTTGGCGGCGCCAAGGGCTCGGTCGCCTGTAATCCCAAGACACTGCTTGATAGCGAACTGGAGAGACTTACCCGTCGCTATGCCTCCGAAATCTCCATCCTCATTGGTCCGGAAAGCGATATCCCGGCCCCCGATGTTGGCACCAACCCTCAGATTATGGCCTGGATAATGGACACTTACAGCATGAACAAGGGGTACTCCGTCCTGGGCGTTGTCACCGGCAAGCCTCTGGAAGTCGGCGGGAGCAAAGGTAGATTTGAAGCTACCGGCCGCGGCTGTGCCATCTGCGCTCAACTGGCTGCCAAAAACCACGGTTTTAGTCTGGACAGTGCCACCGTGGCTGTGCAGGGCTTCGGCAACGTCGGTGCTACCTCAGCCCGGTTGCTAGCCAGTTTCGGTAGCAAAATTATCGCGGTAAGTGACTCCTCGGGCGGAATCTATAACCCCAAAGGTCTTGATTTAGCAGGATTGCAGCGTCACAAGAAGGAGACCGGGTCAGTACTCAACTTCAAGGATGGCGAGAATATCACCAACAATGAGCTTCTTAATATGGAATGCGACTTACTTGTACCCGCGGCTCTCGAGGGCTCTATCTGCGCTCCCAATGCACCTTTTATAAAGGCGAAGGTGGTAATCGAAGGTGCCAACGGACCGACTACCGACGAGGCCGATGAAATACTGGCGGATAAAGGGATAATGGTCATTCCAGACATTCTGGCCAATGCCGGTGGCGTGGTAGTCTCCTATTTTGAGTGGGTGCAGGGCACCCAGAGCTTCTTCTGGAGTGAGGACGAGGTCAATAAACGGTTGCAGGAGGTCATGGACAAGGCTTTCCATGAGGTGCTTGACATCAGCCAGCGCGAGAAGGCAACCATGAGGGACGCAGCCTATATGATGGCTATAGACCGCATTGCACGCGCTACTCAGACACGAGGGATATTCCCGTAAAAGCAAGTGAAATATAACCAGATACCATAGCTTTATTAACCGCTTGCAACATATTTGCATAGGTTCGAGTAGCCACGCTGTTAAATATCAGGGCTAATTATTAGCTATAGCTGGGGTGGGTATAGAAACCGCCTCTGTGGTACAGGCAAAGGCTTAAGCCCTTCGTTCTGTCCTAAGAATGACAGTCAGTGCTTAGAGTTCGGTTTTCGTTCAGCTATGTAACAAACGTCTGTTTTGTTGGGTAACAATCTCATGAATTGTGCAGTTCAGATCATACGTATTTGAATTGTGTAGCAGGTCCCCTTAGAATATAAGTGCAAAAGCCAATTTAAAAGTTCTACCTATCGTACAGTACCGCCCACTTTCCAAGATTCGAACTAATTCATAGAGCTAGATATTTGTTAAAAATGCAGTTTACTGATTGCTTGCCGTTTAAAATCAATTACTAGTGCCCGTCTCTGTTTTAATAAGGCTGGAATACTACGGTAGGATGGAGACCATCCCTGCTTGATCTCCCCGTCCGCCAGCGTTGGCCTCCATCTGTTTGCACATTCCGTCAGTACGTTACCTAGAAAAAGGGGAGCAGTATGTTCCCCATTCGTCAGTCTATGTAACAAACCGTGTATCTCATAAGTTATATGGTAATATCAAAAATATATCCTTGACATATACTATAATTTCTGATATATATGGTTTATATCTTGGTATATAGAGGGATCATGAACATTGTAGATTCAAATCTTTTACTTAATAAAGAATTTGTTCCAATAAAGCCTGCAGCGATTTGGGCAAGGGTATCTACGACAAACCAAGCGGATACGTCGCTACCTAGCCAGGTATCTAGGTGCAAAGAAAAGTTAGAGCAAGCTGGTTATTCAGTTATCCACGTGTTACAAGCAGATTGGACTAGTATGGACCTATATTCGTGTCCACAATTTCAAGAACTTCAAAAATTGATTAAAAACCGCGAAATAGCAGCATTAGGAATATTCGATCGTGATCGGCTTCAAGCTGAGGGCATCTTGCGGCTAGTATTTTTATCAGAATTGAAGGATGCAGGGATCGAGCTGATAATTTGTCAGGGGCCCCCAATTATGGATCAGGAAGAAGGCCAGCTTATAGAGCTAGCTCTTGCTATTGGGAAAAAGCGTTCAGTATTAAGAGCAAGACAGGGCAGTAAAGATGGGTTACACGATAGAGCTGTAAAATATAATAAGCCGGTGACATTTCATAAGCTGTTTGGCTACAATTGGGATAAAGAGAATCTCAAATTAGTCCCAAATGATGATTGGTCTACGGTGAAACTAATATTCGATATGTTTCTTCAAGGGTCTGGCTATCAACCTGTTATTACTGAACTCAAAAAGCGGATTATTGCAAGTCCAAGTGGTCAATCGGAATGGAATAAAACTGCGTTGAGTAATATTGCCCATAACCCTGCCTATGCTGGAAGATATTATTCATTAAAAAGTACAAGCATAGAACCTAATAAACGCAACGGTAATACATATGGGAATAGTTCAGTTAAGAGATTACAATTTGAGGATTGGCACCATATTCCGGAGATCATTATAGAAAATCCTCCCATTACATGGGAACAAAGAGAGTACATACTAGACCAACTAGTGAAACATCAAAAGCTAGCACAACGTAATGCAAAACGTAATTACCTACTGAGAGGCATGATATTCTGCGAAACACACCGGGGTAAAAATGGCGAACCCAGACGCTACCATGGGCAACCACATCATGGTAGTTGGCGGTATACCTGTCCAGTTGGGAAAGATTGCTCTAGACCATATTTGAATGGCCCAGAAATTGAACAAGATGCGAAGGGATATGTATCGATTCTTATGTTTTCCCAGAGCGACGAATTTTACGAAAACTTATTTAAAACCGATAAGCAAGAGATTTCAATAATACAATTAAATAAAGAGCTCAAGAATTTAGACAAGAAATACGATCAAAGTATAAATGCGGAAGCGAAACTTGAAGATAGGTTTATTAATGGTCTTGTGGAACTGGAAGTCTATCAACGTTTAAAAGCACAGTATCAAGTTGAACGTGGGTGGATAAAGGATAGAAAAGTAGCGATTAATGACCAGAAGATACAGATATCTAGAAGAAGTGAAATTATTAATAGTTTTCAGGGATTACGGCGAAAATATATCAATAAATTCGCACGCGGGCTTGAAAGGTTGCCGGAAGATAAATGGCGTGAAATATTTTATGATCTCAATCTCGAGTGCCATATAAGAACAATGGATGATAGTGAGGATTGGGATAATTTTCGTGGACCTTACAACTTTGACAAAAAGCAAACCGAATTAGATCGTAAAAGAGGAAAGCTTGGTTTTTATGATTATTGGTTCCAGATAGGGGTACCTGTTAATTTGGAAGAAGAACAGGCATTGAGTAATATTGCGAAAGCCAGTCCTGCGCCCGGCTGATGGTAACGGCCTTGTCCTCCAGCGGCTGGCGCAGCACCTCCAGCAGGGAGTGGCCGAACTCGGGCAGCTCATCAAGAAAGAGCACGCCGCGGTGGCTTAAGCTGATTTCGCCCGGCCTGGGCCAGTGTCCGCCGCCGACCAGCCCGGCATTGGAGATGGTGTAGTGCGGGGCACGGAAAGGCCTATGCCTTATCATGGGCGTATCTGAGGGGAGAAGTCCGCTGACGCTGTACACTTTGGTGACCTCCAATGCTTCCTCGCCGGTCATCGGCGGCAGTATCGAGGGGAGTGTGCGGGCCAGCAAGGTCTTGCCGCTGCCCGGCGGGCCGTTCATAATGACGTTGTGGCCGCCGGCCGCCGCCACCTCCAGCGCCCGTTTGACATGTTCCTGCCCCTTGATATCCGCCAGGTCGGTGATGGGGGTGGCGGGATGGTCAACTTCAAAGTCAGCTTTATCAGTTTTATATTCCGGAATGGTGATTTCGCCCTGAAGATGGCCGACCAGCTGCGCCAGCGAGGCGATGGGTATGATTCTCGCCCCTTCAATCATGGCAGCTTCTCTGGCATCAACTTCGGGCACGATGATCGTATCTACATCTTCCTCTCTGGCCAGAGCCACCATGGGCAGAATGCCGTTGGTGTGGCGCAGGCCGCCATCGAGAGAAAGCTCGCCGAGGAAGACTGACCGGGAACTATCGGCGCTCACCTGCTCTGAGCTGAGCAGAATGCCGATGGCAATGGGCAGGTCGTAGGAAGGGCCAGCTTTTTTCAGGTCGGCCGGGGCCAGATTCACCACTATCCGCTTCATCGGAAAGCTGAACCCGGAATTGCGGATGGCGGCGCGCACGCGTTCCCGCGCTTCCTGAACGGCAGCATCGGGCAGCCCGACAATGGTCATGGCCGGCAGGCCGCTGGAAATGTCCACCTCCACGTCCACTGGATGACCTTCCAGCCCGACAACGGCAGCGGTCTTGACTTTAGCTAACATGGTCTGATGCTACATATGTTACTGCGGTCGTTTCGGCGTGTCAAAGTTAATTATTTATAGCGCGGCAGCTTCACCAATCAGGCCAAAGAGATGGAACACGACGATTACAATCATTGCCGAAAGCAGGGCACCGGCCACGGTCTGGGCCAGTGAATGATATTTCAGCTCAATTCTCGCCCAGGCTATCGGTGGCACCAGCACCGCGGATATGGCACCGGTGGTGCCATAAAGAATGGTCAGAATTGTGACGGAGCCGGCGGCAAAAGCGGTGTGCAAACTGATTTTCCAGGCAAGGTTGATCGCCATAAAGGCAAGCATGGCGAATAATGCCGACACCATGGTGGCAAGCAGGACCAGTGGCGCCCCCAGGGAAAAAAGTATGGCACAGCAGGTAATGATGCAGATGCTGGCCAGCAGATATATCCAGTTTCTCTGTCGGCGCACTTTGATGAAAATGTCGTCAACTTTCTCCTTGCGCACGAGGAAGACAAGCAGCGCAAAAACAGGCAGCGCGGTGAACCCGATTAAGAGCAGCGACCATTTGAAGCCATCGCTGAGGCTGGAAGTTGATTGGAAAGACAGGAACACCATGACCGCCAGGCCGACGATAAAAGGGTTCAGCACCGCGGAGGTGAGATGAGCTAACCGTTGTTTCATAAACTCCTCTTTTGTCTCAAACAACCCTATCATTATACTACAAGCTGGGGAACGCCTGTCGTAGCCCCGCAACCAGTCTCCTCACATGAGTTTATCTTTAAGCGTGAAACGTGGCTGTGATATAATACGGGTGAGGTTGTTAATACCATGCTGGATAGACTTGCGAGAATAGAAAAGAGATACGAAGAGATAGGCCGGCAGATGTCCCGGACTGAGGTCGCCTCTGACCTGAAGCAGCTGCAGGCGCTGGCACAGGAGAGGGCTGGCCTTGAGGAAATGGTGGCCAGGTACCGCGAATACAAGACCGCTTCAAAATCGCTGGCGGAAACCCGGGCGATGCTGGGTAACGGCCTTGACGAGGAGATGACGGAGCTGGTCAAACAGGAAATGAGCAGCCTTGAGTCAAAACAGGAGAGGCTGCTTGAGGAGCTCAAGCTCGCCCTGCTGCCCAGAGACCCCAATGACGAGAAGGACATCATAGTGGAAATCCGCGCCGGCGCCGGGGGCGAGGAAGCCGGGCTGTTTGCCGCCGACCTTTTCCGTATGTACAGTCGCTACGCTCAAACGAAAGGCTGGAAGGCCGATGTTATCAGCGTGAATGAAAGCGGCATCGGTGGTATCAGGGAAATTATCTTTGAGCTGAAGGGTAAAGGCGCTTACAGTCGATTGAAATATGAAAGCGGCGTCCACCGGGTGCAGCGCGTTCCGACAACCGAGTCGTCGGGTCGTATTCACACCTCGACGGCGACGGTGGCGGTGCTGCCCAAGGCAGAGGAGGTGGACATAGAGGTTAATCCTGATGACCTGAAGGTTGACATTTTCCACAGTGGTGGTGCCGGTGGGCAGAACGTGAACAAGGTGGCCACCGCTGTCCGCATGACCCACCTGCCGACGGGCATGGTCGTCGTCTGCCAGGACGAGCGCTCGCAGCTCCAGAATAAATTGCGGGCCATGTCCGTACTGCGTTCCCGACTTCTGGATATCGAAAGACGCAAACAGGAGGCGAAAATCACCTCGGAACGCCGCTCGCAGGTGGGTACCGGCGACCGCGCCGAAAAGATACGGACCTACAATTTTCCTCAGGACCGCGTTTCCGACCATCGCATCAACCTCAACGTACGTAACCTGCCGCGCATTCTTGAGGGAGAGCTTGACGAACTGATTGACACACTGGCTACCAGTTCTCAGGCGAGACAGCTAGAGGAACAGTTAACGTGAACCTGAAGCAGGCTCTCCAGCGGTCGCGAGAAATTCTGGCAAAGTCTAATCTTGAAGATGCCTCGCTGGAAGGCGAAATCCTTCTCCGACACGCGCTTCAAATAGACCGCGTGCAGCTATATTCAGACCTCAATTGTGAACTCAGCGCGCAACAGGCAGAGAAGCTCTGGCAGCTGGTCCAGCGGCGCCTAGAAGGCGAGCCCACAGCCTATATCACCGGGCACCGTGAATTCTACGGCCTGGATTTCTATGTTGACCGCCGTGTCCTCATCCCCCGTCCCGAGACCGAACTGATGGTTGGAAAAGCGCTGGCGCTGGCACAGAACCGCCACTTTAAAAGTGCCGCTGATATTGGCACCGGCTGCGGTGCCATTGCTATCAGCCTGGCCCTTAATCTTCCCCGGCTGAAAATCTATGCCTGTGATGTATCTGCGGATGCCCTGGAAGTGGCCCGCATAAACTGCCAGAAGCACGGCCTGGCCGACCGTATACAGTTACTGTATGGCGATATGCTGGCACCGCTGCCGGGACCGGTTGACCTTATCATGGCCAATCTGCCCTACGTAACGGAGCCGAAAATCTCACATTCAGAGCTGGTTGATTTTGAGCCAAGTCTGGCGCTGGACGGAGGCAGGGACGGGCTTGATAAGATAAGGCGTTTGTGCCAGCAGGCCGGGGACAGGCTGCAACCTCGTGGCAGTATGCTACTGGAAATCGGGTGGGGACAGAGCCAGGCGGTGACCGAACTGCTACGGTGCCAGTTCCCCTCGGCGGCGGTTGAAGTCATACCGGACCTGCAGGGCATTGAACGCGTTATTAGTCTGTGCTTGACACCAAAACAGGCGACTGTTAATTTATTTATTTGAATTTTGCTCAACAGTTACAGTAAGGAAGAGGCGACAAGGTTATGAACATTATTGTCTGTGTGAAGCAGGTGATAGACCCCGAGGCGCCGCCCTCCAGTTTCAAGGTAGATGAAGCGGGCAAAAAGGTGGTGCCACCGGCAGGCGTGCCTCCCGTAATCAGCCCGTTTGACGAGAACGCGGTGGAGGCGGCCTTGAAAATCAAGGATGTTCAGGGGGGTAAAATAACCGTCCTTAGCATGGGCGTCAACCTGCTGCGCGAGGTGGTGAAAAAGCCCCTCTCCATGGGTGCTGATGAGCTGGTTCTGCTTGAAGATGAGGCCTTCGCCGGCGGTGATAGCTGGTCAAACGCCTGTGCGCTGGCGATGGCCATTAAAAAAATCGGTGAATACGACCTTATTTTCTGCGGCCGGCAGGCGGCCGACTGGGATGACGGTCAGGTGGGCTCGGGCATCGCGGAAATGCTGGGATTGCCCTGCGTTACCCTGGCCAGGAAAATTGACGTCAGCGATGGTAAAGCACGGGTGGAGCGGGTGACGGCCGATGGCTATGAAATTGTTGAAGTGTCGCTGCCGGCGCTGATTACGGTCAGCAATGAGCTCGGTGAGGCCCGCTACCCGACCATCAAGGGCATTATGGCGGCCAAAAAGATAGAGCCCATTATCTGGAAACCGGCCGACATTGGCATTGAACACACCCAGGTTGGAGCTGCCGGCCGGAAAATAAGTCTGCAAAAACTGTACCAGCCAGCTCATGAGGGCAAGTGCGAGTTAATCGAAGGTGAAAGCGCGGAGGAAGCTGGCGCCAATCTGGCGCTGAAACTCCGCGAAGCAAAGTTGCTGTAGAAATGAACTGCGACTATGATTTCTGGAGGTAATTAACCATGGCGGAATACAGTGGCGTTATGGTTCATGCCGAGGTTGTGGAAGGAAAGCTGGCGTCAATCGCTACGGAAATGCTGGGCTGCGGTCGGAGGCTGGCTGATGACCTCGGCGAGGCACTGAGTGCGGTAATCGTCGGCAGCGGGGTAAGCAATTTAGCCGCGGAGGTGTTCGCCTTTGGCGCCGATAAGGTATACATCGTTGAGGATGCCCTGCTGCAGGACTACCAGACGGATGCCCATGTCCCGGTTATGGAGAAGGTGGTCAGGCAGGCGCTGCCCCGCATCCTGCTTCTCGGCCAGACGTCTATCGGTCGTGACCTGGCGCCAAGGCTGGCTTTCCGGCTGGAGACAACCGCCACCATGGACTGCATCGAGCTGGCTATTGAGTCCGGCTCAAAACGCCTGCTGCGCACCAAACCGGTCTACGGCGGTAATGCCCGGGCAGTTTTCATCAGCGAGATTGACCCGCAGATAGCCACGGTGAGAACCAAAGCCATGACGCCGCTGGCGCCGGACACATCAAGGAAAGGTGAGGTGGTGAACGTTGAAGCGGGACTGGACCCGGCGGCTTTAAGAACCAAAGTTATAGAAAGGGTGAAGCAGGAGGTAGAAGGTATCAGCCTTGAGGCGGCCGATGTCGTCATCAGTGGCGGAAGAGGTATCGGCAATGCCGAAGGGTTCAAGCAGCTGGAAGAACTGGCGGGGGTACTGAAGGGGGCAGTGGGTGCCAGTCGGCCTCCTTGTGATAACGGCTGGGTGCCTGATGTACTCCAGGTGGGGCTCACCGGCAAAATAGTTGCTCCTGACCTTTACATTGCCGTGGCTCTCTCCGGTTCCAGCCAGCATATGGCGGGCTGTTCCGGGTGTAAGAACATCGTGGCCATAAATAAAGACCCGGAGGCCAATATCTTTCGCGAGGCACGTTTTGGCGTGGTCGGCGACTGGAAGAAGGTGCTGCCGGCGCTGACCGAAAAGGTCAGGGAGTTGCTGGCTGAATAATGGCGCTGGAAAAACTGGGTGTTGAATTTGCGATTGAGTTTGTAGTATTATTATAAAATCATCATATACTTGTGATTTCCAATATACTTAGTGAGGTGGCGAAGCATGCAAAAATTAAGAATTATCTGTCTGGTGCTGTTGAGTCTGCTGGCGATTTCTCCGGTCGGCACTGTATTGGCCCAGGACGGGACGGAATACGCCCTGTCTATGACGCCGGCTGACGGTCTGTACAGCACCATAATGATGGCCGGCCGGGAAAAAGATATCCGGGTAGACCTGGAGAACATTGGTGATGAGGCGGTTACCAAAATCGCTCTCAAGAGTGAGGTGCCGGAGGGGTGGACGATAAAATTTGACCCGCCCCGGATGGCCTCGCTGGAGGCCTTTGCTAGCCAGAGAATTTACGCCAGTGTCTTGGCGCCGGAAAATTTTACCACCGGAGATTATTTTGTGACCATCTGGGCTGAAGGTGACCAGGCTTCTACGGAGAAAATTGAAATCAGAGTTACTTTAAAGAGGCAGGAAACGACAGAATTGATTGAAGTGCGGCCCATCCACCCCACTGTAGAGGCGATTGCCGGCAGTGACTTTGTTTTTGAGATAGAGTTCAAATATGTTGCCGAGAATATTCTGGGGGAACCCAAGAACTTCGACCTTATCACCAAAGCTCCTCAAGGATGGGAAGTATACTTTACCCCCCAGTTTGAGAAGGACAAGCATATCTCGGCCATTGCCCTCAAGCCGGGCAGCGTGGCTTTTTCCGAGAAAACAAGGATGGTCGCCGAAGCACCATTCTGGCCCCTTCCCGAGCCGGGCGATTATAAGATAACTCTGGATGTAGTCTCCGGTGAGTTAAAAGATAGCATCGAACTTACCGCCGTGATTACCGCCAGTTATAATTTACTTCTGGCTCCGGCAGGCGAGCGTTACGACACCAAGGCCAAAGCTGGCCGGGACAATTACTTCTCCCTTCAGGTGGGCAACCTGGGCACGGCACCGATTGATAAAATCACCTTCTCACCCGATAGTCCGGAGGGGTGGTCAATTAAGTTTTCACCCGAGCAGGTGGACTCACTGGAGGCATTTGGTACACAGGTCGTTGAGATGAATATCAAACCACCACCGGAGACGATTGCGGGCGATTATATGATAGGTGTCCGGGCTTCCGGAGTTCAGAGGACCTCGGAAAAGATTAATATCCGGGTTACCGTGGAGACGCCCACCGTCTGGGGGTGGATTGGCGTCATCATAATCGCCGTTGTCATTATGGGGCTGGTGGTTATCTTCATGCGGTTTAGTCGGCGATAGTCTATGAGTGAAACGTTAGCCATATCAACACAGGAACTGACCAAGCGCTACGACGGAGTGACCGTTGTAGACCACCTCAACCTTCGGGTGAGGGAAAATGAGGTATTTGGCCTGCTTGGCCCAAACGGCGCCGGCAAAACGACAACCATCCTCATGATGCTGGGCTTGACCGAGCCGGCTGAAGGCTCAGTCAACGTGCTTGGCTTTAACCCCACCCGAGAACCGCTCCAGGTCAAACGGCAGGTCGGCTATCTCCCGGAAAGAATAGGTTTCTATGAGAACATGACCGCGCACGAAAACCTGCGGTTCATCGCCGACCTGAACGGCATCAGCTATGCCGAGGCCAACCAGCGGGCGGATGAGGTGCTGGCAATGGTCGGCCTCACCGACAACGAGGTAATGGAAACGCTGGGGCCGAAGCGGAAGATAGAAAAAACGGTGGGCAAGTTTTCCCGCGGCATGAAGCAGAGACTGGGCATTGCCGAGGTGCTGATTAAAAAGCCGAAACTGGTCTTCCTTGACGAACCAACCGCCGGCCTAGATCCAAAAGGTATTAATCAGCTTCTTGACTTGATAGCGGACCTGCCCAAGGCGGGCACCACCGTGGTGCTCTCTTCGCACCAGTTATATCAGGTGCAGCGGGTGTGCCACAACATCGGCATTCTGGCGAAAGGAAAGATGGTAATTCAGGGGGACATTGACAAGCTGGGTCGGGAAACTCTGGCCGGAGGCCGTTTCCATATTGAAGTGGAAACCGAGAAGCCAGGCGAGAAACTCCTTGAGGTAATCCGCGGCATTAAAGGTGTGGTCAGTGTTGAGGGCAAGGACAATGTGCTCAGCATAAGTACTGAGGCCGATTTACGGCGGCAGGTTTCCAAAGCCATCGTTGAGAATAATTACCCCCTTATTCAGATGAAGATTCAGGAATTTTCCCTGGATGATATTTACATGAAATATTTCCGCGAGGAATAGGGACGTTATGGTTGCCATTATTCGTAAAGAGTTAGCCGATTATGTTACCAGTATTCGCTTTGTGGCTTTTTTACTGCTGGTGATTGTGCTCAGCGTTACCGGGCTGATGGCTGCCTCAGATGGTATCCGTTCGGCGAATCTGCCCGAAGGAATTGTATTCCTGGGTCTATTCACCACGGCTGGAGTCCAGATTCCAATCCCGTCGCTATCGTATCTTGTCTCCCTGCTTATTCCCATCATCGGCATTGCTCTGGGCTTTGACGCCATCAACAGCGAAAGAGCCAGTGGCACTCTCAGTCGGGTCTTGGCTCAGCCCGTCTTCCGGGATAGCGTGATAAACGGCAAGTTCCTGGCCGGTGTGATCATACTCTCCATTATGGTGGGCACGATGCTGCTGTTAGTATCCGGCTACGGGTTGAGAATGATTGGGGTGGCGCCGACAGCCGAGGAAATTATAAGGTTATTTTTCTATTTTATCGTGACCATAGTCTATGGGGCGTTCTGGATGGGGCTGGCGATACTTTTTTCCGTCTTGTTTCGTCGGGTGGCTGCCTCGCTGCTGTTCTCGCTGGCGCTCTGGCTGTTTTTCAGCATCTTCATTATGCTCATCGCTCCCGCAATCGCCAGCGCCTTGTCACCGGCTTCCGAGAGTGCTCAGTATGAATTGCGGCGGACGATATTGCTGGTTTCACCCAATTATCTATTCCAGGAAGCGACCACCGTTCTACTGGTACCACTGGTACGAACCTTTGGTGTCGTCTCTGAAGGCATTCAGCCTTATTGGCTGCACAATCCCCTGAGCCTGGGCCAGAGCATTCTCGTCGTCTGGCCGCATATCACGGGCCTGATAAGTCTCAGCGCGGTGTGCTTTGCCTTGAGCTACGTCCTGTTTATGCGACAGGAAATAAGGGCCACGTAAACCAGGTTATTCCCCTAAGTCAAACCGCGACTCTTCAGCTCCCGCAATCGCCACCAGTCAGCCACTTTTATACAATACCAATCTGGCTCATTTACTTTTACAATATAAAGTGTTACATTAATCGAATAATTCTTACATTAGGGAATCAGGCCAAGTTCGGGATGTGGCTTTTGTGAGGTGGCAAAATGAAACGGTTATCTTTTCTTATTCTGGTCTTTGCTATCCTCTTTGCGGTATTTTTTATGGGTCCCCCCTTGCTCAGCCAGCAGTTTAGCCCCTATCCTCTGATGAAAATCGGGGATGTCTTTGATGTACTGACGCCTCTGGTGTTGCTTCCACTCTACTGGCTTCTGTACCGTCTGGGTGAAGAGAAAAAGGCCACCCTGTCTGGAATAACCCTCTTTGTGGTTCTGGCAGCTCTCTGGGTGGAGGGTCAGGGAATGCACCTCGCGGCCAACTCCATCGGCCATCTGCTGGAAGAGGTGAAGGGCAGCGATGCCTATCACCTCACCTTTTTCTATGATGAAGTTTTAAGCCATTATCTGTGGCATTTGGGCATCGTTGGGTTGTCTGCTCTGTTCCTCTGGCGACAGTGGCGTAATCCATTCTACGAAGAGCGCGCCGGGGTATGGCTGCTCATCTTGGCGGGGGTCATCTATGGCTTCACGTTTTTTGTGATAGTCATTGAAGCTGGAACCGCGCCACTGGGCGTATCCTTTGCCGTTCTGGTTACAGTCTTGGGCTGGATTCTGGGACGGAAAAAGATGCGCCAGCAGCCTCTGTTCACCTTCTTCTTGATTGGCTACTCAATCGCCACCGTCTTCTTCATCGGCTGGGCAATCTACTGGGGTGGATTGCCTGAGTTCAGCCAAGTGGGAATTATCGATTAAAAGGCAGAGGAACCAGTCTAGGCTTTTTCCTCGGCCTTCTGGGCGATTATCCTCTGGCTGATTTGCGCCGGCACCTCTTCGTAGTGGCTGAATGCCATGGTGTAAGTACCCCTGCCCTGGGTCATTGACTTCAGGTCAATGGCATAGCGCAGCACTTCCGCCAGCGGCACCTGGGCATCGATGATATTTATATCACCCGATGGGTTCATCCCCTGTACCCGGGCGCGCTTGGTATTGAGGTCGCCGATAATATCGCCGGTGAGGTCGTTGGGGACGGTTATCTGGATATTCATGATGGGCTCAAGCAGGATTGGCTGTCCCTGAGAAAGTCCCTTCTTTAACGCCTGCGCCCCGGCAATTTTGAAACATATCTCGGAGGAATCCACCGGGTGGAAGCTGCCGTCGTAGAGCGTGGCCTTTACGTCGACCACCGGATGATGCGCCAGCACGCCGTCCTGAATCGCTTCCTGGAAGCCCTTCTCTACCGCCGGGATGTAGTTCTTGGGCACCGTCCCGCCGACGACTCTCTGGGCGAACTCGTTGCCGGTGCCACGGGGCAGGGGCTCCAGTTCCATGATGACATGACCGTACTGGCCATGGCCTCCTGTCTGTTTCTTGTGCTTGTACTCGGCGCTGGCTACTGGCGTGGTGATGGTCTCTTTGTAGGGGACTTTAGGTGTCTCCAGGATAACGCTGACGCCAAATTTGCGCTGCATCTTTTCCGCGGCCACGTCAATCTGGGTATCCCCCATGCCGGAAAGCAGGGTCTCGCCGGTGTCGGGTTCACGGCGCACACGCAGTGTCAGGTCTTCCTCGGTGATGCGGGATAGCGCTGTCCCCAGTTTATCCAGGTCGCCCTTGGTCTTCGGGAAAACGGCCTCATCAAAGACTGGCGACGGGAAAACAACAGGGGCAAGCTTAACCGGTTTGTTCTGGGCGGAAAGGGTATCGCCGGTGTTGGTCACGTTCAGCTTGGCTACCGCCCCGATGTCCCCGGCGCTGACTTTGGCCACTGGCTCCTGATTCTTGCCCCGCAGCATGAAGAGCTGGCCAACCCGCTCGGCACTGTCCCGGCTGGCATTCCATACCTGTGAATTGCTGTCAATGGCGCCGCTGTAAACCCGGAAGTAGGTGAGCTTGCCGACATATGGGTCGGCGGTCGTCTTGAACACGAGCGCCGCCAGGGATTCGCCAGTGCTGGCCTCTATTTTTTCCTCCTTGGCCCCGATCGCCGCCACCACCTCGCACTCCGCCGGAGACGGCAGGTAGTCGACCATCGCGTCCAGCAGCCGGTCAATGCCCACGTTCTGCAATGCTGAGCCGGCCAGAATAGGGAAGATGCTGCCGCTCGCCACGGCTTTTTTCAGGCCGTTGGTAAGTTCCTCCGGGGTAAGCTCCTCACCGCCCAGATATTTCTCAATGAGCGCGTCTTCAGTTTCCGCTGCTGCTTCTACCAGCTTCTCACGGAAGGTGTTCACCTGACTTTCCAGTGAGGCTGGAATCTCTCCTTCTTTCGGTGGTGAGCCGGTATAAGCTTTCATTGTTAGCAGTTCGACGATGCCCTGAAAATCATTCTGGGCACCGATGGGTATCTGTATCGGCAGACATTTGGGCCCGAACCTGGCCTGAATATCATCGACCGTTTTGAAAAAGTCGGCATTCTCGCGTTCCATCTTATTCACGAAAATAAGGCGCGATAGACTGGATTCCTGGCAGTACCCCCAGACCTGCTCGGTGCCCACCTCCACGCCTGAAGCAGCGCAGATGACAACGACAGCTCCTTCGCTGACCCGTATTCCCGCCTTCACCTCACCGATGAAGTCACTGTATCCGGGGGTATCAATGAGGTTTATTTTAGCGTCCCGCCACTGGCAGGGCAGCAGGCTCAGGTTGATGCTTATCTTGCGCTTTATCTCGTCGGGGTCGTAGTCTGATGTGCTTGACCCATCGTCAACTTTACCCAGTCGATTGATTGCCTTGGCCGTGAAGAGCATTGCTTCCGCAGCCGATGTCTTGCCGGCGCCCGCGTGCGACAGCAGGGCAATATTTCTGATTTTTTCCGGTCCAAACTGCTCCATGGAATCACCTGTCCTCTTAAAAACGTTCGTAACTATTATACCTGTTGGTCCGTACTGACGGCAAGCTGACTGCCTGTAGCTAGGCACGCCGCCGGAATAAGCGGGAGATAAACCACAGCAGAATGATGATGCTGAAGAATGGGACGGGAAAAGAGGCACTGCCCCCACCCTCATCGGTAATGATGGTGGCCGGTGCCGTGGTTGGCTCGGCGCGGGTAACGCGCTCATCCTTTATTTCGTAAGCGTAGAGCTCTCCACCAACAAATTCTTTGGGCACCCAGCCCAGCGGATTCTTGCGGCCGGTGGCCTCCGCCCAGACCCACCCTTCTTCGCCGTCCATGGTGAAAATGCTGCCCTTTTTGTATTCAGGGAGATAGACCATGGCGGCGGTATGCCCGGGGGCGACGGCAATTGCCGAGCGGTAGCCGGCACCTTTATACATCACGGCCAGCAGCACCGCGCTGTCCTCGCAGTCGCCGTGGCCGAAGCCATCCTTGGCTATACTATCGGCCAGTTCGTCGGCGTTCTGAGCAAACTCGTCATACTGGAACTGGTCTTTGTCCGGAGTGTACTGGACGCGGTCGCGCACATAGAGAAATATTTTTTCCGCCCTCTGCACCCGGTCGGGGTATTTGTCCGCCATCTCTTGAGCGATACGGTAGGCTATATCAGCCTCTTCGCCCAGGCTCTCGTAGGCAATAACCGGACGGAACCCTTTTTCAGACACCTGATAGAAACCATCGGCGCCAGCGGCCCTGGTGCGGCTGATGTCCCAGTCATCAAAAATATCGTCGCCAACGGTGCGGAATCCCTGGGAACAGGTTGCCTGGGCGTAACCGCTGGCTGCCAGTACCGAAATCAGCGCCATCGCCGGGATGAGTAACAGCTTGAGCTTGTTCATAGCGGTATCGTCAGTGCGGCGTGGAGTATCAGGCCGAAGAAGACCAGAAAGCCGAAGACATTGATGCCCACGGCCACCGGCTCGGGTGCAATGCTGGCGAAAGGAATCTTCGGGGTCAGCTTGTCCACGATGTAGAAGAGGGCAACGCCGACCAGCAAGCTCACCACGAAGCTCAGTGCCAGCAGCCCCAGCCTCCGGAAGTCGAAGAAGTAGGTGAGCAGCGGACCGCCAACTACCGTTGGCGCCGTCAGAGCCCCGTGAATGACCAGTCCGGTCAGGATGAAGAAGCCGGCGATGAACAGTCCTGTGGCCACCGGGCTTTCGCCGATGCGCTGGCGGTGGGGGATGTGGGGGGTCAGCGCGTCAAAGGCGCGGATACCCAGCCAGGCGAGCAGGGTGCAGATGATGACCAGCCAGACGGTTTTCGCCATCCAGATGAGCGCCAGAATCCAAAAGGGTAATGCCAGGCCCAACTCGTTCATGATAGTCCACCTCCTTAGCCGAGCAAGAGCGGCGTGATATAGGTTTCAATGATGGCTGCTGGCAGCAGCAGAACGAAGGCCAGTACCATATACCTGATATTCTGTTTCAGGTTGGGAGACAACCGGTCCCTTCGCTTCTTGGAAACGAGGGCGATTATCGCCATCGTGCCGAAGCTGAGCGCCGCCGCCTCGCCGATAATGAGTGCCGGAAGCTCAAATATGCCGTGCGGCAGCAGGGCAGCCAGTAGCAGGCCGACTGATTCCTGCTTTATAACCGTAGCGGAGACAAACGAGAGAAGCCAGCCGTTGACGGTCAGCGCGATGACCGGTACCAGGCAGAAAAGCGGGCTGAAGATGAAACTGAAGAGCAGGGCAGTCACGTTTTTCAGGAAGATGAAAGCCGCCGTGGTGATTTTGAACGGGCCCAGCGTTTTGGCCAGCTTTTCAATAGCGGCCAGGTCTGCGGCGAAGACATCAGCAGTGTTCTCAGGTATCGCCAGGCCGAAGGCCATACCGGTGACAAACAGTCCCACCGCAACCAGAATCCACCCTCTATAGCTCATCTGAACTGCGTCCTATTCAGTGCCCCATTTATCGTAATGGACAAACTCTTTAAGTTCTTTTCTCGGTCTGGGCTCTTTTGTTTCCGCGGGGTAACCGAGCGGTGTCATCGCTACAGCGCAGTAACCCTGTGGAATCGTGAGAATGCGGGCGACCTCCTTGGCGTCAAAACGCCCCACGAATACCGTGCCCAGCCCGAGCGAGTAGGCGGCCAGCACCAGGTTCTGCATCGCCAGGGCGACGTCAAACATGAACCAGTCGCCCTTGTCTGTTACCGTCTTGCCATCTTTGTGTCCTGCCTTGCCTGTTTCGGCGCAGGCCACGATGACCAGCGGCGCATTCCTGATTGCATCTCTGGCGGGGTTGGTCTCATTGAGCGTATCGGAGAGTTTGCCCTTGGTTTCCGCATTCCGCACCACCACGAAGTGCCAGCACTGGGTGTTCGCCCAGGACGGTGCCTGGCGGGCTGCCTCAAGCACTGTCTCCAGCGTACTGTCGTCCACCGGGTCTGATTTGTACTTACGAATGCTTCTGCGGGTGTTAATTGCTTCCAGGACTTCCATTTATCCTCCTCGTAGCTAATTGCTATTCGTCTTCCCAGGCGCCTCTGCCGACAAGGGAGACAAAGCGGCAGCCGCCCAAGTTTTCAATTCTGTTTTTCCTCTTCTGGCGGGTAATTTTCACCAGCTCCTGGAGATAGCGTGAGCCAACCGGGATAACCATCCGCCCGCCGATAGCCAGTTGCGCCACCAGCTCCGACGGCACTCTGGGCGCGCCGGCGGTAACCAGTATCGCCTCGTAAGGGGCTCTTTCCGGCCAGCCGAGCGTTTCCTCAGAGAGGTGTATTTCAATATTACGGTAGCCCAGGCTATCAAGTACCTTTCTGGCGGTGTCGGCCAGCTTGGGCAAACGCTCCACGGTAACCAGTTGGCGTGCCAGTCCGGCGAGAATCGCTGCCTGGTAACCGCTGCCCGTACCGATTTCCAGTACCCTTTCCGTGCCGGTCAGTTCCAGCGCCTCGGTCATCAGGGCGATGATAAAAGGCTGGGAAATGGTCTGGTCCAGACCTATGGGTAGCGGTATATCTTCGTAGGCAAGATGGTGGCTTTCCTCCGGCACGAACCTCTCGCGGGGGATCTTCGCCATGACCTCAAGGACACGCCGGTCTTTTATTTCCCGGCTGAGGTGCTCAATTAACCTGGCTCTTTCGGCTGCAAAGTCCATACTTACCGCCAGGCGAAACATATTACAGAACCAGTGCCAGTACAACGAGGATGACCAGTATTGCCCCGGCCAGAATGCCAATTCGCCGCAGTTCGGCGAGAACATAGGGGTATTTCACTGCCGGAGCTTTTGTTCTGGCAGCGTGGACGCTGGGCGTGGGTGCGGTAACAGAGGTTGCAGTTACTTCAGTGGTCGCCGGCGTTGCCGCGGCAACCGGGACCGCCGGCCGCCCGGCCCCTTTTTTCTTGCTGCGGAAAGCTCTGCCGCGCTTTGTTTTCTTTGGCATATATAGTCACTCCTCTGTTAACTTCAGGTTAAGTTATACGGTTACTTTGCCCTCGGGTGCGACCTTTCATAGGTGCGCCGGACATGCTCGCTGGTAAGGTGGGTGTAAACCTGCGTGGTGGAAATATTGGCGTGTCCCAGAAGTTCCTGTACCGCCCGCAGGTCAGCACCGCCGCTCAGCATATGGGTGGCAAAGCTGTGTCGCAACGTGTGCGGGCTTATCTGGTTACCCAGGCCGGCCGATTTGGCATACTCCTTTAATTTCTGCCAGAAACCCTGCCTAGTCAGACGGTCGCCGCGGGGATTGAGAAAGAGGGCGACCTCGTCTCTTTTACGTGCCAGTTTGGGGCGCGTTTCCTCGGTATATTCCTTGACCGTCCGGGCTGCCTGCTCGTAAATCGGCACGATGCGTTCCTTGTTACCCTTGCCGAAACATTTCACAAATCCCTCTTCGGTATTGACATCTCCCAGGTTCAGTGAGACCAGTTCGCTTATGCGCATGCCGGAGGCGTAGAGCAGCTCCAGCATGGCCTTATCCCTCTTCGCTTCCAGCGTGTTGGACTTGGCCGGCTGTTCCAGCAGTTGGCGCACCTGGCTGATGGAAATCGGCTTGGGCAGTGACTTCCCCGCGCTTGGCGAGCTCATGTTCTCGGTCGGGTCAGTCTTGATGATGCCTTCGGACTTCAAAAAGCTGAAGAAAGAGCGCGACGCTGCCACCTTGCGGGCGATGGTGGTCGCGGCGTAATTCCTCTCTTTTAGATTCAGCATGTAGCCCAGCATGGTCTGGCGATTAAAATTGGCCCATGCGGGAGTACCGCCTTCTTTGGCCGCCTCTTCCCCGGCGAAGGTGGCCAGCTGGCTCAGGTCATTCCGGTAGGCGTCCAGCGTGTTGCCAGAAAACCCCTTCTCCACGGTCAGGTAATTCAGAAAACTGTTGATTTCTTCTTTCACCGCGCCTCCTCTTAACTGGTATCACCGATATATTTTAACATAACGTTAAATATTTTAACATAAAAAAACAATATGTCAAATCAATAAGGTAAAATAATAAACATATCTTTTCAATCAACGGCTTTTCCTTTGTCCCCCATATTGGCTGTGTTAAAATATTAAGGAGGAGAGGTAAACTTGGCCAGCGTGCTGATTGAGGAACAGTTAAACAGGTTGCCGGACAGTCCCGGCGTATATCTTTTCCGTGACGCCGAGGGGACAATCCTCTACGTCGGCAAGGCCGCCAGCCTTAGGCACCGGGTCAGGTCATACTTTGGCGCTGGCCAGAAGCTGTCGCCCAAGCTGCTCAAGATGGTCTCCAGGATGGCGGACATTGACTTCTATGTGACCGCCTCGGAACAGGAGGCGCTGATTCTGGAGCTCAACCTCATCAAGCGTCATCACCCCCGCTACAACGTCAGGCTGAAGGACGATAAATCTTTTCCTTATCTCAAGCTCAACCTCAAAGAAGAGTGGCCCCGGGTTCACATCACCCGAAGGCTGGAGCCGGACGGTTCGCGCTATTTTGGTCCGTTTGCCAGCGCCAAGTCAGTGCGCCAGACGCTCAAGGTTATCAAGGGCATTTTCCCTTTCCGCTACTGCACCAAAGCGATTACCGGCACCGATTCGCGGGCATGCCTGGAGTACCACATGGGCCGGTGTCTCGGGCCGTGCATCGGAGCGGTGAGCCGCCGGGAATACGCCGGGGTCATTAAAGAGGTCATTATGTTCCTGGAAGGCAAACAGGACAGGGTTGTTAAGAACCTCAAAGACAAGATGAACCGGGCAGCGGAGGCACTCGACTTTGAGAAAGCGGCGCTGTACCGCGACCAGATGCAGGCGATTGACCGGGTGGTGGAAGGGCAGAAAATCGCCGCCGCGGTCAGCGGTGAGCAGGACGTCATCGCCTTTTCCCAGGACGGAGACCAGGCATACGTGCAGGTCTTCTTCGTCCGCAACAGTAAACTGACCGGCAGAGAGAGCTTTGTCATGCAGGGCACCCAGCATGAAGAGCCGCCACAGATTATGACCGGTTTTATAAAGCAGTTTTACAGTTTTAGCCTGAACATACCGCCCCGATTGATACTTCAGTTTCCGGTGGAAGATGCCGCCGTGCTCAAAGACTGGCTTCAGGAAAGGCGGGGCGGCAGGATTGATATTCTGGTACCGCGCCGTGGCCGCAGAAAACAGCTGGTGGATATTGTTGCCGAGAACGCCAGACAGGGGCTGGAGCAGCTGAAAATAAGGCAGATAGCCACGCCGAAAGAGCTGGAAGCGGCCATAGACGAGATAGAGCGGGAACTGAACCTGCCCCGCCCGCCACTGCGCATGGAGGCCTATGATATCTCCGATATTCAGGGGAAGGCGGCGGTGGGCAGCATGGTCGTTTTTGAAAGGGGGAAATCAAAGCCGGCCCACTACCGGCGCTTCCGCATTAAATCAGTACCCGGCGCCAATGATTACGCCATGTTGCAGGAAATCCTGCGGCGAAGATTTAAACATCTTGGGGAGGAAACTGCATCTCAAGATACTTGGGCAATTGTCCCTGACCTTGTCCTGATAGACGGCGGCAAGGGCCAGCTCAACGCGGCACTGGCAGCGATGGACGAATTGGGGGTAATGTCGGTACCCGTGGCCAGTCTGGCCAAGGAAAATGAGGAGATATACCTGCCCAGGCGGACAAAACCAATCATGCTTTCGCGCCGTTCTCCAGGGCTGAGGCTGCTGCAGCGACTTCGTGACGAGGCACACCGGTTCGCCATCGGGTATTATCACCGGGTGCACCGCCGGGAAACATTCGCTTCGGCATTTGATGGCGTACCTGGTATCGGCCCCAAACGTAAGCGTGCCCTCTTGGAGAAATACGGCTCGATTCAGGCCATAAGGGAAGCGTCGCTTGAAGAGATGGCAGCCACCAGTGGCATGACGGAAAAACTGGCCAGAAAGGTAAAGGAGTCGTTATAAAATGCCGGCCAACCTGCCCCCGCAGTACTTTGAGGCGGAGCAAAATTTCAGGGAGGCTAAGACACCAGCCGAGAAGATAGCCGCGCTGGAAGAAATGCTGGCCATCATGCCCAAGCACAAGGGCACGGACCACCTCCGCGCCGAGCTGCGGAGTCGTATCGCCAAGCTGACGCAGCAGGCAGGCAAAAAGAGCGGCGCTCAGCGCATGTCCATGGTGATTGAAAAAGAGGGTGCCGCCCAGATGGCTGTGGTCGGCCTGCCCAATGCCGGCAAGTCGCAGTTAATAGCCAGCGTGACCAACGCGGCCCCGGCCGTGGCCGACTATCCTTTCACCACCTACACGGCCAGCCCGGCCATGATGCCCTTTGAAAATATACAGATACAGCTCATTGATACCCCGCCCCTGGTTCCCCAGATGATTGAATGGTGGCTGCCGCCCATGCTGCGGCGGGCAGACGCCCTGCTGATTGTTATTGATTTGAATGACGCTCCGGTTGACCAGATGGCATCAGTGAGCGAGCAACTGCGGCAGATGAGAATCAGCGTTGGTCTGGGTGAAGACGATGAGGGAATCCTGAGTCAGCAGAGGGTTCTGGTTGTCGGCAATAAAGCGGACATTCCCGCTGCCGGTGCTGGCTTGGCGGCAATACAGTCCGAGTATGGTGAAAAATTTCCCATTGCTTATGTCTCAGCGCGGGATGGGGTCGGCCTGGAGGAGATGAAAAGAAAAGTCTTCCAGGTGCTCGGGATTATCCGTGTGTATACTAAGACCCCCGGCCAGAAGCCAGACATGAATGACCCCATTATTCTGGCGAGGGGAAGCACGGTGGCCGATGCTGCCGAGGCGGTGCACAAAGAATTCCGTGCTAAACTGAAATTCGCCCGGCTGTGGGGCTCCGGGAAGCACGATGGCATCATGGTCAAGCGTGACCACGTCCTGCAGGACGGCGATATTATAGAACTGCATATGTAAAATAAAAAATGATGAGGAGTAAATATGCCGACACGCCCGGGCTGGTATGATAGATACTGGCGCAATCTGGACAAGGACACTGAGGCCAGAATACGCACCACATGTCCCCGCTGCGGTAGTGCCAAAACATACTACAACGAGCAGTTCAAAACCTGGCGGTGTGGCAAATGTGAACATATATTTGCTATCAAGGGGCTGGAGGATAGAAGGCCCTGGTGGCAGCGCCTGTTCACCTTCTGGAAAAAGTAATCTATCGACTCTAATCTATCGGCTCTGTAATAACTCTGTAACAGTCGGTGCTGCAACAGGAACATTGTTCTTCTTGACAGAAGTTGCACATTAATGGAAAATAACCTATATATGACGGGCGAGGAGGTGACCTCGCCAGGGAGTCCTGAGGCATTAGCGAGTGGTGAGCGGGAGAGGTGAGACATTGGAAACAGATAAACCTGCCGAGCGCGCAGATAAAGAGAAGGAGCGGCTTGCCATCCAGAGGGCAAAAGACCGGGCTCGCACCGCGAGGTGGGACTTAAATATCGCTGTCTTCCTGTTTGCTATTCTAATCATTGTCATTATCCTGCTATTTCAGGGAGTGCCGCTTGAGATTGTAGCTCCGGTAGCCATTTTCGGGCTGGGTATGGTATGGCTTTGCGGATGGAGACAGGGAAGGCAGCTGTTTGAACGTTACTGTGAGGAAGAATTGGCCAAGCTGGAATACGAGCGAACCCGGCAGGTTGAAGAGACGATAGAGGAAGCGGTGCGCAAGGCTATCCGCGAGCGCCAGCGATAACCTCGGCGATATACCACCACCCAGTTGCCTTTATAAAACCTCGTCAGCGAGCTCATCATATCTGTATAGAAGGAGCACAATGGAAGTACTGAACAATATCCCGATTGAAGTGAACCTTGAAGCCGTTATCAAACGGATGCGTCTCCGCAACCGAAACGATACTATCCTGGATAATATACGGGAAATGCTGGACACCGCCCGCCCCATCGCCAGGCCCAAGGCAATTTACCAGCTTTTCTATGTTGAGAACAAGAATGGGGACTCGCTGGAAATCGGCGGCGTCAAATTCACCAGCCGGGTCCTCAGGATAAACCTGGACAAGGTTGAGCGGGTGTTTGCTTACGTCGTTACCTGCGGTCGGGAGCTGGATGAGATTGAAATACCGTCCACGGACTTCATCAAGGGGTACTATCTTGACCAGATAAAGGAGACGGCGGTGGTTCTGGCCCGGCAATATGTTGAGAAATGCCTCAAGGAAAGATATGCTCTGGGGCAGATGTCCAGAATGGCGCCCGGCGCTGGCGCCGGGGATGACTGGCCGATTATGCAGCAGATGGAGCTCTTCTCGCTCTTTGGCGGGAGGGATAAGGTGGAGGAGCTCATCGGCGTCAGGCTCACCGATACCTTTCTGATGGTACCTATAAAGTCGGTTTCCGGGATATTTTTCCCCACCGAGGTCAGGTTTGAGAGCTGCCAGATATGCCCGCGGGAAAACTGCATCGGGCGAAGGGCGCCCTTTGACCCGGAGGTGGTTAAGAAATACCGACCCGAAGAAGCCTAGCCGTTTATTCCCGGCTCTTGAGTTCCAGCCCGATACTGAACCCCTTGCCCTGAAGCTCACCCACGGTGTGATACTGTCGCACCGGGTCTCCCAAATAAACCAGGGGATTTATCTTATCCGGGTCAATCTTGCCTTCAGTGAGGTAATCGCTGGAGACGTGGACCTCTTCAATCAGGCCGACGTAGAGCGTGTGGCTACCCAGTTTCAGGGAATGCTGCACGCGGCACTCCAGATTTATGGGACACTGCTCAATCATTGGCGCCGTGCCCAGCTTGCCGTAGAACACGGTAAACCGGCAGGTCTTGACCTTATCCTCCTTGGCGCCGGAGGCAACGCCACAGTAGTCGGTTTCCTTTACCAGGTCAGCGAAAGGAATGTTGACGGAGAAGGTTTTATTCTGCTCAAGACCGGTGTGTGTATGGCGGCTGGCCCGTATGGCAACAGTGGCCATGGGCGGTTCGGCATTGGCGATGTTGCCCCACGCCACGGTCATAAAGTTTGGCTTGCCATCGACATTGGCGCCAACTAGGAGCGCGGGCATCGGATAAATACTTGTTCTGGGCCCCATCTGTACTTTGGCCATGAATGCACCCCCTTCAACAGTATTCAATAGACAACCATATAAGCGGCAACTTGAAGTTGGCGACCTTGTCAGGTTAAAATATATGAAGAGGCGGAAAACGTCCGCCTTTCTTTTTGCCTGGAATACTTCAAGCATCTCAATTATACCATACGTTTGTCTGGAGAGTACCCCGCTAATACGACCGTGTTGCCGTTGGCTAACGGCAAATTTGTAATAATTCTGTAAGCTTTTATTAAGAATTTACGGTCGTGTTTTAAGAAGTTCTTAATTATTTTGTCCTATACTGGAAGAGGTAATCGATAACCAATAGTAATCGTGGAGATAGAAGAGGAAGGGATGAGCCAGAGAACATTTCCTGAAGTGATTGATGGTACTGTGAAAGTGGCCAATCTGCGCCCGGAAAATATCAAAGTGGGCCACCTTGATATCCACTATCTAACCGGGGGAGAAGGCGAACCCCTGATTGTGATTCACGGTGGTGGCGACAGTGGTCGTGCCTGGCTGAAAAATGCCGCCGAACTCTCCAAGCACTATCAGGTCTATCTGCCCGACCTTCCCGGTTTTGGTCACAGCAAGGCGATTGAGGATGACTTTGCTCTTTCTTCATACGTTACATTTGTTGAAGATTTTTCCCACAGTCTGGGGCTGGGGCATTTCCATCTGTTAGGGCATTCCCTTGGTGGTGGCATTGCCCTGCACTACGCACTGAACTTTCCCCATAAAATCAAACGTCTGGTCCTGATAAGCAGCCTCTGCCTCGGCCAGGAAATTGCATTCTGGGCGAGGATTATGTCCCTGCCTTTGTTTTACCGGATTGCCAAAAAAACCGTGGTCTCTGTATTCAAGGCGATAGGGTGGCTGGTCAGGAAATTAAATTGCCCGCTGGGAAAGCTAACAGCGCCCTCTCTGCTCAGAATGAGCATAGGTAAAAGCGTGATGACCGTGAAAGGGCAGACCTCTGTACTGGCAAACCGGCTTTCCGAGCTATTGATGCCGACTCTGCTTGTCTGGGGTGCCGAGGATAATATTGTGCCGGTACGCCACGCTTTTGTCGCTGCGGAGCTGATTCCCAACTGTCAGGTGCGGATTTTCCAGAATTCCGGTCACAGCGTCTACCGGCAGCGCATCAGTGAGTTTTCCGACACGCTGGTTCGCTTTCTGGGCTAGATAAACCTGGCAATCGCCGCCGCCAAGCCGCTGTGGTCAACATCAAGGGTAACGTAATCAGCGATTGCCTTCACCTCATCTATGGCATTTCCCATGGCGATACCGAGCCCGGCCGTTGTCAGGAGTGAGACGTCATTGGTGCCGTCCCCCGCGGCGATAACCTCGCGGAGAGGCACGCTCAGGTGGGCGGCTAGCTTTTCCAGCGCTTTGCCCTTGGAGACACCGGGCGCCAGGACGTTGATGAAATCGACGTCGGGATAGGCAGGTGTTCTCGCCCGCGAGAAGTGGATATGACCGTCCAGTATGCTGCAGAAATCCGCCGCCCTGGATGCTTCCTCGGCACTGGTGGTTACCACGCCACCTTTGAGGATTCTCTCCTGTTCCCAGACCTGATTGAAGTCGACAATGCTCGGGTAGACGTTAAAGAAATCGCGGTGGGCGTCAGTTGACCAGGTTTCTCTTTCCACAAAGTAGTGTGTCACGGTAAAAAGTTCAAGGTCGACGCGACACCGGTGCGCCGCGTCAACCATCTGCCGCACCAGCTCTTTATCAATGGGGCACACGTATATTTCTTCACTGGAGGCGGGATGGCTGACCAGCGCCCCGTCAAAAGATATATGGTAGCTGTCCAGCGCAAGCTCCTTTATGATGCCCATGGTGGCCTGCAGACCGCGACCTGTGGACAGAGCGACTGGTATGCCCAGTTCGCGGACTCGGCATAAAGCTTCCTTGTCCTTATCTGAAATTGTACCGAGTCGATTTACCAGCGTGCCGTCAATATCAACCACGATAAGCCGGTAGGTATTTTCAGACAATCCTGTCTCCCTCCCGTATTATTCAGTGCTCGTTTTTATTCTAGCACCTCGGTGAATGGACTTCCACGCTGCTTTAATGCTATAATTACATAGCATAGGGGGAGCGCTGCAACTGTTTCGTTCGCAGTCAAGCCCCCATAATTATTATCTACTGCAGGAGCAAGTATGAATTCCACCGGAAGCAAAATACTGGTGCAGTGCGACTTTGACAACACCATCGCCGCCTTCGATGTGAGCTTCATGCTACTGGATGCCTTTGCCGATGGCAACTGGCGGCAGATTCTACAGGAGTACCGCGAGCGCAAAATGCCGGTCGGCGTCTTCAGCCAGAGGACCTTTGCCATGATTAAAGTTGATAAGGCGACCATGCTTGATTATCTTTTCGCCGACAACAGGGTGAGCGTCCGCCCCGGTTTTAAGGAGCTGCTGAAGGTCTGTGAGCAGAAAGGTTTTAAGTTTGTCATCGTCAGCAACGGCCTCACGTTCTATATTGATGCCGTCCTGAATTCTATTGGTGTCAGCGGTATTCCGGTATTTGCCGCGCAAACCGAGTTCAGCCCTGACGGTCTTAAAATCATGTATATTAACCCCGACGGTCAGCAGGTGCTGGATAAATTTAAGCAATCATACGTTGAATCGCATTTGAGCGAGGGCTACCGCGTGGTCTATATTGGCGATGGTTATTCCGATATAGCGCCGGCAAATCTCGCTGACCACGTATTCGCCCGCGATGACCTGCTCAATCACTACCGCGAAAATAACCTCAAGTGCATGCCCTTTGACGACCTCAACGATGTGGTGAAGGGGCTGGAAGGGATTTCATAACTCCGGGCTGCGCGGCGGGTTTTTTAACTGATGCGGTTAAGCCGGTTCAAAGCCTCGTTTTTCCCGCTAATGCCCGCAGGTAGCACAGCTGGTGGCGTTGCAGCCAGCGCAGGAATCTCCACTGCCGGAAACCCGGGACATTTCTCCGCCGCTGTTCTTGGAAAAGCAAATGCAGGGCGACATGATTCGTCGGGCACGGTTATGGCAACGGGGGCAGGAAGCCTCTTTATCCGCCTCGCTGAACGGCCTCATCAATTCAAAAGTAAGGTCACAGTCGGCACAGGTGTATTCATATATGGGCATTTTTAGGCTCCCGTTTTAAGTTTACGGCTTTTATATACCGCAGTCAATTCAGCTTAGAGAAATCGGATACTTGCCGTATTCCCTGGCGGCTTCGTACATGGTCAGGATGTTCTCCACCGGTACGTCGGGTTGGATGTTGTGCACCGCGCACAGGATATAGCCGCCGCCGGGAGCCAGGTCCCTGATGCGCCGTCGGACTTCCGCTTTCACACCGTCGGAGGTTCCCTTGGGCAGCACCGACTGGGAATCTACGCCGCCCCAGAAGCTGAGCCTATCGCCGAATTCCGTCCCGAGTTTAGCGGAGTCCATATCCCTGGCGGCTACCTGAACCGGATTCAGAGCGTCCACGCCAAGCTCAATCAGGTCCGGCATGAGTTTATAGAGAGCGCCGCAGGAGTGGAGGTGAATGAAGGCGGAAGTGTGCTTCTTCACGGCATCAAAATATTTCTTATGGCGTGGCTTGAAGAGCTCGCGGTAAAGCTCCGGGGAAACGATGGGCCCGTTCTGAAAGCCCAGGTCTTCGCTGAAAGCCACCACGTCCGCCAGGTCGCCACCGACTTTCAGGATTTCCGTGGCGACGGCGGTATTATGTTCCACGGCGGCATCGAACAGGGCTGCGGCCAGTTTTTTGTCCACGGCCAGGTCAGTGAACCAGTCCTCAAAGCCGCGCACGAATTGTGTGGTATGCACGAACGGCACCGGCAGGCGCAGCACGGTGGCATAGTCAGTCTTTTCCCGATAGTATAAAAGTCGCTCACGCAGCCCCCGTGTATAGCCGGGGTCGGTGGGGTCAGGCCAGGGAAAGTTCATAACGTCCTGGATGGTTATCGGGCCGGCAAGGGGACACTTCACTAGGTCGTAATAATATGAACTGGCGGGCTTGCGGCGCACCACTCCGTACTCGTCCTGATAGCCGTCTTCACCAACCTGTTTTACGGGTTTGCTGTCCGGTGCTCCGGGGAGCACGGCGCGAAAATCGATGTCCAGCGCCTGAAGGATAGGCTCGTGCACGGCCGCAGTCTGCATCATCTTGTTGATAATCGTATCTTCAGCCTCAATGCCAAAATGTGTCTTCAGTTTCTGATATGTGGCGATATGGGTGCTGGAGCATATTGTGCTGCCAAGGTCAATGGGGATTCGGTCCGGCTCCTGATGGCTGAGCGACTTGAGCACTCTTTCGCGGTGGCTTAAAGGCATAGGTCACCTCCCCCGCAGAGTATATAATAATGACTGTGAAAAGTATACCGCTATTTTGACCGTTCCATAGGGTCGTAGTATACTGGCGATAACGCGGCACCAACACGGAGGTGGGTATGAATATTGGGGCACTGGCTGAGAAGCTGGTTTCATGGATAAGAGATGAAGTAACGGCGGGGGGGTGCCGGGGGGCGGTAATCGGGATGAGCGGCGGCGTTGACTCGGCGGTAGTGGCGGTGCTGTGTAAACGCGCCTTTCCGGAGAATACGCTGGGCGTGATGATGCCCTGTTACAGTCATCCTGACGACAAAGCACACGCTCAGGCAGTAGCCGAAAAATTTCAAATCCCCGCGGTGGAGGTGGCTCTTGACGCGGTCTATGAAACCATCGTAAGCAGGCTGCCCGAGTATAAGGTCAATACAGAGCAAAAACACCTGGCGCAGGCCAACCTGAAACCGAGGTTGAGGATGGTCACGCTTTACTACATCGCCAACCAGCTGGGTTATATCGTGGTCGGCTCGGGAAATCGCAGCGAGCTAACCGTTGGCTACTTCGCCAAGTATGGGGATGGCGGGGTGGATATACTGCCCCTGGGCAATCTGGTTAAGTCCCAGGTGAGGGAACTGGCGCGCTTCTTAGGCATCCCCGCAGCGATTATCGATAAACCGCCCTCGGCGGGGCTGTGGGAGGGGCAGACGGATGAGACCGAGATGGGGGTGAGCTACGAGGCGCTGGACAATTTTATCCTCACCGGCGGAGCGTCCAGCGAAGTGCGCAAAAAGATTGAAGCGATGGCAGCCAGAAGCACCCACAAGCGCTCCCTGCCGCCGATAGCGAAATTTTAAACAATATTTTTCCGCCGTTTAACAGCCTGCGGTGATATTTGTTACCCCTTGTTTTGTTAAAATTTGTCTGCTATTATGTTAAAAAGGCGGATGATTACCGAAAGAGAGAAGGCTATAGAGCTGGCGATTGGCCAGATCGAGAAAAAGTTTGGCAAAGGCGCCATTATGAAGCTGGGGGAGTCTGCGGGACCGCCCGTTGAGAGTATCCCCAGTGGCTCGCTGGCTCTTGACCTGGCCCTGGGCGTTGGTGGTATTCCCAGAAGTCGGATTACGGAGATATTCGGTCCGGAAGCGTCCGGGAAGACTACCCTGGCCCAGCACATCCTTGCCGAAGCACAGAAACGTGGCGGTATGGCTGCCTATATTGATGCTGAACATGCTTTGGACCCATCGTATGCGGCAAATTGTGGTGTTAATGTTGAGGAGCTGCTCATATCCCAACCGGATACCGGGGAGCAGGCGCTGGAAATCTGCGAGGCGCTGGTAAGGAGCAGCGCCATTGATGTCATTGTGATTGACAGCGTGGCGGCTCTGGTGCCCCGGGCTGAGATTGAAGGGGATATGGGAGAGCCTCAGGTGGGCCTGCAAGCGCGTCTGATGTCACAGGCGCTGCGCAAGCTGGCGGCGGCGATTGGCCGTTCCGGAACAGCGGTAGTATTCATCAACCAGCTCCGGGAGAAGGTCGGCATTATGTTCGGAAATCCCGAGGTAACGCCAGGCGGCAGGGCGCTCAAATTCTACAGCTCGGTACGGATTGATCTCAGGCGTGTTGAAACCATCAAGCATGGGAATGAAGCCATCGGAAGCCACGTCAGGGCCAAGGTTGTCAAGAACAAAGTTGCTCCCCCATTCCGTAATGCCGATTTTGACATTATGTTTGACCACGGCATAAGCAAAGAGGGCAACCTCATTGACCTTGGTCTGGAAATGGAACTGGTAAGTAAGGCTGGTGCCTTTCTCTCTTACGGCGATGTACGCCTCGGGCAGGGGCGGGAAGCGGCCAAGCAATTTCTGACGCAGAACCCGGAACTTGCCCAGGAAATGGAGCAGAAAATAAGGGCCTCAGCCAATACCACTCATTCTGCCGTGCCCGAAGAATAAGGGCATATCAGAATCATAGACAATAGAATAATAAAGAAACGGGCAGGGCTGAGGCATAGGCTTCAGCCCTGTGTTTTTGAAGGGAAGAAGTAAGGTGAGCAGAATTACCGCTCTCCGCGCCGGGAGAAGAGAAAAAAGGATAAATGTATTTCTGGACGGACGGTTTGCCTTCAGCCTTGGCGCTGAAGTTGTCGTGAAAGAAAACCTGCGGGTGGGTCAGGAGCTGGCCAGCGACCGTATAGAGTTGCTGACCGGCAGCGACCAGTTGCAGCGCTGTCTGGAGGCGGCCTACCGCTACCTCAGCTACCGTCCGCGCAGCGAATCTGAAATCAGAGAGCGGGTGCAGCGCCGCGGCTTTGCTGCGGAAACCGTAGATGCGGCTATCAGCCAGCTGCGGGAACAGAACCTGCTGAACGACGGAGACTTTGCTCAATTCTGGAAGGATAACCGGGAGTCATTCAGCCCGCGAAGTCGGTGGCTCACCGGGATGGAATTGAAACGAAAAGGAGTGACCAACGACGTTATCGAGCAGGTAGTAGCCGGTATGGATGACAGTGAAAACGCCTATCGGGCGGCGCTGCAGAAGGCGCGCCGTGGGGCACCGACTGACTATCAGAGCTTTCGGCGCCGGCTGGGAGACTATCTCCGCCGTCGCGGTTTCAACTATGAAGTCATCGGCCATACTGTGGAAAAAGTATGGCAGGAACGAGGGAATGGCTCGGGATAGCTTGTGTACTGGCGAAACTCAGCGACGCAGCTGTCTTAAGCTGCCCCCGATAGAAAAAAATAAAGAAAAGGGGGTGATGAAATGGGAATAGACATTCTTGTTATAATCGCCATTTTATTCGTTGGTATCGTTATAGGCGTTATTATTGGTGGTATGGCCGTCTTTACTTACCGGCGGTTCACGTTCAACCGGCAGATGAGGATGGCCGAACGCCGTGCCGCTAAAATGGTCGGCGATGCCAGGGAAGAGGCCAAAGGGGTGCTGAACGACGCTAATGAAGAGGGAAGGAAAATCAAAGCCTCAGCGGATGCCGAATATCGTGAGCGGCGTTCGGAATTGCAGCGACAGGAAAACCGGTTGAGCCAGAAAATAGAAAACCTAGATCGGAAGCTGGAAGGTGTGGAGCAGCGTGAGCGCGGCCTGGCCGGCAAGGAAAAGGAAGTGGAATCTATACGCGGCCAGCTTGGCGAAATAAGGGACCGGCAGTTAAAGCAGCTGGAGCTGATTTCAGGCATGTCGAGCGCCGAAGCACGCCAGCAGCTGATAGACGCCATGCAGGTGGAAATGGAGCAGGAGACCTCAAGGCGACTTCGCGAGTGGGAAATAAAGCTAAAAGAAGAGGCTGCTGAGAAAGCCCAGGAAATCCTGTCACAGGCGATTCAGCGCAGTGCCTCGGAGATTGTCACCGAGTCCACGGTATCCGTGGTGCCGCTGCCCAGCGATGAAATGAAGGGGAGGCTCATCGGGCGGGAAGGGCGCAATATCAGAGCCCTTGAGCAAGCGACCGGCGTTGACCTGATAATCGACGATACACCGGAAGCAGTCACTCTTTCCAGCTTTGACCCGGTGCGGCGGGAAATCGCCCGAAATTCATTACAGAAGCTAATCCTTGACGGGCGCATTCATCCGGCGCGTATTGAGGAGGTGGTCGCCAAAGCGAAGGAAGAGGTGGAAGCGGATATCAATGCTGCCGGCGAGCAGGCGGCCTATCAGGTTGGCGTACACGGGCTGCGTCCGGAGATTATCCGGTTGCTGGGCAGGTTAAAATACCGCACCAGTTATGGGCAGAACACCATGACGCACAGCATTGAGACCGCCTACATAGCCGGCATGATAGCCTCCGAGCTGGGAACCAATGTAGCCATCGCCAAGAAGGCGGGACTCCTGCACGATATTGGCAAGGCGGTTGACCGTGAAGTGGAGGGCACACATGCCCAGATAGGTGCCGACCTGGTGAAACAGTGGGATAAGTCACCAGAGGTGGTGCAGGGCATTGCCGAGCACCATCTGGAAACAGAGAACGTTGGCATGTGGGGCTTTATCATCTCGGCGGCGGATGCCATAAGCAGCGCCAGACCGGGCGCCCGACGCGAGTCACTGGAGAACTACCTGAAGCGAATGAAAGCACTTGAGGACATCGCCAACGACTTCAAGGGCGTGGAGAAGTCATATGCCATTCAGGCCGGAAGGGAAATCCGCATACTGGTCAAGCCAGAGGAAATTGATGACCTGGGCGCCATGCGGCTCGTCCGGGACATTGTGAAGAAGATAGAAGAAGGCCTTGAGTATCCAGGGCAGATAAAGGTTACCGTGCTGAGGGAGACCAGGGCGGTTGACTTTGCGAAGTAAAGGATGGGGATGTTAGTACTGGCGATCGGTGATATTATCGGCCAGCCCGGCAGGAAAGCGGTGTCCGAGATCCTGCCGCAGTTGCGGCAGCAATATCGGCCGGATATAATCATTGCCAATGCCGAAAATGCCGCCGGCGGTTTCGGGCTGACCTCAGCCATTGCCCAGGAGCTCATTGAGGTTGGAGTTCACGTATTGACGTCAGGAAACCATATCTGGGCGCAGAAGGACATCATTCCCGAACTGGACAGCGGCATACCGGTTCTGCGCCCGCTGAACTACCCGCCTGGAGTACCGGGGAAGGGCTACATCATCACCGAGCAGACAATGGTGGTCAATCTGATGGGCCGGACTTTTATGAACGATATTGACTGTCCGTTCCAAGCAATGGACAGGCTTCTTGAAGAAATTAAAGACAGGCCGCCGGTGGTCATCGTTGATTTCCATGCTGAAGCGACTTCGGAAAAAATGGCTATGGGAAGATATCTGGACGGCCGGGTAAGCGCGGTGCTGGGTACCCACACCCACGTTGGTACCATCGACGCGCAGATACTGGCCAATGGCACGGCCTATGTAACTGACATCGGCATGACCGGCCCGGCCGATTCAATCATCGGCGATGACCCAGAATCGGTCCTGCGGCGTTTTCTCACCGGAATGCCACACCATCTTTCCGTGGGCAAGGGAAAGCCGGTTTTAAATGCCATCCTGGTTGACGTGGACCAGAGCAGCGGGCGGGCAATCAATATTGAACGCATCAGTCGGCAGCTGGAGAGGCCGTGAGCAAGGTTGACCTGCACATTCATTCCACTGCCTCGGATGGAAGATACAGCCCGCAGGAAATCGTCCGTAGGGCGGCGGGGTTCGGACTGGAAACCATCGCCCTCGCCGACCATGATTCCATTGACGGGATAACGCCGGCCCTTGAGGAAGCAAGTAAGCTGAAACAGCTCCAGTTTATCCCTGGTGTGGAGGTGAGCACGGATGTTCCCAGCGGCGAGGTTCATGTCCTTGGCTACTTCATCGATTACACCGGTGAGGAACTCGCCGCCGCGCTGGAACGGTTTCGCAGTTCCCGTGAGGGACGGGCGCAGGGAATGATAGCCAAGCTTGCCGAGCTTGGTATCAACATAAGCTGGGAGCGTGTCAGGGAAATCGCCGGCGATGGCGCCATTGGCCGACCCCACGTCGCACAGGCGATGCTGGAAAAGGGATATATCAGTTCCATTAAGGAAGCCTTTGACAAGTATATCGCGCGCGACGGCCCGGCCTATGTGGAGCGGGAAAAAATGACCCCAGTGGAGGCGGTACAGCTGATATTGCGTAACAAAGGCATAGCTATAATGGCGCATCCGTTTACCATCCCTGAACCCGAAGCGATGATTGTGCAGTTGAAAGCCGCCGGGATGGCTGGCATTGAGGCCTATTATAATGGTTATACCAGCGAAAAAATTGGCCAGCTGGTTGCCATGGCCAGAAACCATGGACTGATGGTTACCGGCGGCACGGACTATCATGGCTTGGATGACGGTAATGAGACCCTGATGGGTGGAGTGGACGTGCCCGTGGCAGCGGTACAGGAGCTTATTGCACGGGCCGAGCCAAAAATGTTAAAGTTAGCCTATTTAAAATAAGTCTTTCCTGCGGAGAGCTTATGGCTATCTGGTTTGCCTTGATAATCGCGGCTTACCTTCTGGGTTCAGTACCCACCGCCTATCTTGCCGCTAGGCTGATCCGTGGCATCGACATCAGGCAGTACGGCACCGGGCAGCTGGGGGGTGGCAATCTCTGGCGGATGACTTCCTGGAAACTCGCTTTACCGGTGGGCGCTTTTGACGTGGGGAAGGGTATGGTGATGGTCTGGGCGGCACAGGCGTTGGGGTTGAGTGTGGCCCAGCAGCTGATGGTAGGGGCGGCTGCGGTCATCGGGCATAACTGGTCCATCTTTTTCCGCTTCGGTGGTGGCCGGGGTATCGCCACCACCATGGGAATTGCGCTGCTGATTCCCATAATCAATGAGATGACATCGTGGCCGACAATCGCCTGTTTCACCTTCCTTGCCGCTGGCTCTATCATTTTACGCAGTTCACCGCTGCCGGTACTGGTGAGCGTCGCTTCACTTCCCGTTGTCAGTGCCTTTTACGAGCCGTTAGTAACAACACTGGGGTTTCTGGTTCTCTTTCTGGCGGTGGTGATAAAACGCCTGGTGTCACCAAGAGCGACCGAAGCTACATCGGTCAGCAGAAAGAAGGTGTTGCTGAACCGCCTGTTTTTTGACCGGGACATCATGGACCGGAGAACCTGGATGTACCGACTTTCCAAAACAGCCAAAGATATAAAGGAATTGGGCAAAGAGATCGACTGATGAAATGCGCAGCTCATCCCGGAGTGGAAACGAACCTGAGATGCGGTAAATGCGATAAACCCATATGCCCCAAGTGTATGGTGCAGACGCCGGTGGGTGCCCGGTGCCCACAATGTGCCCGGCTGTATAAACTGCCCACCTATCGCGTCTCCACACTGTATTACCTGCGGGCGGGCGGTACGGCGTTGGGCATGGCGCTGGTAACAGGCGTAATCTGGGGAATAATCAATCAATTTGTAGCGTTTTTCTATTTAAACCTGCTGCTCGGTGGCGGCGTCGGCTACGCAATTGGTGAGGTAACCGGCCTTGCCGTCAACCGGAAGCGCGGTCGGGGGCTGGCAGCAGTAGCTGGTGCAGGTGTAATAATCAGTTACCTTGTCAGTATTTTTCTGTTTGTTGGACTTCCTCATGGTATATTTCATATACTTCTTGACCTCTTATCTGTGGCGCTCGGTGTTTTCGTGGCCGTTACCCGTCTGCGCTGATGAATTCACCTTCAGAAGGAGATAAAAATGCCTGCCCGTGAGGTATTCTGGAATATACAATTGGGCGTTATTATTGACGTGCTGGCCGCAGTGGTGGTCGGCATTTTCATCTACGCTTTATACCGCCGGGTGCGTCTCTGGCGAATTGGCCAGCCGGATGAACGACTCCGTCAACTGGGCAGGAGAGCACGGGCATTTCTGGCTTACGCCGTGTTCCACCTCTTACTGCATGGCAGATTCTTCGGTGCCAGCAGGGGACTGCGCTTCCGGGAGCTGTATCCGGGAATCATTCATTTCCTCATTTTCGCCGGCTGCCTCGTCCTGTTCATCGGGACGGTGCTGGTAGGCGCGAGCCATTACATTTATGACTTCCTGAAAGGCGATGTCTATCTTGGTGTGTCGCTGGTCCTTGATATATTCGGGCTGCTGCTCATCATCGGCATCATTATGGCCCTGTTCCGGCGCTACGTTCAGAAGCCGGAGCGGCTGGATAACCGGGCGGAGGACCTGATTGCCCTGCTGATGCTTCTCATTCTGGCGGTCAGCGGTTTCATCGTGGAGGGATTCCGCATCGCTGCCACCGAGCTGAAGACCAGCCCGGAATGGGCGGTGTGGTCGCCGGGTGGTTACGCCCTGGCTCTGGCCTTCCGCGGACTGGGGCAGTCGTCATTGCTGCTGTGGCATGAAATCATTTGGTGGCTGCATGCCGTGCTGGCGCTGGGTGTGATAGTTTATGTTTCGCTGACCTGGAACCGACTGTGGCACATCATCATTTCTCCAATAAATGTCTTTTTCCGCAACCTTGGGCCAGAGGGCGCTCTGGCGCCGATTGACCTGGAAGCGACGGAGACCTTCGGCGCCGACCGCATCCAGAATTTCACCTGGAAACACCTCCTTGACCTTGATGCGTGCACACGCTGCGGACGCTGTCAGGACAACTGTCCCGCCTGCCTGAGCGGCAAGCCGCTGAGCCCGAAGAAAGTGATACAGGACCTGAAAGAACACCTGCTGGAGCGGGCGCCGGCACTGCTGAAACAGAAAGCTGGGGAGGCGGAGGCGGGCGAAAACGGGCGAGCTATGATTGGCGAGGTAATAGGACAGGACGAAATCTGGAACTGCACCACCTGTTACGCCTGCCAGGAAGTCTGCCCGGTGTATGTTGAACCGATGGTCAAGCTCATTGAGATGAGACGCAGCCTGGTGATGGAGCAGGCTATCATTCCGGAGACCGGTGAAGGCGCTCTGAAGTGCCTTGAGGCCAGGGGGCACCCCTGGCGTGGAACCACCATGAGCCGCACTGACTGGACAGCGGGACTTGAAGTTAAAACTCTGGCTGACGACAGCGACGTTGATATACTGTTCTGGGTTGGCTGTACCCAGGCGCTGGAAGAAAGAAGCACCAGGGTGGCTCAGGCTATTGCCAGAATACTTAAAACGGCAAATGTTAACTTCGGTATCCTGGGCGCTGAGGAGATATGCTGCGGCGACCCGGCACGACGGCTGGGCAACGAATACCTTTTCCAGATTCAGGCGCAGCAGAACATAGAATTGCTGAATAACTACGGAATCAAGCGCATAGTAACCGGCTGTCCTCACTGCTACAACACGCTGAAACACGAATACCCGCAGTTTGGCGGCGATTTTGAAGTTGTCCACCATACCGAATTTATTGCCGGCCTTATCTGGGAAGGCAAATTGCCGGATATCAAGGGGACGGCCGGTGTGGTAACCTACCATGACTCATGTTATCTGGGAAGGTACAACGGCATCTACGACGCACCGCGGCAGGTGCTGCGCAGCCTCGGCGGCGTGAAGCTGGTGGAGATGGAGCGCAATCTGGAATACGGCTTCTGCTGCGGGGCTGGCGGCGGGCATCTCTGGCTGGAGGAGCAGAAGGTGGGCGAGCGCATCAATGAGATGCGCACCGAACAGGCACTGGCGACAAAAGCCGAAGTCATCGCCACCGCCTGCCCCTACTGTCTGCAGATGTTTGCCGACGGGATACAGACCAAGCAGGCGCAGGAATCGGTCAGGGTCATGGACATCGCCGAGCTGGTGGTGCAGGCGACATCCTGACGTTTGACGGTCTATCGGCAATATTGTAAGTTAGTAATAGGAGCAAGTTTCTGAGCAGGAGGACAGACATGCGCAAAGTAGCGGTTGTGGGTGTGGGGGAAACTAAGTTCAGCGGCCCGCAGGAAAAGACGAGTGTTGAGCTCTTTGCCGAGGCGGCTGCGGAAGCGCTTGCCGGGTCAGACCTGAAGCCGAAAGATATCCAGGCCCTCTTCTTGGGCAATGCGCTGGGGGATTTTTCCGAGGGGCAGGGCTCGGTGCAGGCCTTTGCCGCCGAAAATATTGGCTGTTTTAACGTGCCGGCAAATCGCTATGAGGGTGCCTGCGCCTCGGCAAGCATGGCGGTGCGGGATGCCTGGATGTGGGTAGCTTCCGGTTTCTATGATATCGTCCTGGCCGGCGGTGTGGAGAGGGCAGCCACCATGGGCACTCCGCTGGCCACGCGCACCTTTGCCATGTTCAGCGATTCACGTTATGAGTATTCCTCCGGCCTCACCTTCCCGGCGGTATTTGCCATGCTGGCGCACCTGTACGCGGCAAAATATAACATACCGTTGCCCCGGCTGAAGGAGCAATTGGCTGCCGTGTCGGTGCAGTCTTACAAGTACGGCATGTTCAACCCCATGGCGCACCTGCGCAAGGAGGTGGACGTGGCGGCGGTGCTTTCCTCCTTCATGGTGAGCACACCGCTGCAGCTGCATGACTGCTGCCCGTTTTCTGATGGCGCGGCTGCCCTTGTGTTGACTTCGGAAGAGTTGGCTCGGAAACTGACCAGTAAACCGGTATTCATCGTTGGCGCCGGGCAGGCCTCCAACGGGCCTATGGCCAGCCAGCAGGAGTTCTTACCCAGGCTAAGGGCCAGGGAGCTGTCATCCAAACGGGCGTATGACATGGCCGGGCTCAAACCCGATGATATCGATATCTGCGAACTGCACGACTGCTTCAGCATTGCCAGCCTCATTTCAGCGGAGGGGCTCGGCTTTTTTGACTATGGCACGTCTGGTGAGGCCTGGATGAAGGGCGAGGCTGACATCGGCGGCAAAGTTGCCATCAATCCTTCCGGCGGCCTCAAATCAAAAGGGCATCCCATCGGCGCCACTGGCGCCGGACAGGTCTACGAGATAGTTAAACAGTTCCGTGAGGAAGTGGAGCCGGAGCGGCAGGTGGAGGGAGCCAAAATCGGCCTGACCGATACACTGGGCGGCGATGGCTGCACGCTGGTAAATATAATTCTCCAGCGCGGCTGGTAAAGAAGGCGCTTGGTACCTGGAGGCGAAGATGGAATATAAATTGAGCTACAAGGAATACAGAGAGGCGCTGAAACAGCAGAAGCTGATGGGATTGAAATGTAAAAGTTGCGGCGCCGTAACCGTACCTCCCAAGATGGTCTGCCGCAGCTGTGCCAGCCCGGACCTGGAGGTTGTGGAACTGAAAGGCGCGGGGAAGATACAGACCTTCACCACCTGCAACGTGGCTCCTGAAGGACGCGAGGACGAGGTGCCTTATATTATTTCACTGGTGGAACTGGATGAGGGGCCGTGGCTTACGGGCAATATAATCGGCGTGGATCCGGAGAAGGCGACGATGGAAACGCTCATCGGCAAGCGGGTTAAGATGACCAAGACCAGGGTTTTTCCCGGCGACAAGTATTCTGCCGGTGAGGGCGCCAGCCCGACCTTCGTTCTGGAGACTTAACCCTCCTTCATGAGCTGACGGGCGATGGTCATCCGCTGCATTTCCGAGGTGCCCTCGTAGATTTCGGTGATTTTGGCGTCCCTCAGGTAGCGCTCCAGCGGATATTCCTTGATGTAGCCGTAGCCGCCGAATATCTGGACGGCTTTATTGGTCACGAACGATGAAGCCTCCGCGGCGTAGACCTTGGCCATTGATGCTTCCTTTATGAATGGCTGTCCGCTGTCCTGCAGGTAGGCGGCGCGGTAGATGAGCAGCCTCGCCGCGTCAATCTGCGTCGCCATATCAGCCAGCATCCACTGGATGGCCTGAAAGTTGATTATCGGCTGGCCGAACTGCTCTCGCTCTTTGGCGTAGGCCAACGCCCGGTCAAAAGCGCCCTGGGCGATGCCCAGCGCCTGGGTGGCGACGGCAACACGGCTGGCGTCTATGGTGTTGATGGCGATTCTGAAACCGTCGCCCTCGTTGCCGAGACGGTTCTCCTCAGGCACAAAACAGTCCTCAAAGACTAGCTCCACGGTGGACGAGCCGCGTATGCCCATTTTATTCTCGTGTTTGCCCACGGAAAAACCGGGGGTATCCTTTTCCATAATGAAGGCGGCAACGCCCTTGTGGCGCAGCGATTTATCTATGGTGGCGAAAACAAGAATTATGCCGGCCTCGGCACCGTTGGTGATGAAAATCTTGGTGCCGTTAAGGACGTATCCGTTGTCCTTGCGGGTGGCCGTGGTCTCCATTGCCGCCGGGTCGCTGCCTGCCCCCGCCTCCGTCAGCGCGAAGGCGCCGAGCGTTTCCCCGCTGGCAATAGGAGGTAAAAAGCGTTTTTTCTGCTCTTCATTGCCGTGCATATGAATTGGTACCCCCACCAGGCCGGAGCTGGCCAGAAGAATGGCAGCGGTGGCCGCACAGACGCGACTTATCTCTTCAATGACCAGGCAGAACTCGGTGGCGCCGCCGCCGCTGCCCCCGTACTCCTCGGGAAAACCGACGCCGGGGAGCCCCAGTCCGGCCATTTTCTGGATGCTCTCGGCAGGGAATCTGGACTCCTCGTCAATCTGGGCAGCTATCGGCTCCAGCTCTTTACCGGCGAAATCGGCGACCATTGTCTTGAGCATCTTCTGGTCCTCAGTAAGAGAGAAATCCATAATGACCTCCTTGTTAAACCCGTGGCGGATTGATTACAATCATCGTAATAAAATTAAATTGCGGCGCCTATTTCTTACCCTTATGGCTCCGCCCCAAATCGCTGGCCAGGCGATTGACCAGCTGTAGAGAGGCTGTCTGGGGGTCTGTCTTCCCTTTTAAAAGATCATTAATCAGTGCGTCCAGGTACTCGCCGTGGTCGATACTGCTGACGCGGTCCTTGACGAGTCTTTCCACCGATTCCATTAATTCCAGTTTCAGTCTCTGTTTCTTCCGTTTTTCCAGTTCCCCGGTGCTGGTGAGATACTCAAGATGTCTGGCAATCTCGGTGGCCAGTTCCGCAGTACCCTTGTTGTAGATGGCTTCAGTGAGCGCTATGCCGGGCTGCCATTCACCCGGAAGCCAGCTCTTCATGGAGAGCATGGACTGGAGGTCGGCTTTGATAACATCGGTGCCTCCCTTATCCGCCTTGTTGATGACGAAGATATCGGTGGCTTCCAGTATGCCCGCCTTCATCATCTGAATGGCGTCTCCCGCCCCCGGTGTCATGACGAAGAGGGTGGTATCGGCCACTCTGGTGATGTCTATCTCTATCTGCCCCGACCCCACGGTCTCCACCAGAATGATATCCTTGCCCATGGCGTCCATGATGTGAATCGCCCCGATGGTGGCTTTGGCCAAGCCGCCCTGCAAACCCCGCGTCGCCAGGCTGCGGATGAATACGTCCTTGTCCTCGCCATGCTGCTGCATTCTGACCCGGTCGCCCAGCAATGCCCCGCCGGTAAAGGCGCTCGTCGGGTCAATGGCGATGACACCGACGGTCTTGCCCTCTTGGCGGAAATGGCTGATAAGATTGCTGGTCAGGGTGCTCTTGCCGGCGCCCGGTGAGCCAGTGATGCCAATAATGTATGCCTTTCCGGTATGTGGATAGATATGGCTCATTTCCTCAAAGGCGCCGGGCACTTCGTCGGCGATACCGCTGATGAGCTTGGCCGCAGCGATGGTATCGCCGGAAAGTACTTTGCTGGCAAGTTTAGCTTTCATCAACAGAGTTAAAAAGCGTCAAATTTACGAGCCACTAAATTATAGTTGAAGAGTTTCGGCAATTCAACCGTTCATCTTTGCCGTCAGCTTCTGCATTATTCTTGTCATGGCTTCGCCGGCCCTGGCTCTGATAAGTATGCTCGCCCGTTCATCCATCGGCGTTTCGCTCAGGTTCACGATGACCAGCTTGGCGCCGGAGTCGACGGCGTAGCCGGGCATCAATGCCGCCGGATAGACGACCAGGCTGGAACCGACGACGATAAAAAGGTCGCATTTCTCGGCACGGGAGGTTGCTTCTGAAAAAACTTCGTCAGGCAGCATCTCCCCGAAGAGGACGATATCCGGCTTGAGTATGCCGTGGCATGCCTCGCAGTCGGGGACATCCTCACCCGCGTGCAGCCGCTTTTTTATCTCCTCCATGGGGTACTTACGACCGCACTGCAGACAGATAACCCGGCGCATGCTGCCGTGCAGTTCAAACAGCTTATCATCGGGGACGCCGGCGGTCAGGTGCAGGCTGTCCACATTCTGAGTAACCACGCAGTCAAGTTTATTCAATCTGTATAGCTCGGCAATGGCGTAGTGGGCGGGGTTTGGCTGCACCGTCTCCGTCAGGCGCTCTTTCCAGAGCAGCTGCCACTGCTTGTGTCTGGCACCGGCGTCACTGATGAATTTCTGGTAGGTGAAATCGTCAGGGTCAAAGCGGTCCCAGATACCGCCCGGACTGCGGAAATCCGGTATGCCCGATTCCGTGCTGACGCCGGCACCGGTAAAAACCACAATTCTCTGCGAACTCATAATAAGGTCGGCTGCCATATCGGCAAGCTGGTCTAAAGTCTGGTTGTCCACCGGTTTTTCTCTCTTGAACAGCATAACCGTAATGCTAATCGGGTGGTGGCGATATCTTCATTATCTTAGCATTAATTTTAGCAGCGTTTCTCGGTGCGGCCACCCAGAAAGCGATGCAGGCAAGGGCGAAAGCTCCCATACAGAGGACGAAGGCGCTGGTATAGCTGCCGGTAATATCGTGGATATGGCCACCCAGCCACGGCCCGATTACGCCGCCGACACCCATGCCGGTGAGCAGGATACCGGCAATGGCGCCAAAGTGCCTGCCGTGGAAAATATCAGCCGCGCCCGCGGTCATGGTGGGGGTGAAAAAGCCGCCTCCGTAACCAAAGCATATAGCGTAGATATATAGCAGCCACGGCTGGGAGGTGTCCTTCACTGAAACCAGCGCTATCAGCGCGGCAATCATCAGCGTGCTGGCCAGCGTAATTGTCCTCTCTCTGCCGATGAGGTCCGATATGCCGGCGGAAAGCGTCCCTCCAACCAGGCAAATACCATAAAGGGCAAAGATTGAGGCGGCAAAAGTGCTGCTGTAGCCAACGTCTTCGGCAAATTTAACCTGATGCGCAATGGTCATATAGGTGCCGATGCCCCAGAAGAGGAAGTAAGCCAGCATGAGAAGCCAGAGCTGGTAGGTGCCGATTGCCTGCCTGAGTGTCCAGTCGCCGGCTACGGCAGGGCTGGTCTGAGATGCATCGGTTGCTGCATTATCGGCTGTTACCGGTTCATCCGCTCCGTAGGCTTTCAGCCCCTTGTTTTCCGGTCGGAAGTGGAAGAAGAAGAAATAGAGTGGCAGGGTTACCGCCCACAGCGTGCCTGCCAGCACAAAGTAAGCGTGTCGCCAGCCCAGCTGCGATATGGCGAACTCAGCGTACATGCCGTAGGTGAAGCTGAGGCCAGCCCCTGCTTGCGCGAGCCCCATGGCCAGCCCTCGTTTCTTGGCAAACCAGTTTGCCAGCGCCGGACCCAGCAGTGGCCAGCCGGCGCTGGCCATACCGATTGGCGCCACAAGGCCAAGAAGCAAATAGAAATGCCACAACTCTTGGGCAAAGGCACAGCCGGCCGTTGCCAAGCCCAGAATAATGAGGCCGATGGGCATGACACGTTGCGGTTTCCAGCGGTCGCCGAGACTGCCGGTGATGGGCGCCAGACAACCGTAGACGAGCAGGTTCAGGGAAAGCATGAGGGCGGTGCTGCCGCGGTTCCAGCCGAATTCCTCCAGAATGGAGGGGAAGAAGACAGAGAAGGAGTGCCTGATGCCATAAATGAGCGTCATGCTGATAACGACGATGCCGACAATGACCCACGCATAAGATATTCTGGAACGCCTGACCATTACGGGCTCATCTTAACTAACTTCAATGACCAGCGTCAAGCCAGTCAGACTTGATAAAATGCGCTGCTTCCAGTATCATTGAACGGATGTACTCTTTAGTGACGCCAGAAGTGAAGATATCCATTGCGCCAGACATCTTTTCTCTGTTGACCCGAATTCATCACTGCCTTGCCGACCAGGAGATAACGGCTTATCTTGCTGGCGGCATGGTGCGCGATGTTCTGCTCGGTCGCGACGTGGAAGATATTGATATCGCCGTTGCTGGCGACGCGCTTGAAATGGCATCCAGAGTGGCCGACGACCTGCGTGGTAAATATATTCCTCTGGATGAGGACAACAGAATAAGCCGGGTGGTGCTCACCGTGGCGGATAGAAAATGGGAACTTGATTTCACCACCATTGAGGGCAGCATTGAGCAGGACCTGGCGCGGCGGGATCTTACCATAGACGCCATGGCTATCGGGTTGGAGGAAATGATACGTGAGCCCCGGTCGCCATCAATAATTGACCCGTTTCACGGGCAGGATGACCTTGGTGGTGGTGTGATAAGGGTGGTGAGTGAGTCAGCTTTTGTTGATGACCCCGTCCGCCTGCTGCGGGCGGTTCGTCTGGCCGCGGAACTTTCTTTCACCATAGATGAAAAGACGGAGGCGCTTATCCGGAGCCAGGCTCATCTCATTGGTAACGTGGCCGGGGAGAGAGTAAGAGAGGAACTGCTCCGGCTGCTGGTATTACCGCATGGCGGTCAGCACCTCAGGTATCTTGAGAAACTGGGACTGATGGGTGGTCTGTTCCCCGAGATGACGCAGACGAAGGGAGTGACACAGCCCAAAGAGCATTACTGGGACGTCTTCGAACATTCTTTACGTACCGTGCAGGCAGTTGATTTCCTGCTGCAGGAAGGGGACTGGGAATACGGCAGCGGAGAGGTACTAGAAATTGTCCCCTGGTCGGAGGCACTGGCGCAGCATTTCTGCAACGAAGTAGGCCACGATAGCACCAGAAAATCGCTCCTCCGACTGGCGGCACTGCTCCACGATATCGCCAAGCCGCAGACAAAAACGGTTGAGGAGAGCGGGAAAACGCGTTTTCTCGGACATGCTAAAGAGGGTGCCACCGCCGTAACCGATATTATGGAGAGGTTGAGGTTCAGCGCCAGGGAGATAAAGCTGGTGGAAATATTGGTGAGGTATCATCTAAGGCCAACCCAGATGAGCCATGAAGGACTGCCCACCAGCCGGGCCATTTACCGCTACTTTCGCGATACCGGGGAGGCCGGCATTGATATCCTTTTCCTCAGCCTGGCCGACCATCTGGCCGCGAGGGGAGAGAACCTTGACCTGGCTCACTGGCGGGAGCACGCTGAGGTTATGGCCTACGTGCTCGCCAGGCATGCGGAGGAAGAAAAGCTGACGGCGCCGCCAAAGCTTCTTAATGGTCACGATTTAATAGAGCTGTTCGGGTTGCCTCCCGGGCCGCGCTTCGCGGAAATACTTGAGGCGGTGCGTGAAGCGCAGGCGGCTGGAGAAGTGACCACCAGAGAGGAAGCTTTAAAATATATTGAGCATAATTTGGATATTCCTTTGCGGAAGGAAGAGTAGCGTTACAGAACAATGACCACAAGGAACTTGGTTACGCTGTCCATAATCATGGCCCTTTTCGCCTTTGCCATCATTGCCCTTCTCTACCCGCTGTGGGGCCGGGAGGCAATGCGCCTGGGCCTTGACCTGCGGGGTGGCATCCACATGGTCTACCAGGCCGACTTCTCGGATATTGAGCCGGGGGCAGAAGATGAAGCTATTGATGGCGCTGTTGCCGTCATTGAGCGGCGAATTAATATCCTCGGCGTGACCGAGCCGGTGATACAGAAGCAGGGAGCAGACCGCATCTTGGTGGAACTGCCGGGCATCAGCGAGGCCGATAAAGCCAAGAATCTCATTGGCCAGACGGCGCTCATCGAATTCCGTGAGTTGAAAACCAAAGACGGGGAGGAGCAATGGGTGCCGGCCACGGCTGTTGTCAACGGGCAGGAAAAGGAGCTCAACAGCTCGTACTTCAAAGATAATACGTATGTTACCACCGGCGAGTTCGGTGAGGTGCTGCTCATCTTTGAGTGGAACCGCGAAGGAAGCAAGCTGTCCGAGGAAGTCACCGGTCGGCTTATCGGGGAGCCGTTGGGAATTTACTTGAGCGGGGAGCCCCTGCTCGGGGATGACGGTGAGCCAATTGCCCCCATCGTCCGCTCCAGGATTTCTGACCGGGGGCAGATTGAAGGCCTGAGCCTGAATGAAGCGCAGGAACTTTCCCAGCTGCTCAATGCCGGGCGTATCCCGCTGCCGCTGACTCCTATATATGACCAGACCGTTTCCCCCATTCTGGGCGCTGATTTCATTGCCATGAGTATAAAGGCGGGCATCATCGGTATCATTCTGGTGATGCTGTTCATGATGGCGTACTACCGTGTTTCCGGGTTCCTGTCCTGCCTGGCCCTGATGTTTTACGGGGCCATTGTGCTGGCCGTATTCAAGCTCTGGCCGGTCACACTGACTCTGGCTGGTCTCGGCGGTTTCATACTGTCTATCGGCATGGCGGTGGACGCCAACGTGCTGATTTTTGAGCGCATGAAAGAGGAAATACGTACCGGGCGTACACTTGGGGCGGCTATTGAGGCCGGCTTCAACCGCGCCTGGAATGCCATCCGTGATAGCAATATCACCACCATCATTGTCTGCTTGATTCTCATCTGGGTGGGCAATAGCATAGTCGGGGGGGCGCCGGTGGCGGGCTTCGCGGTAACCCTGCTCATCGGTGTGCTGGTCAGTATGTTCTCGGCCATTGTGGTGACCCGTACCCTGCTGCGCCTGTTCGTTGGCGGCCCGCTGTCGAAGAAGACGTACCTTTTCAGCGTATGGGTGGGTAAAAGAAATGTTTGACATTGTCGGCAGAAGGTTTCAGTTCTTTCTGATTTCGGGCATAGTTATCCTGGTCGGTATAATCTCCCTGTTGACCGTCGGCCTGAAAACCGGGATTGAGTTCGGCAGCGGCTCGTTGCTCACCATTGATTTTGAGCAGGATGTGGCGCAGGGTGAACTGAAGGCAACGCTGGTGGAACTGGGACACGATAACGTGATTATACAGCGCACCGGTGCCGGCGACTACCTGATACGCACCAGGGAATTAACCTCAGAAGACAGGACGGCACTGGAAGCCGGTCTTGAGGCCAGGTTCGGCAAGCTCACCGAGCCCGAGTTTTCCGCAGTGTCGCCGATGGTAGCTACTGAGACGGTGAGGACGGCGATTATCGCCGTGGCGGTGGCGGCCATTGGTATTCTGCTCTACGTTACCTGGGCGTTCCGTCGCATGCCCAGGCCTTTCCACTATGGCACCTGCGCTATTATTGCCCTGATACATGACGCGCTGGTGGCGCTGGGCGTCTTCTCCATTCTGGGCGGCATACTGAACTGGCAGGTGAACATGATGTTCATCACCGGCATCCTGGCGGTAATCGGCTACAGCGTGAACAACACCGTGGTCGTCTTTGACCGCATCCGGGAAAACCTGCGATTGGAGGTAGACGCCAGCTTTGAGATGGTGGTCAACAGTAGCATGGTGGAGACGCTTGGTCGCTCTATCAATACCAGCCTGACGACGCTGATTGCCGTCCTGGCGCTCCTGTTCTTCGTGGGCGCCACCATTCAGAACCTGGTTGCTGTCCTGATTATCGGCATCATCGCCGGCACGTTCAGTTCCGTCTGTATAGCACCCACACTGCTGGTGGTCTGGGACAGGGGAGAATGGCGCCGGTTCATAAGCTGGCTGCCTTTCAGGTGGGCAAAAGCCGGGAAGTAGGCGGGGAATGATGTTTGCCACCAGAAAAGGCGCCGCCAAGCTCTCTCTGGCTGTGGTCGTCGCCCTGATTGTGCTCAAGGTGGTGGTGGGGGTCATCACGGGGAGCATCAGCGTTCTTGCCCAGGCGGTGGACAGCTTTCTCGACCTGTTTGCTATTGCCATTACCTTTTTTGCCATTGTGGTCGCCAGCAAGCCTGCCGATGAAGAGCACCCTTTTGGTCACGGTAAGGTGGAGAATATAGCGGCCGTGGTGCAGGCGGTGCTGATATTCACCGCCGGCGGTCTGATTGTATATTCGGCGATACGCCGCATAATAGCAGGGACAACCATTGAATTGACGGAAGCTGGCATAGGCGTCATGCTGGTTTCTATTGCAGTCAGTATTTTTTTATCAAAGTATTTACTTAAGGTATCTAAGACGGCCGATTCGGTGGCACTTGAGGCTAACGCTCGTAATATAGCGGCCGATGTCTACTCTGCGGCCGGAGTGCTGGTGGGGCTGATAATCATCCGTATCACCAATCTCGCCATCATTGACCCGATAATCGCCCTGCTGGTTTCTCTGGTCATTTTCAAATCGGCTTACGAGGTGTTGCAGAAGTCTTTCGGCGGGCTGATTGATGTTAGATTACCGGAAACCGAAGAGAATATCATCAGGGCAGCCATAATGGAGCATGTCGGGGAACTGGTTGATTTTCACGCCCTGCGTACGCGGAAGGCGGGAAGACAGCGTTACGTGGACCTGCATCTGGTGATGCCCAGAAATATCAGCATCGAACAAGCACACCGGATGTGTGACCATCTTGAGAAGGACATCAAGAGCAAATTACAGCACACCAGCGTTGTAATTCATGTTGAGCCCTGTGACGAGAAATGCGAGCGGTGCCCGATTCCACCGGACCTGCGCCCTGATGCATAATCTATTCAGCGGATAATTCTCCAGACAATAAGAATAACCGGGGGAATCAGCAGAGACGTAAACAGGATTACCGCCAGGCTTGCCCCGGCCAAGGTGGCTATCAGGGCAATCACGTTGGCGGCAATAGTATAAAATATCAAATCCTTTATCATCTTATTACCATTCAGAATGCTTCAGGCCATGTTGTGTATTTTCTTTATCTCTTTAACCAATGAGCTGACGTCCGGCGCCGCCCATCTGCGCTCCGGCGGTCCCAGCGGGTCTTCAATTTCATTCTCGCCCAGAAGTACATCAAAGGTCGCCTTTACTGACATAGCCTGCGCTTTCAGGTTATAGCCCCCCTCAAGGGTGAGCACTATTTTACCCTGGCATAGCTCGTCGGCCAGGTTTTTAATAAATCGTGCCATCTCAGCAAAGCCGGTGACGCTGACCGCCATCATGGCCAGGCGGTCTTTCCAGTACGCGTCATAGCCGGCGGACGCCATAATGAGCTGTGGCCGGAAGCGCCTGACCGCCGGCATAACTATCTGCTCGAAAACCTGCCGGTACTCATCGTCGCCGCATCCGCCGGGCATGGGGATGTTGACTTTGGTGCCCGCGGCAGCACCGCTCCCGGTCTCGTTCACGGTACCGGTGCCCGGATAGTGCGGATACTGGTGGGTGGAAACGTAGAGGACTTGCGGGTTATCGTAAAAGGCTTCCTGGGTGCCGTTGCCGTGGTGCACATCAAAGTCAATGATGGCAATTTTATCGATTTTATGCTTCTTCAGGGCGTGGTGGGCAGCGATGGCGATGTTATTGAACAGGCAGAAGCCCATGGCCTCGAGCGCGGTGGCGTGGTGGCCAGGGGGCCTGACCAGGGCAAAGGCGCTGCTTACGTCGCCGTTGATGACGGCATCGGTCGCCTCAATGGCGCCGCCGGCGGCGTAAAGGGCGGCATCATAGGAGCCCGGCGACATCACCGTATCGGGGTCAAGCCAGCCGCCGCCCCGCACCGCCGCATCCTGCAGGCCGGAGATATACGATTCCTGGTGGACATAGGCAAGCTCCTCGGCAGTGGCCGGGCGGGGCTTGATAGCTGTTAATTGCTTCGTCAGGCCAGTTTCCTTGAGATGAGCCATGATGGTTTCAAGGCGCTGCGCATTTTCCGGGTGGTAGCCGGTTTCATGCTTCAGGTATATGGGGTCGTAAACATAACCTACCTTCATCGTTTTCCTCTAAACCACCAGTATAATGCCCGATATCAGAAACCAGAGGCCGAAGCCGACGAGCAGCAGGCTGCAGGCAATGAAGAGCCACTTCTGCAATCGCTGTCCCCAGAAGGTATGCGTCCGGTAAATCACGTTGGAAAGGAGTGTCAGCCAGACGAGGTCGCACAGCCAGTGCACGATGGTAAAGATTATCAGTCCCAACGTGCCGAACTCGAGGATACGCATGATGAGCATGCCGCCGATGGTCGCCCACCAGACCAGGAAGAGGGGGTTGAAACCAGTGGCCAGGATGCCGGCGACGAAGGCGTTGTAGGACAGGTCTTTTCCTTCTTTGACCACCCCGGTGCGGGCGCGGAACATATTTATACCCAGCCAGATTATCATGCCGCTGCCGGCCACGCTCAGCACCAGACGCACGATGCCGCTCTGAAAAAACTGGGCGAAGCCAAAGTAGATGAGCAGGATTAAAGGGACTTCAATAACGGCGTGCCCGAGGGATATCCAGACCCCGGCCCAGGGCGACCGGTAGCTCTTCCCCAGCGTGACCGCAAACATGGGGCCGGGCAGCATAACCCCGGAGAAGGAAATGACGACAACGCTGAGCAGAATCGGAAGCATTTGGCCCTCTTTCCTATCATATCATACTCATCGTCGGGTGTCCCAGTGGCTTGAGTTAGTACTGGTGATGGATTATACTTTGCCGTAGAGGTAACAGTGTCACTGGATTTAGCCAAAATTGCTTCACAGGCAAGCAACATGGTGATGCGCTTGAAGGAAGGTCGCGCCGAGAGGCAGCAGCGACTCGGCCGCGCGCGGCAAATCTTTGGCGACGAAGACATTGACCTTGGCAAACTGAAGAGGAAAATCGCGGCCAGCCGTACCACGTGGCTGGTGGCGGAACTGGCCGGCGGGCTGGCCGATAGGTTCCCGGCACCGTCCCTCCCCGCTGAATTCAGCGTGCTCGCCACGGACGGCTCCCATATTGACGTTGACCGGCACCGCACCACGCGGTGCTACTTGATAAACATCGGCGCCGTTGCCCTGAAGTATGGCGATGAACCGGATGCCGTTCTGGATAGTGTGCCCCACCTCTACGCTGAAGATGAAGAGCTTGTTATTAAGCCGATGGCAGCGACCGGTCGTGAGCAGATGGTAGAGGGCACTTTGCTCGGCATGAAGCGCGCCGTTGAAGAATGCCGCCATTTGTCTCTGCTGGCGGCGCAGCAGGAAGCAGGCAGCAACACGCTGGCGCTGCTCGATGGCACTTTGATTCTCTGGGGACTTGAGGCGTATCCCGACTTCGTTGCCGAGGCGCTGCTGTATAGCGGGTTTTTGCCCTGCCTGGAGGAAGTTAGGAAGCTCAACCGAGACCGGCGCCTTGCTCTCGCCAGCTACATCAGTTTTCCCAGGAGTACCGATGTGGTCAACGTGCTGCGGGTGGCCATATGCCCGCATGAGGTGGCCGACTGCGACCGCTTCTGCCTGCCGCCTAAAGACCGGGACTGCGAGGGCGTGGCCGGCGTTACCGACCGGGAACTGTTCATGGAAGTGCTGGCGCCGGGGGAAAGGTCGGCGCTGTTTATAAGCCCATCCAAGATAACGAAGGAGCGCTACGGCGAACACCGTATTTATTTCTTTTACATACGGCTTGAGGAGGAGGTGGCGCGGGTGGAGTTGCCGCGCTGGGCGGCGGAAAATCCAGACTTGCTGGAGTTGACCCACGCTCTGGTACTTGACCAGTGCCGGCGTGGGCAGGGCTATCCGGTAGCACTCGCTGAGGCCCACGAGCAGGCGGTGGTCACCGCCGCTGACCGCGCCGAATTCTGGCAGCTTGTAGAAACACTTTGCGTGGATGAAAAAATCCCCACCCTCACCTCCGCCAAAAGCTTTAGTAAGATGACGAGGTGGGTGTAACATATTATTAAACCTCACCCCTGGCAGTTGAGAAATGCAATAAAGAACGAAGTAGTTGGGCAGAACGGAGGAAAACAAAATGAAGCAGAGTGGACCCGGATTTGGCATAGTATGGTTCATCGGCTGGCTGTTCACCATCGGTTATGCCGAACTGGTATGGTGGAAGATTATTCTCGGGCTAGTGGTCTGGCCCTACTTCTTGGGCGTGGCGGTAAGGTAAAGATAGTAGAAGTTGATCCGTCGAACCGAAGCAGTAAAAATAACTCAGGGAGGCACCTTATGGGCAGTAAAGGCCGAAAAAACGTCAAGAAACCCAAGCAGACAAAAGACAAGAAGGGGAAGTAAGAAAGGGCCAAGACCTTTCTAAATCTCTCCTGCCCTCTCTTTAATAAGGAGAGGGACAATAAAGGGGAGTTTAAGAGGGGCGGAGCCCCTCTTTTCCAAAATCTTTCCCCTTCCCCTTCTCAAGGGGAAGGGGATAAAGGGGATGGGGTAATAAATAATGGCTGAACTTGCTGAAAGAGTCGGGGAAATTATTGAGGCCAGCACCACCGGCTTTACCGCCCAGTGCTACGAGCTTTATGTGCTACCGCCTCTGGGCAGCTTGGTAAAGACGAAAGACGGCGAGATGGATATATACGGTATCGCCTGCCATGCCACCACCGGCAGCCTGGAGCCGGGGCGAAGGCCCATCGCCCGCGGCAAAGACGAGGCCAGCGAGGAGGGCATCTACCAGTCCAGCCCCCAGCTCTCCAAACTGCTGCGCAGCGAGTTCAACGCACTGGTGGTGGGGCATAAAAGGGGAGAAAATATAAACCAGTACCTGCCGCCAAATCCGGCGCGTCTTCACGGCTTTGTTTACGCGTGCTCACCTGATGAAATAAAGGAGTTCGGGCAGTCGCTGGCGTTTTTAAATATACTGGTCAGCGCCCACCTGCCCGTATCCATAGATGAAATTATACCAGCCGCGCTGCGCCTGATGAGCGGGGCGCAGGAGGACCCGCACGCTTTTCTGGTGGCAGCGGGTAAGGAACTGGCAGTCATGCTCGGCGGGCAGTATAACCAGCTCAGGGCGATTCTGGGGAGGCTGAAATGACGGACAGGCTGGGCATAGTGGTCTCCGGCTCTCTGGAGAGTGGGGTGGAGGTCAAGCTGGACGGGACGGTATCGGTGGAGGATATGGCGGTGGGGAGGTACGTCACCATTGAAGGGCAGAAGCAGAGATTCTTCGGCATGATAACGGATATCGGCCTGGGCGTAATAGACCCGCGGTTTACCCTGACACCGCCGGATATCGCAGACCCATTTGTCTCCGAGGTGCTCTCCGGAACGAGCACCTACGGCACCCTGCACGTCCTGCCCATGCTCACCATAAGTGGTGACGTGGCCACTCTCATTGAAGGGCCGCAGCCGGTAAAGACCGTGCCCAGTCATTTTTCGGCGGTCAAACTTGCCTCGCAGCAGGACGTGGAACTGGTCTTCGGCGGCGAGGATGAAAAACGGTTCTACGTGGGGACACCGCTCGATATGGAGACCAAGATATGCCTTGACCTGCCGGAGCTGGTCAAACGCTCCAACGGTATCTTCGGCAAGAGCGGCACGGGTAAGACATTTCTCACCCGCATACTGCTCATCGGCATGCTGCAGAAGAGCGCAGCCGCAAATCTGATTTTTGATATGCACAACGAGTACGGCTGGGCGGGGACGAGCGAGGGAGGTAAGTCGGTCAAGGCGCTGAAACAGCTTTTCCCCGCCAAGGTGGCCGTGTTCACCCTTGACGAGGAGAGTTCTCGCAGAAGAAAGGTGAGCACCGACTTCGTGGTCAAGATTGGCTATGATGAGATTGAGCCGGAGGACATGTCGCTTTTGCGCCAGACTCTGAACCTCACCGAGCCGGCGGTGGAAGCAATCTATCAATTGCGCGGCAGGTTCGGTGCTGAATGGTTGCAGAGGACTTCAGACCTGCCTGATAACGAGGAAACCATTGCCCTCCTGAAAGACCTGAGTATTCACGAGAGCACCTTTCAGAACCTGAAGAGAGGACTTAACAGCATCCGCAGGCTTCCTTTCATTGAACCACATACACCGGTAAACTCCGTTAAAAGTATTCTGGAATACTTGGATAGAGGTATGAACGTGGTCCTGGAGTTCGGCCGCTACACAGATATCACCGCCTATGTTCTGGTGGCCAATCTGCTCACGCGGCGGATTTATGCCCAGTACCGGCAGCGGATGGAGAAGGCGATGGCGGAGGACTCGGCCAAGCCCACGCCGCTGGTCATCACCATCGAGGAGGCACACCGCTTTCTCAATCCGGAGGTTGCCAGCCGGACCATTTTCGGCACCATCGCCCGCGAGATGAGGAAATATAATGTAACACTGCTGGTCATTGACCAGCGCCCCAGCGGCATCGACGCCGAGGTGATGTCGCAGATGGGCACCAAGGTAACCTGTCTGCTGGACAACGAGCGTGATATTGACAGCGTCCTCGCCGGCGTGTCCGGCAAAGGGGCACTGAAATCAGTGCTCTCACGGCTGGAATCGAAGCAGCAGGCGCTCATTTTCGGGCATGCCGTGCCGATGCCGGTGGTAATCAGGACCAGGGAGTACGGCTCGCCCAAGTCCTATCAGGAGCTTCTCGCCACTGGAGAGACCAAAGGCGGGGAGCAGGCGGAAAAGGACATCGAAGAGCTGTGGGGGTGAGGGGCCGACCCGCCACAGTGAAAAGAAACGATCGGACTGAATTGCAATATGTCACGTCAAAACTGGTTTGCGGCTATCGCTGGCATTATCCTGGGCCTCGTTTTTCTGGCTGCCGGCCTAGGGAAACTGCTCAACCAGACGGAATCATTCGTCATCTTCGTCTTCCCGGAGTTCCTGCCCACCACGCTGGACAGGTTCATCTTCCGGTGGTTGCCCGGCATTGAGATTGCTATTGGCGCACTGCTCGTTGTCGGCATTGCGGTTCGACTTATAGCTTCTCTGGCGCTGGCGCTTACCGTTTGCCTGATTGCAAATAACGGCACACTGCTCGTTCAGGGGTTTGGCGACAGGCCCTGCGGCTGTTTTGGTGCGGCGGAGAGATGGGTGCAGTATCGACTATCGGTTGCTGGGGCACTATACATCGATGCGGTGATGCTTATTCTGGGTCTGGTGGTTTTATTCTTTTATCGGGGCAGTTTTGTTAGTCCATACCCATGGTTCCTGGGGAGGCGTTAAGTTGATAAAGAAGAAGATAGGGCTGGCGCTGGGGGGTGGCGCGGCGCGGGGGATGGCGCATATTGGCGTGCTGAATGTTCTGGAGAAAGAAGGCATTCCCATTGACGTGATTGCTGGCACGAGCGCTGGCGCATTTGTTGGCTCACTCTACGCCCGCAGTAAAAACGCGAGTCTCATTAAGCAGCAGCTCATCGACATATCACAGCGCCGGATAACCCGGTTAATCGACCCGGCACTGCCCAGGACCGGTTTTGTAAAAGGGGAAAAATTCAACGACCTGCTGGCCTCATTTCTGGGCGGCAATATTAAATTCAGCGACCTGCTGATACCGTTCGCCTGCACCGCGACCGATATCAATACCGGGGAAGCGGTAGTCTTAGACCGAGGCTCTGTAGTGGAAGCGGTAAGGGCCAGCATTTCCCTGCCGGGAATATTCACCGTGGTTAAGCGGGCCGGTAGATATCTGGTTGATGGCAGACTGGCGGATCCGGTGCCGGTTGACCTTGCCCGGAGAATGGGCGCCGACTTCGTTATTGCGTCCAACGTCATCCCCGGTGTGGTTGACCGGGCACACCAACCGGCTGAGGAAAGTACGAAGGGTGCCAGAGAGCCAAATATCATACATATCCTGCTCCAGTCCATACACATCGGCACCTACTCGCTGGTGAGATTCAGCCTGGAACAGGCTGATATGGTGATTGAGCCGGAGGTGGTGCATATCGGCGCGGCTGACTTTGTTCGCGCTCGGGAATGCATCAAGCTGGGTGAACTGGCAGCAAAGAAAGCCATACCTGAAATCAGAAGCAGGTTGGGGGTTTGAATCACGTGGAGGGTGATATTGCCTGAACCTGAAGCTGCCTCCACTGAGCACCATCAGTTCCTGTCAGCCTGGAGCTATCCTCAGTACCGCCTTCTATTCATCTCTTCAATGGGGACATATATCGGCCGCTGGATGGAAACAGTGGTCGGTGCCTGGCTGGTCCTGGAATTGACCGACTCACCGTTTCTGGTTGGCCTGCTGGGGACCTGTCGCTTTATCGCCATGCTGCTCGGGCCTTTCTGCGGCGCGGCTGCTGACCGTTTTGACCGGCGCCGTATTCTGATTCTGGTACAGGTCGTCTATGCTCTTGGCTCACTGGCAATTATGTTGCTATTTCTTGCCTCGCGTCTTGAAGTATGGCATCTCTTCCTGTATACCGTGGTCGGTGGCGTATCCTATACGTTCGATTATTCTACCCGGCATGCCGCTGCGGCCGATATTGTGAAGAGGCAGCACGTGGTCGCTGCCATTTCACTGCTGTTTGTATCGCAGGGCAGCACTACCATACTGGGCCCGCTCCTGGGTGGCAGCCTGCTTGGGGTCATCGGGGCCAGCGGCTGCTTCGCTCTGATTGCCGCCAGCTTCTGCCTGTCGTTTTTAGCACTCCTGCCCATGAAAATCCAATCCCCACCAAGTCCGATACCCCACGAATCAATGTGGCAGAACCTGGTAAGGGGCTTGCACTACATAAGACAAGACCGGGCTCTCTCTGCGCTGATACTGATTGCGGCGTTGATCAATCTCTTTATTTTCCCGTACTGGTTCACCTTAATCCCAATATTTGCCCGCGATTTACTGCATACCGAAGTCAGTGGCTATGGTCAGCTCATGGCGGCAATCGGGCTTGGTAATACCATTGGCCCCTTTCTGGTAGCCATACTGCCGCCTTCAGTACACCGGGGCAGGTTGCTGGCCCTGGTAACCTTTGTCTGGCCAGCTATACTGGTTTTGTTCTCATTCTCACGTCTTTTCCCACTGTCTCTGGTTATTCTCATTGGTGCTGGATTGAGCCAGGGAATGTGCGTGGCTCTTATTCAGTCGCTGCTGATGATGTTATCCACCGAGGAAATGCGCGGCAGGGTTTCCGGGGCCCGTGCCTTTGCCGTCGGTGCTCTGCCGCTGGGTAATCTGCTCACCGGTGCCGGCGCCGGTTCCTGGGGGGCGCCGACCATGCTTCTGGTCAATTCCGCCGCTGCCATAGTCGTCGCTGTTATCATTATCACCTGGGCCTCAGCACTGGTCAAAAGGGAATAACTGACCCGAAAAAACTTGTTGCAAAAGACAGGTCAGTAGTATATAATGTTATTGCAAATGATTTGCATTAGCATTTAGAAAAAACGATGGAAGCTATGAATGTGAGCAGACAGGAATTGAGCGGTGCCGGCAAGAGGTTTACCCGTCAGCGAGACCTGATTATGGGTATTATCCGCCAGGGGCGTGGTCATCTTGACGCTGGTGAAATTTTCCGCCGTGCCCGGGAAAAAGAACCCCGGCTGAGTCTATCCACAGTCTATCGCACCCTGCGGATGATGAAAGAGCTGAACCTGGTGGAAGAACTTCATTTCGGTGAGAACCACCATCACTACGAGGAGAAGCCCGCCAAAGAACACTATCATCTGGTCTGCCTTGATTGCGGTCGGGTTATTGAATTCAGCTATCCGCTATCCCGTTTGTTGAGAAAAGAAGTACCGGAGGCCAGGGACTTCTATATCAGCGAGACGGAGATGCGCATTGCTGGCTACTGTGATAAGTGTCGGCGGGCTCGGCGGTAACGTTGCTTCATGGAAAGGTGATATATGACAGAAAAGAAACACGTTCAATTAAATGAGATGTACCCCGGCCAGAATGGCCGCGTGGTAAGAGTAGAGGGAGGCGCCGGATTGCTGAGCCGACTCGGCGCCATGGGAATAAGGCCGGGTAGGAAAATAACCAAGTTAAGCTCGATGTTAATGCGGGGGCCGGTAACCGTGCAGGCGGGCAGTACCCGCCTGGCGATAGGGTACGGCATGGCCAGTAAGATTATCGTTGAGCTTGAGCAGTGATGGTGGGGGGAATGGCGTGTCATGATGCGCAGGCCCGCACTAAAAAGGGTAGAGGTAAAAAAAGAAGCCTGAGGAAAATTCTCCTCATGGGCAATCCCAATGTCGGCAAGAGCGTCGTCTTCTCACGACTGACGGGGGTAAGGGTTATCGCGTCTAATTATCCCGGCACCACGGTCGGTTATACGCAGGGACTGACGAAGGTCGGTGAAGAGATGGCGGAGGTGATTGATGTGCCCGGGACCTATGGACTGGAGCCAACCTGCGAGGCGGAAGAAATCGCCCTTAAAATGCTCGCCGCCGGCGACGTGGTCATCAATGTGGTTGACGCCACCAATCTGGAGAGAAACCTCAACCTGACGCTGCAGCTTCTGGAGAAAAATGTCCCGATGGTGGTGGCCATGAACATGTGGGACGACGTCGCCCACCGCGGTATACACATTGATTTAAAACGGCTTGAGGAATTACTGGGCGTCCCGGTAATCCCTACGGTGGCCATTACCGGGCAGGGAATCAAGGAGCTGGTGGAGAGCCTTCCCTTGGCCAGGGCGGCCAAATTGCCTCCCAGCAGCCACGATGAGCGGTGGGCAGCCATTGGCAACATTGTGGAGCAGGTGCAGCAGGTTACCCACCGTCACCATACCTGGCTGGAGCGTCTGGAAGACGCCAGTGTCAGGCCAATTACCGGCATAATCATAGCCGCGGTCATTCTCGCCGGCACATTTTTCGGTATCCGCTTCGTCGGTGAGAGCCTTATCACCTATGTCCTTGACCCCATATTTGAGTATCTCTGGACGCCGGTGGTGCTGTGGCTGAGCGATTTACTGGGCGGCGCCGGCATTATCCATAATGTGCTGCTGGGGCGCATCGCGGCTGGCGAAGTCGTTTACATTGAGTCATTTGGTTTGCTGACCACCGGTCTTTATGTGCCACTGGCCATGGTGCTGCCGTACATCGTCGCTTTCTACCTCGTCCTTGGCCTGCTTGAAGACGTTGGCTATCTGCCACGCCTGGCCATTCTCATGGATACCATCATGCACCGCCTGGGTCTTCACGGCTACGCCATTATTCCTACACTGCTGGGACTTGGCTGCAACGTGCCCGCAATTCTGGCGACGAGAATACTGGAAAGCAAAAGGGAAAGGTTCATCGCCGCCACACTGATTTCAATTGCTGTGCCCTGTGCCGCACTGCAGGCGATGATATTCGGCCTGGTGGGACAGCGCGGGATTCAATATGTCGCCATAATCTACGGGACTCTGTTTGTGGTCTGGGCGGTGCTCGGATTTATCCTCAATCGCTTGGTGAAAGGGTTCAGCCCCGAGCTGTTAATAGAGATACCGCCTTATCGTATACCGCCGTGGCAGACGGTGCTGCAGAAGTTGTGGCTCAGGGTCTACGGTTTCCTGCGTGAGGCTCTCCCGATTATACTGGGCGCCGTTCTGGTAATTAATATACTGTATACACTGGGTGTCTTTGATGCCATCGCCAATCTGGCGGCACCCGTTGTCACCGGCCTGCTGGGGCTGCCCAAGGAAGCGGTGGTGGCACTGGTGGTAGGTTTCCTGCGCAAGGATGTGGCCGTGGGCATGCTGGCCCCGCTGGCACTGACCTCGGAGCAGCTGGTTGTGGGCAGCGTGGTGCTGGCCATGTTCTTTCCCTGCATCGCCACCTTTGTGGTTCTTCTCCGGGAGCTGGGTGTGGTGGGCATGCTCAGGGCATCCGCCATCATGATTATAGTGGCTCTCTCCGTGGGTGGGCTGCTGAACCTGATTCTCTAGAACTGCCAACTCCCTTCAAGGTAATTGTTTTTGGCTTGCCCCACCGTTATAATTGGAAAGTACTGGTTTTATCAGGGTACAAAATGCACTGGATATATTACGTTGGCCGTTCTCTGAGCCACGTGCTTCTGGTCCTTTTTACCAGCTGGCACGTGCAAGGCAGAGAACATGTTCCACATAAAGGGCCGCTGCTGGTGGTGTCAAACCATCTCAGCATGGCAGACCCGCCGATTGTGGGTATCAGTATCGAACGGCCAGCGATGTTTCTGGCCAAGGAGGAGCTATTCCGTAGCCGGGTTCAGAGGTATATTTTCTATAACTGCGGCGCCTTTCCAATACGGCGCGGCGGCATGAACCGGGATGCCCTGCGCTTCGCCGAAAAATTGTTCGGAGGGGGAGGGGCGCTAATCGCCTTTCCGGAGGGTCGGCGTAGCATGGAAGCGCAACTGGTGAACGCCTTTTCTGGGTCGGCGCTCATCGCGGTGCGTAACGGGGTTACCATCCTGCCGGTGGGGATATGCGGCACCGAAAAAATAGCCGGCCGGACCTGGTGGCTGCGCCGTCCCGCAATCACAGTGAATATCGGACGCCCGTTCCATCTGCCGTCGGTAAACGGAAAAGTGACCAGGGAGCAGCTGGCGACTTTCACGCATACCATAATGGGGCGCATTGCCGAGCTGTTACCGGGGGAATATCGGGGGCAGTACCGTGGCTAAAAGGGCCGGTAAGATGATAATTGAAAAAGCGGACAAGGTGGGTTTCTGCTTCGGTGTGAAGCGGGCTCTTGACATACTGGAGAAGGTAGCCCATGAGCGCGGTGGTGTGGAAACGCTGGGGGCGGTGGTGCATAACCGGCAGGTGCTGCAGAAACTATCGGAAATCGGTGTGCAGGTAGCCAAAAACGTGGCCGATATCCGCGGCGATGTGGTGGTGACCAGCTCTCACGGTATAAGTCCGCAGCTGGAGGAGGAAATCAAAGCCAGGGATATCGAGATTATCAGCACCACCTGCCCGTTTGTCCTCCGGGCGCAGGCGGCGGCGCGGAGACTGACTGAAGCCGGCTTTCTGGTGGTTATTTTCGGTGATTCTCAGCACCCGGAGGTCAAGGGTATTCTGGGCTGGACGAAGGGAAAGGGTATTGCGGCAGTTGAAGAAAGCGTAATCACTGGACTGCAACGGATACCGCGCCGTATTGGTATTCTATCCCAGACCACGCAGGTGCCGGACCACTTTACCGTTTTCGTCAAGAAGTTGATTGATGCCGCCTTCACTCGGGATTCGGAAATGCGGATAATTGACACCATCTGCCATGATATCAGGGAACGCCAGGCAGCCGCCATCGAGCTGGCCGGTCAGGTTGACCTGATGCTGGTTGTGGGCGGGCATCACAGCGCCAATACCAATCGTCTGGCGGAGTTGTGTTCCAAAATAACGGAAACTCACCTGATTGAAACCGCCGCTGATATCCACCCTTCTTGGACGGAGGATAAAAGGCGCATCGGCGTCACCGCGGGCGCTTCAACCGATGAGCAGACCGTTAACGAAGTCCTGACGGCGTTGGACGGGTAATTTAAATTGCTAGGCAGGTTACCGTGCGGGATATGCCTGGAATAGGGTGAATCTTCCCGGTAACCAGATCACCAATATCATTAAGGCTCTTGCCCTGCAGGATGGCAATGATGTCATAGGGGCCCGTTACGGTATCCACTGACAAAACTCCGTTCAATTTTTGCAGGGCAGTAACCACGTCCCTGGTCTTACCTACCTCCGTCTCAATCAGGACAAATGCCTTGGCTGCCATCAGATACACCCCCTTTTTGCCAGAGTGACCAGTATTACTTACCTGCACCCTGCAATCGGTAGTATAGCCACCGCAACGGGCCCTGTCAAGATGCCTGTCAAGCTATCACCTTGACGCTGATGGGAACTTTACCTATAATTTTACTTGATTTTATTATAGGTACTTATCCTTCAGCATGTTTCCGGTTATAGGAAAGGAGTATTTCCTTGGAATATTTTTTGACTGAAGAGCAGAAGACCATTAAAAGCCTGGCTAGAAAGATTGCCGAGGAGAGGGTGCTGCCGGTTCGGGCGGAGCTGGATGAGACGGGGGAGTTCCCCCGGGGGATTATAAAAGACTTGGCCGGGGCCGATATGTTCCGCGTTTTCGTTCCGGCGGAGTATGAGGGGCTTGGTGGCGGCTGCCTGGAGCTGTGCCTGGTGGTGGAGGAGTTGAGCCGGGTATGTGGTGGGGTGGCGACCACTTATGCGGTAAACGCCCTTGGCGCTTATACCCTGATAGAGTATGGTACCGAGGCACAGAAACGGAAGTACCTCCCGGATATCGCCGCCGGTAAAAAATTGACTGCCTTCGCCATCAGTGAGGCCACGGCGGGCAGCGATGCCAGCGCCGTCAAGACCACTGCGGAGAAGGTTGAAGGCGGGTATTTGCTCAACGGCACCAAGCAGTTCATCACCAACGCCGGTGAAGCTGAGATATATACGGTGATTGTCCTGACTGACAGCACAAGAGGTGCCCGCGGCGCCAGTGCTATCTTGGTGGAGAAAGGGACGCCGGGCTTTACCTTTGGCAAGAAAGAGAAAAAAATGGGTATCCGGGCATCAGCCACCGGGGAACTGATTTTCCGCAAATGCCTCGTTCCGGAGGAGAACCTCATCGGTAAGCCGGGCATGGGATTTATCCAGGCGATGAAGCTCTTCGACCGCTCGCGGCCAGGGATAGGGGCGCAGGCGGTAGGTATCGCTCAGGGAGCGCTGGAAGCGGCCGTGGACTACGCCCAGCAGCGCGTCCAGTTCGGCCACCCCATTATCACCCTGCCGGTGGTGCAGGATATGCTGGCGGAGATGGCCATACAGGTTGAGGCGGCGCGAGCGCTGGTCTACGCGGCGGCCAGGACAGTGGATAGCAGCACAAAGAGAATTACGGAAGAGTCGGCCATGGCCAAGGTGTTCGCCTCGGACGTGGCGATGAGGGTGACCACGGACGCCGTGCAGATTTGCGGCGGCACCGGGTATATGAAGGATTTCCCGGTGGAAAAGATGATGCGGGACGCCAAGATTACCCAGATATACGAGGGCGCCAACCAGATCCTGCGCAATGCCATTGCCGTTGAGTTGAGGAAGCGAAAGGCCAAAACGGAATGAACATCGTCGTCTGCCTGAAGCAGGTGCCGGGCACCACGCAGGTAAAGATCAACCCTGAAACCAATAACCTCATCCGGGACGGAATCGAAAACATCATCAATCCTCTTGATACCTATGCCATTGAGGAAGCGGTTCGGCTGAGAGAGCGATTCGGCGGCGGGGTAACTGCCATCAGCATGGGGCCCCCACAGACGGAGGCCGCCCTGAGGGAGGCCATATCGCTTGGAGTAGACGAGGGAATCCTGTTAAGCGACCTAGCATTCGCCGGTGCCGATACCTGGGCGACCTCCCATACGCTATCTGTGGCCATACGCAAGCTGGACCAGACCAACCTTGTTATCTGCGGCAGGCAGACGCTGGACGGCGATACCGGGCATGTCGGACCCCAGCTTGCCCAGATGCTTAGCCTCCCGTTTATCGCCTATGTGAGCCAGATTGAAGACGTGGCTGATGGCGGGATGCGTGTCCGGCGCATGGTTGAGGACGGCTACGAAATCATAGAAAGTCCTTTGCCGGCAGTGATTACCGTGGTCAAGGAAATTAATACGCCGCGCCTGCCCTCGCTGCGCGGCATTGCCCGGGCGAAAAGCGCCACCATTACGGTCTGGGGGGCCAAAGAACTGAACGTAGCCCCGAATCTGGTTGGTGTGTCCGGCTCCTTTACACAGGTCATCAGGGTATACACTCCTGAGCGTGTCTGCCGGGGTGAAATTTTTGAGGGGGAGACGGAGAATCAGGTGGCTTGCCTGATTGACCGATTGAAGGAGAACGGACTGGTTTAGAAACAGGGAGATATGAGCGATAAGTCCTATCGTGGCGTCTGGGTTTTCGCCGAACAGCGCAGCGGACGGCTCAAGAGCGTCGTCTACGAGCTTTTAGCCAAAGGCAAGGAGCTGGCCGACGCGCTGCATACGGAGTTGAGCGCCGTATGTTTCGGTCACCGGGTTGGCGAGGTTGACCAGCTGGTAGCCCACGGCGCCGATAAAGTCTATCTTGTAGATAGTCCCGAGCTGGCGGACAATCAGGAAGACCTTATAACGGGGCAGCTCGTGGAACTGGTCCGGCAGCACCGTCCCGAGGTTGTCCTTGCCGGGGCCACGGCGCTGGGTCGCGCCTTCATCCCCCGTGTGGCGGCGGCGCTGCCGACGGGACTTTCCGCCGACTGCATTGACCTTGATGTTGATGCTAAAAAAGGGTTACTCCTGCAGACAAAGCCCACCTTTGGCGGTAATATCATGGCGATAATCACCTGTCCGGAGGCGAGACCGCAGATGGCGACGGTGCGACCGCACGTTTTTTCGCAGCGTGAACCGGACAGCCACCGCAAGGGGGAGATAATAAGAGTGGACTTTAAGTGGGAGGGCATCACCGCCCGGACGAAGCTTATTGAATTTATGGAAGAGGTTGCCGAGACGGTGAAAATTGAGGAGGCGGATGTCATAGTTGCCGGGGGTCGGGGGTTGGAAAAGGCAGAGAATTTCGGGATGCTTCAGGAGTTGGCCTCGGTCATAGGCGCGGCGGTGGGTGCCACGCGCGCCGTGGTGGACGAGGGGTGGATTGGCTACCCGCACCAGATTGGCCAGACCGGAAAAACAGTGTGCCCCAGGCTCTATATCGCCGTTGGTATTTCCGGGGCACTGCAGCACGTGGTGGGCATGCAGACGTCGGATTGCATCGTTGCCATAAATGATGACCCCCATGCCCCCATCTTTGAGGTGGCCACCTATGGCATCGTGGGCGACTTGTTTCAGGTGGTGCCGCTGCTTACCGAGAAGCTGAAGAAACGGTGAGCGATGACGTTACCTCAGGCTTGCGGTCACTGCGTAGCTTGGACTATAATAAAAAGAACTGGCTGGCGTAGAGGGGCTGTCATGGAGATAAATGTTGCCCAGTTGCTCAAGGAACCAATCGGTTCATCCCGTAAATATAAAATAGACGAAGCCATTGATTTTAGTGGAGATAAACGCGACCGCAGGGTAAGCGGTGAAATCAGCCTTATCAGGACGCAGCGCGGCGTTCTGGTCAGGGGTAACCTGCACACCGGGCTCGAACTAACGTGCAGCCGCTGTCTGAGCGCGTTTGAGCGTCCGCTGAAAATAAGCTTTGAGGAGGAATACCTGCAGACCGTTGACGTCAACAGCGGACTACCATTTCAGTCTTCCGGTGAGCCCGGTTCATTCACCATTGACGAGCATCATGTCGTTGATTTAACTGAGGCGGTACGCCAGTATGCGCTGCTGGAAATGCCCATGAAACCGCTGTGTCGTGAGGACTGTGCCGGACTGTGTCAGGAATGCGGGCACAATCTGAACAGAGGGCCATGTGGCTGTCCAGTGCCGACCGTTGACCCGCGGTGGTCAAAATTGATGAATTTGAGGTAGTCTGATAAACAGGGTAAGAGGAAAGATAGATTATGGGAGCATTACCAAAGAGGAAGATATCCAAAGCACGCCGTGGTAAAAGGCGAAGTCATTTGGCAGTAACCCCCCCCCAGTTTGATTACTGTCCCCAGTGCCATAACCCGAAGCTGTCGCACCGTGTCTGCCCCGTCTGTGGCAGTTATGCCGGCAGGGAGGTTATTGAGGTATCAGGTCCCCCAGCGAGTTCAGAATAGCTCATTTACCGCCGACGCATTGAGCAGTGGCAAGCTATGGTAGAATCAGCTAAAGTGGCTTATGTCTTTCCCGGTCAGGGTGCGCAGTGGGTGGGCATGGGGCGTGACCTTTATGAAGAATTTGCTTCGGCCAGGGCTGTTTTTGAGCAGGCCGATGAGGTGCTGGGATTTCCTCTTTCTCAGCTATGTTTTGAGGGGCCTGAAGAGGAACTGCGCCTGACCATAAATGCCCAGCCGGCAATCCTGACCGTCAGTCTGGCCTGTCTTGCCGCTGTCAGGGAAGTGAATACAGGTATGCCGTCGGCCCGGTTTGTGGCCGGCCACAGCCTTGGCGAGTATACGGCCCTGGCAGTATCGGACGTATTTGATTTCAAGATGGCCGTCTATCTGGCCAGGGAGCGGGGTCGTCTGATGCATGAGGCGGACAAAGTGCGCCCTGGAAGCATGGCGGCGGTTATCGGCCTTGAAGAATCGCCGCTGCACGAGATATGCCAGCAGACGGGAACCTGTATTGCGAACATGAATTCGCCGGGCCAGCTGGTTATAGGCGGCGATAGCGATGGCGTTACCAAGGCCATGGAGATGGCCAGAGACAGAGGCGCGGCCCGGGTGATAGCACTGGCAGTAAGCGCTGCGTTTCATACGCCGCTGATGCAGCCAGTTGTGGAGAGCATGTCCGGAATCATATCCCGTCTTGCCTTCGCCGAACCGGCTATCCCCATCATCGCCAATACCACCGCCCGGCCCCTGACCACTTCTGAAGCAGTGAAAGGGGAGCTCGTCCAGCAGCTCTGTAACTGTGTCCTGTGGCAGAACTCAGTGGAGTATATGATTGGGGAGGGAGTAGATACTTTCATTGAAATAGGGCCGGGCAAAGTGCTTGCCGGCCTGATAAAGCGGACAAACCGGGAAGTCCGGACCATAAATATCGGTGATGTGGAGGCGGTTAGGGACAGTCTGGCATAACCCGAGGAGGTAACCATGAAGCTATCAGAGAAAGTGGCCATTGTGACCGGCAGCGCTCGTGGCATCGGGCGTGAGATTGCGCTCAGGCTGGCCGAGGCGGGCGCGACCGTTGTCGTCACCGATGTTGCCGATGCGGAGCCAGTGGCCGGGGAAATAAGGAAAATGGGACGGAAAAGCCTGGCGGTGGCAGCCGATGTAACTTCCGCATCTGACGTTGCCGGGCTGGCGGAAAAAGTGACCGCTGAATACGGGCGGATTGATATTCTGGTGAACAATGCCGGCATCGCCCGCGACCAGCTTCTGCTGCGCATGTCGGACGAGGACTGGGAAGCGGTGCTCAATGTGAACCTGAAGAGTGTGTTCCTGTGCACGCGCGCCGTGTTAAGGCAGATGGTCAAGCAGCGGTGGGGGCGCATTATCAGCATATCCAGCATTGTGGGCATTGTGGGCAATCCCGGCCAGGCGAATTATTCTTCGTCCAAGGCGGGAATAATCGGCTTCACCAAGACCATTGCCCGCGAAGTCGGTTCGCGCGGTATCACCGTCAATGCCATTGCCCCCGGCTTCATTGTCTCCAAAATGACCGAGCAGTTGAGCGAGGAGCAGAAAGGGGAGATGCTGAAGCGGATACCGCTCGGTTTCTTGGGCACGCCTCGTGACGTGGCCGAGGCGGTGGCTTTTCTGGCCTCGGAGGAGGCGAGATATATTACCGGGCAGGTGCTGGGCGTGGATGGGGGATTGGGAGGACTGTAAGGTTGCGGCTGATTATGCAGCCTTAAGACTGGTTATTTGTTTTGTTACCCAGTGATTTCATATCCGGGCGGTGTCTGAGTCCCCACTCTTTAAAGCACTGGAGCACTTCCTCATCGCTGGGCTCGTGCCAGTAGCGATAGAAATCAGAGACGTAAAATTCCGGACCGAACCCGGACACGCAGGCCACTACCCTGTTGGCTATCTTCTCCACCTTGGGCAGGGCAACGGCTGACGCCACCGGTACGGCGACGATTATCTCCCGGGGCTGTCGGTAGCGTATCGACTCCACGGCGGCCATCATGGTATATCCGGAGGCAAGCCCGTCATCAACAATGATTACCGTTTTATCCTTGACCAGTGAGGGAGGTTTTTTGCTGTGGTAAAGCAGGCTGCGCTGGCGGATGGCGGCTCTTACCTGACTTACCTGATAGTTAATCTGCTGCTGGCTCAAATTAAACCGCTTTATCATTTCCTCATTCAGTATGGTGGTACCGTCGTCGGTCACGGCGCCGAAACCGCCCTCGGGCCTGAGCGGCAGGGGAATTTTGCGGGAGACTATGATATTGAAGTCGGCATTTAGTGCCAGCGCTACCCCCAGGCCGACCAGTACCCCGCCGTTGGGTATGGCCAGAACCACGGACGACCGGTTCCGGTACTCCGCCAGCCAGGTTGCCAGCTGCCGCCCGGCGTCATAGCGGTTCTCAAAAACTGGCTGCTGTCTGGTAAGGCGCATGCTCATTATCCTCAGTCCTTTTTTCAGCTGATTAACTTAAATTCGGCAACATCCACCAGTCCAAGGTCGGTGAGCTTGAGTTCAGGAATAACGGGCAGGGACAGGAAGGAGAGGGTGGCAAAGGAGGAGGGGAGCTGGCTGCCCAGCTCTCTGGCGACCTGCTCCAGCTTTTTCAGTCGGTCGACCACGTTTTCCAGCGGTTCATTGGAGAGCAGTCCGGCGATAGGCAACGCCAGGCTGGCCAGCACCTTGCCTTCCGCCACTGCCACTAGGCCACCCTGAAGGCGCTCGATTTCCCGAATCGCCGCCATTATATCCTCGTCTCTCGTCCCGACGGCAACGATGTTATGCGAATCGTGGGCTACGGAAGAAGCCAGTGCTCCTTTCTTCAGCCCGAAACCGGTGACCATGCCCCGTCCCACATTGCCCGTGGCCCGGTGCCTTTCCACGACCACCAGCTTTATAATATCCCTGTCCGTATCGGGGACAGCCTGACCATTGGCCACCCTGGCCTTCATATAGCGTTTACGGGTAATTATCTGGCCCGGTATGACTTCAATGACTGGCATTTCCTCTGACGTAGCCGTTAATTTTATCTTTTCCAGCGTAATCGGCTTGATGTTTACCGTTCCGGTTACGGTACGGTTATCCGTGGTCGGCAGTGTAAATAGCGGTCTGCCTTCCCGGGCCACCGGGTGGCCGCGATAAAAGGCCGTATTAACTGACAGGTTGCGCAGGTCATCCAGGACCAGAATATTGGCGAGGTAGCCGGGGGCGATTGCTCCCAGGCCGCGAAGGCCAAAATACACTGCGGCGTTGATGGTGGCCAGCTGGATGGCTCGCACCGGTTCAAGGCCTAGGCGTATCGCCTTGCGCACTACGGCATCAATATCACCATCGTGGAGCAGGTCATCAGCGCTGCGGTCGTCAACAACGAATAGGCAACGTTTATAGGTCTTATCGGTGACCAGCGGCAGCAGGGTTTCCAGGTTCTTTTCCGAGGAGCCCTCTCGTATCATGATGAACATGCCCTTGGCCAGCTTTTCCTCGGCCTCTTCCAGTGTCACTGATTCATGATCCGAACCTATGCCGGCGGCAATGTAAGCATCAAGGTCTTTTCCCCTGATGCCAGGGGCGTGACCATCAATTATCTTCCCCCGGCTCAGGGCAATCTTGCGCAGTACACTGGCGTCGCCGTGTATAACGCCGGGAAAGTTCATCACTTCCCCCAGCCCGATGGTCTCCCGCCAGCGCAAAACCCGGCGAATGTCGTCGGCGCTGATAGTAGCCCCCGATGTCTCAAGATGGGTGGCGGGCACGCAGGAAGGCGCCATCAGGAACAGGTCAATGGGCAGCTGGCGGACGTAGCCGAGGACGTAGCGCATACCTTCCAGGCCGCAGACATTGGCGATTTCATGCAGGTCGGTAACGATGGCCGAGGTGCCCCTCGGCACCACCGCCTGTGCGTACTGGCCGACGTCCAGCATCGAGCTTTCCAGGTGGACATGTCCATCAATGAAACCCGGAGCCAGGTACTTGCCGGAGAAGTCTATGGTCTGCTTCGCCCTGTTATAATCTCCCACCCCGGCGATGCGGTCGCCGCTGATGGCGACGTTTCCGGGCGTAACCTCACCGGTGAAGGTGTTTATCACCCCGGCATTGGCCAGGATGAGGTCGGCGAGCTGGTCCCCCTTCGCCACCGAGATTAGCCTGGCCTGTCCCGTTGCCATTATGCTTCAGCCTCCAGGTAGCAGATATCGGGCAGGTTTCGGAATTTCTGGTCGGCGTCCAGCCCGTAGCCGACGAGGAACTTGTTGGGCACGGTAAAACCGAGGTAGTCGATGTTCACGGGAACTTCACGACGTGAAGGTTTGTCGGCAAGGGCGCAGAGCTTCACCGAAGCTGGTTTGTACTGCTGCAGGTAATCAAGGAGAAAGGCTGTGGTGAGGCCGGTATCCACGATGTCCTCCACCACCAGCACATGCCTGCCCTGTACCGGCGTCTCCAGCTTCTTTGTCACCTTGATTCTGCCTGAGGTCTGCATGCCGCTGCCATAGCTGGATAGGCCGATGAAGTCCACCTCGAGCAGGAAATCTAGATGGCGGATAAGGTCTGCCAGGAATACAAACGACCCCCTGAGAATGCCCAGCAGAAGGGGGTTTTTATGGTGGTAATCGGAATTGATTTCGGAGGCAAGACGCCTGACAGTAGCCTCAATCGTCTGACGGTCGAAAAGGACATGGAGTTTTGCTTTGGAATTCATATCCAGTTGAGATTATAAGCCTAACCTGTTCGCTTGTCTACCGCAGATCTGCAGGCCGATTCGACTCTAATTCGCCACCTGGCAAAATTCAATTTCAAATTTAAACGTCAGTCAGTTAATACTGACGCAGCTATTCGTGATATCACATTTTAATTACTGGAGGCCCTGGCGCCGTCCATAATAGGTGATTAACTGGATACGCGAGCCATGCCGATTCTAGCGTCTGCCTCTTACCACGAAGAACAGGATGATTAAAATAACAACGACGATAATTCCAACCCAAGTCAGCATTGACATTAATCGTTCCCCTCCTTTTAGCTAACAATTAAAAAGTCTGAATGTCTTATTGCACCAGACTGCATTCTTTCAGGATGATATTCCTTTCATAGCCAGTATATGTGCCCTGTACCGTGGCTTTTTGCCCTTCGGTCAGGCGCGATAAATAGGCGCCGTGCTCGCGGTTGAAAGTACAGCGTATCTGCCAGGTTGAAGGACCCCCCGCCCCGGCCAGAATGATATAGAAGATATCAAGATTGTCTCTGACAAAGACCTTATCAATGGTCCCGGTTACTTTGAGCGCCTTGTCCATTAATTTGGCATTCGCGCCTGCTTTATCGGCATTGAAGGCGGCATTCAGTTCCTCGGCGGTTACATTAACAATACCGGTGGTTACCTCGGGCTCCAGGTCTGGAGCAGCTATCGGTGTTGGCGCTGGCGTTGGCTCTGTTTCTACCTCAGGCTCGATTTCTGCTGCCGGCGCCGCTTCTGAATCAGATACAGGTACTGGTTCAGCTACTTCTGCCTCTGTTGCTTCTTCTTTGACCTCTACCGGTTCCGGTGGCACTGGCGGTTCGCTTTCCGCAATTGTCTCGGCTTCCGGTTCGGGCGGTGGTGCCGCCTCACTCTTCACCTCCACCTCGGTTTCAACTTCAGCCGCCGGCTCCGGTGGGGATGGTATCTCGGGCTCTATCTCCGGCTCCAGTTCCGCCATTTGCGGAGGCTCTGCTTCCGGGGCCGGCGGTGGTGCTGAAGCAACTTCGGTAGCCAGAACAGGCTCCGGTTCGTCTTCCAGAATCGGCTTCACCCCATATGCTCTCTCCTCCTGTATCTGACGGTATGTCTTGGGTACTATCTTGAAAACGCCGGAGAGAAGCGGATGACCGCACCACTGGCAGGCCCAGTCTTCTGTTCTATATGTCTCCCGACCGCAATTGGGACATTTTGGCATATAGGACCTCTTTTCACAGATTATACCATATTGTAGCCAGATGTAAACTAGTGCTCCATTGCAGACTTTTGGCAAACAGCTTCTGGCTGGCTCCGCCGTGTCGATTTGTAATATTTTTGGAATGAGATATAGACAACTCTTTCAAAGTTATGCCAGAAAAGACTGGAAAAAGGGGCGAAAGGTATTGACAGAAGCTCAAAAAAGTGTTAGAAATATATAACGTTAGAAATAGTTAACTGTGGAGCGGTTTGATGAGAACGAAAAAAGTGTTCTGGGCGGTTGCCATAGTGGCACTGGTGGTGGCTATTATTCTCATCTCGCTGGAAGCGTATTACGTGGTGGTGGCGTTTCTGGCCGGGCTTCTGCTTATGGGCCACCGCGAGATATGGTCATTGCTACGGCGGCGTAAAATGCCGCCCATTGACGAGCGGGTGAGAGAAAACACCAGCAAATCAGTGCGAAATGGCTTTATCTTTTTCGTGGTGGCCACAGCATTGCTGATGCTGCCCTTCAGTGTCAGGCTGGTGGAGGAGCCGGATACGGTGCAGGTCCTGGGCGCTCTCTTTATTGCCGCCGGGGCAATCTATTTACTCTCCTATTTTTACTACGACCGAGTCGAAACGGGGCTGAGCGAGGGGAGTTTAAAGCTATTCAAGACCTTCATCCTTATCGTGGGGATATCGCTCGGGGCGGCCATAACCAGTATTTTCCTGCACAATGCCATTTCCGGTCTGGTTATGCACTTCTCTAACCGCGAATTCGAGGAGCCCATCTTCTTTATTATCGCCACCATTATCTGCCCGCTGGGCTTTGCCGTGGGGTTCATCGGCAGTCTGGTGATATATATCCAGGGCCTGTTCCGCAAAAACCCTTGAAGTAAGGTAAAGCTTTACTCAAGAGATATCTCGCCAAATGCTGGTAGCTGGCTGACCATGAAGAACAAGATCAGAGAATACCGGACGAGGCTTAATCTGACCCAGGAGAAACTGGCCGAAATGGTCGGTGTCCGACGGGAAACCATAATCTTTCTGGAGCAGGGCAGGTACAATCCATCGCTGCGACTGGCACATAATGTGGCCCGGGCATTACAGACCACGATTGACGAACTATTTATCTTTGAGGATTAGAGGCCGATATATAATTCCTAGACCCGGCACGTTGCCTATTGACATCACTGTCATCTTGGTATACGCTTATGCACAAATAACCTTACAGGAGGAAATCCATGGATAAATCGTCTACCGGTATGGAAGCAAATGTCGCTGGGTTACTGTGCTATGTATTGTGGTGGGTAAGTGGGCTGGTCTTTGTCCTGATTGAGCAGGAAAGCAAGTTCGTCCGCTACCATGCGGTACAGTCGATTTACGTTTTTGGCACCATCACCGTGGTTGCCCTAGTCCTCGGCTGGATACCAGTTATTGGCCAGGTGATTTCGGGTCTACTTGGACTGCTTGGATTCATCCTGTGGATTTTCCTCATGATACGGGCTTATCAGGGCAAACAGCCCAAGGTGCTCTGGGCGGGCAACCTGGCGGAAAAGTGGGTGCAGAAAAAGGGCGGTTAAGCCTCAAACTGGCTTTATAAATCTAAATAGAGAGGGGAGGGATCTTACCCTCCCCTCTTTTTATTTAATTTAAGGTTTAAAATACTCAATCTACCTGTTTGAACCGACTCTGCGGTGCCCCGCATATCGGGCACTTGTCCGGGGCGGCGCCTTCGACGGTGTAGCCGCAGACCTGGCAGACGAAAAATGATTTCCCCTCCAGCTTCTGGCCACTTTCCACTGCCTTCAACGCCTTTTCATACAGCGCATGGTGGATTTTCTCCACCTTGTTGGCGAAGTCGAAGGTCGTTTCCGCCCTCTTCACGCCCTCTGATTTTGCCTGCTCGATGAATTCCGGATACATCTTGGTGAACTCGTAGTGCTCGCCGCCGATTGCCTCCTTCAGGTTTTCCTTGGTGGATTTAATGTCGCCCCGGGTGCTGAGGTGATTGCGGGCGTGTACTGTCTCGGCTTCGGCAATGGCCCGGAACAGGCGTGCGATTTGCGGATGCCCGTCTTTTTCCGCCTTCTCCGCGAAAAACAGATAACGGCGATTGGCCTGGCTCTCGCCGGCAAAAGCAGCCTGCAGATTTTCCTGGGTATTGCTCATCTTCATTACCTCCTCGTCTCATTACTTAATTACTTCTCAATTAAAAATTATATCATTTTATGGAATCTTGACAAAGGTTAAGTAGCTTGGGTAAAGTGTCTTTTAATGCGGTTTGATTCAAGTTGAGAAAGGGGGGAGAGTTATGGCGTCCAAAGTCTTCGTACTGGTGAGCAGCGCGGACCGGGAAGTGGCGCTTGAGGTGGGACTGGTCTATCCGCTCAATGCGGCTAAAAAGGGCTGGATGGATGAGGTAAAGGTCATCTTCTTCGGTCCTTCGGAGAAGGTGGCGGCCAATGACGTGGAGGTGCAGGGCCGTATTAAGGAGATTGTGGAGCAGGGCGTTGAAGTCCTGGCGTGCAAATGGTGTTCCGACCGCATGGGCATTACGGAAAAGCTGGAAGCCGTTGGCATCAAGGTGGTTTACGTCGGGTCAATTATTTCCGACCTTCTTAAAGAAGGCTGGGCATCGCTGACCTTTTAATGGTATTTTAGATTATCTAAGGGAGGTATGAATGATGGAAACTTTAGAAGGTATCAAAACGAGGCGCAGCACTCGCGGTTTCAAGCCCGACCCCGTCCCCAGGGACGTGATTAACAAGATTCTGGAGGCGGTGAGCAACACTCCCTCCTACACCAACACCCAGCCCTGGGAGGTGGTGGTGGTGAGCGGGAAGAAGAAGGACGAGCTGAGCAAGATTATCTTTGAGCTGGCGAAGGCAAAGGCGCCGACCAGTCCCGACCTGCCCATGCCCAAGGGCTGGCCGCCGGAGCATGATGCCCGTGGCCATGACCACGGCGCCCGCCGACTGGCCACGCTGGGCATTGAGAGGGGGGATGAGGAGGGGAGAGAAAACCTGCGCCTGATGAACTTTGAGTTTTATGGCGCGCCCTGCGCCGTCTTCCTCTTTATCGATGGGTCGCTGGGGGAGTGGTCGATTTTTGACATGGGGCTGTTCGCCCAGAACCTGATACTGGCGGCGCACGCGCTGGGCGTGGAGAGCGTGCTTCAGGCCTCGGTGACCAACTACGCGCCGCAGATTAAGAAGTTCCTGGGTGTCCCGGAGAGCAAGAAATTAATAATCTCCATCCCGCTGGGCTATCCTGACGAAGGGGTCAAGCTGAACACCTATCGCAGCTTGAAGCAGAAACCGGCAGAATTTACCAGGTGGTGTGAGTAGGGGAGATGAAAAAGAGGGGGCGAAAGCCCCCTCTCAATTCTCTGTATCCCCCCTTATCAGCCTCTCTCCGTACTCCATTAGGATTTTAGCTCTGGTGGGGGGAGTCTTTTTTGTCTCCAGGTATTTTTTCAAAGCATCAAGGGGGGTGATTTCCTCGGCGGTGAACTGGCCCAGGCGGAGTCGCGCCTCGCACACCGTCTCCCGCGCTATGGTGGCAAAATAGGCCTCCTGCAGCGCCTCTCTGATATCAGCGTCGCGCAGCTGCCCCTCAAGCTCCGCCGGCAGGGTGATGTTCAGTCGCACGATGGCCTCTTTGAGCTTTTTCTCCTGTGCTGCTATTGCCTGTAGCACGGTGGCGGTGGGGTCAGAGTCTTCCGCCGCAAGCGATACCTCAATGGTCAGGAAGCGGCGTCCCTCAATGGGGTGGAACTCGTAAGATACCGGCCTTTGCCCGTCAACCTTCTCAGTTCCAATCTCCACCAGATAAAAGCCCTTTTCGTCATTCTCATCGCTGAAGTCGAGTCGAGACAGGCTGCCGGCGTAGACGACGGGCGGGCTCTGGGCAAGGACCTGGTGGCGGTGGATGTGGCCCAGGGCGATGTAGTCAAAGGCCGGGTTGGCCACGTTGCTCAGCAGTAGCACATGCTCCTGCCCGATGGTCATCTGTTTCTCCGTGCCGGCCTGGGCGCCGGCGACCCATACATGGGCGGCCAGTATAGCGGGCAGGGATGGGTCCAGTTTTGAGACGTGGTGCTCAATGGCGCCGGTCAGCGTCTGCTGCAGTTTTTCTTTCATCTGTTCAAAGTCCAGGTTCTTTGTCTCCTCGCGACTGAGCAGGGCGCTGCGCCGCAACCACGGCAGCGAGGCTACCTGCACCGTGCCGCCGCGGGTGGGAATTTTGAAAATATCGGGGCGATTTGAAACATAAACGTTCTTCACCGACAGCGTATCAAAGATTTCGGTGCTGGTGGCACGGCCGATGGCATTGGGCAGGTCGTGGTTGCCCACCAGAAGAAAGATGGGGATATCGCTGGCGGAGAGGCGGCTGATGCGTTTGGCAAATTCTCTCTGCTGGGTCTGGGTGGGCTCGCGGGTCTTGTAGGCGTCCCCGCAGAAGATGACCAGGTCCACTCTATTTTCTATGGCGTAATCAATGACCTTATCCAGTGAGGCGAGGAAATCAAGGAGGCGCGTTGACAGCCCCGTGGCGGTGTCAGTGCGTCCGTAGGTCTCAACGCCGAGATGTAAATCGGCGAAGTGGAGGATTTTCATTGAGTAACCCCATCCCCCTTTATCCCCCTTCCCCGGGGAAGGGGGAATGGTATTAAAAAGAGGGGCTTTTGCTCCTCTTAAACACCTATTTCCCTTCTTCCTTCCATATCTGGCCGCCGGGCGGCAGCACGAAGAGGTCTTCGCCGGCCAGCTTGGCGGCGAGCGTCTCCTTGAGAGTGGCGATGGGCACCCGTATCTGGTTCATGCTGTCGCGCTCGCGGATGGTAACCTGGTTGTCCTCCAGCGACTGGAAGTCAATGGTGACGCAGTACGGGGTGCCGACTTCATCCTGGCGGCGGTAACGCCGCCCGATGCTCTGGGTATCATCGTAGTGGACCATCCAGCATGGTCGCAGGGTGTCATATACCTCACGGGCCGCTTTCGCCAGATTTTCCTTCTTGCTCAGCGGGAGCACGGCCACTTTGTAGGGGGCCAGGGCGGGATTCAGATGGAGCACCACGCGCAGCTCACCCTGGGCCATTTCCTCATCATAGGCGTCGCAGAGGAAGGCCAACACCGAGCGGTCCACGCCCGCCGAGGGCTCAATGATATAGAGCACGATATGCTCGTTGGCTTCCTCGTCAAAGTATCTCATCTCTTTGCCGCTGTATTTGGCATGCTGCGCCAGGTCATAATTGCCGCGATTGGCGATGCCCTCCAGCTCTGACCAGCCCATCGGGAAATTATAGTCGATGTCATAGCATTTCCGGGCATAGTGTGCCAGCTCCTCCTTGCCGTGGGGGCGCAGGCGGAGGTTTTCTTCTCTGATGCCGAGTTTCAGGTACCAGTTCTGTCTTTCCTTAACCCAGTAATCAAACCATTGGTCGGCCGTCTCCGGCCTGACAAAATATTCTATTTCCATCTGCTCGAATTCACGACTGCGGAAGATAAAATTGCCGGTGGTAATCTCGTTGCGGAAGGCCTTGCCCAGCTGAGCGATGCCGAATGGCAGCCGTTTCCGCGTCGTGTTGAGCACATTCTCAAAATTGACGAAGATGCCCTGCGCCGTCTCCGGTCGCAGGTAGACCACGCTGGCGTCCTCCTCCACCGGCCCCATGAAGGTTTTGAACATGAGGTTGAACAGGTGCGGCTCCGTGAGCTCCCCGCCGCAGGATGGGCAGTTTTTACCGGCGACCTCGTCGCTGCGAAATCTAAGATGGCACTGCTTGCACTCCACCAGCGGGTCGGTGAATTGTTCGAGGTGGCCGCTGGCCGCCCATGTCCGGGGATGCATCAGGATGCTGGCATCCAGCCCCACCATATCATCTCGCTCCTGCACCACGGCGCGCCACCAGGCCTGCTTCACGTTTCGTTTCAGCTCCACCCCCAGCGGCCCGTAGTCCCAGCAGCTTGACAGCCCGCCGTAAATCTCACTGCTCGGGAAGATGAAGCCCCGCCGCTGGCTGAGCGAAACAATCTTCTCCATGGTGACGCCGCCCGGTGTTTTTTCCGCCATTACCACTGCTCCTTGGTGCTCGCTATAAGGTAATTGTTATTTCCTCGCCAGGGCCTGCCGCAGGGCGAGGAAGAAGAGTACCCCCAGGGTGATACCTCCCAGCCCCATGACAATCAGGGCGAATACCCATAAGGGCATGAGGTATACTTCGTAGGCATTGTAGCTGAAAATGGTCAGCATTGCAAAGGTCAGGACGAGCTGCGGCAGGGCGACCATATTGCCCATGAGCAGCAGCATTGTTTCAGCGCGCTTATTTGCCGCCTGCTGGAAGCGATTTTCGAGCTTCATAACCCCCAGGACCACAGCCGCGCCCAGCCCGGTCAGCAGGAAATGTGGCACCAGCAGCCAGACGATGACAGCCCCGCGGTTCAGCCACCGGTCGGGCAGGCCGTCCTTAAAGTGATAGGCTAAATCATCGGGAAGCCGTGGGCAGAAATAAATTATGAGGCCGATGGAGAGAAGCATGATGACCAGCGGGAGGGATATATATCTCCAGCGGAAAGGCATCATTTTGCTTTGCGGGGACGCCCGCGTTTTCGCCACCCCAGCATCTCGAGAAGATAGCCAACGGCCGTTTCCTCCAGTCCGGGGTGTCGCAGCGACAGGTCTGGGTTGATATGATAACGATTGCGCCTGCCTTCCAGGTCCTTGCTTATGTAGCCAGCTTGAAGCAGGTCGGCAATTATTTTACGTGTCGCCCTTTCGGTGATGCCAATAGCAGCGGATAGTTCCCGGGCGGTTATCCTGGGATGGATTGAAACATAACTGAGGACAATGGCGTGGTTGGTTAAAAATTTCCACTCAGACATATCCGGTTAGAAAAACGAAAAACAAATTAAAAATCATCATTGCCAAATCATGCCAGACATATTGTCTAACTTTATAACACAGGCGGTGATGATAATGCAACCCCCTTTAGCTTTGTCCCAAAATACAGATTTGGAAAAATATCTCACCATATAAATATAAATCTATTGACAAAGGGAAAGTAATGATTTATAATGCGTGATTAATAAATCATCATTTATAAAACATAATTAATATTACATGATAATCATATTCAAGTCAATAGGAATACCGAAAAAAATAAAAGAGGAGGTATGGTAGATGTTCTGGAGGAAAAAGAAAATTGCGGCAGCTCCCGTTGAGGTAAGCACCACAGGAACTGGTACCGCAGCGATGGGTACGACACCGGTGACTGGAGCCGCGGCAGCACCGGCGGTAACCAAAGCGGAGAAATTGCCCGGACCCAAATTCATCAACGATATTCTGAGCGATTATCTGATCAAGCAAATGGCTAAAGAGACAAACTGGGTGCGGGGACTGTCAATGGTGGTACGCCCAAGGTCAGGCGAAGACAAGGGACTTGATGTCAGAATTTTCGCTCAGTATGAGGCAGCATCCAGCAGCGCCAAGATTAAGGACTATACCACACTTGACCAGCACCCCCAGCTAATCCTTTTTGAGGGCTGGTTTGATAAAGAATCGAAGAAGGCGGAGCTCGAAGAAAAGAGGGTTATCCCCAAGGTCACCATTTACACGGAAAAGGAGATTCAACAGCAGGTAGAGGCGCTAACCGAAAAGGAAGGCAAAATCCATTTCTACCTGGCTGCCAGCCCGGCGTCAGGCGGCCCGCTGGGAAGGGGCGCCGCTCTGGTGGAACTGAATCCTAATTATCCGGCAAAGGGGCAGAAGAAGTATATTCTGACGGCGGTTCCCGTAAATGAAATGGAACCGGCCAGCAAAGGTATGAGGATGTTTGATTCTAACGATCCTAAACATGTAGCGCAGTGGATCAAGGAACGGCATTTCAAGTACACAACGGTAAGATAAGTTAAGCCAGTGGCTAGGTAAGCAAGGAGGTATAACTCGATGGTGAAGAAACCGGGCAGGCCAGGTGGTGGCGCCAGCAAACCGCCCTTTGGCACCAAGAAGTAAATAAATAATTAGGCTGGCATGTATTTATGGATGGGAGGAAGTGACTCCTCCCATCCATTTCTGCATGTAGTGAAGTAGTGTTGATTGTGTCCATGTAAATCTTAAATAATTAATTGTCGAAAAGAGGGAAAACTGATGGTAGCGATAAAACAGGATAAAATTAGAAAGTGGCAGAACCAGGTTCCAGATGATAAGGTTTTCTGGTGCTGTGACGGCCGGGTTTTTAGAAACCTCAGGGACCTTGCCGAAGCTCTCAAGGAAATGTCAGGGGAACTTTATAAACATCACGTTAATAGTGAGAAAAATGATTTCAGCAACTGGGTTCATGATGTTGTTGGCGATGTGACCCTGGCCTACCAGCTGAGAAAAGCCAAGTCTCGTGTGACCGCCGCCCGTCGTGTAAAAGAACGGCTGGATTGGTTGCAAGAACGGGCATAACCGGAAGAGCGCATCGTTACTTTATATTAACCTTTGAAAAAGACGGTTAACACTTCCATTTGGTGTTTAGAGTGGGTCTCTATTTGGAAAGGCTATCAAAAGCGAGTATTGACAACATAAATACAACTATAATTTAATTCATTCAAACGCGTATAACCTAGATGGAGGTGAGTGATGTTTTATAGTTTTGGTCATCAGGGATTCAAGGTATTTGAGCCAGCACCGGGATTCTCAGTCCGTGCCGTTTCGGGAAAGAACGCCATGCTCTGTGACGTCGCCCTGCAGCCTCATTCGGAATCGCCTTTACACAGCCATTCATGTGAGGAGATGTCAATAATCATTGAGGGCGAATTTGACATGAAAATTGGTGATGAGAGGCAGTTATTGAAGAAGGGTGACGTATATCACGTTCTTCCTGACACCATTCACGGAGGCGTGACTCACGAAGATGGGACGGTGATGATTAGTGTCTTCAGTCCACCTAGAAAAGACTACGAGTAAATAGGACCAAATTTAATTCACTCTGGTGTTCCTTCAGGGCAGTCTCTCTATAAAAATTTTATCCAGGTCAGATTCATCATTGAAACGCCTGTCGTCCAAAACCACGTTTAAGAAATATTCAGACAAATGATTTTGGCCGGCGCACCGCCAGGATTAAGGGAACGGCTATGGCATACAGGCATAAGAAGATGATAAATGCCCAGAAATACGTACTCATGGTGTCGAATATGAAGCCGCTGAATAATGGGCCGGTAGAGCCGCCAACTGCCTGAAACAGCGATACCATGCCGAAGATAGCCCCATAATATACTAGACCAAAATTACGACTGACCAGCATGGACATGGTGGGCAGCCAGCCCCCTGCCCCTAGCCCGATAACGAGAGCGGCAAGCCAGGCTATCGCCACGGGCGTCGTCGGTTTTATGAGCATAAGTATAATGGCGCCGGCTGACAGCAGGACGATGCTGAGAGCACAGGCCTGTTTCGCTTTGATTTTGTCACATAGCCAGCCGAAAGAAAATTTACCGATGGCGCTGCCCAGACCCGTGAGTGTCAAGGCGCCGGCAGCCAGCGCCACCGAAAAACCCGCGTCCTGCAAATACGGCACCAGGGTCTGGATAACTCCCAGTGAGCCGAATGCGCTGAAGAAAAAGGTGACTGACACCAGCCAGAATGCCATGGTGCCCAGTGCTGCTTTAAGGCTCAATCCCTTGGCGGTCATAACGGATGCATTTATGGCTGACAATTCTTCAGGGCTGGTTACACCGTCAGGGTAAAGCCCCATGTCGGCTGGCTTGGTCCTGACTATGAAGATTGCCAGTGGAATTAAAGTCCAGGCTATCAATCCCAGCGCTAGGTAGGCCACACGCCAGCCAAAGATGGGAATGAGGACGCCCCCGACCAGTGGCGCCACCGCGAAAGTGCCCAGGCCGATACCCGTACCCATAATGCCGATAGCCGTGCCGCGCTTTTTGACAAACCAGTTGGCGACCATAGCGCTTGCCGGTACCTGACCGTAGGCAGCCGTACCGGTGCCAATAAAAAAGTAGGCAAGATAAAAGTGCCAGAGGTTTTGCAGCAGGAAGAGTGAAACGAAACCGAGACCCGTAACCAGAGACCCGAGGGCGATTACTCCCCTCACTCCGTATCGGTCAATGATGCCGCCGACCAGCGGCGCGGCCAAGCCCGTGAGCAGGAAAAAGATGGTAAAGGCGAGCATGATCTCACCGCGGCCCCAGCCGAAGTCGGACTGCAGGGAATTAACAAAGAGGCTGAAGGAACCGACACCACACCCCGAAAAAATGCCAAGACACAGCATTGAAATGGCAATCATCCAGTAGCCATAAAAGACCCTTGGTTTTCTGGTAACCGGCGTTTGTTCTGAATAGCTCACGGATTTGCTTTCAAGACCGCGCTTACATACGCAATAGCGTATTCTTTGGAGTGGGAAAGGCTGACGGCAATCTCATCTATGCCCAGCTCATCGGCTTTACTCCGTGCCCTTCCGTACAGGTTCACCACTGGCTTGCCGCTGGCCTGGGACAGTGTCTCCACCTCCCGCCAGTTAACACCGTTCCTGCCCGTGCCCAGGAGCTTCATGACCGCCTCTTTGCAGGCAAACCGCGCCGCCAGCGATGACGGTTTATGGCGGTAAGCGGCTAATTCCGCCTCTGTGTAGACACGCTTGAGAAATTTCTCTCCCCAGGAGTCTACTGCCTCTTTGATACGACCGATTTCAATTATATCGACACCAATATAATGAGACATGTTACCTTACACGGTCGACCCTGTCAGTTTCTCAAGCAGACCGGAGCAGAGATTGTTCAGCAGCGCGGACAATGTCCTGGCAGGAAGGCCGGAGAAAAGTGGAGTTATGGATATATTGCCGTGGTCCACGGCCCAGACATCCGTATTCCGGTCATGGCTTTTGTCCTGTCGCTGCCGCACCAGCCAGTAGTAATTTCGTTTTCCGTCATTCCCTTCGGTGACGGTGTTGATGTGGCTTTCGTTGGCCAGCCTGGTCGCCTGAATACGACCGATTTTGGTCAGCGGCAAATTGGGCACATTGATGTTGAGAAACAAGTTGTTTGGTGGCGGGCTGGCAGCGATTCGTTCCGCTACCAGGGTGGCCAGCCTGGCGGCTGTTTGAAGGCTGAGTTCACTATCTCGTTCAGAGGAAACGGCGAGGGCGGGATATCCATGCAGATAACCCTGGAGCGCAGCGCTTACTGTCCCCGAGATGTAAATATCATCCCCCAGGTTCAACCCCCAGTTTATGCCCGAAATGACGAGGTCGATTTTGTCTTTTATCAGGCTGCCCAGTGCCAGCAAAACGCTATCTGACGGCGTGCCTTCTACAGCATACGCTTCCACGCCCGGCACCTGCGGGGGGGCCTTTCTTGTTCGCAGGGGTTCCCACAGCGTCACTGCCGTGCCGGTGGCGCTCTGTTCCCTGTCCGGAGCCACGACCACCACCTCAGCGATGCCGGTCAGTTCACGTACCAGTATCCATAGGCCATCAGCCGTTATACCATCGTCGTTGGTTACCAGAATCTTCATGCGAGCTCTTTAAAAAGTTTATCACAGTGCTGAATTCAACGGCAAACTCCAAGATATTTAAAAACCATCAGTCGTTGAGGGCTACACTTGTTGATTGTTTACCTGTGTGGTAACATTGTTCTAATAAATTAATCGGGGGTGCGGTTATATGGGCACCCCTAACTATTAAACCAGTATCACTGTGTGGGTTCAGTCGGCTATATAAACGTGGAAAAAAAGATAAATCTGACTATAAACGGAAAAAACGTAAGCGGCCGTCTTGGCCTGACCATACTGGAAGCAGCCAGGGAAAACGGCATCGAAATTCCGACCCTCTGCTATATCCAGGACCTGTTGCCCATCGGTGCCTGCCGACTGTGTGTAGTTGAGGTGGAGGGCTCCCGTACGCTGGTCGGCTCCTGCCACACGCCGATTGCGGAGGGTATGGTGATACAGACCCACTCGCCAAAGGTGATTGCCACGCGCAGAGTGCTGGTCGAGCTGATGCTGGCCAGTCACCCTGATGCCTGCCTGATTTGTGACAAAGCCAACATCTGCGAGCTGCGCCGGATCGCCGCTGACCTTGAAATCGGAATGCCTCGCTTCCGGGCCCGCAAGCACTACTTTCCGGTAGAAGACGAGAATACCAGGATGATTCGCGATATGTCCAAGTGTGTGCAGTGTCGTCGGTGTGTTATGGCCTGCACCAGCGAAAGTGGGCAGCCGCTTTTCAGCATGGCCTACCGCGGTTTTGACAGCAAGGTGATTTACGGCAATGACCAGCCACTGGACAGGGATGCCTGCCGGGACTGTGATGCCTGCATCGAACTGTGCCCATCAGGAGCGCTCAGGAAGCCGAGAATGCCGGGAGAAGAGAGGGCTAATAAAGCGCTTTTTATAAAAGGGTGAGCTATCGGAGAAGGTCATATGGCCGGTAAAGGGGTGATAACGCCGTTAAAGGAGCGGGCCGACCTTGTGGAGTGCCTGAAAGAGGCGCAGCGCCAGTATGGTCATGTGCCCGAAGAGGTCATCGCGGCGCTGGCCGAATCACTGGTCATACCGATTCATGAAGTCTACGGGGTAGCCAGCTTCTATTCATTTCTGACCACCAGGCCGCTGGGCAGGAATGTTATCCGTGTCTGCCGGAGCCTGCCCTGCCATCTGAAGAGCGCGGAAATGATAATGGAGGCGGTGGCGAAGGAGCTCGGCATTGGCCCCGGGGAAACGACCGCTGATAGCCGATTCTCATTTGAACTGACCAACTGCATTGGCCTCTGCGACCGTGCGCCGGCCATGCTCATCAATCAGGACCCTCACGTTGACCTGACACCGGAGAAGATAAAGCAGATTCTGAAATCATATAAATGATTGAGGAGGCTATTTCGTGCCGCAGCAGCGCGTGGTGCTGAAAAACTGTGAAATAATCGACCCGGAGCGCATTGACAGCTATCTGGAGAAAGATGGCTTCAAGGCTCTGGCTAAATCCCGCCAGGAGATGACCCCGGAGCAGATTACGAATGAGATAAAGGCTTCCGGGCTGAGGGGTCGGGGTGGGGCTGGCTTTCCCTGCGGCATCAAATGGGAGGGTGCCCGCACCGCACCCGGCGACATAAAATACGTTATCTGCAACGCCGATGAAGGCGAGGTGGGCACGTTCAAGGACCGCTATATCCTGGAGAAAGACCCCTTCACGCTCATTGAAGGGATTCTCATTGCCGGGCATGCCATCGGGGCAAAACAGGGCTATATCTACCTGCGCGCCGAATATCATCACCTTCTGCAGCATTTACAAAACGCGGTCAATCAGGTCAAGCAAAAAGGACTTATAAATGGCTTCGGGCTGGAGGTACGTGAGGGTGCTGGCGCCTATATCTGCGGCGAGGAGTCGGCGTTGATGGACTCCATTGAGGGGAAAAGGGGAGAAGCGCGCTATAGACCTCCCTTCCCCACCACCTCCGGTCTCTGGGGCAAGCCGACCATCATCAACAATGTGGAAACTCTGATGAATATCCCGCCGATTATCTTAAACGGCGCCGACTGGTTCAGCCAGATGGGCACGGAGAGAAGTAAAGGAACCAAAGTCTTTTCCGTCAGCGGCGATGTTGACAAGCCCGGCGTGTATGAAATGGTGCTGGGCAGCCCGCTGCAGGAGCTGGTGGAGGGGCTGGCCATGGCCAAGAATGTCGGGATGGTTCAGATTGGTGGTGCCACTGGCCGGATACTGCCCGGTGAGAAACTGGATACCCCCCTGGCCTTTGAGGCGGTGCTGGGTGCCGGTGCCGTTACCGTTTACAACCGGAGCCGCGATGTCGTTGACATCGTTCACCGGACCATGGAGTTCTTGGCCGAGGAGTCCTGCGGCAAGTGCACTCCCTGTCGCCAGGGAACCGAGGTGATGGCGGAGGTGCTGGAAAAGTTCCGCAATGGTGAAGGCTCACTCAGAGAGCTTAAGAACCTGGAAGATTTATCCAGCGCCATGATGCTGGCATCAATGTGCGGGCTCGGTCAGGCGGCGCCCAATGCGGTGATGGACAGCCTGCAGTACTTCCGCAGCGAGTATGAGAAGCGGGTCGCCAAGTAAGGAGGTGTGGCCATGAAGACAATTACCAGCCAGAAGCCGGTGGAGGAGGTGATGGGCTACCTTGAGAAGTGCCAGAAGGTGTATATCATCGGCTGTGGCACCTGTGCTACCCTGTGCCACACCGGCGGCAAATCTGAAATACTGGAAATGAAGGAAAAACTGGAGAAAAGCGGTAAAAAGGTCACCGGCTGGATGATAATTCCCACTGCCTGCGATGAGCTGACCAAGTATGCGCTGGAGGAGGAAGCAGGGCGGATTAAAGAGGCCGACTGCGTGCTGGCAATGACCTGCGCCGTTGGCGTGCAGACCATAGCCCTGCATATGAAGGACAAAAAGCCGGTGTATCCGGCGTTGAATACCCTGTTTATCGGTATGGAGGACAGCCCGGGGCACTTCACCGAGGTGTGCCTGCAATGTGGCAGCTGCGTGCTGGGGAAGACGGCCGCCATCTGCCCGCTGGTGCGCTGTTCCAAGAGCCTGCTCAATGGGCCCTGCGGCGGTTCATCGGGTGGTAAATGCGAGGTTTCGGAAGATATTCCCTGCGCCTGGCAGCTAATCTACGACCGCCTGTCGGAGATGGGGCGGCTCGACGAGATGGAGGAGATAGAACCGTTCAAGGACTGGAGTGTAAGCGTTACCGGTGGACCCCGCAAGATAGACGTGGAAGCGGAGTGCACCACCACCTCATAGGAGGCAAAGATGAAAGCCGGAACTAAATTAGAGCGAATACTGGCCAGCGGCAAGTTCGCCGTGACCGCGGAGGCTGGGCCGCCGAAAGGTACCAGCGCCGAGGCAATACGGAAAAAAGGCGAACTGCTGCGCCACTACTGCGATGCGGTGAACGTCACCGATAACCAGACGGCCATCGTGCGCATGTCCAGCCTTGCCGGCTGCCTGCTCCTGAAGCAGCAGGGCATTGAGCCGGTGATGCAGATGGTCGTTCGCGACCGCAACCGGCTGGCGCTGCAGGGCGATGTGCTCGGCGCTGTCGCGCTAGGTATCGGCAATATCCTCTGTCTTTCCGGCGACCACCAGAAGTTCGGCAACCACCCCGGGGCCAAGGGCGTCTTTGATATAGACTCTATTCAGCTTATCCAGACACTGAAGATGATGCGCGATGATAAAAAGTTTATCTCCGGAGAGGACGTCTCCGGGGAGGTGCCCGTGTTTATCGGGGCGGCGGCCAATCCCTTTGCCGACCCATTTGAATATCGGGTGAACCGTTTGGCGAAAAAAGTGAAAGCTGGCGCCGATTTTATTCAGACGCAGGCCGTCTATGATGTGGACAAGTTCGCCAGGTGGATGGAGATGCTGATGGCGCGGGGGCTGGATAAACAGGTGCACATTATGGCTGGCGTCATTCCCATAAGGTCGGCTGGTATGGCCCGCTATATGCGCGACTACGTGCCCGGCGTGAACGTGCCCGATGAAATCGTGACCCGGATGGAGAAGTCAGAGACCCCCAAGGAAGAGGGAGTCAAAATAATCCTGGAAATCATCGCCAAGCTGATGGATATGCCCGGCGTGCATGGCATTCATATCATGGCGGTGGGCTGGGAGGATATTGTTCCGGAGGTCGTGGAGAAGTCCGGCCTGATGCCGCGGCCAGTGGTCTGAAACATTTAAATACCGAGTCGGCGATATGTTGATAAAAATGGGCGCTGGCGAGCGTTAAATTTATGCGCTAGCGCCATTTTAATTTTTAAGGTATATTATTTGAGGCCGGAACGGAGGCGTTTCAAGAGCAACCGGAAAGGGGGCGTAAACTGTGTTTGCACGCTTGGTAACTTTTCAATGGAAGAGCAACAGGCTGGATGAGGCAATCAGGGCGTATAGAGAAAATGTCGCCCCGGCCCGCAAGGCTAAAAAAGGTGCCCGTGGAGGTTATTTCCTTGTTGACCGGAAGACGGGTAAAGGCATTGCCATTACGCTTTGGGATAGTGAACAGGATATCCTCGCCACCGAGGAGAGCGGTTTCTTCAAAGAGCAACTGGATAAATTCCAGGACTTCCTGACGGCGCCACCGCTTCGGGAGATATACGAAGTCGGTGCGCAGGATTAGATGATGGCCTGAATGCGCCCTCCAATCTCTCCAGCATGGTAGGCCCGGTTTACCGGAAAGGCAGCAGATACCTGTGAAGACGGCTGATTTTGATTATCTTTTACCTCCGGAACTCATCGCGCAGACGCCGGTTGAGCCCAGAGACCACTCCCGCCTGATGGTACTGAACCGCAGCCAGGGCCGGATGGAACATCGCCACTTTTATGACATCACTGATTATTTTCAGGAAGGCGATGTTCTTGTTTTCAATGAGAGCCTGGTCCTGCCGGCTCGACTCCACGGGCGGAAGGTGGATAGCGGCGGCCGGGTGGAAATACTGCTGCTGCGCCGTTTGGAAGAGGGCATCTGGGAGGCGCTGGTAAAAAGGGGAAAACGGCTTCCCGTTGGTGGGCAGGTAACGATAGCACAGGAACCTGAGGGGGACGCCTCTCCGCGCCTTATGGCTGAAGTCGTCGGTCAGGAGGAGGGTGGTATCAAGATAATCAGACTCTCCGATGAGACGCTGCTTTCCGAACTGGGCAAGGTGCCGCTGCCACCGTATATCAATACCCCTCTCTCCCACCCTGACCGCTATCAGACGGTATATGCCCGGGTGGTGGGCAGTGTGGCCGCGCCAACTGCTGGCCTGCACTTCACACCGGAGTTGCTCGGCAGGCTGGAAAAGAAGGGGGTGCGACTTCTCTTCGTCAGCCTGCACATCGGCCTGGATACCTTCAGCCCGGTGCGGGAAGAAGACCCCAGAGAGCATCGCATCCACCGCGAGCATGGTGTGATAAGCGCCGATGTGGCCGGAGAACTATCCGTGGCCAGACGGCAGGGGAGAAGGATTATCTGCGTGGGGACCACTACGGTGCGTATTATTGAACATGCGGCGCAGCTCTATCCGCCGGAAAGAATTCCGTCTTTTGCTGACTGGGTAAGCCTTTACATCCTGCCCGGTTACCGGTTCCGCATGGTCGATGCCCTGGTCACCAATTTCCACCTGCCCCGCTCAACACTGCTCATGCTGGTGACCGCCTTCGCCGGGAAAAAACTTATCGCTAACGCCTATCAGGCAGCCATCACCGCGGGCTATCGCTTTTACAGCTTTGGCGACGCCATGCTGATTATCTAAAGGTAAAACCTTTTTATTCTTTATTTAAGTGCCAATACTGGCTAATCCGAGTTCCTGCAGTTTCTTGGCGCTTGGTTTGGTGGTAGCTGTATCCCAGTCCATGGCCTTGAGATAGTCTCTAATCATGGTGTCGTCATCCAGCGTTACGTCAGCTACGGGACCTTTTTCCAGCGGAGGTTTGCCCAGGGCCCTTGGATTAAAGAAGTATTTCAGCGGATTGAGACCTTCTCTCAGGTTGAACAGGTGCCGCATGTTAGCGATGCGCTCGCCGGTTTTCAGGCATGCGTCAATGTCATATTTCTGACCGGTGACCGCAGTCAGAAAATCAGGGATAAACTGCGTGGGGTAAGAGAGGTAGCCAAAAATACATATGCCGGAAGCATTGACTATGTGCACCATATTGGTCGACATCTTTTGCAGCTCACCGGTATTGGTGTAATCGTATTTGTCCTCACGGGGGTCTGTAATCCAGTCGGTTCCCATTAACCAGGCTCGACCTCCCTGTGTGTGTCGTCCTGGTGTGCCGTCCATACGGTAGGTTACGGACAGAGCCGGGGTGAACCTCGGGTCGTGAGCCGGTATTTCCTGGCCCTGCACGTGCGCGGCAAAGCGCTCGGAGCCCTTGCCTATTTTCTGCGCGGCGCGCATAATGCCATCGGCTAATAACTCACCGATACCTTCCCGCCGGGCAATCTTCTCGGCAAGTGCCACCACGGCATCACCATCCCGCCATTTCAGTGCCATGCCGGTATCGGCTTTAGTGAGGATGCCGTTCTCATAACACTCTATGGCGAAGGCGATTGCGGCGCCAACGGAGATAGTATCAAGCCCATAGACGTTGCAGATATCGTTGAAGCGAATGATTGACTCCAGATCATCGTTAAGGCACAGGGTGCCGGCCATACACAGCGTCTCGTATTCCGGCTTGTGGCTGACACTGGCACGTCCCGGTCTGGCCTTCATGTGACCGCCGCAGCGGATAGGGCACTGCCAGCAGCCATATTTGCGTTCCTGCTCGGCGATAACCACGTCATCGCTGATGCGCTTGGCGGTGGGGAAATCATCGGGCCCGGATCCCGCCCAGTTCTTCACCGGGGAATCTCCGCTCATGGCACTGCTCTCGGTAAGGCCAGCGGTGCCGTATTTTACGAATGTTGGCCCCGCACCTTTCAGTTGACGTGTCCATTTCTGCCTCAGTTCCTTGGCTTTGGCTTCGTCGGCCATGGGTATCTTCATGTTGCCCCTGACCACCAGGGCCTTTAATTTCTTGGAGCCCATCACTGCTCCCAGGCCCGACCTTCCGGCGGCACGCCCCATTTCATGCATGATGGCTGCCATTAAGCTCAGCTTCTCACCGGCCGGGCCTATGCAGGCAACGCCGGCATTTTTGCCATAAATCTCTTTTAAGCTGCCCTCCGTTTCCAGACAGTCTTTACCCCAGAGAGCAGCGGCGTCTTTAATCTCCGCTTTGCCATCCACGATGGAAAGGTAGACCGGTTTCTTGGCCACACCGCTGAAGAAAACGCCGTCGAAGCCGGCGAATTTCAGTCTTGGGCCAAAGTCACCGCCGCAGTTGGCATCTCCCCAGGTACCGGTCAGCGGCGATTTAGCTACCACCACAAACCTTCCGCTGCACATGGTTGGCGTACCGGTCAGCGGACCCGTCAGGAAGCCAAGTATATTATCTGGCCCCAGCGCATCTGCTTTGGGCTTCATTTGCTCGTAAAGAATCCGGGCGCCAATTCCATAACCACCCATAAAATCCTGGCATAGCTCATCGCTCAACGCTTTTTCCTGGCATACCCCTCTGGCCAGGTCCACAAACAGCAGCTTTCCCATGTAACCTTTGACCATTATGTTTCCTCCTTTATAGCTAGAATTGTATTTTGACTACCAGTTCACACTATTGTGCATTAGATTTGCCTAATTTTCAAACCAGAGTACATAATGCTGCTGAGCATTTTAATAGATGTATCTGAATATTTCCAGTTTAGACTGGCGTGTCAATGCGTTTTATTTTTTCACTGGCGGGTGAAGGAGAATACCATGTAGAGTATAATAAATACACGAAAATTTGGGAAATGTTCAACATAATGAAAGGAGGCTCATCTTGGATATTGAAAAAGGGAAATTGCTGGACATGTACCGGATGATGGTCCGCATTCGTCTCTTTGAGGAACAGATGGCCAGAGACTTCGCCGATGGCAAAATCCCCGGCTTTCTCCATCTGAGCGTGGGACAGGAGGCTAATGCGGCGGGGGTATGCGCTAACCTGAGAGAGGACGACATAATCACCACCAATCATCGCGGGCACGGGCATGTTATCGCCAAGGGCGGCAATGGTTACTCCCTGGCGCCACTTGTCGCTGAAATCTACGGGAAAGGGACAGGTCTGAACAAGGGCAAAGCCGGCTCACAGCACCTCAGCGATCTGGACGTTGGTGTCCTGGTCGCCGAGGGAATTCAGGGCACCCCTCTGGCGCTCGCCGTCGGCGCCGCCCTCAGCGCCAAATTGAAAGGCACAGACCAGGTGGCGGTGGCTTTCATCGGTGATGGCACCCTGAATACGGGGAGGTTTCACGAGGGCATGAACATGGCTTCTGCCTGGAAGCTGCCCCTCATCTGCTACTGCGAAAACAATATATATGCCGAGTCGACGAGCATTTACGACTCAACGAATCTGACTGACATCACCGACCGGGCGGCGGCTTTTGCCGTGCCGGGTGTGGCCGTTGACGGCAATGATGTTATGGCGGTATACGAAGCAACTGCGGAAGCGGTGGCCCGCGCCAGAAGGGGAGAGGGAGTCACCTTCATAGAGGGCAGGACCTGCCGCCAGCGGGGCCACTTTGAGGGCGATGCTCAGACCTACCGCACCAGGGAGGAGAGAGACGAATGCCTGAAGAAGGACCCAATACCGAGGTTCAGAGCGAAGCTCATTGAAACGGGGGCATTTACCGAGCAGGAGGCGGCATCAATTCACCAGGCAGCGACAAAGGAAGTGGCGGCAGCGGTCAGGTTCGCGCTGGAAAGTCCGGAGCCTCCTCCTGAAGAAGTTCTGACGGATGTCTATGCTTAGGGAGATGGAGATGAAAGAGATAACATATCTGAAGGCGATAAATGAAGCCATTGATGAGGAAATGGCCAGAGACCCCGGCGTAATCGTCATGGGCCAGGATGTCAGGAAATGGGGGGCCCCCCTGGGCGTATTCAAAGATTTATATGAGAAATATGGGGAAAGAGTGCTGGACACGGGAATCTCCGAGACGGCAATGGTAGGCGCCGCCGCGGGCTCGGCAGCCACGGGTCTGAGGCCAATCGTGCACATAATGTTCGGCGAGTTTCTGGGCGTTTGCATGTCTGATATAAGATGTGCGCTGACCAAAACAAGGTACATGACCGGCGGGAAGACGAAATTCCCGGCGACCATCATGACGTACACCGGTGCTGGCCGGTCAGCCGCTGGAGAACACTCAGCGTGTCCTTACGGCGTAATGATGGCTACGCCGGGGCTAAAAATCGTGGCCCCGGCCACACCATATGATGCCAAAGGGCTGACCAAAGCCGCCATCAGGGAGGACAACCCGGTACAGGTTTTTTACCATGTTGGCCTGATATTGAGCCGGGACACTGGCAAGATACCGGAAGAGGAATATATGGTGCCTATCGGTAAGGCAGATATCAAGAGAGAGGGCAGCGATGTTACCGTCGTGGCCATAGGATTCATGTTGCAGCGGGCACTGGCGGCGGCAGAAAAACTCCAGAAAGACGGCATAAGTATAGAGGTCGTGGACCCCCGGACACTGGCGCCGCTGGATAAGCAGACTATTATTGATTCGCTCCGGAAAACGGGCAGGCTGGTGATAATGGATGAGGAACCCAAGACGGAGAGCGCCTCTTCTGAAATCGCCGCCATAATTGCGGAAGAAGCTTTTGACTACCTGGATGCGCCGATAAAGCGGGTCTGTGCCCCGGATACCCCCATTCCTTTCAGCCAGGCTCTGGAAAAAGTGTGGATGCCAGATGAGGATGACCTAATCACGGCGGTAAATGAGCTGATGGGTTGAGAGAGGATAGGGTGGGACATGGGCAGCAACAGGCCGGGCACAACCACGATTATGGACAATGATGTCTTGTTGTGATAACCTGTGTTACGCAATCTTATTACAGTCGTAAAAAGTAATCCGAAAATATAGGGAGGATGGCGACCATGAAGATAGCAGACCTCAAGACGTATATAGTGGGCAACCCACCCCCTCATCACGGGGGACGCAACTGGGTATTCTTGAAAATTACCACCGATGATGGCATAGAAGGATTTGGCGAGGCTTATGCGGTGCCCTTCGATGCCAATACCGCGGTGCGCATGATTGAGGACATGGGCGAGCGCTATGTTATCGGCTTTGACCCGTTCAAGACGGAGAAACTCTGGCGAATACTCTACGGCAGCGGTTTTGGCCAGCACCCGGACCTGGCGAAGCTGGGGGTAATCAGCGCCTTTGAAATGGCATGCTGGGATATCGTGGGCAAGGCACTGAACCAGCCAATCTACAACCTGCTAGGTGGCCAGTACCATGAGAGAATCAGGTCCTATACTTACCTTTATCTCGCCCCCGAAGAATCGGTAAAGAGCGAGGCCAGCGTGCACTGCAACCCGGAAAAGGCGGCGGAAAGGGCCGTCAAATACGTTAAACAGGGCTTTACCGCGGTGAAATTTGACCCCATTCTCGACCTCATGTCACCATTTGACCCCAGAGAGCTCTCCCTGGAATCGCTGGAAAACGCCGAGGCTGTGGTCAGAAGTGTGCGAGAGGCGGTTGGCAGCAAGTGTGACCTGCTTATCGGAACCCACGGGCAGATGACTACTCACAGTGCAATCCGGCTGGCCAAGAGGCTGGAGAAGTATGATCCGCTATGGTTCGAGGAGCCGGTTCCGCCGGAGAATGTAGACGAGATGGCCAGAGTGGCCCGGTTTACCAGTATTCCTATTGCCACCGGCGAGCGGTTGTCAACGGTGTATGAATTTACTACATTACTGGAGAAGCAGGCGGCCGCGATTCTGCAAATGGCTCTGGGCCGTGTTGGCGGAATAATGGAGGCCAAGACCATAGCCGGAATGGCCGAAGCCCATTACGCGCAGATAGCGCCGCACCTGTTTTGCGGGCCGATAGAAGCTGCCGCCAATATTCAAATCGATACCTGCAGCCCCAACTTCTTGATTCAGGAAAGCATAGAGACGTGGGGCGGCTTCCACGCCGAGATTCTTAAAGAGCCGATACAGTGGGAAGATGGCTATATAATACCGCCCACCAAGCCGGGCCTGGGCGTTGAGCTCAATGAGGAGGTTGCTGCTCAGTATCCCTATATCCCGGTCGAAGCCGGAGCCTGGATGTGGGATACACCAACTGACCTGCGGGGTAAAGGTACCGGTTAAAAAGGAGGCGGCAGGCGTTAAATCGCGTTTCAGCGGAACAATATTTTGCCCAGCCGGGCATCACTTATGGTTATAGCACCCTCGGGGCACATTTCCTGGCAGCAGAAACAGCGAATACAGCGATTGTGGTTGAAAGTCGGGTGTCCCGTTTTATCACCGGAGTGCCAGTCAATGGCTTTGGGGTCAACCGAGCAGACCTTGACGCACGTGCCGCAATTGGTACAGAGTGCTTCCTCCATGACCGGCTTCGGGCATAGCTGGTTCTTGAGGAACGTTCTTATTATGCCAGTCTTAACCGATGCTGGCGGTCGGCGCACCACATTGAAGTCTCCGGCTGCGAATGAGTCAAGCCTGTCGCCCGCTAACTCTATGTTCTCGCGGTGATAGGTGCCCAGCCCTGACTTTTCCCCCGGCGCCGATGTTGGCACGAACTCCGGATTGAGGTCAATGATACGGCAGGCAATTGCGTCCAGTGCTACCGGGTCGGTAGAGAGAAGCAGGACGCCCAGTTTCCTCGGGTTGCCATTGCGCGGGCCATTTCCTTCCATGGCCATGATGCCGTCCATGATATAAAGTCGGGGCATGAGCAGCGTGGTCAGGTCCACGAGCATGGTGCCGAATTCGTACGGGTCGGCCAGCTTAAGGTGAAACTGGCTTTTCCGCATGCCGGGCACGCACCCGAACTGGTTTTTGATGGCCCCGGTAAACCTGGTCAACCCGTGTGTTTTCAATTTAGACAGGCTTATCATACCATCTGCGTCCAGGATGCCATTGGCAATGACGAAACTCCTGTTCAGGAGGGCCCCGGTATGTGTCACTCCTCTGCCATGGTCGAAGTCGGCCATCGCCATACCGAGCTCATCGGCGGCAGCCTTCAGTCCGGCTCTCCTCATGTTGCTCTGGCACCCGCCAAACCCGGATGAATCGCCGTAAAGAGCCGTAGCCGCTGCTTCCTGTAATTTTCTGCCAACAGCCTTCAGTACTGATGGATGCGTACCTATGCACCGTTGCGGGTCCATGCCGAAGAGCACATTCGGTTTAAGTACAATCCTCTCCCCGGGTTTTACAAAACTCAGCATACCACCTACCAGGTCAATGCCGGCACCGACAGCTTTGTATACCTGCTCATCATCATAGGTATCACAGCCTATTAGGGCTACTCTGGACTTATTCATGTTTCCGCATAAGATTTCATAATCTGTCTTGAGAAATCACTGGCGCGGGGGCTTTTGGTGAAGGATAAGGCGTGAAAGTGATAATTGGTTCATCTGTGGGGGGTAGTAGGTCAGGGAGTTGATTCTTCGGAGCTGGCAATGGACAGGCTCTCCAGGTTCTCCAGGATTTCCTCAAAATACGCTGCGCTCGTATTGATAACCTGCTGGTATTCCAGCACGAGGTCGTTCATTTCCTGAATAAGTTTATCGTTATTTTCTATAGCGGCTACTACCTCCTCATTCATGCTGTCCATGCGTCCGTTGATTATCTGCGCATGCTCGTTAATCGCCTCTGACTGCTGTGCCACTACTGCGGACAGCTCATTGACCTGCTGGCGCAGCACTGACATTTCCTGCTCGGTGGTGCTATTGTAGTTGCTGATAAAAAAATAGCCGGCGAGAAAACCGCCGACCAGAACGATGGTTAATATTATATTCCAGACAAGCCATCCTTTACGCATTACCACAATCTCCTCGTCCCGAGCTGAAACAGAGGCCAGCCTTTATTCTTTCCGCTTAAAGCTCTAAAATCCTTTTCTATTATTATAGGCTATTGACCTGAATATAAAAACTATTCCCGGGTGCTTAGCCCGGGAATAGTCAATTCAGCCAGTTGCCGAAGTTTTATTACGCGGTGCGGAACCCAAAGTACCAGACAATTATACCAGCAACGATGGCAGTTACCACCAGAGAGAGGATTATGGCTAGCATTGGTGACGGTGCCGGAGCCGGGGTGGGTGCGGCTGGAACTGTCGGCGCAGAGGGCGCTGGAGCGGCCGATGGTACCGATATTGAGGGCACTGTTGATGTTATCACTACCGGTTTGAGTTCTGCCTCTTTTACGGTAAAGGTTCCGGTTTGCCCATCTATTTCTATTTTGTAGCTGCCTGCCTTGCCCTGTACGGTGGTGAAGCTCACACTCTGGGATTCACCGCCGGCTAGCTTTACGCTCGTGCTGGCTACTGCTACTCCGTTTATCTTGAGTATTGCTTTGTAGGTACCGGTCATATCTCCCGTATTGGCGACCATCGCAGTGATGGTGGCTTTCTCGGCTATGCCAATGGCAGTTGCCGGGACTGTCAATCCGCTGACGGTAAATTCCGCTGGCGCGGTATGCGCTATGACACTGAAGTAGGTGAAGTGGCTTATCTTGGCTTTGATGGTATTGGTCGCCGGGTCAATGGTGATATCCTTGGCGTCAAGCATCACCCACTGCCCCGTATCCGCGTTATAGTAACCGACGGTGAGATTCTCCGGGCCAAGACCGGCTGGTATCCAGTTCAGATTGTAGGCGAAAGTGATGGTGATTGGTGGGTCGAAGGTAGCTCCATTCGGTTTCAGGTCATAATTCAGGCCGATAAAGCCCTTATCCTTCGGTGGAGAAGGTGGGATAGGCACTGCGGTTAAGCGTACTTCAGGAAGCGGGTCACCGCCTTTGGTTTTACCAACGGTATTCCTCGGAATGTCAAGGGTGAGTTTCTGGTCAGCCGATTGGAAACTGACCGCCTTGGTAAATACGCCTCCTGACGTGGTGGCTCCGCTGGTCCCTCCGCCGGTAGTTGCGGGTGGTTGGTCGTCGCCATAGCCATAACCCTGTCCGTAGGCTGTATATTGCTGAATTGGCTGAGGCAGCACCAGCAGTATGGCGAAGACAGCAGCGATTACAGCCAATCTAGCCCACTTTCTAATATTGGACTTGTTCATCACAGTACACCTCATTTTATATATATGTAACACTATTGTAAGTATATCAATTTTGAATGTCAAGCCTCTTGGCATTATTTTACCATAATTTTGTGATAATTTTCGGCTAATTATGACCGTTTAGGGGACATAACGGCACCCTACCTGATACAGGAAATAAGCACGGATGAAGTAGCCTTATGTTCAATTCAGTGTCCTTGGCCACTACTTTTTTCCCAGTGACCAATGTATGGTGATGGTTAATCCGGGTGACCATCAAGTAAGAAAACAGCTGTTTTCATGATTTTCGAATTCAGTCTGGGTTATAATGGTAGAATAAACAGAGCTGGATGAAGACCAGCATTTCATAAATTATCCCCAATAATAGACGGGAAGATTTTGCTGATGGTACCGGAATTATCCAAGGTATCAGTTATTATCCCGGTGAAAAATATGGCCGGGAAAATTGAGCAGTGTCTGAAAGCGGTCTTTGACCAGTCACTGCCTCCGTATGAGGTTATTGTGGTTGACGGGCGCTCTACTGACGGCACCGTGGCACGGGCTCAGAATTTCCCGGTCGAGATATTTTATCAGGACTACGGTGCTGCCGGTGCCGCCCGGCAGATTGGAGTAGAACATGCAGAGGGTGAATATCTTGCTTTCACCGATGGCGATTGCATTCCGGACAGGGACTGGCTGAAAAATCTAATCGGCGGCTTTGGCGAAGGCATTGTCGGTGTTGGCGGTGGCATAAGGAACATTGGTCGGGGGATATGGACGAATTCAATTAACCTTGCCTTTGCCACTTTGCTGGGCAGCGGTCGTTCTGTCCAGGGTGGAGCCTCTTTTTCAGACCGCTTCGTGAAGAGCATCAGCGGCTGCAACAGCATGTATCGCAAGAGAGACCTTTTGCAAACTGGCGGCTTTGACCCAGAGCTTTCCGGGGCTGACGAGACGGAACTGAACGCAAGGCTGTTGAAATTCGGGAAGCTGCGTTACGTCAGTGATGCCGCTGTTCTCCACGACCACAGTCGGGGTCTGAAAGAGTTCGCCAAAAATATGTACCGTTACGGCGGTTGGCGGAAAGAATGCGGAGTGTGGGACTGGCCGGTGCTGCCGCCGCTGCTGGCTCCCCTGCTCCTGCTAACGCTCATCGCCAGCCGCTGGATTCTGTTAGCTATTATCGGCTTTTATCTGCTCATCACCGGCCTGTACGGCCTTTATTTCGCCATCAAAGAGAAAGGCGCCCGATATCTGGTTACCATCCCGGTTGTTTTTATCCTTGAGCACCTGTGCTATACCTTCGGTTTCTGGAAAGAAATATTTCGGCCGCGTAAGATGGCGAAGGCGGCGGGGGAACAGCCCAAATGAACGTCCTGATGCTCAATCCTCCCTTCAAAGGCAGATTCTCCAGAACATCGCGGAGCCCGGCAGTTACCTTGGGCGGCACGATATATTATCCGTTCTGGCTGGCATATGCCACCGGCGTCTTGGAGCAAAATGGTTTTTTAGTCCGGCTCATTGACGCGCCGGCACAGGGGCTTTCCGTGGCTGATATTATGGCGCGGGTGAAGGAACTGCCTCCGCAGCTTATTGTGGTCGATACCAGCACGCCGAGCATTTATAACGATGTGCAGGTGGCGGAACAGCTCAAAGAGAGCTTACCCTCATCATTCGTAACGCTGGTGGGCACTCACCCCTCGGCGTTACCCGAGGAAACGTTGCGGCTGGGTGAACATGTGGATGCCGTAGCCGTCGGTGAGTATGACTATACCATTCGTGACCTTGCCCTCTGTCTGGAGAGGGGGCAAGACCTGAGAGAGGTAGACGGGCTTGTCTTCAGAGAGGGCGATGATATTATTCGCAATAAACCGCGAGCTCTCATTGAGAATGTCGATGAATTGCCCCTGGTCAGCGAAGTCTACAAACGACATTTGAACATTCGCGATTATTATTTCGCGGCGGCCAATTACCCCATGGTCATGCTCATCACCGGTCGCGGCTGCCCTTACAGGTGTTTTTTCTGTGTCTACCCCCAGACATTTCACAGTCGCAAGTACCGGCCGCGCAGCGCCGTTAGTGTGGCCGATGAGTTTCAGTGGGTAGTGGAGAACCTCCCCGAGGTTCGCGAAATCGGCATTGAGGATGACACTTTCACCGTTGACCAGGAAAGAACCAAAGAGATATGCCGTCTCATACGTGAGCGTGGCATAAAGATAAAGTGGTACTGCAACGTGCGGGTCAACCTGGAGCTGGAGACGATGCGCTGGATGAGAAATGCCGGCTGCCGGCTGGTCACCGTGGGGTTTGAAAGTGCTGACCAGGAATCACTGAACCAGATGCAAAAAGGGATAACGGTTGAGCAAATCCGGCAATTCGTGCAGGATACCAGGAAAGCTGGCCTGCTGGTTCACGGCTGCTTCATCATCGGCAACCCCGGAGAGACCGTGGCGACGATGGAGAAGAGCTTGCAAATGGCCAAGGAGCTGAACTGCGACACGATGCAGTTTTTCCCGCTGCTTGTCTATCCCGGAACAGAAGCCTACCGGTGGGCGAAGGAAAATAATTATCTCACTTCCGAGAGCTTTGCCGACTGGGCCGACGAGGTCGGTATGTACCGCAGCGTGCTCAATATCCCCGGACTTTCCGCCAAAGAGGTTGAGGCGTTCTGCCTGCGAGCCAATCGGGAGTACTACCTCCGGCCCAGATACATGCTGATGAAGCTGAAACAGCTGCTTTTCGGGCCGAGAGAAATCAGACGAACGCTAAAGGGTGCACTGACTTACTTTAAAAGGCTGCCGAAGAGCTACCGACGGCACTGACCGCGATTCGGTTGTCCCGCATTTGTTAGCCTATGGCCCCGGTAATGTCCTTTACGCTCTGCTTGACGTTCTCAATTTTCAGTATTTTCTTCCAGTCGGGCTGGAAAATCTCATTCATGGCCTTGGTGGCGGCAAGTTTAGCGCCATCGGAAACCGGCGCGCCAGCGAAGTCCCAGACAATAGCCACCGTGGTGCGGATATGGCCGAGTAGAAAATCTAAGACCGCCTGCCTGGGTATTCCCATCTTGACGACCTCTTCCATGGCTTCCCGCGCCACCATTAAGCAGGTCAGGAACAGAGTCTCCACCAGGGCTGGCTCCAGAATTGCCATCTGCTCGGTGGTAACGCGGTGTGCTCTCAGCACCGGGGCGAAGATGGTTCGGGCAATGGCCTCTCCCTTGGCGTAATCTTTTTCCGGGCCGTGGTGCAGTGAACAGACGATGTTCTGTTTCGCCTTGACGCCGCCAAACCAGTCGCGCTGCGCTTCAAGGTCGGTCTCCTCGCCGAACATCGGGGGGTGGCAGGGATGGCTGATGAAGTAGGTTATATCTTCTCGCTCCGGCAATACTCCGGCATATCCCGCCGCCGGGTCCAGCCCCATGACCATAGTGCCGCTCTGGAGCCTGGGGACGATATCATCGCAGATTTTGCCCATGAGCCTGTCCGGTATGGCTAGGATAACGACGTCAGCTTGCTGGAGTGCCTCCTCCTGCGGTGTCGCCGAAAGGCCAACCTCAGCCAGGCTGGCTTTGCCGGCATCGCTTATCTCAATGTATAGCGTTTTATAGTCGGCATTGTCCTTGAGATTTCTGACGATGCGCAAACCCATCTTACCCCCAGCACCCATCAATGCAATTGTGCTCATACGGTTACTCCTTCGTTATTTTTCAATATGCCAAATGTAATGGTAGTTTTTTTCACGCATGCTTGTCAAACATATTTATTGGTTGACAAATAGATGGCTGTTCAATAAATTAGAGACGTTGAATCATCAGAAAGGAGGGTGTGAAATGGAGTGGGGAATGACAAACCGCCTGGCGCAGCTGATACAGCCGGACGGGCACGCGCTTTTTTTACCCATTGACCACGGCTACTTTCAGGGCCCAACGCGCAAACTGGAAAAGCCCGGAGAGACTATCAAACCGCTTTTACCCTATGCTGACGCTCTTTTCGTGACCAGGGGCGTACTGCGGGCAGCGGTGGAGCCGGGCAACTGCAAGCCGGTTATATTGAGGGTATCCGGGGGCACCAGCATGGTGGGCAAAGACCTGGCCAATGAGGGCATTACTACTTCTATGGAAGAGGCTGTCCGCCTGAATGCTTCCGCGGTTGGCATTTCCGTATTCGTCGGCTCTGATTATGAGAAAGAATCGTTACTGAATCTGGCTAAACTGGTGGATGATGGCGAAAGATACGGCATTCCGGTGATGGCGGTTACCGCGGTGGGAAAAGAACTGGAAAAGCGGGACGCCCGCTACCTCGCCCTCGCCTGCCGCATCGCTGCCGAGCTGGGGGCACGGGTGGTCAAGACCTACTGGTGCGAGAATTTTGATAAGGTCACCGGCGGTTGTCCGGTGCCGGTGGTAATGGCCGGCGGGCCACAGGTTGATACGGAGCTGGAAATATTTGAATTTGTCCACGACGGTATGCAGAATGGTGCCATAGGGGTGAACCTGGGGCGGAACATATGGCAGAACGATTTCCCGGTGGCCATGATAAAAGCAATACGCGCCATCATTCATGAAAAGGCTGCCCCGAAAGAAGCTCAAGAAATATACGATAGTGGAAAGAAGAGCCGGGCGAAGAAGTCATGACGGGCATGAGTAAAGAGAGCATGCGTGCTGCTATGTGGTATAACAACCGGGATATCCGAGTTGAGGAGATGCCCACTCCCAGAGCAGGTCCCGGTGAACTGCTGGTGCGGGTGGAAGCCAGCGGCATCTGCGGCAGCGACGTCATGGAGTGGTATCGTGTAGATAGGGCGCCACTGGTGCTGGGCCATGAGATTGGCGGGCAAATCGTGGCAGTGGGGGAGGGGGTAAAGGGATTCGAAGAAGGCGACCGTGTCTCAGCCGCCCACCACGTTCCCTGCAACACCTGCTATTACTGTCGGCGGGGACATCACACCATGTGCGACACCCTGCGCAAGACCAACTTTGACCCCGGCGGTTTTGCCCAGTGCGTCCGGGTGCCGGCCATTAACGTTGCACAGGGCATTTTCCGGTTGCCCGATGAGATGTCCTATGAAGAGGCAACGTTCATTGAGCCGCTGGCCTGTGTACTTCGCGGCCAGAAGATGGCGAATATGCAGCCGGGCGACAGCGTGCTGGTCATCGGTACCGGCATTGCCGGCCTGCTTCATCTGCAGCTGGCCCGGGCTGCGGGGGCAGGGCGGGTAATGGCCACGGACGTGAGTGAGTTCCGACTGAAGGCGGCCAAGCGATTTGGTGCTGATGTCGTCTGGCATGCCCGGCAGTATTCGCCAGACCGACTGCGTGAGGCCAACGATGGCTATCTGGCCGACCTGGTTATAGTCTGCACCGGGGCTACGGCGGCTACTATGCAGGCGTTACAGTCGGTAGAACGCGGCGGAACGGTGCTGCTTTTCGCGCCAACGGACCCCGGCGTTTCCATTCCCATCTCACTGAATGAAGTCTTCTGGCGCACTGACGTTACGCTGACCACCAGCTATGGCGCCAGCCCTGATGACTACCAGGAGGCCCTGGAAATAATTCATGCGGGCAAGGTGCCGGTACAGCAGATGATTACCCACCGTCTGCCTTTGGCAGAAGCAGGCTTAGGCTTCCAGCTGGTCGCGGAAGCAGATGATTCCATTAAAGTTATCATTGAGCCCCAGAAATAACAGTGCTGGTCAATTAAAGTAATTTTTTAAGGAGGAAGTAAATGAAAGACCTATTCAATTTGAAAGGCAAAGTGGCCATTGTTACCGGCGGCAATGGAGGTATCGGTCTGGGAATAGCGCGTGGACTGGCCTCGGCGGGAGCCAACGTGGCTATCGCCGCCCGCGACGAAGCCAAAACGGCCGAGGCGGTGAAGGGGCTGGAAAAAGAGTTTGGCGTAAAGGCGATTGGGGTGAAGGTGGACGTCAGGGAAGAAAAACAGATAAAAGACATGGTGAAGAAGGTGCTGGATATATTCGGGCGGATAGATATTCTGTTCAATAATGCCGGCACCAACATCCGCAAGTTCCCGCAGGAGTATGTGGTTGATGAATGGGAGGAAGTGCTGGATGTCAATCTGCGCAGCGCCTTTCTCTGTTCGCAGGCGGTCTACCCGGCGATGAAAGCCGCCGGTGGTGGCAAGATAATCAACACTGGCTCCATGACCTCCATCTTCGGCGCGCCCAAAGTGTTGTTATACTCGACAAGCAAGGGCGGCATTGTGCAGATGGGGCGCTGTCTGGCCAATGCCTGGGCAAAGGACAACATCCAGGTGAATGCCATACTTCCCGGTTTCATCGATACTGCCCTGACCAGAAAGGCAAGGGTTGACATGCCGGAGCTGGAAGAGAGGGTTAATACGCGCACGCCGGCGGGCAGGTGGGGTATGCCGGATGACCTTGCCGGGACGGCCGTGTTTCTGGCCAGCAAGGCCTCTGATTATGTCACCGGCGTAGCCCTTCCCGTGGACGGCGGCTTTTCTGTCGCCATGCTCTAAATATCTGCCGGATTCAGGAATCTGAAGAAAAATAGAGGAGAAATAGACTATGTCCAAGCCAATGTATTCCGGAATCGAGGGGAAGGTGGCGCTGGTGACCGGCGGTGGTCGCGGGCTGGGAAAGGCCATTTGTCTGGCACTGGCCAGAGAGGGCGCTGATATCGCTCTGACCGACCTGCAATCGGCGGGCGAAACGGCCAAGGAAGTGGAAGCACTGGGGCAGAAGGCGCTGGCCTTCAAAGCTGACGTGACCAACGAAGCCGAGGTAAAGGACATGGTCGACCGCATCGTTGCGGAGTGGGGCGGCATTGATATATTGGTGAACAACGTTGGCGGTGACCACGCTTATTTACTGGAAGACATGCCGGTGTCGCAATGGGACTGGACGATGGAAATCAATATGAAGGGGCTTTTTCACTGTACCAAATTCGCGGCCGAGGCGATGAAGAAGAGGGGCGGGGGCAAAATCGTCAATATCGCCTCTCTCGCTGGTGTGAGGATGACTATGTACGGGGGGATTGCCTACAGTACCGCCAAGGCCGGTGTCATCGGTTTTGGCCGACACTGCGCCTTTGAGCTTGGGCCGTCCAAAATAAACGTCAACACTGTCTGTCCTGGCCCCACCATGACCGAGGTGGTCTTGAACCGGATATCGCCGGAGGTGAAGCAGAAGACGCTCCAGTCAACGCCCCTGCAGGACTTCACCTATCCCGAGGACCAGGCGGACGCGGTGGTCTTTCTGGCGTCAGACCGGGCCCGGATGGTCACCGGAACAACATTGCTTGTTGACGGAGGCATCAGCTTGCCCATAGGCTATGTGGAATGGGAAAAATTTTACTCCGAACGGAAACAGTGGCTCAAGGAGAAAAAATGGGAAGGCAAGAAAACTTCGATGTAAGCGGAAGGGAGAATTAAATCATGGCAGCAAAGGGTAACCTGAGTGCCGAAGACCTTTGTTTCACCCCGGCGGTGGAATTGAGAGGGATGCTCCGGGAAAAAGTCATCTCTCCACTTGAACTTATAAAGATATTTCTGGAAAGAATCGAAAAGATAAACCCGGCGATTAATGCCTACTGCACGCTCGTGCCAGAGCTGGCGCTTGACGCCGCCAGTGAGGCAGAATCGGCCATCATGCGGGGTGGTGAAACCGGGTTGCTGGCCGGGCTCCCGGTATCGATAAAAGACGTTGTCCCGACCGCCGGCATCCGCACCACTTATGGCTCAAAGCTGTACGAGAACCTGGTGCCCTCTGAAGATGCGCTGGTGGTGGAGCGACTCAAGAAGGCTGGCGGCATCATCCTGGGCAAGACCAACACGCCCGAATTTGCCGCCGGCGCCTCCACCTTCAACAAGGTTTTCGGCATAACGCGCAACCCGTGGAATACCGATTTTACGGTCGGCGGCTCCAGCGGTGGTTCTGCAGCCTCCGTGGCCGCTGGCATCGGGCCGCTGGCCCAGGGCAGCGACCTCGGCGGCTCGTTGCGCCTTCCGGCCGCTTTCTGTGGCGTGGTGGGGTTGAGGCCTTCGCCAGGTCGGGTGCCCAAGTACCCCAATGAACTCAACTGGGATGACCTGTCGGTGCAGGGACCCATTACCCGCACCATACCCGATACCGCGCTATTTCTGGATGCGATGTCCGGGCCGGACGGCAGAAGCCCGGTGGCCTTGCCCAGGGAGGAGGTTACCTTCCTTCAGGCAGCGCAAAATCCGGAGGCTAAAAAGTTAAAAATCGCTTGGAGCGATAACCTGAACCTGACGCCGGTTGACCCGGTGGTGCTGAAAGAAGCACGGAAGGCAACGGATGTTTTCCGCAACCTGGGCTGTGATGTGGTGGAGGACTGCCCTGATTTCACCGGCGCCAAGGAGACGGCGCTGATACTGCGGGGGGTGCGCTTCGTGGCTATGTACGGGGAGCAGTACAAGAGCGACCCGGGATTCAAGCGCTGGGTGAACCCGCTGGTGACTGGCAACATAGACTACGGATTGAAATTGTCAGTTGAAGAGATAGTCTGGGCGCACCGGCAGCGGTCAGAGATATGGAACAGGGTGAAGACTTTCTTTGACCGATACGATTTGCTGCTGACGCCGACGGCACCGATTCCACCCTTCCTCGCCGAGGTGAAGTTCCCTACTGAAATCGCCGGCAAGCCCATGGAGAACTACCTGGACTGGGCAATGCTGACCTATGCCATCACCATGACCGGTCACCCGGCGATATCAGTGCCCTGTGGCTGGACGGAGAACGGCCTGCCCATCGGCGTGCAAATCGTGGGCCGTCATCACGGTGATGCCGACCTCCTGAAAGCGGCGGCGGCATATGAACAGGCGGCACCATGGGCGGATAAGAGGCCCAAGCTAGGATAAGTGGGGGCGCTGTCTTGTGGTGTTAACGCCGGTCATCCACGCCGACGTTCCAGAAGTCCGGCCTGGTTTTGACCTCGTTGATAAAGTCGACGACTACTTTTTCAACATCGGTGAACTCTGGCTGCCAGCCCCACTCTTCGCGGGCGCGGGTATCATCAATGGTGCTTATCGGTCTGGTGCGGTAGTACTCCATGACCAGTGGGTCGGGGTTATAGGTGATATTAGCATCGGGGATGAACTTTTTTATCGTTTTCTCCAGTACACCGGCTGTGGGCGTTGGGGTGATGCCGGCGAGGTTGTAGCAGACCGTTTTTATCTGTTTTTCGGGGGCGTCATAGAGCTGCATGGTGGCGCGGACAGCATCCTTGTGATAAAGGAGCGGTACTGCGACATCCTCGGCAGCAAAACATGCAAAAGGTCGGCCCAGGGCGGCGTTCTCCACCATCCAGAGCATGAACACGGGCAGGGCACGCACTTTAACGCCGGGGCGCATAACCATGCAGTAGCGAACGGCGCGGAAGTCCAAGCCGAACTTGCGACGGTAAAACCTGCCCAGTAGCTCCACATACAGTTTGCCGGCGCCGTACATGGTAATCGGTCGCTGCAGTGTCTCATCGTTGATGACGGCACCGGTGCCGAGTCCGTAGGTGGCATCCGTGCTGGCGAAGATAAATTTTTTCACACCGAACAGTCGGGCCGCCTCCAGGACGTGCATTGAGCCCATGATGTTCACCTGGAAAGCCGCCCACGGGTTTATGTCGGAGGGTATGCTCAGCATCGAGCCGTGGTGAAAAATATCCTCCACGTTGTTATCTCTGACCGCGTTCAGCACCTCGGGCCATACCTTGAGGTCGCCCTGGACTATCTTAATATTGTTCTTGATATCGGCCAGGCGCTGCGCCTGTGGTGCGATATCAAAGAGCACTACATCTTTGCCTCTGGCGACCAGTTCATGCGCCAGACCCACGCCAAAACCGCCGGTGCCACCGGTAATGAGTACGGACATTGTTTCTCTCCCCTTTGATTGCAGCCTGTAGCTGATAGAGCAGGTTGAATTACGTCTCTTCTCCGGCCAGCTGCTGAATTATCTTGGCCACCACGGACCAGTCCTTGCCTCCATAGCCGGCGGCTCTGGCTGCCTCAACCAGCTGCCGGGTCAGGCTGCCGGCCAGCAGCGGGATTCTGGTGGCCTCGGCGGCGGAAAGTATCAGACCGAGGTCTTTGGCCATCAGGTCGGCGGTAAAGCCGGGGGCAAAGTCTTCATTGGCCGGGCTCTGCGGGATAACGTTGGGGTAGGGCACCCTGGTCTGCAGCACCCAGCTGTTGCCGGAGCTGGCGCTCATGACGTCATAGAGGACCTTGGGGTCGGCCCCGAGCTTGACGCCAAACAGGAAGCCCTCAAAGACGCCGATGCCAGCGATAGCTGCGGCCAGGTTGTTGGCCAGCTTGACCACCTCGCCCATGCCCACGTCGCCAGTGTGAATGATTTTCTCCCCCATTACTTCTAGGATGGGTTGACACTGCTCAAAGAGCTCTTTCTTACCTCCCACCATTATTGACAGGGTGCCGTCAGCGGCTTTGGGCGGCGCGCCGCTCACCGGGGCGTCCAGCATATCAATTCCCTTTTCCGCCGCCGCTGCCGCTACCCTGCGGGTTACAATGGGGTCGATGGTGCTCATGTCAATAATAATGCCGCCTTTTTTTAGCCCGGCGAGGACGCCATCGGGGCCGTACATTAACTGTTCCACGTGCGGCGACGAGGTCACCATGGTTATGACGATTTCAGAATTTTCGGCCACCTCGCGTGGAGAACTGGCCGCTCTGGCGCCGGCTTTCACCAGTTCCCGAACCGGTTCGGGCCGTATGTCATGCACGGTCAGCGGGTAGCCGGCTTTGGCAAGGTTCAAAGCCATCCCTTTGCCCATATTGCCCAGGCCGATAAAACCGAGCTTTTTCATGACGCCTCCTTTATTTAACGAGATGGAAGGGACATCAGATTATTTCTTCCTGACCGATTCTCTGACAGCCTGGGCTATGTGCCGGGCGGATATTTCATATTCCTCTTTCAGTTCCGGCAGAGTACCAGATTGGCCGAAGCGGTCCTTGACGCCAATTCTTTTTACTGGCACCGGGTTCTTCTCGGCCACGACCTCGGCCACCGCCCCGCCCAGACCACCGATAATACTGCTGTCTTCCACGGTGACGATGGTGCCCGTCTCTTTGGCAGCCTTGATTATCGCCTCTTCGTCAATCGGCTTAAGCGTGTGCATGTCCAGCAGACGTACCTTGATGCCTTCTTTCGCCAGCGCATCAGCGGCTTCCAATGAATCTGAGAGCACCATGCCGGTGGAAATAATGGTGGCATCACTGCCGTCGGTAAGCGTCACCGCCTTGCCCAGCGCAAACGGGAAGTCGGCACCATAAACGGTAGGTACGGGGGAACCGGAGAGACGCAGGGCTAGCGGGCCGACATGCCTGGCAATGGCTGCGGTTGCTTTTTTCGTTGATACCGGGTCGGCGGGAGAAACGAGCATCATGTTGGGAATGACGCGTATGGCGGCGATTTCCTCAATCATCTGGTGCGAGCCGCCCATAAAGGCCCAGAGCATGCCCGAATTGCAGAGCACGATTTTAACATTCAGCTTATCAAAGGCCACATTCTGACGTATCTGGTTATAAGCCCGGCCCACGGCGAAGATGCTGTGGCAGTGCGTGAACGGCAGGTAGCCGCCACCGGCCAGACCGGCGGCGGTGGTGATGAGGTTTGCCTCCGCGATGCCCACATCGTAAATACGGTCGGGGTGCTCCTTCTGGAAAAGTTCGCCGGCGGCGCCGCGGGGGAAATCGCCGTACAGTAGCACAATCTTGCGGTTTTTCCGGGCAATTTCCACCATTTCTTCATGGTAAGCCTGGTACATGGCCTTCATTTCACCGAGTGGTTCCAGCACATAATTACGTTTCATCTTTCACTCCCTTGTGGTCTTATTGCGATTGGCGCGAAGCCGCCTATTTGAGCGCCTCCATCGCCTCGGCGTACATTTCATCGGAAATCTTGCAGAAGTGCAGGTTCTTGTGCTCAAAGGAGGGCACGCCCTTGCACTTTGTGGTGTGGGCGATAATGATGTGCGGTTTGCCCTTCACTTTATCCGCATTTTCCAGGGCGGTGAGGATGGCTTCAAAATCGTGGCCGTCAATCTCGACGGTGTCCCAGCCGAAGGCTTTCCACTTGTCCACCCAGGGCATCATGTTCATTCTTTCCTCAACTGTGCCGCTGGACTGGAACTTGTTGTGGTCAAGGATGGCCACCAGGTTGTCCACCTTGTAGTGGAGCGCAGACATGACCGCCTCCCATATCTGGCCTTCATTGCTTTCCCCGTCGCCGATGATGCAGTAAACGCGGTAGCGGGGAGTGGGGCGACCGGAAGAATCTTTAGGGGCGTCGATGCGTGCCGCCAGCGCCTCTCCGAGGGCAAAGGACAGGCCCTGGCCCAGCGAGCCGCCGGAATACTCAATGCCCGGCACAATCCGCTCCGTGTGCGCCTGCAGTGTGCCTCCCATCCGGCCGTAGGACTTGTACAGCTCTTTGGAGAAGTAGCCTGCCTCGCCGAGGGCGCCATAGACCGTCTCACAGCAGTGGGCTTTGGAAACGATGAGCCGGTCCCGGCTCCCCAGGTCTGGGTTCTTGGGGTCGTGCTTCATGTGGTGGAACATCAGCGCGGCGATTATGTCCGCCTGAGAAAACGAGCCTCCAATCCAGCCGGAGTCACCGGCGCGAATCATCTCCACCGCGTCCCGGCGGATAATCTTGGCTTTTTCGGCCAGTTTCTGAATCAACTTTTCATCGTGGGGCATAGTCTGAATACCTCCTGTAACGTGCTAGATATATATTATACGGACGGCGCCATAAGCGCAAACCGTATTTCGGCTACCATAAACGAAAGGAGAAGGTGCCAACAATCATCTGCCGATTCCTTCCCCTTTCATTGTGCTTGACTCAGCTGCGGCGAGATACGGTAAATCCAGCCGGCACTGCCATCAGGGCTGTATTTACAGAATCTCGTTTATGGTCTTGATAAGTTTTGCCTCGTTGGGAATCCAGTAATCTTCCAGGACAATCCCGTACGGTACCGGCGTGTCCGGTGCGTTAACTCGCTTTATCGGGGCATCAAGGTAGTCAAATCCTTCGTCGGCAACGATTGCCGCCACCTGCCCGGCGAAGCTGCCCGTCTGACATTCCTCGGTGAAGACGACCAGGCGTCCCGTTTTCTTTACCGAGTTCAGCACCGTCTCTTTATCAAATGGTACGATGGTGCGCGGGTCTATGACTTCCAGGCTGACGCCCTTTTCCTTCTGCAGCGTTTCCGCCGCATTCAGTGCCCGTGTTACCATGGCAGCTGTGGCGACCACGGTAACATCGCTTCCCTCCCGTTTGATATCTGCCTGGCCGAGGGGTATGAGGTATTCCTCTTCCGGCACCTCGCTTTTTGGCCCGGCCCACATCAGGAATTTATGCTCGAAGAAAATCACCGGGTTGTCATCTCTGATGGCGGTCTTGAGCAGCCCTTTGGCATCATAGGCGTTGGAAGGAAGGACAATTTTCAGCCCCGGTATGCTCATCATCATGCCCTCAATGCTCTGGGAATGCTGGGCGGCGGAGCGCCGGCCGGCGCCGCTGAGGGCGTCCATGGTCAAGGGCATTTTTATCTTACCGCCGAACATGTACTTCATCTTGGTCATCTGGTTCATGATTTCATCCCAGGCCACCCCCAGAAAGTCGGCGAAGCGCATACGCGCAATCGGCCTCATGCCGGTGATGGCGGCACCGATGGCGGCGCCGAGGATAGCGGCTTCGGAAAGGGGGGTGTCCCTGACCCGGTCTGTGCCGTATTTCAGATACAGGCCACCGATTTCACCCATCAGGCCGCCCATTTTCCCCACGTCCTCGCCAATGATGAAGGTCGCGGGGTCTCTGGCCATTTCTTCGTCTAGAGCTTCACCAATCGCCTGTCTGAAATTAATCTCTCTCATGCCAGTCTCCTACGAATAAACATTTTCCAGTGTCTCTTCCAGTTCCGGGAAGGGGCTTTCCAGAGCAAATTTTATGGCCTCATCCATTTCGGCTACCGCTTCTTTATCAATATCCCCAGCCTGTTTTTTAGTCAGCACCTTCATTTCAAGCATTTTTTTCAGATACTGGTCAATGGGGTCTCTCTTCATCCACTGGTCAATCTCCTCCTTTGGGCGATAGGTTCCGGAGTCGCCCTCAAAGTGACCGCGGAAACGGTATGTCTTGGCCTCAATAAGGGTCGGGCCCTGCCCGTTTCTGGCTCTGGCGACTGCCTCGCCGGCAGCCTCGTAGACCGCCAGGACGTCCATGCCGTCAACCACAACTCCGGGAATCCCGTAGCCAGCAGCTCTATCGGCTACGTTGGGAACATTCAGCGAAGTGCTGGTGGGCACGGAAACCGCCCAGAGGTTGTTCTCACAGATGAAGACGACCGGTAATGACCAGACCGAGGCCAGGTTTATGCCTTCGTGGAAGCGGCCGATATTGGAGGCGCCGTCACCGAAGAAGCAGATGGTAACCTGGTCGGTACCTCTCAACTTGGCGGATAGCCCGGCGCCGGTGGCAATGGGAATACCGGAGCCAACGATGCCAGCCGCACCCAGCATGCCTTTGTCCAGGTCGGCGATGTGCATGGAACCCCCTTTGCCCAGGCAGTAGCCGGTCTTCTTGGCAAAGAGTTCCGCCATCATTTTATTGGGTTCACCGCCCTTGGCGATGAGGTGGCCGTGCCCGCGATGGGTGCTCATAATGTAGTCCTCTTTTTTCAGGTGAGCGATTGACCCCGTGGCCACCGCCTCCTCACCGATGTAGACATGGACACTGCCGGGGATATTGCCATCGGCAAACTCACGGACAACACGTTCCTCAAATCGCCTGATGCGGACCATCGTCCGAAACATCCATACCAGTTTTTCCTTTTGAATAGCCATAGTTGCTCCCTTCTCTGTAACTGGGATCAATCAGCGGGGATTATGAAGCGAGTTGATTCATTGAGCACCAGCACATTTTAATCAGCCCTGATTATTATATAATACCCGTTTCCGAAATGTGAAATTAGCCACCAGTGCGGTCAAAAACGTCACCCGCCCATCACCAGGACCTGATTGTCTGCGAGATACCGCCGTCGACAATCAGAGTGGTTCCCGTGATGTATTTGGCCTCATCGGAGTTAAGGAAGAGGGCGGCACTGGCGGTATCCCAGCCTTCGCCCTGCCGGCCCATGGGACACATGGCATCACGGCGGCGCCACATTTCCTCTATGTCACCTCCTGCCCAGGCATCCTTGTTGTAGTACTGAGCCTGCGGCGTCTTCATCAGCCCCGGCAGGATGACATTGCAGCGAATGCCTTTGGCGGCATACTCAAGAGCGATGTCCCTGGTGAGGGCGATAATCGCCGATTTTGAAGTAGCGTAGGCACAGTTGGGCAGGGTGAAGCGGATGGCGCCCACGGAAGCGATATTGGTAATGGAGCCTCCTCCCTGCTTCAACATGTGGGGGATGACATATTTGCTGGTGAGAAACATGCTCTTCACATTGACTGTCATCACCTTATCCCAGGTTCCTTCATCAGTCTCAACAACGCCGCCCCACTGTCCGATGCCCACATTATTGTGCACGATGTCAATCCGACCGTACTTCTGGAGGCAGGTATCCACCATCTTCTGGCAGTCACTCGCTTTGGAGACATCGGCCCGGAAGGTAATGCACTCACCGCCTTCCTTGTCGATGATACTTTTCGTTTCCTCGGCAGCCTCAAGGTTATAGTCAACAGCCATGACTTTGGCACCTTCCCGAGCGAAGACGACAGCTGTTGCTTTGCCGTTGCCCCAGCCGGGAAGAACGGAACCGGCGCCGGTAACGATGGCCACTTTACCTTTCAGTCTATCTCCCATTGTAATCCTCCTGTCTTATTGACTATTTCTTTTCCGGCGACCATGACCTCTGAGTCTGAGAAAGGCCGGCGTCGACCAGTAAGGTGGTTCCGGTAATGTATTTGGAGTCATCGGAAGCAAGGAACAGAGCCGCATGGGCCACGTCCCATGATTCGCCCTGTTTGCCGGTAGGGCACATGGCATCACGGCGCTGCCACATCAGCTCAACGCTACCGTCGCCATAGGCATCAGGGTTGTAATACTCAACCATCGGCGTCTTCATCATACCGGGCAGAATGGCATTGCAGCGTATTCCCTTGCTGGCATACTGGATGGCCACTTCACTGGTGAGGGCGATTACGCCGGCTTTGGAGACGGAGTAGGCGAGCGCCGGTGCCGGCTGGCACCTGATGGCGCTGAGCGAAGATATATTAATGATGACGCCGCTGCCCTGTTTTTCCATGTAGGGCAGGGCATACTTGCAGGTGAGATACATGCTCTTCAGGTTGATGTCCATGGTCTTGTCCCAGGTCTCCTCCGGCAGCTCCACCGGCCCGCCATAGCCGCCCATCCCCACGTTATTGTGCAGGATATCAAGTCGGCCGAACTTTTCAATGCAGGCCTCAACCATTTTCTGGCAGTCACTCGCTTTGGAAACATCGGCGTAGAATGCGATGCAGGTACCGCCTTCCTTTTCAAGGATGCGCTTGGTTTCCTCAGCAGCCTCAAGTTTATAGTCAACAGCCATGACTTTGGCGCCTTCCCGGGCGAAGACGATGGCGGTGGCCTTGCCGTTGCCCGTCCCCGCCAGAATCGAGCCAGCGCCGGTAATAATAGCTACCTTGTCTTTCAAACGTTCTCCCATCTTTTCTCTCCCGTTCTGCAGTATACGAATAACTATTTAGCTTCCGGTGACCACGTTCTCATCGTCCCGGTGAGGCCACCGTCAACAATCAACGTGGTTCCGGTAATGTATTTTGCATCATCAGAGGCGATGAACAGCGCGGCGTAGGCGATATCCCAGGGCTCGCCCTGTTTTCCGGTGGGTGACATGGCGTCCCGCCGCCGCCACATTTCCTCAATATCTCCACCCCACATATCGGTATAGTAGCGTGCTACCCGCGGCGTCTTCATCAGCCCCGGAAGGATGGCGTTGCAGCGGATACCTTTGGCCGCGTATTGAATGGCCACTTCCCGGGTCAGGGCGATAACGCCGGCTTTGGAGACGGAGTAAGCCAGCATGGGTTTTGGCTCCGCTCTTAGCGCGGCGATGGAGGAAACATTGATGATGATACCGTTTCCCTGCTTCTCCATATGGGGCAGGGCGTACTTGCAGGTAAGGAACATACTCTTCACGTTGACTGCCATCACCTTGTCCCAGGTCTCCTCGCTGATTTCCACCGGACCGCCGTGCGAGCCAAGTGCCACGTTGTTATCAAGGATATCCAGACGACCGAACTTATCCATGCAGGTCTCGACCATCTTCTGACAGTCGTTAGCCTGGGAAACATCGGCCTGGAAGCTGATGCATTGTCCACCTTCCTGTTCTATGATGCGTCTGGTTTCTTCGGCAGACTCTGGGTTGATGTCAGCGGCCATGACTTTGGCGCCTTCCCGGGCGAAGACGATGGCGGTGGCCTTGCCGTTCCCCATACCAGGGCCGATGACACCAGCCCCGGTGATGATGGCTACTTTATCTTTGAGGCGTTCTCCCATAGCTCTTCCTCTTCAGATGGGCGGGGGGGTAATTATCTCTTAAATGGTGTATCGGTCACATCCTGTCAAGGGATTAGGAGTACCTTGCCCGCTTCACCACTTTCAGCCAGCTTGAAGGCCTGCTCGAATTCAGCCAGCGGGAAGCGGTGGGTTATTATCGGCATGGGGTCAAACCTGCCCGTGTCCAGCATAGCGCGAACCTGCCACCATGTCCGCCAGACTTCACGGCCGAACACACCTCTTACCCTGGCTTCCTTGAGTATGATATTGGGGTGGAAGTTGAATTCAATTGGCCCCGCGGGCACGCCGACCAGGCTCACCCTGCCCTCACGTTTCAGTACCTCAAAGCACAGCCTGGTGGCCTCGGCATTACCGCTGAGTTCAACGGACACATCCACGCCAAAGCCGCCGGTTGCTTCCATAATGGTCTTGACCGGGTCCTGCTCTTTAGCGTTGATGATGGTGGCATCGGGGAAAAGCCTGCGTGCCATATCCACTCTTTTTGGGGCTACTTCAATGCCAAACATCTTGGTGGCCCCGAATACTCTGGCAGCGCCTAGGGCGAACATGCCGATGGGTCCGCAGCCAAAAACAGCCACGCTTTTACCGTTGATTTCTCCTGACATGATACCATGCATCCCTACGCCGAGCGGCTCGTGGATGGCGCCTAGTTCGTAGGAAGTGCCCGGCGGGTGTTTCCAGCAGACCTGGGCGGGCACGGCCATATATTCGGCAAAGGCGCCGTCAAGCGTGTGGCCGAGGAGGCCCATGTTCAGACAGTTGAGTGCAGCATCGTTATGGCAGTAGTAACATTCCCCGCAGAAAATGTGCGGCTCCGGGGAAATCCAGTCGCCCTTCTTGAGGTTGGTCACGCATCCGCCCACTTCCACCACCTCGCCGCACGTTTCATGACCGGTAACAATGGGCAATTGCATCATTTTCATGATATTGGGTGACGAATGGTAGGCGTGGATATCGCTGCCACAGATTGTAGTGCCCATGATCTTTACCAGGACATCTTTGGGGCCGATTTTGGGCATATCAACGTCCTTGTACTCGTATCCAATCGCTTCACTTGTTTTCGCCAGTGCTTTCATATTGTTTTATCCCTCTCTCTGATATTCACCTTCAGTTATTTCAAGTCTATTGCCCATAAGAAATTCCCCCGTAAATTCCTCCTTTGAGTTCATTACAGGGGAACTATGTGCCTGTTCTGTATATCCTGATATGCGGGATGATGACGTTTTTAAATAATCGGTCAGTTGATTCAGCTATACCAGAGGGCATCATCGTCTATTATACCGTATTCCAGGAAACACGACCAGCTAACCAGTACCGCCATAATACCTGTTTTAGCTCTTGGACAGCGCTGCCAGCATTTTATCGGCTGCTTCCTTGGCGGACATGCCGGCGTTGACACCCATCTTTTTGGCGGTTTCATTGGCTACGGATATTTTACCCTGCTCATACGTGCTCATACCGGAGCCAATCTTGGCCGACATCGCCGCCACAGCGGCCGCGGGAATGCCGTGTTCATCGCACATTTTGAGGGCGGCGATACCGCCGTTATTCTTGCCCATCCCGGCATCATTGCCAATCATGGCGCCCATTCCAGCGTTGATGGTCATTTCGCCAACGTTTATACCGCAATGGGAACCGTCGACAAAAACATCGCCCTTGCTTCTTTCGTCCATGCCGGCCGCAGAATCAGCGACAACGATTTTGCGGTTTCCAGATTTCTTTATTACAGTTATATCACCAGCCAATGGTTACCTCCCCTCGTTCCGTGTTGTTATCCCTGTTGCTTTAATATGCCTGCCAGCATTTTATCGGCTGCTTCCTTGGCGGTCATACCCACCGCAACGCCCATTTTTTTGGCCACTTCGTTTACTGTCGAAATGACGCCGTCATTGTAGGTTGACTGGCCAATGCCGATTTCAGCAGACATGGCGGCCACGGCGGCACCGGGAATGCCGTGCTTTTCAAGGGTTTTCAGGCTGGCTATCCCGGCATTCTCCAGGCCAATGCCAGCATCATTGCCGATCATCCCGCGGGCACCGCTTGGCAATATATAGTCGGGAGCGATATTGGCACCGCAGTGTGAGCCGTCAACGACGATGTCATTTTTATTACCCTCTGTAACTGAGGTCGCTGAATCGGCAATGATAATGCGAAATCCACCGGTCTCCTTCACCACTTTATGAACTTCATGCGTCATAAATCCTGCCTCCCGGTATCTAAACTAGCTATCTTATACTGGTTACTAGCGTATCATCTGGCTGGGTAACCAGGTGATAATCTGTGGAAAGATTGTGAAAATGATGAGCCCGACGATAATCAGGGCCACGTGTGGCAGTACGCCTCTGATGATGTCTCCCATGGTGATGCCGAGCTTCGGGTCAGCGGCACCGCGGCAGATGAATATTCCGGAGGCAAAGGGCGGGGTCATGAAGGCCATCTGCAGGTTCACGCAGACCATGATGGAGAACCAGAGAAGGCCGAAACCTGCAGCCTGGGCAATGGGGGTGATGATTGGCACCATGATGTAGACGATGGCAATCCATTCAATAAACATCCCCTGGATGAAGATGATGAACATGATGATGGCGAAGACACCCCACTTGCCGCCGGGCGCGCTCAAGATGATATCGGACATAACCTCGCGGCCGCCGCCGCCGAGAAATACTGCGCTGAAGGCGACCGCCATGGTAACGATAACGAAAATGAAGCCGCAGGCCCGCATCGTAATAAGAGCCGCTTCTTTCAGGGTTGTCAAACTGAAGCGTCGATAGGCGATGGTCAACATGGTAGCCATGAAGGCGCCAACGCCAGCCGCCTCAGTGGGTGGTGCTATGCCGAGAAAGATAACCCCCAGCACCGACAGTATAAGAATGGCGACCGGCAAAATGGAGGTCAGCAGCATGGTGGTTTTTTTCAGGAAAGGCACCTTCCTGTCTTCAACAGGCACGGCCGGTGCGATATGCGGCTGGAGATAACTCCGGATAGCGATGTAGATAATATACAGGGCAGACAGGGTGAAGCCGGGTAAAAAGGCCCCGAAGAAGAGCTGGCCCACGGAGATGCCGGCCATCGGGCCGTAAAGTACGAGCATAATGCTTGGCGGGATGAGTATTCCCAGGCAGCCGCCGGCGGTTACGGCGCCACTGGCCAGAGGTTTACTGTAGCCGCGCTTCAGCATTGACGGCAGAACGGCCAGTGCCAGCATGGTGATGGAGGCGGCAATGATGCCCACGGTAGCGGCGATGATGGTGCCCATGAGCACGGTGACGATGGCCAAACCGCCTCTGAAGCCGCCGAGCCACAGGTAAAGGGCGTCATAGAGACGCTCAGCTATCCCGGAGCGCTCCAGCATTACCCCCATGAAAACAAACAGCGGCACTGCGATGATGACGTAGTTGGTGATAATGCCGTAGATATTGGTATAAATGATGTCGGCTACCTGTACCAGGCCACCGAAAATGGAAATACCGACAAATAAAGCTATAGCTCCGACAATAAAACCAAGGGGAAAACCAGTTAAGACACCGATGAAAACACCGCCCATCATGATGGCGGTTACCATTTCCGGACTTAAATCAATCATAAGGCTTACCCCTTACCAGCAGATATGCATCCCTAATAAAGTGGGCTATGCCCTGAAAGGCAAACAAACAGAGTCCATAGAGTATCACTGTTCTCAGTGGCGCAGCCGGTGGGTACCAGCCGGTGATGGGCATCTTCTCACCCGTTACCCAGGCGTCAAACATCCAGCTCCAGCCAACGAAGCAGAGCATAAAGATAAAAGGGAAAAAGAGGAGCAAAGTACCCAGGACATCAATAAGGGCCCGCCCTCTCGGCGGGAGGTGTGCGTATATCATATCGACCCTGACATGGGCCCTTTGCTGATGTGTATAGGCAAAGGCTAGGATGTAAGAACTGGCGGCGAGCATGACATGCAGTTCATACCCCCAGAGAGTCGGCCTGGTGAAAGCGTACCGCAGCGTAACTTCGAGAGTAACCAGCACCACCAATGCTACGATGAACCACCGCCCCGTTTTTGCCGTCCACTCGCTGGTGGCGTCAACGGTATGTAAAAATTTCTTCATGCTTCTTCTTTTCTAGTTGTTAAACTTCCCCGCCCCGAAGATGGCTCCGGGGCGGGGAACTAGCTCTAGAAATTACAGGCGCGGATAGGTCTTCGCATAAGCATCGCGCCAGTTGAAGAGGGATTTGATGAGCTTGTCGTAAAACGGGTCTTCAGCCTGCCGCTTGGCATAGAAGGCGTTGGAGTTAGCTACTATAACGTCCTCAAGTGACTTGGGACACGGCTCAACCTGTACGCCAGCAGCAACCCATTCCTGAGTGGCGGTGGTGTTCTTGTAGGTCCACTCCGCGTAGTGCCGCGTGCCCTCGGCCCAGACCAGTTCGGTGAATATCCACTTCAGGTCGTTGGGCAGGTCAGCCCATGACTGCTCGTTGACGATGTAGATGTACATGTCGGTAGGCTGGCGAACCGGGGAAACGTAGGCATAGTCCACGACCTCCTGGAAGCCCATGGGTATGTCAACAGCGAGGCTGGAGTGCTGGAAGCCGTCAATGACGCCGCGCTGTATGGACTCGTAGATTTCAGGGCTGGGGGTGGAGACTGCGGCCACGCCCAGCGGGCCGAAAATCTCCGCCTCGTCACCGAGAAGTCTCATCTTCTTGCCGGACAGGTCTTCAGGGCCCGAAACCGGGAACGTAGTGTAGAGGAAGGTCTCCGGCTCGCGGCAGAGGGTAGCTATCGGCCTGACATTCTGAAAGCCGCCGTTGTCGAACATCTCCTTCATCAGGGTCAGGCCCTCGCCCCACAGGTACCACATCTGGTACATCATCGCGGTGGGACCGCCCACGGTGGTGGAGAACGGTGGTGAGGATGGTAAGTCACCGACCCAGAGGATGGGGCCATTAGAAGCGCCATCAAGCATCCCCCTCTGGACGCCCTCAATCTCGGTGTCAGCGGGGACTATGGCGCCGCCCTCATTGGCTTGGATAATGAAGCGTCCGCCGCTGGCGGCCTCAATCGCCTTGCTGACCCTGGCTAGGGACATGTAGGTGGAAGTGGTGGTAGGGTTATCATCCTGGTAAATCCACTTGACCACTTCAACGGGCTGTGCTGGTGCTGGTGCGGGAGCTGGAGCCGGAGCCGGTGCAGGAGCGGGAGCAGGTTTGGCGCAGGCAGCAGCCAGACTGCTCACCAGTATCACCGCTAATACTATTACAAATACTAATCTTTTGCTCAATTCATCCTCCTTATTTAAATATAGCCGTTAAGCAACGGTACTTTCTGAAAGCGGCCACCCCCTTTCATATACTACTGGGCATAACCCATGAAGTGTGGAAAATATATAGCGCGACTATCAATTCTTGTGTATTGGTGCGCATCTGATACGCCATAATATAGGAAGTACACATAATTTGTCAAGTATTTCAAATACCAGAGTTCACCTGTGGTTAGGTGGTCCGCAGCGCCGACAGGCCGGATTCCGGGTCCACGTCGCGCTCAAGCTGATAGCTGAGTTCACCGATATAGATTTCAACCGTTGCCCAGGTGATGGCTTCTTCAACATGCCCACCTATTAACTGGCCCGGTTTCAACGGGTCAATGGCGCACATGTGAATGTGGAAGATTTTTTCACCCTCATGTACCGAAAGGGAGCCTTGAGCCGCGAGAATAGATAAGTGGCCTTCGTACTCGTCAAAGTCCCAGCCCCACTTTCCATCCTTGGGAGCGGTGCCGAATTTGACCTTTTCCAGGGAGCCGATGATGCCGAGAATGATTGCCGAAGTTATACCCTTCTTTTGGCAGTATCTGGAAAGTTCACTCAAGATTTCCTGACCGTGACTCAGCCGTAAAAGATTGACTGATTTAAACACGCAGATACCTCCTTCTAATATGTTGTCTCAGTGCAGTATGGTGAGCAGCAAGCACGCTGGCCCTCGGCTGTCCATTTGCTGATTAAGAATTTTGCACAATCTGTAACCAGCGCTTCATTCAATATTACAATATTTCAATATCACAGGACAAAACAGGCCTGGGATTGATGCCGGTGGTGCATTTGACAAATATGGAGCGAGAGTTGAAAATGTGGTAAATGCGCTTCATCTAATCGTTGTCCAGAGCGAGCGCATTTTCACCATCCATAATTCAGCAGTTAAGGAGGAAACAGGCATGGGACGTAAAGCCAAGGTAGGCTTCACCAAAGATTACTACGACAAGGACGGTAATTTCATTCTGGATTGCCCGGGATTCAGGTCTCTGGAAAAGTTGCCGGGTATTGAACGTGAGGTCTTTGCTGAGATGCTGCCCGAAGTTGCCCCCCATCAGATAGAAAATTATGATATTGTGGTTACCCGTACCTTCTCCAGATGGACGGAGCGCAGCTTCGTTGGCAATGACCGGCTTCTTTCCCTTCACCGCAACGGCGTTGGCTATGACCGGGTTGATGTTCCGGCGCTGACCGAAGCCGGGATACTTTTATGCATTACACCGGCAGCGGTGCGCCGACCAGTCGCGGTGGCCATCATCGCGTTTATACTCGCCCTCAGCACCCGCCTCCTGCTCAAACACCAGCTCACCAGTGAGGGGCGGTGGGGCGAGGTGTCCAAACACCACGGCTACGGTCTGATTGGCAAGACACTGGGGTCGCTGGGGGTGGGTAATATAGGACATGAGATGTTCAAACTAGCCAAGCCTTTCGGCATGAGGCATATCGCCTACGACCCCTTCCTGAAACAGAAAGATGTGGACGATGTTGGCGTGAAGCTGGTGGATATGGATACCGTGCTCTCCGAATCTGATTTCCTGAACATCAGCTGTCCACTGAGCGAGAAGACCCGTCATTTAGTCGGGGAGAAAGAGCTGAAAAAGATGAAGCCGACCGCCTTTCTGATAAATACCGCCCGCGGGCCGATTATCGATGAACCTGTGCTCGTTAAGGCTCTGCGGGAGAGGTGGATACAGGGGGCGGCGCTTGATACCTTTGACCAGGAACCAACGCCGCCCGATAACCCCCTGTTAAAACTGGACAACGTCATTGTTACCGCCCATGCTATGGCTTTCACCAGCGAATTTCTCAATGCAGTATGGGAAATCATTGCCAAGCAAATCACACAGCTTATGAACGGGGAAAAGCCAGATGGCATTGTGAACCGGGAGGTCTGGGACCAGCCGAAATTCCAGTCCAAACTGAAGCGGTTCCTGGAGCAGGTCAAAAGCTGAAGCAAGGAAGGAGAACAAATTGAAAAAGAACCGCGTGAAGGAACTCTGGCGTGAGGGAAAAGCCGCCGTCGGTGTCTGGACGGTGCTTGGCAGCCCCATCACCGCGGAAATCATTGCCAATATGGGCTATGACTGGGTAGTGGTTGACACCGAGCATGGTTCTATTGATATTAGCACAACGCAGTCCATTATACAGGCAGTATCATATACCAGTGCGGTACCGATGGTCAGGGTACCCTGGAACGACCCGGCGCTGATAAAGCGTGCTCTGGACGCTGGTGCTTACGGCTTGGTGATACCTATGGTGAACAGTCGTGAGGAGGCGGTGCAGGCCGTGCAGGCCGCCCGTTATCCACCTCTTGGCATTCGGAGCTATGGCGGGCCGCGGGCGCGTCTATATGGCGGGGCGGATTACTTTGAACATGCCAATGAGGAGATTGCTTTAATCGTGCAGATAGAACATATTGATGCGGTGAATCGCGTTGATGAAATCCTATCCGTTGAGGGTGTTGACGCTTTCTTTATCGGGCCGACCGACCTCGCTATATCAATGGGGCTGAAACCGGGCCTCGACCAGACAGACCCACGGCATGTGGAGGCGGTGAGTAAGACGCTGGCGGCAGGGAAGAAGTACGGAGTTGCTGGGGGGATCCATGTTGGCAGTGCTGAAGCGGCCAATGAGCGCATTGCCCAGGGATTCCAGTTTATTGGCTTGAGCAGCGATGAAGGCTTTATCCGGGGCGCCGCGTCATCGGCGCTGAACCAGGTCGTCAAAGATAGAAAAGTCGCTTGAATCAGCCCTGTAAGGGGGGTTATTCATTCCTTTTTCGGAACTCCCGGTACACCGATAAAACCAGGGCGGCGGTAAAGAACAAGATAACGACAGCGAAGAAGATTATCACTTTGTTGTCGTCTTTTGGGGATGTCTGCGGAATCTGGGTCGGACTTACTGGCTGTGGTTTTGGTTCTTCAGCTTGTTGAGCTGGCGGGGTGACGCTTTCGGTGGAGATGGTCACCGCCTTTTCATTATTGGCTTCATCGCTCTCCGGAATCTTGTTGCCTTCATCGATGACCACGCTTATGGTGTGCAGCCCGGTCTGAGACATCAAGGTGCTGAAAAGCGTTTCGGTTTTAGCGTCGGGTTTCAATGCCTTGATCTGCTCTGAGGCGAGGTACTCACCATCTACGTAGTAATTCACGTAGGCATACCCAGCTTGGGCATCGCCCTGGTTTCTGATAATAACCGTAAAAGTCACATTGTCACCGGTGGGAGACTCCCCGGTGAGCCAGGCGATGGACTCAATTATCAGGTCAGGAGCAGGAATGGAAAAGTTAGCCGTTTCTGCATTGTTATTTTCCGCCCCCTCGCTGATGGCATTGGCGCCATCAGCCAATACGGTCAAGACATGAGAACCAAAGATAGCCTCCCATTCAAATATCTCCGTCACGCGTGTGCCAGCGTCAAGCGGCGGAATCTCCCGGTGGTCTGCAACATCATCGTCAATGTAAAAGTATAACTGGAAAGCCTCTGACCTGAGGCTGCCAATATTCTGGACATGTGATGTCAGGGTCACCTTTTCTCCTATTGCCGGTTCAGTGGGGCTCCAGGTTAAGGCGTCAAGGGTAAGGTCAGGAATGGGGTAGGTAATCAGCATTTCGTTATTTTGCTCATTGCTTTCGACCACCAAGTTCGTATCATCGGTAACGGCCCGGATATCATGCAGACCCGGCACAAACTTCCAATCAAAGGTTCTGGTTGCTTTTGCGCCTGGCGCCAGCTTGGGAATGTCCTGATAACCTCTTGAGCTGCCGTCAACGTACAGGTGGACAATTGAAGCGCTGGACATAACGCCTCCGTTATTTTTCACGGTCGCGGAAAAGTTGACCATTTCTCCCACCTGAGGGTCGTTACGTGACCAGTCTATACTTTCGATTATAAGGTCGGGGCCGGTGGGAGCCAGGGTGGTTGAACCTTCATTATTGGTCTCATCGCTCTCGTCAACTATATCGGTGAAGTCAGCAAAGGCTTTGATGACATGTTCACCGGTGGTAAGCATCCAGGTGAAGGTCTGATTATCGGTTGCGTTATGTGATATCGGATTTACTCGTCCTGAAGTCAGCTGGACATTATCGATATAATAGGCAATATAGGCATAACCGGAATTGGCCTCTCCCTGATTTTTAACCGTAACGGTAAATGTCACCGTATCACCGATAGCTGGCTCCGGCGGTGTCCAGGTTATTTGCTCAATGACGAGGTCAGGGGGCAGAGCTGGGAAGGTGATAGTTTTGGTGTTATTTGTTTCGTCGCTTTCGGGCACTTTACGCTGCGGGTCAGCAATCGCCCGTATCTTATGCACACCACCTTTGACTATCCAGACAAAGTATACCGTTTCAGCCTCGCCGGCATCTATCGGCCCCAGCCAGCGGTAGTCAAGGATTTCATTGTCAACGAGAAAATCGACTCTGGAGGTGATAGAGTTGCCGCTTCCCTGGTTTAATATAGGTACGGTAAAAGTAACGTTCTCGCCTATGTCTGGATTGTCGGGCAACCAGGTTACCTCCTGAATAGTGAGATCGGAAAGCAGTGGTGAGAGGATACAAGTTTTTTCATTGTTGGTCTCATCACTTTCGATAACTATGCCGCCCGTGGCAACCAAAGCTGTGATACTGCGCGGAGCGTATCCAACGACCCAGGAAAAGGTCAGGTTTTCAGTAGCACTGGGGGCAAGTTCACTCGTTGGTTCCGAAGCCAGGTAGTTATCATTAACAAAAAAATGGACGGTGGAGTTGCCGGCCACGCCGCTGCCCTGATTGGCAACGGTTACGATGAAGCTCACATTATCGCCTATCGAGGGTTCCGCAGGGACCCAATTGATATCATCTATGATAAGATCGGGAAGGAGAGTGGCGAAAAGCGCCGTCTTTTCATTGTTATTTTCATCCATTTCCGGTACAGCGTTGACTTTATCAATGATGGCCTTGACATCATGCGTACCGGCCTTGGTGAACCAGGAAAAGGTTCTCGTCACTGTCTCGCCGGCATATATTCTGCTGACATCTTTGTAGCCCCGTGAAATGCCATCGATATAAAAATGAACACGACACGGATTGGCGACCAGCGCACCCAGGTTTCTAATCGTCACGGTGAAGATAACAGTACTGCCCACAGAAGGCTCCAATGGCGACCAGGTTATAGAGTCGAGTATTAAGTCCGGGCCCAGAGTTGCAAACGTGTAGGTTTTAGTGTTGTTACCCTCATTGCTTTCGCTCACCTGCTGTCTGTAATCGGCCACGGCTTTTACGGCGTGTACGCCGGCTTCGGCAGTCCAGGTAAACGTGCGTTCAGCACTGGCGCCGGGCCCGATTGGCGTCACGTAGTCATTGGTGAGATAAACATCGTCTATGTAATAAGCCACGTAGAAGGAACCTGAGGTGACGGCGCCCAAGTTGCTGATGGTCACGGTAAAGGTTACTTCGTCTCCGATGGCTGGTGTTTCCGGCGAACTGGTTATCACCTGGACCGTTAGGTCAGGACCAGACTGTGCCCGCGCCACCATTTCTGACTGGTCGGCGGGGCAGACCAGAAAGTACCCGGAGACCAGTGTGATAACGAGAAGGATGATTACATTGAGCGCCTTTTTCCGCATGCCTAATCCTTAAAGGGTATCGCGGCGCTAAAGTGGTTTGTGCCGTCGGTGACTACCCCACCTCCCGCGTTTATTGATGTATTGTATATTTTTTAAATTATGTTTACATAATACATATTGCAAGTCAACAAATCAACAGGGGAGACTTAATGGTATTAGTACCTTTGGCGCAAGTACTTATGGGTAAGCTTCACTCGGGAAAGTGTTAAACAGGGGGGCAAAAGAATGTATTGACAGGTAAGTGTGTGCTATTATAATGGGGCTATTTACAGGGATTTCCCCTCGTAATGTCCGCGAATATCGTAAGCTGACGATGCTTAAGCTAATATCAAAGGAGGATATCAATGGAAAAGAAAGAACCTTATGCCAGTCAGGAAGAATACAGCAAGTACGTTACTCGCTACCCCGAAGTTCCCGCTATAGAGCTGGCCCCTGGTATTACCGCTCGCATTATATCTCATGATAAGATAACCATCAGCCTTGCCAGCGCAGAGCCAAATGCCCAGCTTCCCCCTCATCGTCATGAAAATGAACAAATGTTAGTGGTCATGGATGGTGCCGTTGATTTTATAATTGAGGGCAAACAATATCGTGTTGAGAAGGACGATGTCATCGTTTTGCCGTCAAATACGGAACACGGAGCTTATTTTACCGACAAGGGAGCTTTTGTTATTGATGTCTTCTCCCCGCCCAGGCAGGACTTTGTCGCCAGGTTGGCAGAATTGAAGAAGAGCCAGCAAAGGTGATTTAATTAACCGCGTTCCGCACGCCAGCATAACTCAGACCGGTTATCTTCGGCCCAGCCACAGGATAGCGGAGCAGATAACAACCGTAACCATTATGGCCGCGCTACTGTACGTGAAAGTCGTGTGGAAACCGAAATGGTCGATAAGGTAGCCCAGTATGGGCGTCAGTATACCGGTACCTTCCATATTGCCGAAGAAGTAGAAGCCGAGCACCGTGGAGCGACGTTTTGCCGGCGTCTGGTCGACGATGTATGCCTGTGCCACAGTGGTATTAAAGTACAGGGCGATGCCGGCAATAACCAGCACGGCACCGGTACCAAATCCGTAGGGTGCGATGTTGAGCAGGTAAACCATAGCGCTGGCCATAACACCCATGGCGGCGATTGTAGTTATCCGGCCAAGGCGGTCCGAGACATAGCCGCCGAGCGGTCCCGCCCAGAGCCCCATAAAGTACACCAGTGATATTGAAGCGGCGGCCACCTCCTTGCTCGTGCTGAAAGTATCTACCAGGAAGACCGGAATGAAGGAAATGATTGATATGGTCATTGCCTGGGTGAATGAGCTCATGACAATTACGGTTATCACGCGCCGCAGGTTGACGGGGGCTGCGGGGGCCTCAGCGACGGTGACCGTTTCCCGCGCCATTGCTTCCTGATGTGACATGCGCTTGCCCAATATGATATTAAGCACAATACCAAAGATGATGCCGAGGCTTGCCAGCACGAGAAAAGGACCGCGCCAGCCCCAGGCGGCGGCAATGCTGGCGGCGATGAGTGGCGCCAGAAAGTAGCTGGCGCTGCCGCCAATCATGTGATAGCCGAGTGCCGCGGCGCGTCTTTTTGGCGCCACAGTGACTGATATCATGGTGGTGGCGGCGGGGTGATAACCGCCACCAAGTATGCCCATCAGCACTAGGCTGGCAATCAGAACCAGATAGTTAGGCGACATACCAGCCAATAGGCCTGTTATTGACACGCCCACAATGCCAAGGGTGAGTAGAATGCGCGATCCGATGCGGTCGGCCAACCACCCCCCGGGTAGCTGGCAGACGCCGTAAATAACACCAAACGCTGACATGATGAAGCCAAGGCGGGTGTAATCAAGAGCAAATTCGTCGCGAATATAGGGCAGGAGTGGTCCCGGCAGGGCGGTCACCAGATGATGTGATAGATGGGCTAATACAAACAGTGGCAGTAAACCGCTGAATAGGCCACGCAAGCTAAATTTTCTATTGATGGCGCTTTCCTTTCCGTGGGAAAAGAACGTGTCCCGGCGGTTTTTAGTTGTATGAATATCATACCATGAAAGGGTAAATTAATTCTCGCTGGCGGGCCTGTCCTGAGAGCGGCCGCTTTATCTGGCGGCGACGGCTGCTGCCTTCTCAATTCTGACAGCGCAGACCTTGAACTCCGGTATTTTGGCCACAGGGTCCAGTGCCGGTATGGTCAGCTGGTTGGTGGGACTCTCGGCGAAGTGGAAGGTCATGAACACGACACCAACCGGGGAAACCCCGGTAATTTTAACCCGGGCCGGGACTTGACCACGCCGGGAGACCACCACCACCGCATCTCCTTCAGAAACGCCGAGCGCGGAAGCGTCCTGCGGGTTTATTTCCACAAGCTCTTCGCTGTGAAATGCGTTAAGGCCTTTGACTTTTCGGCTCATGGTGCCGCTATGGTAGTGAAACAGGCTGCGCCCCGTAGTGAGCACCAGCGGGTAGTCTTCATCGGGCGCTTCCACGGATGGCCTGTATTCCAGCGGAACGAAGTACCCTTTGCCGCGTGTGAATGTCTCGGTGTGCAGTATGGACGTTCCCGGGTGCTCCTCGGTGGGGCAGGGCCACTGCAGACCGCCTTTTTCCAGTCGACGATAGGAGATGCCTCCGTAGCTCGGTGTAAGCCGGGCGATTTCATCCATAATCTGAGAGGGGTCAGTGAAATCGAAGCCGCCGCTGCCCATTCGTTGGCCGACCTGCCCGATTATCCACCAGTCCTGCTGGCTGTTGCCCACCGGTGCAATCGCCTTTCTCACCCGCTGCACTCTTCGCTCCGTGTTGGTAAACGTGCCATCTTTCTCGGCGAAAGTGGTTGAAGGCAGGACAACATGTGCCAGCCGGGCGGTTTCGGTGAGGAAACAGTCCTGTACGATGAGCAGTTCCAGCCGCTGCAGCGCTTCAACGGCATGTCTGGCGTCAGGGTCGGTCAGCACTGGGTTCTCACCCATGATGTACATCGCTTTAATCTGGCCATTGTAGGCGGCCTCGAGCATCTCGGTGACGGTGAGTCCGGCTTTGGTCTGGGGCAGAGCGCAGGACCAGCCCGCCTCAAATTTCTCCTTAACCGACTCGTTGGCCACCGCCTGGTAGCCGGGGTAGACATTGGGCAGCGCGCCCATATCGCAGGCGCCCTGAACGTTGTTCTGACCACGCAGCGGATTGACCCCGCTCCCCGGCTTGCCTATATTGCCGGTGAGCATTGACAGATTGGCGACGGCCATTACGTTATCCGTCCCGTGCGAGTGCTGGGTGATGCCCATGGCGTAAAAGATGGCCGCGGGCTTGCTGGTGGCGTACATCCTGGCCGCCTGGACTATCCTGTCTTTCGGCACGCCGCTGATTTTCTCAACAGTATCCAGGTCGAAATTCGACAGCGATTCCTTGAAGGCATCCAGGTTTTCACAGCGCTCGCGGATGAAATCTGCATCCAGCAGGCCTTCATCGACGATAACTCGGCACATGCCCATGAGCAGGGCAACGTCGCTGCCGGGGCGGTGCCGTAAGTAGATATCAGCGTGTCTGACCAGCTCTATCTCCCTGGGGTTGGCCACGATGAGTTTGGCGCCCCGCCGAACCGCGCGCTTGATTTCAAAGCCGATGACCGGGTGGGCTTCGGTGGTATTGCTGCCGATGGCGAGAAAGCCGGAGGCGTCTTTTATATCACTGATGGAGTTGGTCATCGCCCCGCTCCCGAAACTGGTGACCAGACCGGCCACCGTGGGGGAATGTCAGAGGCGGGCACAGTGGTCTATATTATGGGTGCCAATGACCGCCCGGCCGAGCTTCTGGAGGAGATAGTTCTCCTCGTTGGTGCATTTGGCCGAGGAGATGACGGCGACCTCTTGTGGCTTGTATCTGGCCAGTCCTGCCGCCACTTGGTCGAGCGCCTCATCCCAGGTGACTTCATCGAATTCTCCATTTTGTCTGACCAGAGGATTGTTCAGGCGGTCGGCGTGGTGGACAAACTCGGTGGCGCCAAAGCGTCCCTTGACGCAGAGCTGGCCGCGATTGACCTCATTATCCCTGTCTCCACGGGCGCTGATAACATGGCCGTCCTTCACCCCGAGGTACATCTGGCAGCCGACGCCGCAGTAGGGGCAGGTGGTCTTCACTTCGTTGTCTGTTTGGAGGAGTGGTTTGGGCATCAGAGCGCCCACCGGGCAGCGCACCATGCATTCGCCGCAGGACCGGCAGGCGGACTCAAACAGGGAGGCACTGCCCACCGGGCTGACCTGCTCGCGGTCTCCTTGGCTTTTAATCTCAATAGCGCCCACCACGGTTACTTCATTGCACGTGCGCACGCATTTGCGGCAGAGGATGCAGTAGTTGCGGTCGATTTTGAAAAAGGGGTTGCTGTAGTCCACGGGCCGTGACCTGGTCTTGGGGCGAACTGGCAGCTCGGTTATGCCCAGAAAGTCGACCACTTTCTGTAATTCACACTGACGGTTCTTGGGGCAGAGCACGCAGCGGTCGGTTACGGAGACGTTGCGCAGGCAGATATCATAGGGCTGGCAGCGCTCCTTGCGGTCGCAGATGAGGCATTCGCTGGGATGGTCGGCGAGGATGGGTTCCAGCGCGGCGCAGCGGGCTTCTTTTAATGGCGGGGTATCGGTGCGCACCACCATTCCTTCCGTAACGTGCGTGGTACAGGCGGTAGGCAGCTCCGGCACGCCGTCAATCTCCACCACGCAGAGGCGGCAATCGCCGGTTGGCTCGAGGTCAGGGTCGTGGCACAGATTGGGGATATATATCCCTGCCGTCAGGGCTGCGTCAAGCAGAAGAGTGCCGCTGGTCGTTCTGACCTCTCTGCCATCGATGGTTATCCTGATTTCAGATGTCATCTGATCGCAGCATTTTTCCTGAGCTTGAATTTATTTTTACCCGGCCCGGGTGGCAGAGGCGGTGGGGTGATTATGCATCTCACGGCGCATTGCAAACAGCGCCGGCCTTCTTTGCTTGCTGCCTCAGCGCTGAGGCCGAGTTCGACTTCCTTAAAGTTGCTGATTCTCTTCTCTACAGGTAGCGTCGGCATGGCCGCCCGGGACCATTCGAAGAAACCGTCGTCTTTGCCCACGCAGGGGCTGAACTCACTCGGCGGTGCCAGGGCTTCGCTGATGTCCCCCGTGCCGCCGAGGTATTTATCAATGGCAGAGGCTGCCTTGCGACCGGCGGCGATGGCTTCAATCACTGAGGCCGGGCCGCTGACAGCATCTCCCCCCGCCCAGACACCTTTAAGGCCGGTGGTCAGGGTATCTGAACTGGCCTGAATGGTATTGCCCCGGCCCAGTTTGAGATTGAAACCGTCAGGGATATCCGGCGTCTGACCGATGGCGGCGATTATGGAATCAAAGTCGGTGGTGAACTCGCTGCCCTTTATGGGAACCGGTCGCCGTCGCCCGCTGGCGTCCGGCTCACCGAGTTCCATGCGGATGCAGGTTAGCTTTAATATTTTGCCAGTCCGGTCAATGCGCACCGGCGCGGCGAGGAACATTATTTCAATCCCTTCTTCTAGGGCAGCCTCAACCTCCTCCGGGCTGGCGGGCATTTCTGCCCTGGTGCGACGGTAGACGATGGTGACTTTCCTGGCGCCAGTTCGGAGGGAAATCCGTGCCGCATCTATGGCCACATTCCCCCCACCGATAACCGCCACCCGGGCACCGGTATCTAGCTTGCGGCCCAGGTTAATCTCTCTCAGAAAAGTGGCGCCGTCGAAGACACCCTGAGCCTCCTCGCCATCCACGCCCATCTTCATCCCCTGGTGTGCCCCGGGCGCGGCGAAGACGGCATCATAGCCCTGGGCAAATAGGTCATCAATGGACTCTATTCTGGCATTCAGCTTGATTTCAACGCCTGCCCTCCTGATAATATCGATTTCCGCGTTTAGTTTTTCCGGCGGCAGGCGATAGTCGGGAATGCCGACACGCATCATTCCTCCCGGCTCGGGGAGAGCTTCAAAAACGGTGACGGCGTGCCCCTGCTTGGCCAGGTAGTAACCGGCGGTGAGCCCAGCCGGCCCTGACCCTATGACGGCCACCTTTTTGCCGCTTGGCGGCGACTTTTTAGCTTGCGGCTGCCACTGTCCGTCGTCGCGCTCCGCCGCGGCCCACTTGAGGAACTTGATGGCGATGGGCTCGTTCAGGGCTTCACGACGGCAGGCCTGCTCGCAGGGGTGTATGCAGACCCTGCCCAGCACACCGGGGAAGGGGACTTTTTCCCTGATGACCGCCAACGCCTCGGCAAAACGCCCCTCACCGCAGAGTCGGACGTAGCGGGGAACGTCAATATGGGCCGGGCAGGCGTAGCTGCAGGGGTTGGTCAACTCCTCGTGATTTATCTCCGGCTGCCATTTGACCGCCTTGTCAATCAGCGCCCCGGTGGGGCAGACCTCCACGCAGGCGCAGCAGTACTTGCACCCGGACGTTACAAGCGATTTATCATCCGACGGCCCCGGCCAGCGGTCGCCGTCATGCTCAACAATCTTGATGGCCTCAATGCCGCGTATCTCCTTGCAGGCATTAACGCAGCGGGAGCAGCTGATGCACAGGTTATAGTCCCTCTCAAAAAGAGGGTTGTCACGGTCAACGGGCAGACCACGATACTGCCAGGCAAGCTCTTCGCCTTCCAGTCCGATGAAGTCGACAATCTTCTGCAGCTCGCACTGGCCGTTATAGGGGCAGAGGACGCAGCGCTGGGTCACCGCCACGTTGCGCAGGCAGATGTCATACGGCCCGCAGCGGTCACGCCGCTCGCAGACGAGGCATTCGCAGGGATGATGGGCGAGCAGTTTTGTAAGGGCTTCCTTCCGTCCTTCCTGGAGCTGAGGCGTATCCGTGAGGACCACCATACCATCGGTCACCCTGGTGTTGCAGGCGGTGACAGGCCGCTCCGTGCCCTCAATTTCCACCAGGCACAGCCCGCAGGAGCCATCGGGGGTGAGCAGGGGGTGGGCGCAGATAGCCGGGATGTAAACGCCCGCCATCGCTGCCGCCTGCAGGACGGTGGTCTCATCGCTGGCTTCTATTTTCTGTCCGTCAATAATCAGCGTGGCCATTCTGCGTTACACCTTACCCGGCTCAGATGCTATCTCTGGATTTGAGCAGTTTCACCAGCCGCCAGCTGGTGTTCTGGCAGAGTAGGATAATGTCTTCCGTCGGCAGATAATCGGTGATGGTGCGGTCGAACATGATGGTGCCTTCAGGGGGAAATTCAGCGTCGCCTTTCCAGAGCACCAGTGTCAACGGCACCATATTCAGTGCATCAATGGTCACGGAAACGTCGCCGAAATCAGCTCGGCGGCCACCGACCAGTTCTGCCATTGCCAGCAATCGCTCCGGTTCATCCCCGAAGAAAGTGACCAGCGGCTTGATGGCCCGCTTGTAAAAGGTCGGGAAATAGCCGGTGCCTTCCGGAAGCTCCTTGAACGAGATGAGCTGGCCGGAGAGGGGAGTGCCCATTGCCTGCGTAACATAGTGAAGCAGGAGTATTTTGTCCACCAGCGTGACATGTTCATCCCTATCCTGGAGGATTACATCTGCTGCCGGGTATTTGATGAGGTACGTCTGGTTCAGATAGTCAAGGGAAATGGTATTTTTCGATTTCCAAAATTGGGCGCCACACTGGCGGCACTGTTCTTCAACATCTTTGATTTCCGCCAGCCGGGCCACGGCGAGCCGAAAAGCCAGTCCGTAGCCATATCCATCATTCTGCTTGATGGGCGATGTCAAAGTCTTGCCTTCATTCATCTGGTTACGTATTCGTTCCGCGCGCCGACTTCTATGATAATCGTTTAAATTTAAGTGCTTATATATCAAGCCAGGAGTGGGAGTAGAGCGATTCACCGTTCAGCACCCTGACCGTTTTAGCATACTTTCTTTCCTCGTCGGACAGCGAGCCATAATCCGGCTTCTCGCCGTCCATCATGCGGTGCACCAGCTGCAACAGCTCCGGCCTCTTCCCTCTGACAATCTGAATCAGGTCGGTATCAAAGGCATCAACTATTGCCGAGTGCAGGCCGTGTTTCATCAGCATCATGAGGTAGGTCCGGTTCAGCCACGGCCGGAGGTCGGCAGGGGTGCCATTTGATACATTGGATAAGCCAACCACTGATTTGCAGCCGGGAGCAATTTCGCCAAGCATGGCCATAAACTCAACGAGTGCCTTCACCTGGTTTATTTCCACGGACACCGGGCTGGCAATCGGGTCAATCCAGAGCTTTTCATTGGCGATGCCCAGTTCATTGGCCTTGTAAACGAAATCGACGGCGTTCATGGCGCGCTCGTTGGCATCGCGTGGCATACCTTCGGCACCCCAGAGCAGGGAAATTACATCAGCATCGTATTTTTTGGCGATCTCAAGGCCGGGCCCTATACGGTCCGGTTGCAGGGAGACGGAATTGATGAGCGGGGTTTTCTTGGCCGTCTTGAGGCCAGCTTCCATGGCCAGCAGGTTGGTCGTGTCCAGAGACAGCGGTTTGTCAGTGACTTCCTGCACCGTATTGACCACCCAGGGCATGAGCTCTTCGCCGGTCTTCCTCGCCGGTCCGATGTTGAGGTCAAGGTAATCCACCCCGGCCTCGGTTTCAGCTTTGGCGAGGTTCTGGATTGGCTTGGGGTTTCTATCCTTAAGCGCCGGACCAATGGTCTGGGACATCATATTGATGTTTTCACCAATGAGTATCATCCTTACCTCCTTATGGAGTCCATGCCTTCACGAAGGCCGGAATATGGGCGCCTTCTCTTGGCCCGACCAGTATCTCCCAGCCGGGCAGTTCTTCCTCCAGGCCACCACTTTCCACCGCGGCATATCCAGGAATAATCAGTTTGTGGTGCTTTACTTTTTCCTCAATGCCACTCTTTTTCACAAAAGGGCCGATGATATCGGCGCTGAACTTGCCGGCGGCCCAGGCGGTCATCACCGAAAGTCCCTCCGTGTCCTTCACCAGCAGCCAGCTGGGGACACGGCTGGTTTCCAGGTATCCGGAGATCAGGAAGTAGGTGAGCGAGAAGTTAGTCGTGACCAGTATGGGGGAACTATCACCGGGGCTGCCAATCTCGTAGATGCCCTCTTTCGTTGCCAGCGGCCGCTGCGGGTCAGTGAAGATATTCAGCCTTTCCACCAGCAGCGGGAACAGGCTTTCGCCGTAAAAATCGGACAGCACGATGATGCCGCCGTACTTGGCGATAAACATGGAGGCGAGCAGCCCCTCCTTCATCGGGTCATCGGTCATCTCGCAGGGGAAGGTGATGGTGGGGAAGCCAAGTGGACGGAACTTCTTGTTCAGCGCGGCGCTGCGGATGATTATCTGGTCCTCAAGCGCCTGCCGTGAAGTCCTGGAACCGGAGTCGATAACGATGTTCTTCAACCCCGCTTGGGTCAGCTTTTCGCTAAGCTCGGTAACTTCTTCCAGGCTTGAGCCTTTCACCGCCACCGGGCAGGAATTTTCCTTGGCCAGTTCCGCGACTTTGTCAGCGTTATCCTTGGTGGCGGCATAGAGGAGGGGCTTGCGGTCGGCGCAGGCTTTCAGCCCGGCCGCCAGCACATCGGGATTATCGCTCATCAGGATGATGCCGCCGTCGCTGCCCTGCGCTACTTTGCCCACCATACCCCCGAATTTCTGGGGGTCACCGGATTCACCTTTAACCGCTATCAGGTCGGGGCGCAGCGTGAGGCCCACCCTTTCATACTGGAGGTTTTTGAATTTGTCCAGCTTGGCGTTGACCTCGGCATCGCCCGTGTTATCCTTTATAAGAATGGCGATGCCAGGCGGGTTCTCAAATCTTTTTTCGTGGCGGAACATGACCGTCTCGCCGCCGATTTTAAGTGCCCGGTCGCCGACGCCAATGGTAACCGGCAAAATGGGCGGTGCTGAGGCCTCGGAAAGCTTCTCCTTTGACTCTTCGGAAACGTGGGGGCAGGCGCTCAATTCCACCTTGCCCGAGGCCAGGCTCATGGCGAAAGCCAGGCAGGTGGGCACGCCGCAGTCTCCACAGTTCGTCTTGGGCAGCAGCTTGAAAATCTCAATCCCAGTAAGGGGCATGGCAACACTCCTTTCTTAGCCCAGTATCGGGTCCATGGTCAGGGCGGGATGTCCTTTCTCCTCAAGGAAGGGCAGAATTTCTTCTTCGCTGGTGCCGATGGTTTCATCAGCAATCTTGTCCAGCAGGTCCGGTACGCCCATCTCCGCAGCGCGTGCCTTGAACCGCTCTCCGATTTCCTCTTTCAACGACTTGGGCATCCAGACCATTCTCAGCAGACCACCGTCGCCGATGATGAATTTTTTCTGGGTGGTGTTATATTTACCGTGACCGACAAATCCCGGCGTGCTGATACCGCCGCCGATGGTGCCGGCCAGAGTGGTGAACTTCATGCCGCAGGGCGTGTCTTCAGAATATTCGCGGTTCACGGTCATGATGCCATTGCAGAGCGGCAGCACCACGGCGATGCACTCGCAACAGCCGCAGGTGGTCATGGGGTCGTTGACGATGCTGTAGAAATTATAGTGGTCTATCTTGCCGCGTGATGCCTTGGTGACGAACTCATTGACCCCTTTCCACTGCCCGAGCTTGGCATCAACCGTCTCACCTTTTTCCACCGGCTGGTTGGGGCCGGTGGGGTTGATTTCAAAGGCGGCCTTGCAGTCCATCCAGTTGTAGGAACCGCAGAGCCCCGTCCTCTCCGGGCTGATGACGCACACGTGGCTCGGGGCGAAGGACTGACACAGCGTGCAGGAGTAGTACATATCTGTGGTCTCGTCGGTCATGCCTTCAATGCGGGCGTCCCGGGTGGCGTAGACCTCCTTGGCTTTCTCCACAATCTCCTTCACCTTGTCCTCTTCGGTGTAGAGCTTGACCTGCAGTTTATCAAAGATGCGGCCGAAGTCCTGATGAAGCTTGGCGTGGAGAAGGGTCCCAATGTGGGACAGCTTGAATCCTTTTTCCACCGCCTGCTTGCTGATGCGCAGCCAGGCGATATCCCTCTGCCCGATGTGCATCGCTCCCTGGGCGTAGTTGATGAGGTGGTGAATCTGCCGCTCCAGGATGGGCTCATAGTCATCCTGCATGTTGCGACCGGCAACCTCAACCGCAATCGCCAGGGGCAGTTGTGAGCCAGCTTCAACATTGGTCAGTTCCGGCCCAATTATCTCAATCTTGCCATCTTCCACGTCTTCCATCCGTTTGCTGGTCACCCACTCCACCATTGGAGTACGGCCGCCGCCGGTTTCCAGATAAATGTCTTCACCGCGGACTCTTTCACCCTCAAAGGCGGGGCCGAAAGCGACCGGTATGGGCACTTCGCTTACCGTGACTTTCAGGCCTCTCGTCTCAATGGCTTTGGCCACTATTTCGTCATGGGGGACATTGGAAATCACGTGCTCATAGGTGGTGATGCCGGTGGGCAGCACCTCCGGAATGGGCGTGTCGGCGATGGCTGGGAAGCCGAAATTTATAGCCCCGGCGGCGTTGGCGTACCATTCATCGGTTACGTAGCCGAGGGGCAGGGCAAAGGCGAAGATGCGGTCCTTGTTATAGATAAGCACCCGGCGGAAATCACCGGGCTCAATGCCACCGAAGGAGAGTGCCGCTCTGGTGGCGAAGCCCATGGCGAATACCGCCGAGGTTATATCCGGGCCAAAGGAGACCAGGCGGGTCGGCCACCCGATCTGGACACCGGCTTCAATTAGCTGCTCGGAGAACCGTTTTCCGTTATACTCAGCGGCCATGAAGACGTAGATATTCTTCTGCTGCAATTCCTGCGCTATCTTCATGGCAATCTCACTGGTCGGTGCCGCGCCGAGGACGGCGGCAAAGCCGGGCGCCGTACCGTCAACGAACTCTATGCCGCGTTTTCTCATGATAACGTCATCAGCCGCTCCGAGCCAGATATTGCTGTCGGCTATATCCTCTCCTCTCAGGTAGTAGTCAGGTTGCTCCAGGTACCGGATAGCTTCAATTATCTCTTCAGCGAAAAAAGTGACCATGCCGGCATCAAGGGCGGGGGCGAGGTAGGGCAGGGGATGTACATCCCTGACTGGCGGTGGCAGCAGGGCGCGGCACCTCTTTAGGATGCCCTCCATATCGCCCACCTTCGCCACTTTCTCGCCCAGAATACCGTATATCACCGGCAGGTAGTAGGCGGTATTGGGGAAGCCGACCGGTTCATTGGCGCCCCATTTATCCATCGCCTGCTGCCACTTCTTCTCTGCCTGTTCAACAATCTTGTACGCGCCTCTAATTGCGGCGGAAGCAATTATCTTTGACATTCTTATTAACCCCCTTCTATCATCACTCCGGCGCTTAGACCGATTCCAGTTCGCGCCTCATCTCCATATCGTAAAGGACGCGCTCCCTGGCCTTGTCAATGCCCAGAGCCTTGCGCTTCTTGTCAATATGGTCAATCATGAGCTTGGCCATCTTTTTCGGGTCGGTTTCAAAAGCCCACATACCGCCATACAGCTTCTCCATGTCCTTGAAGAGGAAATCGGTTACCTCTTTGCTTCCCAGCGTGGGCCAGGTGACGCCGAACACGGTGAAAACGCCGGAGCTGACGAAGTACTGGCCGATGGAGATGGCTTTCTCGCTCATCCACTCCGGTGCGACGCCGGCGGCGGGCAGGTCACTGATATCATCGCCCAGGCCACCGTCTTTCACCATCGCTGTGGCGGCGATTAAAATACGGGCGTTATCAACACAGGAACCGAGGTGCAGTACCGGTGGAATGCCCACCGCTTCGCAGACGGAGGCAAGGCCCTCGCCGGCGAATTCCCTGGCCGCTTCAGGGAGCATGAGTCCCGCCTTGGCGCAGGCCATGGCGGCGCATCCCGTTTGCAGCACGAGCACATCATTTTTAATCAGTTCCTTGACCAGGGTGACGTGGACATCATCGTGGGTGACACGTGCGTTATTGCAGCCGACCACTCCGGCCACGCCGCGGATGCGGCCATTGATGATGTTGTCATTGAGCGGCCGATAGGAAGCACGGAAAAGCCCGCCCAGCAGGTAGTTAATGGTCTCGTGGCTGAAGCCGGCAATAAGGTCGGACTGCTGCTTGGGAATGCGCACATTCTTGCCGCGGTTGGGGAAGTTATCTATGGCGGCTTTGATAATCGCTTTGGCGGTTTCCGTAGCCTTGCGCTCGTTAAATTCAATGTGGGTGGCGCCCTCAATCATGGCGCGCGCATCAGTGGTGATTACCTTGGTGTGGAAGCAGCTGGCCACGTCTACCAGTCCCTGCATGATACACTGCACGTCCACCACGATTGCCTCCACGGCCCCGGTAACGATGGCCGTCTCCTGCTGCAGGAAATTGCCAGCGATGGGCACGCCGTGGCGCATCAGTATCTCGTTGGCCGTGCAGCACATGCCGGCCAGATTAATTCCTTTGGCGCCTTTGGACTTGGCGTATTCTACTAATTCCTTGTCCTGCGTCGTTACCGCCAGCATTTCTGCCAGCTGTGGTTCATGGCCGTGAATGATCAAATTGACCTCGTCTTCTTTAAGAACGCCGAGGTTTATCTGGCTGAGCACCGGTGACGGCGTGCCGAAAAGCACGTCCTGGAGGTCGGTGGCAATCATGCTGCCGCCCCAGCCATCGGCGAGGGCGGTTCTGGCGCCCTGGAGAAGCAGGTTCTTGTAGTCCTGGTCAACGCCCATGTGGGTGCGGTGCATTGCCTCCACCACTTCGCGGTCAATGCCGCGGGGCGCGACGCCAGCTTCATGCCAGACTTCCTGCCGTTTGAGCGGCGCCTTTTTCAGGGTGATAAGCTCTCCCTCCTGTTTGCCGAATTCTGCCTTCAGTATCTCGCCAATTTCTATGGCAATCTCGTTGTTGCTACGCTCGCCAATCTCCACGCCTAGGTCAAGCGCTAGCTGGAGCAGCTTCTGCTCATCTTTAATCTGGAACTCGGGGGATTCTCCCTTTGCCGCTATGAGAAATGCTTCAACAACGCGGCGGCCATGGTCGCTGTGGGCGGCGGCGCCGGCAGCTATCTTCCTCAGAAAATTGCGGGCGGCGATGGTCTCGGCGGTGGCGCCGCAGACACCGGTTCGCTTCTTCTTCTCTTCCGGTGTCTCTTCTTTGCCTTTGGGTAACGGTACCCGGCAGGGGCCCATGGCGCAGATATTACAGCAACTGCCCTCAGACCCTATGGGGCAGGGTTTTGTCGTCTCGGCGCGGTGAAAGACGGTCCTGACCCCGTCCTCACCAGCTTTCTTGATCATATCTATGGTCGCTTCGTCAATGCTTTTTACTACTTCTTTTTCCTTCTCTTCAGCCATTGCTTTCTCCTCCCGACCTTAAATCTTATCTCAGGCAGCAGTCAGTTCGGCCAGCGTCTCTTTTATCAGCTTGATTGCCTCGGGATGCCTCATAATCAGCACGTCAGCACCCGCCAGAAGCAAACACATGGCGGACATGGCCTCCAGCATAATGCCTCGCTTTTTAGCGTCTCCCATCTTGGGGTCATCTTTTTCCGAAATCTGGGCCTCCTTGGCTTTCCAGATCTCTCTGGCGATGTTACAGATAATGGGGAACTGGAGCTTGTCATCCTGCTGGGTCAGCGCTGCCATTCTCATTCTTTCCATTACTGAGTAAGCATATTCAATGCCGTAGCCTATACCGCTTACAGTGGGGTCCATGACAATAAACTCATCGGGGACGCCAAGGTTGCCCAGTAGAATATTGAGCTGCTTGGCCAGGTTGATATCAATCGGCGATGAAGACACCACGGTATGCTGGTAACCAATCGCCGCGGCACCGAGCTGTTTATGGTCGCCTTCTTCCACCGGGCCCAAAATAAGATTTTTACCGTGGCAGACTTCGGTTACCTTGCGGAATACCTCAACATCTTTATCGTGGTTGGCCGTGCCCCAGACGATAAGTGGCACGTCAATGGCGTCAGCGACCTTCTTGACTACTTCGGTCGCCTCATCAGCGCCGCGGTCAAGGCCGTTGGGGTCGGTGCTGACCAGCTGCAGGCATATCATCTCCGCTCCATAGTCATTGATGCACTTTTTGGCCCAGGCAGCGGGGTCGTCGGTGACACCGGCGAAGGGTTCCAGGGCAGCTTCGGGCCATTCCACAGGAGGTGAGTCATAGACCTCCATGGCGATTCTGGGCACACGCGGCATCTCGCCTTCAAAAAGATAGAATGGATAGCAGCTCTCCCCGCCTACGACGACAGCCTTGTCACCCGTCCCCAGTTTTATTTCTTTAATCTTACCGGTATAGTTGGTCTTTGGTACCTCAAATGCCATTTCTGCCTCCTTTTCCTAGGCTGGAGTCTTTCTCTTTTCGCTGCCAAACCAGTCTTTACCGTACCAGTACCGTTCCGCGGTGCTCAGGTATTTCAGTTTATCGGCCCGGTTTCCCAGTTTCTGCCGCCACCGCCCCATCTCCTCACCCTCGGGCTTTCCCTCTTCATAGGTTTCCCCGAGCAATTCCACCTTGTCGCGATTGGGGGCACTTACTTCCTCAATCTTATATTCTTCCATAATCGCCTCCTTCTAAGTCAGACCTGCGGCCAGCTTGGCGGCCTTGACGGTATTAAACATCAGCATGGTTATGGTCATCGGCCCGACGCCACCGGGTACCGGCGTTATGGCGCTGGCCTTCTCTTTAACTCCCTCAAAGTCAACATCGCCGGCCAGAATGCGCTTGCCGTCGGGCGTTTTACCCACTTCGTTCACGCCGACGTCAATCACCACCACTCCCTCCTTGACCATATCGGCGGTGACGGCGTTAGGTCGGCCGGCAGCTACTATCAGTATATCAGCCCTTCGGGTGTGAAAGGAAATATCTCGGGTGCCGGTATGGCAGATGGTGACCGTGGCATTGGCCCCGGGTCTTTTCTGCAGTAAAATATTGGCAATCGGCTTGCCGACGATGTTGCTGCGGCCAACGACAACAACCTCGGCGCCTTCAATCTGCACACTAGACCTGACCAGAAGCTGCTGAATGCCGTGCGGCGTGCAGGGCAGATAGCCCGGCTCCCCTATCATTAATTTTCCCACATTTACCGGATGAAATCCATCCACGTCCTTTTTGGGGTTGATGGCGTAGAGGACTTCTGTTTCATCAAGGTGTTTGGGCAGAGGGAGCTGCACCAGTATACCGTGTATTTTGGGGTCCTTGTTAAGCCGGCCTATGAGCGTCATCAGTTCGTTTTGAGCGGTCTTCTCCGGCAGGTCAATACGTTCCGAGTAAATGCCGAGTTCAGTTGAGGTTTTTTCCTTCTGCCCCACGTAAACCTGAGAGGCGGGGTCCGCACCGACCAGCACGGTGACCAGGCCCGGCACCAGGTTGTGCTTTGCTTTCAGCTCGGCAATTTCCTGCTTCAACTCCTCGCGGATTTGCTGGGATATTTCCTTACCGTTGATAATCTGTGCTGTCATTTTCTACTCCTCTAAAGCGTTTTTGGCGCCTGGACTTTATTCCCAAGCAGTTCGGCCATCAGGGTATCAACCGCGTTCGCTGCCCGGCATTCGGGCAGGTCAAGAAGCGGTTTTATCTCCATATCGAATTCACCGATTGTCGCATCCAGCGGAATGACGGCGGTCGGTTCCATTCCCAGTCTGTCCAACTCCTCTTTTACGTGCCGGTCGATACCGTCAGGCACCATATTTATAATAACCGACTGTCTTTTCACCACCAGCTTGAGTTCAGCCACCAGTTCTTTAACGCGGGCGATGGTGCGGACGCCCTTCACCGTGTGGTTGGCAACGAGCAGCAGCTCATCTATGTTCTGCGTGGTGCGGCGGCTCAGGTGCTCCATCCCGGCTTCATTGTCCATGACTATGTACTGGTAGTTGCCGGACATGCTGTCCATGAATTTGCGCAGCAGCAGGTTGGGATAGCAGTAGCAGGCGGGGCCTTCGCCCCGCCCCATGCTCACCAGGTCCAAGCCCTTGCTCTCCACCATGGCATCGTTCAGTTTTATTTCCAGGTAGGCTTCCTTGGTCATTCCCGGCGGTATATTGATTTTTTCTTCGTTGAAGGTGGCGATGATGGCGCCCACGGTCTGTCTGATGTTGAGCCCCAGGCTCTCGCCGAGGTTGGCATTGGGGTCAGCATCCACGGCCAGAATCGGACCCAGGCCGTTCTGCTTCAGGTAGCGGACCACCAGGCTGGCAACGGTGGTCTTGCCACTGCCGCCTTTGCCAGCTACGGCGATGTTGTAACTCAAACTTTCATCCTCTCTTTGGAGCTGTTATTAGACCTGCCGGCAAGCCTTTTGCTCACCTCGGGAAATTCCCTGGCATTGGTATGCGGCAGGAACAGCGCCGCCACATAATTGTTCATGAAGTCAACGTTCTCACTCAATTCAAAATTGGTCATCATCTGGGCCACTCTGCGGGCATCATCAAGCAGGTCAGTGGAGAATGATGTCAGCCTGGCGCCCAGCAACGACCCGTTGCCGATAAATATAAACTTGTCCTCCGGTAGTTCCGGCAGCAGGCCGATGGTGATGGCCCTTTTAATATCTAGGTGGCTGCCGAAGGCACCGGCGATGATTACCTGATCGAAGTTGCAGCCGTCAAAACCCACGCTTTTGCTCAATGTCCGGCAGCCGGCATACATGGCGGCTTTGGCCCGCATCAGGTTATCGATATCCACCTCGGTAATGACGATGTCACTTCCAATCTGCGTTTCCCGTGCCCAAGACAGAACATATTCGTAACCGTCGGCACCGGCCCTGACCCGTTTGGTGGGCAGGTTGCGATTGAATTTACCGTTCTGTCCGATGATGCCGGCCTCCAGCAATTCGGCGGACACATTGATAAGGCCGGAACCGCAGATGCCTTTCGGCTTAACATTACCGATGGTGCTGATTTCCGGTTCAAGATTTTTATTATTGATTATGATATCCTCAATGGCACCTTCGGCGGCGATGATGCCGTGTTTGATGCCGCCCCCCTCAAATGCGGGGCCCGCAGAGCACGAGGCGGTAACCATCCAGTCCGAGTTGCCAATGACTATCTCCCCGTTGGTGCCGATGTCCATAAAGAAGGTCAGGGTCTTTCTCTGGTGCACGCCAGAACCGACAATCCCAGAGACAATATCTCCGCCCACATAGCTGGCCACTGCGGGGAAGGTGAACAGGTAAGCATGGTCGCCGACTTTTATCCCCACAGAGTTTGCCGGCACCGGCGGGAAAAAGTTGGCCACGGGCGTGTATGGTGTCAGCCTGAGGTACTGCGGGTTCAGGCCGAGCAGTATCTGGGTCATGGTGGTATTGCCGGCAACCATGACATGGCTGATGCGTTCAACTTCAACCTTGCTTTGAGTCTGGAGCTCGTCAATGATGGCATTAATGGTGCTGACCGCTGCCTGCTGCAGCTTCTTCAGGCCACCCGGTTTCTGGCAGTAGGCGATGCGGGTGATGACATCTTCTCCGTAGCTTATCTGGCCGTTGTAGGCCATGCTTTCGGCAATGACTCGACCGCGGTTCAAGTCCAGCATCTGACCGCATATGGTGGTGGTGCCTATATCAAAGGCCAGCGAGTAATGTTTATCCCTCGTGTTCCCGGCTTCAATATTTATCACCCGCGGCCGGCGTCTATCCCCGGCCCTCGGCTTGACTGCGGTAACCAGCGTCGTTATCGTTGCTTTCCAGTCGCCGTCGCGCAGCGTCTTGGCCAATTTCTGCACCACATGGAAGTCAATAGATAGATTGCTCAGATGGTAACGCTGTTTGAGACCCCTGAGCAGCCGGGTCAGGTCGCTGGTGTTGTCATCCAGAGTGGGGGGTGGCAGTTCCACGAAGTACTTGCTCAAAGGGGGCACGAACCTCCAGCCGGTAGCCAGAACTTCGGAAACCTGCTTCTGTTCACGGGCCTGAACTGCTTTTTCCAGCCTGGACTCAACTGGAATGTATACAGACAGGTCGGAGAGAACACGGCTCTGGCAGGCCTGTCTGATGCCTTTCTTGAATTCCTCGTTGGCGATTTTATCAGTTCTGGTGGTGGCTACATCGCCTTTTTCAATCTGAACTTTACAGGTACCACATGTGCCAGCCCCGCCGCAGGAGGCGTAAATGCGCACCCCGGCGGCAATGGCCGCCTGCAACAGGTTCTCTCCCTGGTCCACCACAATTTCCACGTTGTCAGGGTTGAAGTGGACCTTAAACTTTTTCTTTCCCGCTGTCCTCGCCATCTACTACCTTAATATTATGGTATGAAATTGGTTTTTAAAAAAGTCCCTGGACTTTGCCGGTATTGACGTCCACATCAACTCTGCGGAAGGCCGGGTCGGAGCTGGTACCGGGCATCAGGCTGATAGTTCCGGCGCAGGGGCAGAGGAACTTGGCTCCCGAGTAAATAAGGACGTCGCGGATGGGCAGCGTCCAGCCCTTGGGCACGCCTTTCACGGAGGGGTCATGGGTGAGGGACAGGTGAGTTTTCACCATCATCGTGGCGTACTCGTCGTATTTGGTGTCAGCCTCAAAGGTTTTCGCTTTAGCTTCCGCTTCCGGCGTCCAGGAAACGCCGTCAGCACCGTAGACCACCTTGGCAATGGTCTCCACGCGCTTGCGCAGTTTCAGATTCATCGGGTAGAGGAACTGAAAGTCGTTCTGGTCATTGCAGGCATCTATTACGGCATCGGCAAGCTCCTGAGCGCCCTCACCGCCTTTTGCCCAGTGTGAGGAGACGGCGCAGCGTGCCCCGGCATCCTCGGCCGCCTTCTTCACCACGGCGACCTCTTCCCTGGTGTCGGTGTGGAAAGAGTTGATACAGACTACCGGGTTGATACCGGACTTGCGGATAACGCCGATGAGGTGCTGCATATTGGGCAGCCCTTTCTCCACGAGGGCTACGTTTTCTTTGGTATATTCGTCAGGAAGCGGAATGCCGGCCACTACCTTGGGGCCACCGCCGTGCATTTTAAGGGCGCGTATGGTGGTGGTAAGCACGGACACGTGCGGCTTGAGGCCGCTGTAGCGGCATTTCACATTCCAGAACTTTTCAAAGCCGATGTCAGCGGCGAAGCCACTCTCGGTAACGTGATAGTCAAACATCTTGAGACCGATGCGGTCGCCGATGATTGACGACTGGCCTACCGCGATATTGGCGAAGGGGCCGGCGTGAACCATCACCGGCTGATATTCCGTCGTGGAGCAGAGAGTGGGGTTAATGGTGTTGCGCATCCAGGCAGTCATGGCGCCGCCCACTTCTAAATCGCCGGTGGTTATGGGGTTGCCTTTTTTATCGTAAGCGAGGGTAATCTGGTTCATCCTCTCCCGCAGGTCAGCCAGGTCCCGGACAATAGATAGCATGGCCATCAGTTCGGAGCTCACGGCGATGCCGAATTTCGACTGCATGGTATAGCCGTCCATGCGGCCGCCCAGGCCGATGATGATGCTGCGCAGGCTCTGTGCACAGAAGTCTATAACCCAGCCCATCTCCACCCGGGTGGGGTCGATATTCAGCCGGCGCATCTTGGTAAGCCGCTGCAGTTGCTCATCATCGTAATTGCGTTCGTGCTGCATCCTGGAGGTGAGGGCGACCATGGCCAGATTGTGGGCGTTGATGATGTCATTGATGTCACCGGTGAGGCCCATGGAAAACTCGGTCATGGGGATGAGCAGGGCGTTGCCGCCGCCGGCAGCGGTACCCTTTATGTTCATGGTGGGCCCGCCGGAAGGCTGGCGCAGGCAGCCGCCGACATTCATGCCCTTCTTACCCAGACCTTCTATGAGTCCCAGGGAAGTGGTGCTTTTTCCCTCGCCGAGCGGGGTGGGGGTTATCGCTGTGACCTCAATGTATTTACCATCAGGCTTGTCCTGCAAACGGTTGATAATCTTCAAAAAATCGAGTTTGGATATTCTGCCGTAGGGAAGGATTTCATCTTTTTCCAGCCCTATCCGCTCACGCCACTCCTCCGGCGATGGCATATTTGCCTCGGCTGATTCGGCTATTTGCCAGTCCTTCATTTTGGTTGCGTCGTACGCCACGGGGACCTCCTGTTTTATGTTTTTATTGCCAACTCTATTTTAAGTTAACCGTTTTTTTGACGTTCGCCAGGCGCTGATAGATTTTTCTGACTTCGTCCATAACCGCCGCGCTGGCGTTCACCATTGGTTGATTGGCCAGGTCAGCGTCAACGATTGCCTGGTCATAGGGCATGAAGCCGAGAAATGTCAAATCAGGCAGGCTGGCGGTGAGGAAATCACGGTCAGATTGAGTTCGTATTTTGTTGCCCACCACGCCGATATTCTTCAGGCCGATGTCTCTAGCCAGCTCATTTATAGAGCGGGCGGTTTCCAGGCTGCGCCGCCCCGGTTCCACCACCACTATCAGTTTATCAACGGCACCGGCGGTGGCTCTTCCCAGGTGTTCTATACCCGCCTCCATATCCATAACGATGACCTCATTTCTGGCCAGGAGCAGGTGGCTCATCAATGCCTTGAGGAGCGTGTTTTCCGGGCAGTAACAACCGGTGCCTCCCTTCTTGATTCTGCCCATGACCATCAGTCTGATACCGTCAAGTTTTTGCCAGTATTTTTCCGGGAGGTCGTCCACCTTGGGGTTCAGTTTGAAGTAGGCTCCGGAGCGGCCCGGCTGGGTTTCCGTGCGCTCAGCAATCAGCTCTTTCATTTCCGAGATGGGGATAATAGATTCTGGATGGGTGAAGCCAAGGGTAGCGGCGAGATTGGCGTCGGGGTCAGCATCAATGGCGAGGACCGAGTAGCCGGAAGCAGCAAAAGTATGGGCGAGCAGAGACGCTAGCAGCGTTTTGCCTACGCCACCTTTACCGCTAATCGCAATCTTCATGTTTTTATACGCAGCAGACCTTCTACCCGGTTGCTCTGAGGAGAATATATTTGATATTTTGAAGCCGATTACTCCGCCGCCTATTATACTATCTATTTTTATTCGGTGGCAAGAGTTATGATTGATTTCTGGTAAAAAAGGGAGTTTAAACCACCAGCGTGGAAAGGTGCTTTATTCTCTTCAGCATGTTGGGGTGGGTGGTGAAAAATTCCATTAACTTCTGAGATTTACTCAGCCTCACGTCTTTCTGGCGCAGCTCCATGAGTTCGTCATAGTCAATGGTGCCACTCATATCCAGGTCAATCTGGGAAAGCTCCTTTATCTCGTAGTAAGACCGGGAGGGGTCATTGACGAAGAAGGCCTTGACTCCCTCCACCCGTCGCAGTTCTTCACTGTTTCGCATGCGGGCATTGCCATAGACCAGCTTGTAAAGCGCCGTCGCCAGGTGGTGCGGCATACTGCCCAGTTGAACGCTGCCCAGGTCGGCGTAGTACTCGCGTATCCGGGAACCGTAAAGCACCAGCAGGTTGGTGATGAAGTAGAGCAGGAAGGCGCCCAGCCCTACGAGCGCGCCATAGCCACCGCCCTGTCGGTTGCCGCCGAAGGCGCCCCGCCACATGGTTGTCCAGGCTATCCAGTACATAATCAAGGGGATAACTGATATCAGGGTGATGACGGCCATATCGCGGTGCTTGATGTGGGAAAGCTCGTGGCCGATGACGGCCTTCAGCTCTTCCTTGCTGAGCAGATTCATGATGCCTTGGGTCACGCAGACCCGGCCGTCGTGCTGGGTGCGACCGAAGGCGAAGGCATTCGGGATACTGAGCTGTGATATACCGACCCTAGGCTTGGGCAGTCCGGCCCTTTCCGCAAGTTCGGCCACCATCTGGTGCAGCTCCGGCGCCTCTTTTTCTGAGACCCACTTAATCCGCATTGACCAGCCCACGATGGCCGGGCTGATAAGGTACTGTAGCAGCAGAAAGCCGAAACCAATAATCAGGTAGGTCATGGCGCTGCCCGCCCCCATCCAGGTACCCAGGCCGGTGATGACGCCGTACAGAATACCGAACAGAAGGGCGATGAGCAGATACATCCTTGCCTGCAGCCACATATGAACCTCCTATTACTATTTTATAGGATAAGATGACCATCTCACAACTGGCTGGCGATTTTTCCCGACCGAACTTGATAATTTATTTGTTTTTACACTGATAAGACATTAAAATATGACGTTGTGGTATGGATAAGATCCATATGTGAATAAGGGTAAGCAAGGGGGCATAAGATGTCAAAAAAGCTGTATCCGGTATGCGCTCGCTGTACCAGGGTGGTCTGCTTCCCGCAGATAAAAAAGGACGAAGAGCCGCCCATTGATGACGCGCCAGAATTCTGTCCGATGAAGCTGATGCCTGAAGTTATCGATGCTGCGATTACTGAATACGACCGGCCGGAGGTGAGGGAGTTTGCCCGCCTGGCTTCGGTACAGGAATTTGAGTGCTATGAGATTCTGCCGGAGGGACGCCGGACCAAAATTCCGCGGGTTGAAGAGCTCATTCAGTTTTCACACAAGTGCGGCTATAAAAGGCTCGGCATCGCTTTCTGCACTGGCCTGGTCAACGAGGCACGCATCCTGACCGACATTCTGGAGAACAAGGGATTTGAGGTGGTCTCAGTGCGCTGCAAGGTGGGGGCGACGCCCAAGGAAAGAATCGGCATCAGGGAAGAGGAGAAAATACGGGGGCCGGGCTGGCTGGAGACCATGTGCAGCCCTATCGTGCAGGCCGAGATACTGAATGCGGCCGGGGTAGACATGGCCGTTATGCTCGGCCTCTGCATCGGGCACGATACCCTGTTCATTAAATACTGTCGTGTACCGATGACAGTGATAGCGGTAAAGGACCGGGTTTTCGGCCATAATCCGCTGGCAGCCCTCTACTTAGCCAATAGCTCGTATTATGGACGCCTGATGACCAAAACTAAACAATAAATTTTTATTGAGGGGGTGAAAGGAAATGGCCATTCTTGAAATCAGCGTTATGCCGCTGGGCACGGGGACGCCTTCATTAAGTAAATATGTGGCCGGTGCCGTAAAAGTGCTTCAGGCAGAGAAAGATTTAAAATACGAGATGACCTCGATGGGCACCAACATTGAAGGCGATCTGGAGCGACTTCTGGATTTGGCCCGGAGGATGCATCTTTCCGCTTTTGACGCTGGCGCGCAGCGGGTGGTTACCACCATGAAGATAGACGAGCGGCGCGATCAGGTAGCCAGCATTCAGAGCAAGGTAGCGGCGGTGAAACGGGAACTGGAGAAATAATACGGTTGATTATGCCGACATTGCATTTAGATTGCGTTTGTGCTATATTATTTTACTTGGAGAGGAAAATATACCGCTAGGGGTGCTCACGGGCTGAGAGGCAGTAAGCGCCAACCCTGTTGACCTGACCTCGGTAATACGAGCGTAGGGAAGCGGCAGTAACTTGGACCAAGGGTCTTGAAGGAACCGCCGGAGCCCTTGGTTTTTACTTTATGGAGGAAACATGACGCAACTGGAATCGGCCAGAAAGGGCATGGTAACGCCGCAGATGAAGGTGGTGGCGGAGGCGGAGGGGCTGGATGCGGAGTATATCCGGGAGGGCGTCGCCAGCGGGAAGATTGTCATCCCGGCCAATATCAATCATGAGAAACTGGTCCCCTGTGGCATCGGCCAGGGACTAAAAACCAAGGTCAATGCCAACATCGGCACGTCTTCTGATTTTGGTGACATTAACACGGAGCTGGAAAAACTGCGCGTGGCCATTGATGCCGGCGCGGATACGGTGATGGACCTGAGCACCGGTGGTGATATCAGCGCCATTCGGCGTACCATAATTGCCGCCAGCACCGCAGGTATCGGCACTGTGCCCATCTATCAGGTGGGCATTGCCGCTATAGAGCAGCATAGCGCCATCGTGAAGATGACGGCGGATGATATATTCGCGGTGATTGAAGAGCATGCCCGTGACGGCGTCGACTTTGCCACTGTCCACTGCGGTGTGACGCAGGCAGCCATTGACCGGCTCAAGAACCAGGGCCGGGTTGCCGATGTGGTTTCGCGTGGCGGTGCCTTCCTGATTGGCTGGATAATCCACAACGAGCAGGAAAATCCGCTCTACGAGCAGTATGACCGCCTTCTGGACATCGCCCGCGAATATGATGTGACCTTGAGTCTGGGTGACGGCCTGCGTCCCGGCAGCCTCGCCGACGCCACTGACCGCGCTCAGGTTGAGGAATTGCTCACCCTGGGCGAGCTGGTGGAGCGCGCCTGGGCAGCCGGAGTTCAGGTGATGGTGGAGGGGCCGGGTCATCTGCCTCTGAACCATATTGAGACCAATGTCAGATTGCAGAAAGCCATCTGCCGCGGAGCGCCGTTCTATGTACTGGGTCCACTGGTGACCGATATCGGTGCTGGCTATGACCATATCACGGGGGCTATTGGCGGGGCCATTGCCGCCGCCGCCGGCACCGATTTTCTCTGCTACGTGACACCGTCAGAGCACCTCTCTCTGCCCGATTACGAGGATGTCAGACAGGGGGTAATCGCCTCACGCATCGCGGCTCATGCCGGTGACATCGTCAAGGGGGTAAAGGGTGCTGAGGAGTGGGACCGGCAGATGTCAATGGCGCGCAAGAAGTTCGACTGGGAAGCGCAGGCCAGGCTTTCGCTTAACCCGGAGCGTGCCCAGAAAGTGCATGGTCAGCATACCACTACCGGTGCCGCTTGCAGCATGTGTGGCAAATACTGTGCTATGGAGCTGGTGGAGAAATATCTGGGCATCGGCTCGCCCCGGTGCTAGCTTGACATAATGGTATGGGCGGCGCGTTCAGTTTAGGCAGGATTTTCGGCATCCAGTTCCGCATACATTACAGCTGGTTCATCATCTTCGTGTTGATTACCTTTTCCCTCTCCTGGCAGTACTTTCCATATGCCTATCCGGCATGGAGTATGCCGACCTACTGGCTCACTGGCGTAGCTACCAGCCTGCTTTTTTTCACCTCGGTGGTGGCTCATGAGTTAGCCCACAGCCTGGTGGGGCGGGCCAACGGTATCCCCGTAAGAAGCATAACCCTGTTTCTCTTTGGCGGTGTGGCACATATGAGTCGTGAGGCGAGCGGCCACCGGGCGGAGTTCCGAATGGCGATGGCCGGCCCGCTGGCGAGCCTGGTCATCGGTGGTCTATTCTTCCTGCTCCACCTTTTACTGCAGGACTTGAATGAACCAATCGCTGCCCTGGCGTTCTGGCTGGCGCAGATAAACGTGGTGCTGGCCATCTTCAATCTCATCCCCGGCTTTCCTCTGGATGGGGGCCGCGTATTTCGCTCCCTCCTGTGGCGATTTAGCGGCAATTACCAGCGCGCCACGCGGATTGCCGTTGAAGTTGGACGGGGCGTCGGTTACCTTTTTGTGGCCGCTGGTATCGTGCTGATGTTTCTCTACCCCGGGCGCTGGTTTAACGGCCTCTGGCTGGCTTTTATCGGCCTGTTTCTCAGTTACGTGGCCACCACCAGCTACCGGCAAGCACAGTGGCAGGCAGCGCTGCAGGGAGTCAGGGTGGCTGATGTTATGACGGCATACTGCCCGGTGATATCTCCAGATATGACCATCAGCCGGGTGGTTCAGGAACATGTCTTTATCAGCGGGCACCGGTGTTTCATGGTTACTGGTAACGGTGAGCTGAAGGGCATACTGACCCTGAGGAACATAAAGTCGGTCGACCAGAAGAACTGGGAAAGCACGCTGGCGGGCGAGGTCATGACGCCATCGGAACGGTTGAAGGTAGTCCCGCCCGAAGAGGAAGTGCTGGGCGTTATCGAGCAGATGGAGGAATACGGCATCAGTCAGATGCCGGTGGTCAGCGAGGGCAGAATCATCGGCCTCATCGCGCGTGATGACATCTTCAGGCTTCTCTATACGCGTTCCAGGCTGGGTATATAACGTTTCTATCACTCCTGCCTCAATTTGTGGTTTCTATTGACTTTTAAGGCCAGCGTAGTAGAATGGGGACAATACGAAGGCTTGCTGATTTATCAGTAAATAATAATTCTATTGAGTTCATCGTATCCGTGATATTGTCAGGTAGGGAGAACGTGGATTGAAAGCGGTTATCCTGGCGGCTGGCGAGGGCAGCCGCATGCGACCTCTTACCTATACCAGGCCCAAGGTGATGCTGCCCATTGCCAACAGGCCAATACTGGAGCATTTGCTCATTGAAGCGATTGCGGCGGGCATCAAAGAATTCATCTTTGTTGTTGGCTACCATGATGAAGCGGTGCTCGGTTACTTTGGCGATGGCAGTAAATGGCATGTTCAGATTGACTACGTGAAGCAGCGGAAGCAGCTGGGCACTGCGGATGCGGTGCGAATGGTGTCGGAACTGACGACAGGCAGCTTTTTGCTGATGAACGGCGACATGTCTATCGGCCGCAGTGACATAAAGATAATGGCGGCCAGAAAAGAGACCACGCTGGCGGCGATTGAGGTAAGCGACACCAGGGACCTGGGCGCTGTTGAAGTGAATAAGGGCTTTGTAGTCCGTATTTATGAGAAAGCAGAAAACCCGCCCACGCGACTGGCCAACGCTGGCCTGTATCTCCTGACGCCGGATATATTTGACGCTATATCCCGTACCGAAAAATCGCCGCGCGGCGAGTATGAGCTTACCGATTCCTTAACGTTGTTGATGGAGGCCGGGCGTAAAGTTGCCTGCCAGACCATAGGCCAGTGGCTTGACATCAGCTATCCCTGGGACTTGCTGACCGCAAATGAAACACTCATGGCCAACCTGAAAACGGAGAACTCTGGCGAAGTGGAGGCAAACGTGGTCATGAAGGGAACCGTTGCCATTGGTAAAAATACCGTGGTTCGGTCCGGTTCGTATATAATTGGTCCGGTAATCATAGGCGAGAATTGTGATATCGGCCCCAACTGCTATATCAGGCCGTATACCGCCATCGGGAATGACTGCCATATCGGCAATGCGGTGGAGGTGAAAAACTGCATCGTGATGAAAGGCACCAACTTGCCCCACCATAATTACGTTGGCGACAGTGTCATCGGTGAGGCGTGCAATTTCGGCGCTGGCACCAAGGTCGCCAACCTGAGGATGGACAAGAAAGTGGTACGGGTTGAGGACGTTGACACCGGACTGCGCAAGCTGGGTGCCATAATCGGGGACAGGGTGGAAACGGGGATAAACGCCAGCATCAATGTCGGCAGCATGATTGGTGACCATGCTTTTATTGGTCCGGGGGCGGTGGCGAGTGGGGTGATGGCACCGGAATCAAGAATATGCTGAGGAGGGGATGATGAAACAAGCGGTTATTCTGGCCGCAGGCGAAGGACAGAGGCTGAGGCCGTTCACCGTGAACCGGCCGAAAGTGATGCTGTTCATCGCCGGCAAGCCGATTCTGCAGTATGCGATTGAGGCACTGGCGCAGAGCGGTGTGCGAGATATTGTGCTGGTTGTTGGCTATCATAAAGAGCAGGTGCTTGACTACTTCGGCTCCGGCGAATCTTTCGGGGTGGAACTGACCTATGTTACACAGGAAAAACAGCTGGGGACGGCACATGCGCTGGCTCAGGCGAAAAAAGCCATCAAGAACGATTTTCTGGTTCTGCCCGGAGATAACCTGATTGCCGCGGGTACCATTGACCGGTTTGCCGCCGTGGCCCCTGAGGCGGTGCTGGCGAAGAAGGTGGACAACCCGGTGCGGTATGGTGTGATAACCGTACAGCGCGGAACTGTTCAGGAGATTATAGAGAAGCCGACGGAAGCGGCCAGCAATCTGGTCAGCACTGGTATATATGCTTTCAACAGGGCGGTTTTCGACTTTGTGGAGCCTCATCTGGACATTCCTGACGTGGTCAACAGAATGCTCGGTCAGGGCCATAAAATTAAAGCTGTGGAAACGGAGGGAACGTGGCTGGACGCGGTCTACCCCTGGGACATTCTGAATCTGAATGCTGCCATTCTGCAGCTGGCGCAGGCCGGGTCAGGTGGCACGATTGAAACCGGAGTCTCGGTAAAGGGACAGGTATCTGTCGGCAAGGGTACCGTAATACGTTCCAACTCATATATCGCCGGGCCGGTGGTTATCGGGGACGGTTGCGATATCGGGCCCAGTGTATGTATCTTTCCGGCTACCAGCATCGGCAATAACGTGGTCATTGCGCCATTTACTGAAATAAAAAACAGTGTTATCGGCAGCGATGTGAATATTGGTTCAGGCGGTATTATACACGATTCGGTTATTGATAATAGCTGCAGTATCAATGGGCAGTTTGCGGCGTGCAGCGGCCAGGAGGAAATCGCCGTGAATCATGAACACCATTCGGTCAGCTTTGGCGCGATGCTCGGAGAAGGGTGCACGCTGGGCAATAATGTGGTAGCGCAGCCGGGCGTGATTGTCGGGAACTACAGTCAAATTAAGTCGCTGAAACTTATCAGCGGTCGTCTGCCGGACCGGAGTCTGGTGGTATAAGGATTAGCGGAGCAATTTAACGATATGTGCGGCATCGTTGGCTATATCGGGGAAAGACAGGCCGGGCCTGTACTGATGAACTGCCTGTCCAGACTTGAGTATCGCGGTTATGATTCCTGTGGCATTGCCGTGGCGGGCGGTGCTTTGCAGGTACACAAGGACGCGGTCAGGGTACAGGCCCTGAAAGAGCAGCTGCGGAGGCGCATTGAGGGGAAAACCGGCATCGGGCATACGCGGTGGGCTACTCATGGCGAACCCTCCCGAATAAATGCTCATCCGCACTGCGACTGCACTGGAAAAATCTCGGTAGCCCATAACGGTGTTATCCACAACTACCAGCAGTTGCGGCAACAGCTCATCAAAGAGGGGCACAAATTTGTTTCGGAAACGGATACCGAAGTTATCCCTCATCTTATCGAGAAGTATTTCGCCGGCGACCTGGAGGAAGCGGTGACTAGGGCGCTTGATGAGGTGGAAGGTTCATATGCCATCGCCGTGCTCGCGGACAGCGCGCCCGAGCTTATCGCGGCCAGAAAAGACAGCCCGTTGATTATCGGGGTTGGCGATGGGGAGAACTTCATCGCCTCGGATGTGCCCGCCGTACTGGACTACACCAGCCGGGTTATCTATCTGGAAGACGGTGATGTCGCGGTGGTTACCAGGGAAGGCGTTCGAGTGAAGAGCGGCGGGAAAGCGGTCGCCCGGGAATCTCACCAGGTAACGTGGAATGTGGAAGATGCCCAGAAGGGTGGCTACGAACACTTCATGCTCAAGGAAATCCACGAGCAACCGAAGGTAATACGGGATACCATCGGGGCTTACCTGTCCGCGGACGAAGCGGCGGCGGAATGGGATATTCCGGGGAAAGACGATGCCCGGGAGATACTCATGCTGGCCTGCGGCACTTCCTATCACGCCGCTCTGGTCGGGAAATACATTATGGAGCAGCTTTTCAAAATTCCGGTCAGGACCGAGTTGGCTTCTGAGTTTGGCTTTCTGGGGCAGAGTTCGGCCCGAAGTCAGGCCATTGTCATCACGCAGTCTGGGGAAACGGCTGACGCACTGAAAGCCATTAAAAGGCTTAAAAGCGAAGGCTGTCAGGTAACGGTAATCGTTAACGTAGTTGGCAGCACGGCCACGAGGGTTGCCGACCAGGTGCTTTACACGCATGCGGGCCCGGAGATAAGCGTTGCCGCGACCAAGAGTTATACCGCACAGCTGATGGCTTTGTACTGGACGGCCCTGCTCTCTGCCAGAGTTGACCTGCGACGTAAAGGCAGTCTCATCGCGGAGTTAAGACAGTTGCCCGGCAGAGTGCAGCAAGTTCTGGACGATGAAGCAAAAATCGCGCAGCAGGCGGCGCAGCTCGCCAGATATGACCATGTCTTTTTCATCGGGCGGGGAATCAACTATCCGGTGGCACTGGAAGGGGCGCTGAAGCTGAAGGAGATATCGTATATACATGCCGAAGGCTATGCCGCTGGGGAATTGAAGCACGGCCCCTTTGCCCTGCTCAGCAGCCAGGCACCGGTGGTGGCGATAGTGGCACCGGACAACACCTATGATGCCATGCTGACCAACATCAAGGAGGTCAAGGCCAGAAGCTCTCCGGTGCTGGCGCTGGTTACGGAAGGCGATGAGGTTGTTGAAGAGGTGGCCGATTCAGTAATCACCGTGCCGAAAGTTGACCCCTTGTTTTCGCCGGTGGTCAATACGGTGGTGCTGCAGTTGCTGGCCTACTACGCGGCCAAGGAGCGCGGCTGCCCCATCGATTTCCCGCGCAACCTGGCTAAGAGCGTCACTGTGGAGTAGTGGCGTGTCACGCTGACATCGGCGGGTACTAATCTCAAGGAATAAGCACCGCTTTTTAAGTTCTTTTTTGTCACTAAACGAGAAAAGACCAGAGGGATGCCGGAAAAGCTGAAGAGAAGGCTGCTCATCATTGCCGGGACCGCCTGCACCGCCATTGGCATCATTGGCATCTTCGTCCCGATTTTACCCACCACACCGTTTCTCCTGCTGGCGGCTGCCTGCTATCTGCGCAGTTCACAGCGGTTTTACGACTGGCTTTTGCATAACCGATTTTTCGGAGCATATGTCAGAAATTACCTGCAGGGAAAAGGCATGCCGCTCAAAATAAAGATATTCACCATCCTGCTGCTCTGGATAACAATAAGCTGTTCCGTTGTCTTTGCGGTTCAGGCCCTTATTATCAGGGTGATACTGCTGGTTATTGCGGCTGGAGTAACAGTCCATATCGCGATGATAAAAACAGCGCAGGAAAAATAAAGCCCGTAGTATATCAAAAACCCTGCTTCCCGCAGGGCGCAATGGTTATTTATATTCCAGCTCTGCCAATTTTTGCTGCAAGCTGGTCACAGACTCATGCAGCTCCGATATTACTTCTTGTAACTCCGCTTTTCTTAAAGCAGGGTTGGTTAAGGCCCTTCTGAAGTCTTCAAGTCTGCTCAATGTTTCTTCCATTATCTGGGAAATTTGGACGCCTTTAATGTCTTTGACCGTTTTTATAATCGGGCGGAGGTGGTAAGCCAGGTTGGTGAGGTCAAGCTTGGCATAGCCAATTTTTTCCAGCAGGGATTTAAAGTCGGGGCTTTCTTCCGGTAAATTATAATTTGAGTAGAAGTCCTGAATTTTAGCCAGAAATTCGTTTGTCTCACGCAGTGCCCGGTTATGCCGGCCGCTTATGCCAGTCAGGGAATTAAACGTGTTGGAGAGCGCTTTTAACTTGCCCACACTGGCATTATAGTGGTAAAGCGCCGTCCCGTCCAGTCTCTACCCGGTGAACCCCTTGACAATTCATCGTAAAAGTATTATTGTGATTATGGGCATATGCCCAATACAGCCAGAAGGTTTGATGATTATGCCAAGGCCAATAAAGCATCGTCGTGTTGCCTTCATGCCAGAAGTTACCTATTTTAAGCCGGCTGGCATACCACTGCGGTTTCTGGAAGAATCCCGGCTTTCTATTGAGGAAGCTGAGGCAATACGGCTCAAGGACTTGGATGGCTTGGAGCAAGAGGAATGCGCCGTGAAGATGAACATCTCACGTCAAACATTTCAACGAGTGCTGGGTTCAGCACGATGGAAAATAGCCGACGCGCTGCTTGGTGGCAAAGCCGTTCGAATTGAGGGAGGCAATTTCGAGGTGTCGCCGCACCTCATATCTTGGCAGCCAGCACCTCGCCGGGGTGCGGCGCGTCGTAGAGGCAGACAGGGTAAACAGTGGCCACAAGAAGGGCTACGGTACGATGAAGATAATTGAGATTTTACTCGATTCATTGAACTATAACGCAGCAGTGAAGGATATCCGTCAGGGGCCATTCCAGACGGCGGTAGTAAGCCGATCCTGCGGGCTGGCGGCAACACCCCATGAGCCCGGGTCTCATCACGAAAAAACGCCGGTGAAAGAGGCGGGCAGATTAAAGGATAGGAGTGTAAGCGAGCTGGCGAAGATGGCTTGCTCCTCCAGTACGTATGAGGCAGCCATCGGCATGGCCACGGTCAACTCTCTTATCGAGGTCGATGAACGGCGATGTGTAGAGGTGAACGCTGGCGATTTACTGGCGAAAAAAGGAAGGAACCAGAAAGTCGCCCTCGTCGGGCACTTCCCCTTTGTACCCGAGCTTCGCCAGGCGGCCGGAGAGCTCTGGGTGATTGAACGCCAGCCTCAGGCGGGGGATTTCTCCGAGGAACAGGCGGAGAAGCTCATTCCAAGGGCCCAAGTCGTTGGCATAACGGGCACCGCCTTCACCAATCATACCATCGACCGCCTGCTTGCACTGTGCTCACCAGAGGCGTACATCGTTGTCTTGGGAGGCACTACACCCTTGTCGCCAGCCTTATTCGATTACGGTATTTGCGCCGTCTGCGGCGCAAGGGTCGTTGACCAGGAGATGGTATTGCGTGGGATAAACCAGGGGGCGACGTTTCGTCAGCTCAAAGGAATAAGACTGCTCACTATGATGAAGTAGGAATAGGCGAAAGGAGGTGAAAGGTATGTTTAACGCTCGTGGCGCTAACCGCGGACCTGGCTCCAGAGGTGGTATGGGATTCGGTTTCCGCGGCAGTTCTCCTCCCTGGCCCTATGTTGGCCGGGGCAGGGGAGGGTTGCCAAGGTGTGGCTATTTCCTCGGTGGCACTGCCGGTGCACCAACTGTTTCACAAATGAGCCGGGAACAGGAACTTGCCTTGCTGGCTGATCAGGCACAGGACATTAAGCAGCAGCTTGACCAGATAGAGTCTCGTATCGGGGAACTCGAAGCGAAGACAAAATAAACGAATAATTGTATCTGGCGGGGGCGTTCCCTTTTTCCTACCCTCCCCCGGGCAATAAGGAGACTGATATGAAAATTGCCATTTCCGTCGCCGGTCAGACTCTTGATGCCGAGGTAGACCCTCGCTTCGGCCGATGCCGGTATTTCATTTTTGTTGACCCGGAGACAATGCAGTTTGAAGCAGTGGAGAATTCCAGTGCCATGGCGGCAGGCGGCGCCGGCATCTCCGCGGCACAGATGGTGGCCGGAAAAGGAGCGCAGGCAGTGCTGACCGGCAACTGCGGACCAAATGCCTATAACGTGCTGTCCGCTGCTGGGATTCAGGTGGTAACTGGAGTTTCCGGCAACGCGAGGGACGCAGTTCAAAAATATAAAGAGGGTGAATTCCAGCGGAGTTTTCAGCCCAATGTGGTGGCCCACTTCGGCTCCGGCTCCGGTGCTGGTATGGGCAGAGGAGGCAGCATGGTGCCCCCGACCAGCCCGAGCCAGGAACTGAGTGATTTGAAGACCCAATCACAGATGCTGGCACAGCAGCTATCAGCAATCCAAAGTCGCATTGAAAAGCTGGAAGAGAAGCCGTGATAACCGTTATTGCTATCAAGTGGAGGCGCAATTATGCCTAGAGGAGACGGAACCGGTCCGCCCCGCGGCATGGCCGGGAGGGGCGGCAGGATGGGGGGCAATCGCCCTGGAGCCGGGCCCGGTGGGAATTGTATCTGTCCGAAATGCGGCGCGAAGGCGCCTCATCAGAGGGGGACTCCGTGTTATGACCAGAACTGTCCCAAATGTGGCACCGGGATGGTAAGGGAATAGAGAGGAAATGATACTGTCTGTTGCCAGTGGCAAAGGTGGAACAGGTAAGACCCTGGTGGCGACCAGCCTGGCCCTTGCTCTGAAGGAGAGAGATGGGGTACAGCTTGTTGATTGCGATGTTGAGGAACCTAATGCCCATATATTCATGAAACCGGTCATCACCAACAGCGAGGCTGTCTCTATTCCGGTGCCCAAGATAGCCCGAGACAAATGCACTTATTGCGGCAAGTGCACTGAGGTCTGCGCTTATAACGCTATGGCCGTCGCTGGCGAGCTTGTCCTGACCTTTCCGGAGCTTTGTCACGGCTGTGGGGCCTGTAATTACCTTTGCCCGGAGAAGGCCATAACGGAAGAGGACAGGATAATCGGTATCGTGGAGACCGGCTATTCAAATGGTGTAGCTTTTGCCCAAGGCAAACTGGCCATCGGCTCGCCGATGGCCACACCCATCATAAGAAAGGTCAAATTACAAGCGAATAGCGGTGGAACGGTGATAATGGACGTATCTCCTGGAACATCCTGTCCTGTGGTTGAATCGGTGAAAGGTAGCGATTTTTGCCTGCTGGTTACAGAACCGACTCCGTTTGGGCGGAATGACCTGGCTCTGGCAGTAGAGATGGTTAGAAAGCTGAATATTCCCTGCGGGGTGGTGCTCAATCGGGCTGGAGCTGACGACAGTCTCATCGCTGAATATTGCCGGCAAGAGAAGACACCAATCCTGCTTACGATTCCCCTAGATACTGATATTGCCCGTCTATATTCCAGAGGCATAACTCTAATTGATGGCCTGCCACAGTGGCGGGAGAGTTTCGCCCGACTCTTCAACCAGATAGAGGAGATGGTGAGTGAAAGAAGTTGTGATATTAAGCGGTAAAGGCGGTACCGGAAAGACAAGCCTGGTCGGTTCCTTTGCCGCTCTGGCCCGAAGCAAGGTGCTGGTTGATTGCGATGTAGATGCGGCTGACCTTCATCTACTGCTGAATCCTTCGGCGAAAGAACAGCAAGAATTCTGGAGCGGCCAAGTGGCCGTGATAGATGAAGATAAGTGCAACGAGTGCGGGTTATGCCAGGACGTCTGCCGCTTTGAGGCCATTCATAATTTCAGGGTTGAGTCCACCTCTTGTGAGGGCTGCGGCTTCTGCTATCAGGTATGCCCAGCAGAAGCGATATCTATGAGGGAACGCCTGTCCGGGCACTGGTTTATTTCTGATACCAGATATGGACCTCTGGTTCATGCCCGTTTAGGCATCGCTCAGGAGAACTCCGGGAAACTGGTGGCTCTGGTCAGACAAAAGGCCAGGCAAGTTGCAGAGCAACATAAAGCAGACTTTGTTATCGGTGATGGGCCGCCGGGCATTGGTTGCCCGGTTATTTCTTCTCTCGCCGGGGCTAACCTGGCCCTCCTGGTTACTGAGCCAACGTTATCCGGGATGCATGATTTGGAAAGAGTGCTCGGCGTTTGCTGTCATTTTGGTGTTCCCGCCCTGGTGTGTATAAATAAATATGACCTTAATGACGACAATACCCGTGAGATTGAAAGTTATTGCTTGAATCAGGATGTAAATGTAGCTGCCAAGATTCCTTTTGACAATGTCTTCACCGAGGCGCTGATTCAGGGACAGCCGGTGGTAGAATGCACACAAAGTGAAGTTACTAACGAAATTAAATCATTATGGCAATGCGTTTGCCATGCTCTGGAGGAGGAAAAGAGATAAGATGAAAATAGCAGCCATATCAGATGACGGTGCCGTTATCAGCCAGCACTTTGGCCGGGCACCACTTTATGTGGTTATCACGGTAGAAGAGAGTAAAGTCATCAATAAAGAGACAAGAGATAAAGCCGGGCATCATACCTTTGCCGCTCACCACGCCGATGTCAAACCCGGGGAACGTCATGGCTACGATGCCGGCGCCCAGGTAAGGCATGCCAATATGGTGAGCACTATCTCTGATTGCCAGGTTGTCCTGGCCGGTGGCATGGGCTGGGGGGCTTATGAGAGCCTGAAAAGCAATAATATCGAACCAATTGTCACCGATGTCAAGGATATTGATGAAGCGGTGCAACGCTATCTTGCTGGCAACCTTGAGAATTTGATGGAGCGGCTGCATTAAAGAAAGAGAGGAGATGGATTTGAGGGAAGCAAATCGGGACAGCGAACGGAAACCGGCGACTATCGAGGAACAGATAAGAGCAAGCCTCAATGGGGTGCTAGTTCCGGGTGCCAATCGAGGTCTAAATGATTTAAAGCTGATTCGTGAGATAGCTGTGTCTGATGGCAACGCCAGCATCACTTTGGCCTCGGCGGCCTTGAACAGCGGAGCCCGGAACTGGGTTAAAAACAAGGTGAAAGAAACCCTCACCAGTTTGGCTGAACTTAAAAGCGTTACGGTAGATTTCACTGACGCTAAACCTTCCGAGCTGAATGACATATCGCACGTCATCGCTGTGATGAGCGGCAAGGGTGGCGTGGGCAAATCCTTAGTTGCTAGCCTTATCGGGCTATCTCTGGCACGTCAGGGACATGAAGTTGGTATACTGGACGCTGACATCACCGGCCCCAGCATTCCTAGGATATTTGGCCTCAATGCTAGACCCGGGGGCAGCAATACAGGGCTCTTACCGGTGTTAACCAGAGCCGGAATCGAGGTTATGTCCATCAATCTCCTTTTGCCCAATGAGGACGATGCGGTGATATGGCGTGGGCCACTTATCGGCCGTACCATAACGCAATTCTGGGAAGAGGTGCTCTGGGGCAGGCTTGATTACCTGATAGTGGACCTGCCTCCAGGCACGGCTGACGCTTCCTTAACCGTAATGCAAACTCTGCCCATAACCGGAGTGATAATCGTTTTCACCCCTCAGGACCTGGTCGAGATGATAGTAAGAAAAGCGGTCAATATGGCAAAACAAATGAGCAAACCTGTGCTGGGTGTGGTGGAAAACATGAGTTATATCAACGTGCCGGAAACCGGTAGTCGCCTGGAGCCCTTTGGCCGCAGCAAGGGAGAGGAAATGGCCAGAGCCGTTGGGGCGCCTCTTCTCGCCCAGTTTCCCATTGATCCCGACTTGGCTAGGCTCTGCGATGAAGGCAAGATTGAGCGATATGATTCTGAAGTCCTGAAAGATTTTGCCAAGGCACTCCTTCAGGTGATATCAACTGGAGTTCGGTAAGGATGTTCTACTATGGCAAATGACCACGGTTCACCTTTTGGTAGTCTGGCTTCAGAATATGATGCCTGGTTCGAACAAGAAGGCAAACTCATCTTTGATACTGAAGTCAGGGCCTTTCAGGAGGTACTTCCTCTGTTACCCAGGCCCTGGCTGGAAGTCGGCGTGGGTAGTGGCCGATTCGCCCAAGCTCTGGGAATAGAAACTGGGATTGACCCGTCAGCTAAATTACTTGAAATAGCCAAGAAGCGGGGAATAACTGGATTTTTAGCTAGAGGGGAAGAGGAGTTCTTCGACGCAAGGACTTTTGGCACCGTATTTCTGATTGTGACCCTGTGCTTTGTCAATTCACCACTGGCTGTTCTCCGGGAATCCCGCCGTATATTAAAAGACGGGGGTAAAATAGTGCTGGGATTAGTATTGCGGGATAGCCTCTGGGGAGAGCACTATCTGGCCAAGAAAAAGGGAGGACATCGTTTTTACCAGCACGCCACGTTCTACAGCTACCAAGAAGTGTCGGCTCTCCTAGAGCGCTCCAGGTTCACCATTGAGAAGGTAGTCTCCACGCTTTTCCAGAAACCAGGTGCCGTAACCGAAATGGAATCTCCCCAAGAGGGCTTTCACCCCGGCGCTGGCTTTACTATAATCGTGGCCGATAAGACCCCATTTCCGGAATGATAGTCCGTAAAGACGAAGATGAGCGCTAGTTCTATTATCTATGGGCCGGTACCATCGTGGCGACTGGGCAGGTCGCTGGGCATAGACCTCCTGTCGACCGAAGGCAAGACCTGTTCTTTTGATTGTGTTTACTGTCAGCTGGGAAGAACCGTTCACCCGCTGGTGGAACGGAAGCAATTCGTCACCATGTCCAGGCTGGCAGAGGAATTGGAACGAGTAAAGCGAGTAAATGCTGACTACATCACCTTCTCCGGAGTTGGTGAGCCTACGTTAGCGGTGAACCTGGGTGAGGCAATAACACTGGCCAGGTCTGCATTAAGATTGCCGGTAGCAGTGCTGACCAATTCCTCTCTGATGACCAGAGAGGACGTTCGCCACGACCTTAGCTTGGCTGATGTGGTGGTAGCGAAAGTGGATGCGCCTGATGAAGCAATATTCCGCCAGGTAAATCAGCCTATCCTCAGGAGCAGCCTAAAGGAGATTATTCAATCTATCAGGCTTTTTAGAGAGCAATATAAAGGAAAGCTGGCTCTTCAGATGATGTTTATTGACGCAAATAAGCATTATGCCAAAGAAATGGCGGTGATAGCCAAGGAGATTTCCCCAGACGAAGTTCAGGTTAACACACCCTTACGCCCCTGTGCCGTCAGGCCTTTAACTCCTGAAGTTACGGACTCCATAGGCAGAGAATTTTATGGTCTGAAGAACGTGGTGACTGTTTATGAAGCACCGAGACCGGAAGTAATCCCAATGGACCTGAAGGAAACCTTAAAACGTCGGCCCAAGAACAACGTCCGATAAGGAGGTATTGACTATACTAAGCGGTGTTAGCCGAGAAATAGGTTAAGAGACACTGACCAAAATGCCATTCGGTGTCTATTTGGCCAGCTCCAGCAGCCCCAACCTTTTAAGGCTGGAGTCGCTTGGCCTGCCTGTTGTTGGGTCCCATCCCATAGCTTCCCGGTATTCTTTCGTTAGCGTATCAATGTCTATGGTTATCCCTTCTAGAGGACCAGAGCTCTGAGGTGGTATCCCTGCCATTCTATCCGGCAGGCAGACATCCGAAGGCATTATGCCCTCGCGGACGTTGAAGAGCTGCCGCATGGTCTGGATTCTGGCTCCGGTATTCAGGGCTTCACTCACCGAAATATCCCATCCGGTCACAGCATTTATAAACTCCAATAACGGATAACAACCGGAGAATACCACTGGCATGAGGCACACCCCGGCGCTGGCACCAACCTGCCAGTAGTTGACATTGGCTGCCGCAGCTGGCCCTTTGCCCGTATATTGGTATTTCTCAAACCCGGAAGCCTGGAGCTCTTCGTACGGGCCGGCGGAGGCATTGACGTCACAGCGTGTGAAGGGCCCGGCGGCGGTATGCCGGCCGGGCGTCGGGTCGGCAACAAACCCGGTGCCGCGTCCCGGGAAGAAGGTGGCATTATGCAGCCCGGGTTCCTGGCCACCCACGTGCATGGCGAACTTGTCCGCACCCTTGCCTATCTTCTTGGCCGCCACCCTCACTCCGTCAGCCAGCACATCGCCGAAGCCGTCGCGGCGTCCTATCTTTTCGGTCATAGCGATCATGGCTTCCGAGTTTCCCCAGGTCAACTCTATACCATCTGTGTCCGCCTTGGTGATGATGCCGTGTTCATAGCACTCCATGGCGAAGGCGATAACGGAACCCGCCGATATCGTATCCAGGCCACTGCGATTGCACATGTCGTTTAATTTAAATATTGAGTCGAGGTCATCGTTCAGACACATGTTACCGAAGGCGGCCACCGTCTCATATTCCGGTTTGTGCGTCTCTTTTACCGGATACTTTCCAGAAGGGACGGTGGTAATGCCGCCACAGCGGACGGGACAGCTAAAACAGCCGTATTTCTTTGTCTCATAGGTAATAACGTTATCACCGCCTATTTTCTCAACGGTGGGAAAAGACTCGGTGCCGGTGAGCTGCCAGTTTTTCACCGGACTGACGCCGGAGCCAACAACGGCCACAGTGTTGCCGCAGGTGCCGTATTTAATTAACGTCTGGATGAAGCCAATGTCCTTCATCTTCCGGGTGAACTCTTGATTTAACTTTTTGATACTGGCGCTGTCGGCTACTGTCACCCTGCCCTTTCCTCTCACCACCACCGCCTTTAGCTTCTTGGAGCCCATAACCGCGCCGACGCCGGAGCGGCCAGCGTACCGTCCTTTATCGTTACAGACACCGGTGATCAGCGAGAGTTTTTCCGAAGCCGGGCCGATACAGGCAACGCGAACCCTCGGGTCGCCGGTCTCCTTCGCCAGGACCTCCTCGGTCTCAATGGTGTCCTTACCCCAGAGGTGAGAGGCGTCCTTTATCTCAATGCCGGCATCGGTAACTAGCAAATATGATGGCCTGGGCGCTATCCCTGAGATGAAGATAGCATCCCAGCCGGCAAATTTAAGCTCAGGACCGAAGAAACCGCCCGAGTTGGCATCGCCCCAACCACCAGTCAGCGGTGATTTGCATACCACCGCATACCGGCCGCTGGTGGGCACCGGTGTACCGGTCAGGGGGCCGGTGACAAACCCAAGTACATTTTCCGGTCCCAGAGGGTCAACACGGCCTTTCTGCTTCTCAAACAGGATGCGGGCGCCCAGTCCATGTCCACCGATAAAATCCCGGGCTAATGCTTCGTCCAGTTGCTGTTCTACAATTTTGCCATTTGATAGATCAACGAAACCAACTTTGCCTGCATAACCCCCAGCCATTAGAAACCTCCTTTAGCCTTGTGATACTTTTAAGACCAGTAAATCACGTGTTTCATCAGCACCGACACCGAGAGTCATGAATATTGAATCTGGAGGAAGCTGATCAACAAGATGCATCAGGTTCCTCGGTGTAAACGGTGGCTTATTCATCTCCTATCTTATCATCTGTGCTGGTAACCAGAGGATTATCTGCGGGAAAAATATACATAGTACAAGTCCAAGAATGATAAGTAAAATATACGGGATTACCCCTCTTATGATGTCGGCCGTTGTCACGCCAAGTTCTGGTGGCGCCACACCTCGTAGCACAAAGATGGCGAAGGCATAAGGTGGCGTTAAGAATGACATTTGGAGATTGACGCAGATCATCATCCCGAACCATATGGGGTCAAAGCCAAGTAGCGGGGCAAGCGGAGCTAATATCGGGACCATGATGAAGAAGATGCCAATCCATTCAATAAAAAAACCGAGGATAAAGTAGATAAACATAACGACGGCAAAGGCGCCCCATCGTCCACCAGGGGCCGCCAGAACAACTCTCTGCACGACGTCCCCGGCTCCGGCACGGAGAAACACGCCGGTGAACGCTACTGACATGGCGCCAATGAACATCGCCATACAGCTGATGTTCAATGAACGGAGCAATATATTTTTGAAGGTTACCCAGTTAAGCCGCCGATAAATAGCGGTTAATACTAGGGCAGCGAAAGCTCCTACTGCCGCCGCCTCGGTGGGCGGCGCTATCCCCAGAAATATAGTGCCCAGCACCGACAGAATAATAATGATCGGCGGCAGCAGTGCGGTGAAGAGCAGCCTTAGTTTATGCAGGATAGGGACCGCTCTCTCTTCCACCGGAATAGTCGGCGCCAGTTTTGGCTGGATTAAACAGCGGATTATAATGTAGGCAACATATAGGGCGGAGAGGAGAAGTCCGGGGACCATGGCGGCCATGAACAGCTTCCCCACCGAAATCCGGGCCATCGGTCCATAGATGACCAGCATAACGCTGGGTGGGATAAGGATACCAAGGCTACCGCCGGCACAGATGGCACCGGCGGCCAGGCTTTTATTGTAGCCCCGCCTTACCATGACAGGAAGCGCCAGGCTGGTGAGCACCGTTACTGAAGCGGTAATTACGCCAACACAAGCAGCCAGGAGAGTGCCGAGCAACACGGTTATTATCGCCAGGCCACCCCTGAGTCCGCTGAGCAGGAGGAACATGGCTTCATACATTTTATCGGCTATCCCTGAGTATTCCAGCACGACACCCATAAAAATGAAGAGGGGCAGCGCCAGAAGGACATAACTGTGAAAGATTGAGAATACTTGTTGGTAAATCACGCCAAATACCGAATGGCCAAATGCCAGAAAACCGACGACTAAAGCCACCGTGCCAATCGGCATGGCGATGGGAAAACCGGAAAATACCGCCACAATAAGACCGCCCAGCATTAGGATGGTGACAATTTCTGGGCTTAAGTCAATCATAGGTCATTAATCCCTTTAAGCTCTACTCTCTTCACCATGTACACATCGCGAATAAATTTGGATATACCCTGGGGTATGAACATGAAAAAGCCCAGAGCCATTACGGCTCTTACTGGCCACGCTGGCGGGTACAGATAAGTTTTGGTCATTATCTCATGATCGATAAAGGAGACCTGTGTCCATGCCGCTGAAACATAGGTCACCACAATGATGATAGGAAAGAAAAAGATTAAGCTTCCAACGATATCAGCAATCGCCTTCCCGCGCGGTGACAGGAGGCGCCAGAAGACATCCACCCTGACATGTCCCTGATGCAAATGGGTATACGCAAGGCCCCCGGACCCGATAGTAACACCCATCATGCTTGCGATCTCATAAGAGAAAATCGTGGGCGAATTCAATATGTATCTCATGAAGACTTCATAGGTAAGCAGCAGCACCAGGGTAAAGCAAAACACGCAAACGACTCTCCCCGACCATTGACTGATTGAATCCAGAATACGCACTGTTTTTCTCATAGTTATAACCTATCGTCGCTGCCAATCAGCTCCCTACAAGCGAGATCCTTTGCAGGGTGAACCTGAAGTAAGGCATCAAAGGCGCTCCTTTCTTCAGGCTACTCTCTGGCTTAATTTTCCCCCGCTTCGAGGAGTGCTCTCGAAGCGGGGGAAACCATGGCATTTAACCAGCCGGTGTGTTGAAGTTCAAGACACTCAGATTTGCTATATGCCCTGTGCCTCACATATTAGCTTCCAGGCACGCATGGAATTGATTATTCGGGCATAGTTGCTTCCCTCTTCAGCCATCTTGTCGTTGAAGAAAGCTTCGGCTTCAGCCACAAATGCGTCCTCAATCTCCGCTGGCAGTCTTTGTACCGTAACACCGTAGTCCTTTATCATCTGCATCGCTTCGGAAGCTTTGGCGATTGAGTAGTTGTAGTATACATCCACCGCTGCCTCGGAGCCTAACCGCACAATTTCTTTGAGATCATCGGGAAGAGCATTAAAGGAGTCGGTGCGTACGCCCAAGTAACCGCCATCGGAAGGAGCGCGAGTGTACGAAATATATAGGTAATCCATTACTTCTTGGAAACCCATATCCCAGGCATTGTCGGCTGATCCGTACTCAAAAGCATTGATGACGCCGCGCTGCATGGATTCGTAGAGTTCACCACCAGGGAGGAACACGGTTGAAGCTCCCATTCTGGTGAGGATTTCGCCACCAGGGCCAGCAGTGCGCATCTTCAGCTTTTTAACATCGTCTAGAGTTTCCAACGGGAAATTGGTGTAGGCAAAGTCTTCCGGAGCCGCCAACCAGGGGCTGAGGAAGGTTATCCCGTATTGCGAGTACATTTCGCTAGCTATCTGATTACCTTCTCCGGCAGTATACCAATATTTCAACTGAGGATTGTTTAACCCGCCGGGCATCTGGTCAAGAAGACCAAAAGCGGTATCAACGTGCATATTGGCGCCATTGGCGCTATGTGCCATATCTATAGCCCCGTTACGCAGCCCATCAAACTCCTCGTAGGCTGGCACGACAGCGCCACCGGGGAACAGGTCAATAACCAAGCGCCCGTTAGCCGCCGTGTTAATCCGGTTGGCCACAGCTTCCCCGACCATGAACCACGGATCTCCGGTCACGAATCCACTTTGACATTTCCAGGTAATTACTTCCTCAGGTGCGGCGGGTGCCGGGGCTGGAGCTGGGGCTGGGGCTGGAGTTGGTGCTGGGGCAGGTGCAGGTGTTGGGGCGGCGCAGGCACTTAGTAAACCAACCACCAAGACTAATGCCGCCACTAAAATCATTATTTGCCGTTTGGGCATTTTAAGTTCCTCCTTCTTGTGATTGCATACAATAATCTGTGTCCTTTTCCTTGCTGTGAAATGTACCACCCCCTTTTGGAAATTTCATGCTGATAATCTTATATCCGTATCAATAACATTGTCAAGGCTACCATAGGAATGGTGAAGTTGAAGGCAGTTTTACACCAAACCCTACCTGAAGCAATTCTTTGCTTCGCTTGATTAAACTAATTTTAGTCTTGGGCCTTAGCTCATAAGACATTTCGTTTCTTCGATTAAGAGCTGCAGGCTGTTTACATTGCCATCTATTACATACCCTATTCCGAATAACTGGTAACCTTCCTTTGCCCATTTAGCGATCCCTTCCGGTGGGAAACCACCGATACCGGCTACCTTCTTGGATGTCTTTAATGCCATTGCTAAGGAAGGAGGGTAGCAGACTCTGGGAATTAACCAGCTTGCTTATAAGTTATTTGCGTCCTGCGGCCGTCTTAACTGGCGTAGTAAACGGCACCTGCAAAGGAGCGTACGGATACACGCCAACCTTGGTGCCTGGCCCATGCCTGCCCATAAGCTCAGCCAGGGCCTCTACCCACGTTTTACACCATGTCAGCTTTTCCGGAGTGCCAATCATATCCCTATCGCATTTGGATAAATGCGGCGCCACTACTATTATCTTCGCCGCCTTTTCTATATAAGCGTAAACACGTGCTGGTTTATAGCCTCGCCCACCATAGTCTGTCCCGAAGCGACCAGCCCACTGATGAAGGTTCTGGCCCTCGTGAGAATAGGTTATTATTACCACGTCCCCACCTTCATGAAGAGAGGCCGGTATGCACCCCATAGAACGTACCAGCTGACACTCATCTGGATAACTGTTGAGAACAAGCACATCGGCGTCCGCAACCGTTTCGGTTTTGTAGAGCTGGCTAGCGAGTTCTACTCCAGCACGGTGCTCCTCCACCAGGTCTCCGGCGAAGAGGCCCACAACCTCACGGCGGTTGTTCAACACAGCGTCTACCTTAAAGTGCAGGCCAGCCAAGCGGGCGGCTTCTTCCAAGTCCAAACGGAAAACGTTGTCATCCACCCGACCCAGCGCACAGTTCTTTTCCATATTCTTGTGATGGTAATCAATCGTCTCGATACCACATATACCCGGCATGATGATTTTCCCACCACCACCAAACCCCGCCAATGGGTGAGGAAATACGCTGCCTATTGCAACCCGAAGGTCGCAGGAGGCAAATTCGCGGTTGACGTAAACAGGGGTACCACGACTGGTCTTTCCTACATCGACAACGTTCTCCCAGATGCTGTGATTATAGACCGGGTACTTCTCTACAATCTCCTTGCCAAGCTTTGCCGCGAACTCAGGGTAGATCAGCGGTCGGTGGGTCCCCGGCGCACATATGAAGCGAATCTGCTCATCCGTAACACCCCCCGCGTGCAGTTCTTCCAGGACGAATGGTGCGATACGACCGACCGGGGTGGGTTTGGGCAGATCATCGAAGAGAATACACACTTGATTATCTTTTTTAGCCATATCTCTGAGCCGTGGTGTTCCGATTGGTTTCTGTAAGGCACGCCGCATCTCGTCATCAGATAAAGGCGTTTTGTCATGGCCGGCTATGCGACATTCCTGGACCGCCCAATTCTCAGGGAAAACCAGTTCGATTTCCTCATCTCCAAAAAAGGCATTGACACGTATCCTTATCTTCTGCGTTCCCATTGTAACCTCCTTTAGTCGGGATCCCCCATTTTCTTGGAAAAAACGTTAATGTACACAGGTATTGATTTTCGTAACCGAGTCATGGTTACCTGTAATATAGCCTCGCCACCGAGGTTGAATCCTCCGTACGGGCCAGATATTCTGATTTTGAATGACTTCTTCCCTGTAACCACTGTTACAAAATATAGAGTTTTCGGAAATTATAATCAAGTCTGCGATTTTCTAACGGTAGCGTGTGACCAGCAGGACTAAGTCATAACCAAAAGCCTCATATAAAAATACTAGCCATTAACCGCCAGTGTTTCTGATTTTCTGGTGGAGGTGGGGGAGGGACGGCTGTTTCCAATTTGCATTCCACACTTACTATCCGCCTTGCTTGTCGAAAGCTGGCTCGGTGAAGGAAGCACCTTTACGATGTGCTACCCTTCGCGTAAGTGGGCAGTACCGTACGATAGGTAGAACCTTCAAGCTATTATTCCACTTGACTTAATACTATTCTACTTATAGGGAAAGAGGATTTCATCCCGAAGTATTGAGACAGCTAGTTTAACTTTTAGATGAATTGTATGATATAAAAAGGGCTGGATATTTGGTTCGTTAAAATATCCAGCCCTTTATAATCTCGATATTGTTATCAGGGTTATGCTTTCCCAATTCTGAACATCTTTGTGCCACACGTGGGGCATACACCCTGAGTTGCTGGTTTACCATTTTTCATGGTTATGCTCTTAGCATCCTTCATCTCCTTCTTGGCTCGGCATTTAACACAGTATGCTTGCATGAGTTCACCTCCCTTCTTTGTATGTGTAAGAACAATAGAACATACTCCCTTCAATGTCAATAGTTAAACAATTTGGCTTATTGTTTAATCTCCACAATATAAGCTAAGTCTCTTTAGTCTGAATAGGTTTCCATTTACCACGAGCATCTTTGATAGACTCAATAAGAGCGGGATAATCAGCGGGATCCGTTGTTTTTAGTGCTCGAAATAAATCGATAGACCAAATGAGAATTCCATCTGCATCGGAGAAAACCGCAAGGTCATCAGGTGTTGAAGCTAGGGGTTCCTGGCGCTGGGATGGTTGTGCGATTTCGAGTTGACCATTAACGATATAAATACGCTTGTCTGGAAATTGTCCGGTCTCTCTTTGATATAGGTCGGCAAACTGACTGAGTCTTTGCAAATCACTTGTTTTTCCTGCACTTTTTGTATATCCACGAACCTCTACAATTGCAGTCCATTTATCGCCCGTTTGACTTGAGTGACTTAGACGAAGGTCCTCTCTTTTACGCTTATCGTCAGCGATTTGATCATCAACAGATGTTACTCTAAACCCGATTTTACTTAGAGCTTTCATTACTTCATCAACCAATTCAGGTCCTTGTGCTGTGATCAAGCGTCTTAGACCTTTATTAGCATTGAGCTCCGCAGTGACCAAAGAAGTAGATAACCCACTAATTTGCATGTTAATCTTATTCACTGTTTCCTGTTTCTTTTTATTCAAAGCTTCGATCTCAGATATAATTCTCTCCTCTTCTGCTACCATCCATTCGGGTGATTTTGTCCAATCACCAAAATAAGGAAACGCATCTTTATCAATCTGAGCCCATTCTGCAACTAACAACTCAACCCATGCCGCTCGGTTATTATTAACATTTGGGAGCCAACTGATACCGAGATTAGATTCCTCCCTGATAAAGGCTACAGCTAAAGTTGAGTTAGTGTGTAGCTCACATATGATACTCCCACTACTGAAAGTGCTAATTGCAGATTTTCGCTGAGTTTCTGTAATACCGGGACCACGAGGAGTAAACTCAAATTGCAGTTCTAGTCGTGACCACCCTCGTACACTTGTTAAATCGCCGTAGTCCGCCTCACGACGACGGCTGATTGATAAGGAAACACCAGGGAACAAGAACTCCTCAGTTTCAGCCTTATCAGATATTTTAAGATAGCTACGTGGAATCGGGCCTGGAAGTCTGCCAATGTTCTTGGAAAAACAAATTACATGCGCTTTTTGCGGCCAATCTGCTACTTCATCAACATTTGAGGCGATTATTATCAAGTCTATTTCTCTAACATCAACCCTCTCTCTCAAGCGCCATATATCCTCTGCTCGCCATACTGTAGGGAACATGCGTTGAAAATGCATAACATCATCCGCTCCGAAAGTACCAATTAATGCTACTCTGGGTCGTGGTCGCTGTCCGCCGATTTTATCACTCATATTCTGTAATACTTTCTCATTCACCTAAGGGAGTAACATCTACCACGTATCTAATTGCCTGCACACGTGACACTGGAACAGCTCGAACAAGTATCTTACGCGGTGATTGTGTAACACCAACAGAAAAATATAGAAATCCATTAGCTTCTGTGATTATCTTAGCCTCCAATGACGCCTCATCAGCAGTTGAAATTAAAGGTAGATCCTCAAATCCTTTTGGCGAATCTAACTGAATAATTACAATAGGCCTATTATTATATACAAATTTTGCTTCATTAGCACCGAACTTCTCAGCAGTGTCTAATATACCCCAAAGACCAGATGCTAGAATCATGATAACAGAAAATACCAGTATTAGATTAAATGGAATTCTCTTTATCCATCCAATAATAATACTGTCTAATTTAGACTGTTCTTTTCCTTGCCACTTCAATATTGCTTGCGTCCAAATTACCAACCCTATGATGGAAATCAAGTATCCAAACCCAAAAGCTATTCCTGCTGTCCCAGTAGTCCATGCTGATAAATTGGCTCTCGGAATTATGCCGATAGTGGCCAATCCGGTACCAAAAATCAGCCAACCAATAACATATAACACTTTTGGGTTGTAATCACCTACAAAGTCATAGGGCTGTCTCATAAAAAACGCAATCATAGCAACAGTACCTAATGCCATCAACACACTTGCCAATACAGCATTAGGAGACATAATGGCATAATCTACAAATGTGATGCCAATGAGTTCAGAGGATAGGCCAAAAACATTCCAGTAGCTTTCTGCATATACGCGGCCTGTGAGTACAGCTAATGCAAAGAATATAGTGAGAAGTTCAGCTCCATAACCTAGCCACAATTTTCTTGACTTATCAGTACCTTTTTGTTCAATAAATCCACCACTCAACTATAAACACCTCCCTTATCTCCTCACGTCCACTTACTATTATCTCTTAATGAACTGCCCCCGAATAATATCGATGGCTTCACTAAACGGTCTCCGTTGATAAAGATATCTGGCTTTAATTTGCGTGCCAATTAATTCTTGAAATCTACGGTCAACTTTACCCTCATTGTCTAGGTCAAATACCCAAAAACGCTTAATCATGTTATCTCCGATAGAGCCAAGTGCGAATAAGTACCTGAAGAACAAATCACTTTCACTAAGAGAATATCCTGACACAAAGACATTCTCTGCGGTCGATAGCTCGGAGGCTGCATGACGCCAAACCGTTGATAAAATTTGCTGATGCTCCGTTTTATTCCAAGTAGGTGGAACAATTACTGGTTCACCGTCTACAGTTTCTGAACAACCTGAGTGCTTGAGACCAGATTTCGCAAGACTGTCGACCAGATTTATGTGGATAGGACCCGGCATCACATGTGTCACTAGAGAAGCATTAGATTTAGCCAGGTAATCTCTAATATCCAAGGGAATAACTTGCCCGCATTTTAAGCATTTTGTCCAATTCAGAGAACCATGCAATTTCAATAATGGGATTACCCCTGCATTTTTACTATCCTCAAACCAAGCAGGCAAGCAGTAGTTTGGTGGGATATTATTAAAATTTAACGCGAAGTCCAATGCGTAATCATAATTAAAGGTGATAATAGAACAACTGTGTCCCTCCATAACTAAGTCCTTCACTGATTCAGCAAATGAATTATAGGAATTGCTTGGACAAATACTCTTGTCTCTAATTGGATAATTAATTGTTTGCTCTAGCGTCTTGCATATTAGTCTTTTCATCGATACAAGAAGTGGTTCTATGTCATCAGTCTTTATTCCGGGCAACCTATTAATTAATCTACCCATTTCGAAAGCGGCAAATACCGACTCAATATTGTCTAGGTTTAAGCCAGTTTTTGAATGGGCTATTTGTAGTTTAGAGCGAGCATCGAATACACGTTTAAAATCCTCGATGTATTCACCTAACTTACCAAGTCTAACCAATTCCTCAGCCTTATCAAGAAAATTGGCTACCACAGGAGCACCAGCTTCGCTCGAGGTTCCAGCTCCTAATACGAAAACTATTTCACTCATCTCTACTCACTCTTTGACATCAATGTCTACTTGGTCACTTGTCAGTAACTCTTTCTCGATACCTCTTGACCTTCTGCGTTATACAATGCTGATGTGTCAGGGTCACTATTATTCCAGACAGCTTTCCCATAACCAAAGCTGAAACCACCATATTCCAGGTGAATTTCATTAGTATAGACTCGCACACTTTTCCCCGGCTGTAAAATGTATGACGGGAAGGTAAACGAAGGGTATCCTTCAGAGATATCCTTGAGCACCCAGCCAGATAAATCTACCGACTCGCTTCCCATGTTCTTAATTTCAACGTATTCATCGGATTCAACTCTTGGAACTTTACCGTCATAATATATCATCGTTATTTGGACATTAACGGTTTTTGCTGGCTCAGGTGTCGGGGATGGTGTCGGCGTATGCGCGGGTGGTGGAGTAGGAGTCGGTGTTGGTGCTGGAGAAGGCTCTGTAGTTATTGTAATAGGCGGTGCTTGCTTCTCCAGCTGTAACTCATAATTTTCACCGTCAGTAGTCACTACAATATTACCATGAACATCTGTGCCGTATATCTGTGCTCCTGAATTTACTAAAGCCTGAATTGTTTCCTCATGCGGATGTCCATAACTATTGCCTTCACCAGCCATATAGATAGCAACCTCAGGGCTTGTAAGGTCTAAGAAATCCAGTGAAGAGGCTGTCTTAGAGCCATGATGCCCCACTTTCAATATCTCTATATCAGGAACCGGTATATCTGACTTTACAAGCATGGCTCCCTCCGCTTCCTTCTCCGCATCACCTTCAAATAGAAAATCTACGGTTCCATAAGCAAGATACAGTACGATGGAATTGTTGTTAGTGGTGCCTTTGAGGTCGCCAGGATTAAGCACTGTCAAAGCTAAGCCATCAACCTCAATTGTATCCCCTCTTACCGCTTGAAATACTTGGGCATTCTCTGCATTAACTGCGGTTATGAAATCAGAGTATGTCTTCGATGTCGCAGTTTCACCGTTATGCCAGATTTTTCCAACTTGGAAAGAGGCTAAAACATCTATGAGCCCACCAATATGGTCAGCATGTGGGTGTGTAGCAATCATCACCTCAAGCGGCTCATCTACGTAGGTTTTCAGATATGGAACTGCACCGGAAGATCTTTCACCTCCGTCAATCAGAACCTCGATGTCTTTTAAGTCAATGAGTATAGCGTCTCCTTGGCCAACATCTATGAAGTGAACTTTTAATTCTTCGCCTTCCTTTGGAGGTGCAGGAGTGGGAGTGGGCGTAGGTATTGGGGTGGGAGTAGGCATAGATGTGGTTTCAGGTGGGGGAGTAGGTAATGGACTGGGCGTAGGAGTAGTAGGAGGTGTAGTTGCTGGGCTGGATGGTGGAGTTTGCGGCAAGGTCTGTTTTGGTGTTGAAAGGCAACTCACTACCAAAAGAAGAATAAGTACAAATATTCCGATAAAGGACAGCTTTTTCACTGCAGTCTCAATACTAACTTGCAGTTATCACAAGTATACTGGTTATACTCCTGAAAAAGTATATTGTCAAGCTGACATTCGTGGTTAACAATCTGACGAAATGTTTAGCACCACCTTGAACCTGGAGATTCACCCTTGTAGCGTCTAATAGCAGTTATACGTGTAATGATTGTTATACGCTAGGTTCACTCAGGGCGAGTTATCCCCTGAGGGTATATTTCTTAAGAGGGGCTAGCCTCTCTGTCATGATTAAGCGCCCTTCTCGTGGGCATTATCTTTGAAAGTTGTAAAAATGATACCCTCAATCTCATTCTTTGGAGTGATGACATAGTGCCTTGTTTCGGAGTCGAGGTCTTCAAGAGCCTCAACAGCCTTTAGAATAAGCGCACTTGCTAGGTCTTTCCCAAAAACTTCGTTAATGCAGATAATCTCGATAGGAGAGGGTATATGCCCTCTTTCTATTACATCCTGCACACGAAGTTGAAACCACGCTCGGACAACCTCACTTTGTTTCTGGAGGAAGGAACTCCGTGTCATTATGTCGTATATTATCTGTTTCTCTTCGGAGGCTAACTTGTCACCTGCTGATTCCACAAGTGATGCTGTGGGCATATCGCGCAACTGGGCTATAGTTTTCGATACTAGATCGCGAGGTAGAGTTGTATTAGCGAATTCACGTTGTAAAATCAATTTGCGTCGTTGCACTTCCTTTGCCGAAAGCTTCACGATGATCTCTCCGTAAAACAGTTGTTACAAATATGATCAAGCTTGCGTATCACACATCTCCACATCTTCGATTGGAAGGGCTTACGCCTTAGATTATCAGTATACTCACGAAGATCGCTCTTTAGAGCCTTCATAAATTTCGTTGCGTTGATAGTTTTTGTCTCGTTCTGCAACAGGGTGCCCTTCCTAAGTATTTTCCATCCAGAATAGGTCTCACCTTGATGCAGAATCCCGCATCGGACTTCAGTATAGAAATCTTGGCCTAATCCAGCAAATACTTTCAAATTTGGCGAATTAGAAAAGTACTGATCAAATACGACTCCACCTTTCTCGCCTGTCCTTTTCCTTCCTTTCTGAAAGCAAAACAAAGCTTCAATCATTAAACAGCTTACTGCCATCATGCTAAATCCGTGTTTACTTGGATTGTTTTCAAACGGCTCTATGTATCGTTCCATAAATCGGTCATGGATAAGAGCTGCGAGCTTTTCCCGATCTTTAACATCCCGGTATGAACGGTAGTCTTTCACTGTGATTGTTGTTGTTAGTTTTGTATCTTCCATACTATTTCTAGTGTTCTCATTGGTATGGGATTGATCTATTTTAGATGTCGTAGCCGGTTTTATCAAGTTTCTAGCTACTCCATTTGCCCTCATTGAGGCGTGTAATTGCATTTATACGCACAAATGGTCACATCACAATTCTGACGATTGTTTAGTTGCAAAGGAAATGTTATTATCTTTGACATCCGGTCCCTGGTCTTGAGAGGCACATGAGCAGCGAAGTGAAGTGTGACAATGGGCATGCATACCCGGGGTCTTGCAGGAAAGCCGCCAGAGAGATTTGTGAACGTGGTGCCTTAATACCCTGTTCTCGCTGTGGGAAGAACGTGCACTATCTGGTATCCCACACATATCCTTATCACAAGGTGACCGTCAAGTATGAAGTGTTAAGAGTACTTACCTTATTTCCTACTGATAGAGTTGAGAGCGAAGGGTACGACCCAATGATGTTTATTATGAAGAACCTCAGCAATGGAAAGAAGAGGATCTGGCTATATTATTGGACAAAGAATAGACGTGGGAAGTGGGCCAATGGACAATTCCCACCACTTCTTTCGATTGACGATTTCAAGAGAGCAGTTGAGGGGCTTGAATCAATGTCGGAGTGAACGCTAGGTCATGATTGAACAATCCTCGGTTTTGTTCAACCTGCTAGGACCAACAAAAACTCATAATGTGACACTGTGGGCAGCATCGTACGACAGTAGAACCTTAGATCTGGTTTTCAGTACGCAGTAGCTGAAGTTTGCAGCTAGAGAAGTCACACTTACAATTATTTTGGCTTTTCCAAGCTTGCCTTGGCGATAGACATCGTCTCTCGAATGGCCTTAATCTTCTGACCGATATTATCGGCGCCAACAATATCACTAATCATCACCACACAGGTAACCCCGTGCCTTATCACCTCGGCCACATTGCTTTGTTTGATGCCACCTATGGCCACAACGGGTATCCGATAGTGCTGAATCAGGTAGTCCAGGTATTCCAGCCCGGTAGGCACGCCGGCATCTTTCTTCGTGGCGGTATCATAGATTGGCCCAGCACCGAGATAGTCAACGACGCCGGATTCGACTGCCTGGTTAGCCTGCTTTGGGGTGGAAACGGAAAGGCCAATTAACATTTTTTCCCCGACCAGCTGCCGGACTTTAGCCACCGGCAGGTCATCCTGACCGATATGGATGCCGTCTGCCTCAACCGCCAGGGCGAGATGGACATCGTCGTTGACTATGAAGCAGGCGTCATATTCGCAGCAGAGTTGCTGAATCGTCAAGCATTCGTAATACTTCTGCCGTATGGTGAATTCCTTCTCACGATACTGGATAATTTTTATGCCGGCTACCAGCATCTGCTTCACCACTTCCTGATTTGACCGGCCCAGCGAGTACTCGCTGGTGGTTACACCATAAAGGTCTGTCCGTGGAAACCATCGCGGCGCCATCATTTAATACCTATTCTCATTAGAAATCATGCCAGTTTCAGAAACTGGCACCCACGTTTCGCCGAAAAATCACGGTGAGCTGTACTTTTGAGCGGCATCATAGAAGGCTCTCCAGAACGGGTCAACCACGGGATGCTGCAACTTCTTCTCCCGGCCGCCTTCTACAAGCACCATGCCTTTTTTTGCGTCCGTGAGCTCGCCGACAATCGAAGCGCGGATGCCCTTTTTGGTCAGGGCATCAACCACTTTCCCTGCCTTGTGTTCGCGGCAGGAGATTATAAGCGTGCCCTCGCTGATGGAAGAATATGGGTCTATATCGAAGAGCTGACAGATTTCTAATATGCGGTCCTCGACCACTATCTTATCCTTTTCTATCCTTACCCCCAGTCTCGCTGCCTGGGCCACCTCATATAGCCCCCCCCATATGCCGCATTCGGTGGCATCGTGCATGGCGCTCACGCCGTCGTCTCTTACGCCCACGGTGATAGCGATCATGGCATCTGCCACCACAGACATCTTATAAAAAATATCCTCGGCCTTTTTGGCAAAATCAACGCCAAACTTTTCGGCGAGAAGTGCGGGGAACATGGTGGCAAATATGCCGCTGGCTTCGATAGCTGGCCCCTTGGTGATAATTATCTTGTCGCCGGCTTTGGCAAATTTTGGGGTGACGTACTCATTCAGTTCGCCGGTGCCGGTAATTGTTGCTCCGCCAACCATCGGGTAGTGGCAGTTATCATAGCGGGCGGTGTGTCCGGTTATGACACTGATGCCCATCTGCTTGCATTGCTGGTGTATAACGGTCCATATAATTTCAAGCTGCTCTCTGGTCATTTCCATAGGCAGGTTGAAGTCTATCGACAGGTATTTTGGCTTTAATCCGCTCGTTACCGAGTCGGAGGCGATTATATGGATGGCGAACCAGGCAGCCCTCTCCCAGCCATACTGCGGGACAATGAATACGGGGTCGCAGGTAAAAGATAGCGCTTTGCCTCCAATCTCAACTATACCCACATCAACGCCATGTTGTGGACCGACGAGAATGTGGTCGCTCCTGGCTCCGAGTCTGGGGAGTATTAGTTCATCAAAGATCTGGGGCGAGATTTTTCCGATTTCCGGTAGTTCAGATGCCATTTTAATTTCTACTCCTTTCGTCGATAGGCTCGTTGGTACGGCCATAAGGCTGCTGGAGTACCGGATGCCGGCAACCCTAGCAAAAGGACTGGATTTAAAAAACCGGAAGCGCCTTAGCTTCCGGTTCCGTTTTCTTACTTCCCTCCGCTCGTATTACCGAGGTCAGGTTCCAAGGGTCGTCTCTTGCGGGACTCTCAGCCTTACAGCTCCCCTAGTAGCTATTCAATTGCCTTTATACTACCAAGAGCAGTGGCCGAATGTCAATAATAGGCGGTAGCGGACTTGAACCAAAGATTTTACCACTCACGGCCTTCGTAGTAATCTGGATAATCTGACAGCTTTTCAGCGTCAGATAACAAGATAGCGGATTGTGACCTGAGTATAAAAACGTTGAATTATCATCTAGGTCGGCGGTGCCGACGGTGGCGCCACCGCGGCGGCCGAGGTAACGGCGTCACCGGTGCCAATACTTGTGATGGTTACCGAAATAAGTACAATCACTTAGCTAAAATTCGTCAAATATCTTGTTAAATTGTTAAGGTGCTCCTGCTTATCTACAAACATTACTTCTAATATAAGGAATATGTGGTACCGCCCTCGAAAAGCGTGAGCGGCGGTATCTCTGAAGCATTTCAGCTACGATTTCGTACCATCCTATCTTGAAGTCAATCCTGATTTGTGCCTAGCTGTATTCCCTTTTATCAATGCATACCAAGCAGTTTGTCGGCAAAATAACGGCAAACGAAGAAATATCACCCTAGCCCATTATCAGTACTCTTCCAAAGGTCACAACTACATATCTTATGCTCATGCTTTACTTTGCTATTCTTATGTTGACAACAAAGAAAACAGGGTTATAATAGACTTACCTGACGAGAAATATAGCATTAAGTCAGTGATAAATGATGGAAGAAGATGAGCTTCAATATTGGCGAGAATCCGAACGCTACTCTATAAACACTTCAAGTGATCCAATTTTCAAAATAGTCGAGAATGCCATTGAAGGTGACCAATGGCTCGACATTATTTACTTTGGTGGAGATAATCCAGGTCAGACGAGAAACATCAAGCCACTTGAGCTTTACGGTGTTGAAGGCTACTCTGATATCTATCTACGGGCATTTTGCAGTATTCGTAAAGAAGAAAGAACCTTCCGATTGGATAGATTAACCATACTCATGAAGGAGCCAGATTCCCAGAATTCAGCCTCCAAGAAGACTTCAGCACAACCGTTAAGCGATGAGGGCAAAATACTTAAATTGCTTGCAGCAGCTCCGGGACTCAAGGCAAGTCAAATAGCCACTGAAATTGGCCTTGAAAAGAGACAAGTCAACCATATCCTTTATGGCAGACTTAAAGGAAAGATTTCCCAAGACAAATCATATAGATGGTGGCCTCGGACTACCCAGCAGATTCAACAAGTTGATAGCCAGCTTGGTCCAAAGGATACAACGCTCGCCCGTGTGTGCCAATACTACCTCGATTGTTTGAGTCAGGACGACGAGACTGGTATTAGTGTTTTTGCGTCAAGTCGCTTTTCTCTTGATTATGCACCTATTTCGGAACTACCACTGCTTGATGGAACTGAAGTAGATCTCCTTGAGAACGAATCTGCCAAGAAGTTACTCAACAAGGTGCAATCAGACCGTAGTCGCTTACAATTGTACCTTGGCTATCCAACACGACTTAATATGATCCACTCACGAAAAGGATGGGAAGGGCTTATGGTTGAGCCTATCTTTCTCTTTCCTTTCTATTTTGATCCTCAAAATCGAAATGAACCGCCCAAATTGAGTATTGATATGCCTCAAATCAATTATAAAGTCTTACGCTCATTATCCACTACGGACAGTGGTAACGTAATAGACGAGGCCATTCAATTGTCAGAAGAACTCGGCTTAAATAATCCACACGCTGATATCCCAGATATTGATGACCTCATTGCTCGACTAAAACTTGTTCGGGATTATTGGGATTGGCGCGAAGAGCCGGACCCCTTTACCCTCTGTACTGATCCGGCCCTTTCCACTATTAAACAGCCAGGAATATATAACCGTGCAGTACTACTAGCAGGAGAGCGTTCTCCCTATACACAAGGACTTGAGACTGAGTTGGCCGCTCTCACTCAACTAGATGAAAATGCCTTTCAGAATACTGCCTTAGGAGCGTGGTTGCAGGGAAATATAATCGAAGGTACGGGGCCATCTGATGAGCCACTATTGGAGGTTCTTCCTCTGAATACAGAGGAAAGGCAATCAGTTGTTCAGAGTTTATCAAATCCATTAACTGTTATTACAGGCCCACCTGGCACAGGCAAATCTCAAGTTGTTGGTTCGCTTTTAATAAATGCAGCATGGCAGGGTAAGAAAGTCCTCTTCGCTAGTAAGAATAACAAGGCCGTAGATGTGGTCGAAATTCGCACAAATGCCATAGGGCCTCGGCCCATTTTACTTCGTTTGGGAGCAAACGAGTATCAAAGTAAGTTAGCAATGTATTTGACGTCATTACTGGCTGCTACTGCGACTCACGAAGACGAAATTGCCTATCAGAGCCAAGTAGACATCCACGATACCTTGCGTGAACGATTCAAGGAATTGGACGATGAAGTTAACAGAGTCATTACTTTACGCAATAATGTTGATCAATTAGAGCAGGGTACAGAACAAATCAGGACGACTATAGGAGATGATCTTTTTCAATCTTTTTTTACCTGTGATCTTGCTCGACTACGTTTAGTAGCAACTGCATTATCATTGGCTGCGCATAAGGCAGATGTTACCAGACAGTCCTTTTTCTATCGTATACTATGGCCGCTTATACGCAATGGGAGATATGCCCAGCTTGGGTCTCGTGCTAATCAAAGTACTTACCTTTTCGAGACGATACATTTGACTCCACCCAAAATATCACCGAGTGATGGTACGATATCTGAATGGCGTAAATTTTCCGAAGAGATCTCTCAACGGATCAGAGCTGGTGAACAGGTGCAGCACTACTTCGAAAAACTACAGGAATTGACTGAGACCAAGCAATTGGAAACTTTAAGTCACGAATATATTAAACTAGTTAACGAAATATCCGATTCCTCAGAGCAATTGTGGCAATGTTGGCTTAGATTGCGCCCCAATGACCTTACACAACAGGAGCGAAAGCTACTAGGTGAATACAGTGCACTTCTCCAGATGATAGTCGCTAGTAATGAAAAAAACCAGACTATCGGAGCAAAGGTTTTTCGTCAGTACCACACCTTGTTTCCTCAGATTACCGATATTCTTTCTTGTTGGGCAGTTACGTCATTGTCAGCACGGGGACGAATCCCACTCGAACCTGCGTTCTTTGATCTATTGGTGATTGACGAAGCCAGTCAATGTGATATTGCTTCAGCACTTCCTCTATTATATCGCTCAAAGCAAGCTGTCATTATCGGAGACCCACAACAACTTAAGCATATTAGTCGTATACCCCCTAGGCAAGATCGTACTTTGTTGGCTAAGCATAACTTAGTTGAGGGGTATGCTACGTGGGCATATTCGGTAAATTCTCTTTTTGATTTAGCCCGTAGCTTATGTCGAAGTGAAGATATAGTTATGCTACGTGACCACCACCGCTCTCATGCTGACATTATTAAATTCTCGAATGAGCATTTCTACGAAGGCCGTTTAAGGATAGCAACCAAATATGAGCGGCTGAAGATGCTGCATAAAGATCAGCCTGCCGTCAGATGGAACAATGTTAAAGGACACGTTATACGTCCACCGACCGGGGGCGCACTGAATACAAGAGAAGCAGTAGCAGTAGTCAAAGAAATAGAACGATTGGTAGTTCAACAGGGCTATCATGGATCCATTGGTGTTGTGACTCCATTCCGATCTCAAGCAAATAAAATTCGTGACCTTGTGCAACAGAATGAATCGCTAATTCATCGTCTAGCTGAGATGGAGTTTTTAGCTGACACCGTTCATCGATTCCAGGGTGATGAGCGCGATCTGATGATATTTTCCCCGGTGATATCAGATGGCATAGCCGACAGCGCATTAAGATTCCTAAGTAATAATCCTTATCTCTTTAACGTGGCTATTACTCGGGCAAGATCCGCATTGGTTGTCATCGGTGATCAGCAAGCCGTCGTTGATTCAGGTGTTGACTATTTGGAAAAGTTTGCCTTGTATGTTAATAGTCTCAACTCAAAGACATCTGATGAAGCCATAGAAATTGCCGACTACGGCCCTGAATACCCTACTGTTGCAAATCCTGAAAGAGTCTCTGATTGGGAACATATCTTCTACCGTGCTCTATATATAGCAGGAATTCGCGCCATTCCGCAATATGACGTTGACCAATACACTGTCGATTTCGCTTTGCTGCAAGACCTGCGGAAGCTCGCTATTGAGGTAGACGGAGAACGCTATCATCGGGATTGGGACGGAGAGCTATGTATTCGCGATCAAATTCGCAACCAGCGCTTAATAGAGCTTGGTTGGGATGTAATGCGTTTTTGGGTTTACCAAATTAGAGATGACTTAGATAACTGTGTTTCGAGAATAAAGAAATGGATTGAAACCAACCAAAAAACCAATGTGGTTATTGAAACCATTGCCCCAACAGAGGTTGATGACAGTACTGAGCAAACGTCTGATACCATGCAATATGAGAAGCGGGAACCGGAGCAACTCATACCTAAACGTGATATAACGCTTAATCTCTACACAGAGAGAAAACGATCTTACTCCCGCTATGATAAACAAAAGATCTGGAAAGAATCGATTCTTTCCCCATTTCCTGAAGAATTTAGTCCTGCACTACCCTACCTTCATAAAGCAAATCAATTAGAGAAGGAAGGTGCAAGTCAGAAGGCAATTGATCAAGAGTTGGAAAAAGCTCGTCAACTTGACCATAAAGCTACCGAGTTCTATATTTCACGACAGGCAATTATTAATGAGAATAAAAGGAATAGGCAGAAAAGAAAAGATATCACCAACTAGTAACCTATAATGAGTTATATACCTTCCTTTTTTGGCTCACAGTTTTACGCTTGACATTCAGACGTGAAATTTAACGGACCTTTTTGTTCGTGTCTGTTAACCGTAAGGTTGTTGGTTCGAGTCCAGCTCGGGGAGCCAACTATTCTTTTCCCCATCATCCCCCCCTTCAAGCCTATGCCATTATTATGGCGCAAAGTTGTAGATTTGTAAGCAGGGATGTAAGTAATGATTCGGTAATTACTTTACGTTTCGAGTACAAACACGCTTGACAGCTATCGGGGTTGGTGTTAGTATTCCAGCACGCACAATCTTGGAGGTATTTATCGAATCTATGGCAGGGGAATTGTGGGATGACAAGCGTATTTTCCGAGATAGTGCAGTGGTTAGAAACGCTTCCATACTGGGAGCAAGCTGCGTTTGAGAAAATATTTACGGGCGTTCAGTGCACTGAAGGTGACTGTGACGAACTTGTACAGTATTTACTCGAAGATGCAGGTTTAGAGACTCCAACCGGTCAGCGTCCTAAGCTTCAATTTAAAAGCGCTACTGTAACACATGAATCCTCGTCTGGGCAAATAAAGCTACTCCAAATCTCAAACATGCAGAATGTGAATGCCCTAATACCCGGACAGATTCTTTTCTTTGGACCATCATTAACTGCTATATATGGGGCAAATGCCTCAGGCAAATCAGGGTATGCTCGAGTTCTTGGCTGCGCAGGCTTTACTCGAGGTGATAAAGAAGTACTCCCTGATATAACACAGACCCCCGATACCCCTGCAGTATTGTCTGCCGATATCAAGATATCTGATGGAACCATTACTAAAGACGTGCCTTATGAAATAGGAAAACCATGTCCTGAGCTATCGCAATTCTACGTGTTTGATAGTACAAGCGTGATCCGTCACCTAACTGGTGAGAATAAATTCAGTTTCTCTCCATCCAGCCTTTTCTATCTTACACGATTGGCAGACCTTACAGATAAAGTTAGAGAACGACTGAGAACTAGAATCGAGGATTACAGCCAGCCGCATAATTTCAATATCCTGTTTCCAGGTGAGTCGGCAGTTGCTGATTTAATTGCTAACCTTGACCCTGATACGAGTATTCAAGACCTGGAGCAATTGGCAGCATTGATCCCTGAAGAACAGAAACGCATGAAAGAGTTGGACAGGCAGATTGCTGAACTTAAGGTAAAGGACACTGATAAGCAGATAAGCAAATTGAATCAGACAATACAGGATTTAGTCGATTTGGCTGAAAGGCTGCGTGAAATTGAGGAAAAGCTGCGCGACGACGCTGTTGATAAAATTAAGCAGGCAGTGAAGAGATACATTGAAAAAGAGTCTGCCGCTCAACGTCTCAGCATCGACGAGTTTAAATCGCAACATTTTACCCAGATTGGGAGTGAAGCCTGGTACCAATTTATGGAAGCTGCAAAAGCGTTGGCTGAGGCCGAACAATCACCAGATAAGCCATACCCGCAACCCGATGACTATTGTCTACTCTGCCAACAACCTCTAACAGCTGAAGCTCGCAACCTGTTACTTCGACTATGGGATCTCTTAAAAGGCGAGGCGCAAGCAAGCTTAAACGAAGCATTGGCGAACTTAACAGGAAATCGGGAAGAGCTAGAGGAACTCGCTCTCGACTTTTTTAACAACCAACTAGTCTCGTATAGGCATCTGCAAGAACATGATAAAGAGCTATTAATGCAGGTGGTAAAATTTATCGAAATCTGCCAAAAACGGCGGGACGTTACTCTAAAGCTCATAGATTCATCACAGTTGGAACAAATGATGCCCCAAATGCCCAACAGCGGTATAGATAGGATCACCAAGCTTACTGATATATTGGGCAAGCAATGCGATAAACTGAAGAAGGAGAATCCAGCAGAAGAAATACGTGAGCTGGAAAAACAATTAGTATGTTTACAACACCGCGAGAAGCTAAGTCAATGTCTACCACAAATCAAAGATTATGTTTGCAAGAGAGTTTGGGCACGGGCAGCATCAAGAATTGGCGGTGATACGAGGCACATAACGAAAAAGCACAACGCACTATTCAAGCAATTGGTCGCAGATCGCTACATTGAACTATTTGAGAAGACATTAGAAAATTTGAAGCGTCCCCTTAGAGTCAGGATAGAGACCACGGGACACAAAGGGGCAACATATAAGCAAATTGCTCTTGAGACTGCCCCAACGGTGCCAGACGCTACACCAGACAAAGTATTAAGCGAGGGTGAAAAACGGGCTGTTGCCCTGGCAGATTTCTTGACGGAGGTAGCACTTGACACTACAAGTAGTGGGATTACTTTAGACGACCCTGTTACATCTCTTGATTTAGAATGGAGGGAAACTATTGCATATATATTGTCTGAGGAAGCTAAGGGCCGTCAAGTAATTGTTTTCACGCACGACCTGCCATTCCTGTACTTCCTTAAGAAGCATGCTGAGGAGATAGGAATCGATGTTATGGCACATTGGATAAAACGAGGAGAACATGACGACAGGCCTGGATACGTGTGGTGTAATAACTGCCCTGCATTAGAAAAAGACTATCGTACAGCAACTCAGGCTAGAGAACTATACAAAAGGGCTAAGGATGCATCTCCTGCGGAACAAGAGCGACTCTTGCGGGATGGATTTGGTGCGCTTCGTACAGCCTATGAAGCCTTTATCATCTTTGATCTCTTTAAAGGTGTAGTAATACGCTTCGAAGAACGAATAAGCTTCTTGCGTTTAAAGGAAATACAATGGGATCAGTCTATTGCAAACGAAGTAGTCGAAAAATGCGAACATTTATCCAGATATATTGAGGGTCACTTACACAGCGATGCCTTAGGTGCTAAGAAACCAACGCCTGAGATGTTAATGAGTGAGATAGAAGCATTCGATTTTCTCAGGAAGAGATTATCGCAGGTAAAAGCCGGATGACCGATATTTCATATAAGGAGAAGCAAATGAGCAATCAAATCCGCATATCCGCAAAGAACCTCGGGGAAGTCGCAATGCCTGAGTTCTGCCCAAAATGTTTCTGGATTAAACTCCAACTAAATAACAAACTACCCTTTCAGATTTTCCCAGGCATCTTCAGTTCCATCGACTCTTACACAAAACGAGTAGTTCACAGCTGGTTTGACAAGTATGGGGCCCCCCCACCATGGCTGAGAGGTTTGGGAGATATCATAGGGTATAAAGAACCGCCTCATTACTCTAAGTTTAATATTGTTAATCAGGAAACCAATATTCTGCTTACAGGTAGTCCCGATGGCGTGTTTGTTAGACCTGATGGTTCGCATATTATTGTAGATTATAAGACGGCAAAATACACAGGAACACAGGACAAGCTATTTCCCATGTATGAGGCGCAACTCAACGCCTATGCGATGATAGGCATACAATGCGAGCTTGAACCCGTATCAGATTTAGCACTGATTTATATGGAACCCGTGACGGACCAAGATGCAGCAGCAAGTAGCACAAATCATCGTGAAGAAGGATTTGGCATGGGATTTACGGCAAATGTTCATAATGTAACATTAGACTTGAATATAATCCACCCTTTACTCGCAAAAACAAGGGATATCTATAATCTGGAAAGTCCGCCAACTAGTCGCGAGGGATGCAGTAACTGCGAACTTGTCCAGGGATTGCGTGCAGTCGTAGAGCGTTAAACTTTCTATAGTAATAACCGCAAACCCCACGCTTCGGAACGGGACTTGCTGCGCTATGTTGATTGGGTTACGGGATAAGGACTAGTATTGTCGTACCGCGCATGGTGGAGGTAAGGACAGAAATGCTGAAAAATATTAAATTGGAGAGGCCCCTCGCTTTTATCGATGTCGAGACCACGGGGACAAACCCGTACTCTGACAGGGTGGTGGAGCTGTCCATCCTCAGGATTCAACCGGACGGCACCGAGGAATACAAGAGCCACAGGGTCAATCCAGAGGTGCCCATACCGGCCGAGGCGACCGCCGTCCATGGCATTTCAGACGCCGACGTGGCGGGGGAGCCAGCGTTCCGCCAGTATGCCAAGAGCGTACGCGATTTCCTTGAAGGTTGCGACGTCTCCGGCTTCAACGTCATCAAGTTTGACCTGCCGTTCATTGAGGCGGAATTTGCTAGGGCCGGTGTCGATTTCTCCCGCCGCGGCCGGTACCTTATCGACAGCATGGTCATATTCCACCAGCGCGAGCCCCGCGACCTTGAAGCGGCCTATCGCAAGTACTGCCGTGGGGAGATGGAGAACGCCCATCGCGCGGAGGAAGACGCTAAGGCGTCGGCCGAGGTTTTAGACGGCCAATTGGAGGCTTACGGCGACTTACCCAGAGAGGTGCCCGCGTTATGCGGGATTTGCTATACAGTTGATGAGAGTTACATAGATGCCGAAGGTAAGTTTGTATGGATTAATGATGAGGCCGTCTGCAACTTCAGTAGGGAGCATAAAGGGCGTCGGTTAGAAGATATTGCTGCAGAAAGTCCCGGTTTTTTAACGTGGATTATTGATAGAAATTTCTCTCCTGAGGTAAAAGAGATAGCAAGCAAGGCTCTTCGTGGCGAGTTTCCCCAGGTGGAGTAGCGTATTGCATCACACGGAGTGCCACGTCAAGAATCAGGGCTTGTTCTGGCTCAAAAGAGTACCATACGCCTCACAAAGGCACGATTCTTAGTTAATCAGTAGCACCTTAACAATTGAATAGTACGGGGACTAATTCAAAGGTAGAAGACAAAATGACTGGCAGGGAATTCATAAACCATATACCCCTATTCTGTATTTATCCCAAATTCCCGAAGTTTTTTAGGTAATATGTCGTCGATGTTCTTTATATCTTGCTCGGTAAGCTGAATTAATCGTAACTCATGTCTGGTATAGATTTCGAGTTTCGCTTCTTTTCTGGAAGAATATTTGGGGTCATTGTCGTATCCCCAGTACTCAATATAGACATTACCCTTCGGGAGGTAGAAATCGGGGTATACTTCTTCTTTGATACGGAGTTTTTTCTCATAAGCATGAATGACTCCAGCCCAATACAACCAGTTATCAATCATCAGCTCTGCAATGGACCTGACCCAATGACCATCATTTGCTCTATGCGTTCCTGGGAACTTCTCTCTAAATTCAATTTTATCTGTAATCGGAGCTGGACCTTGAATTATGGTTGGTGCTTCACCTTTAGCCTCGTTCACCATGACCACCAAAATCCCGTTTTTTAGAATTGATTCAGGCCAATGTGCATATAGTCTTCCAGTTTTGTACTCTGATTGTTGTCCTCCCACTTTTCTCCCTAATTCTGTCACAACCCAGCCTTTAATACTCTTTTTAATCCACCCTAATTCAGACAGGATGGAATTAATTTTATTTGCGGATATTCCGAAATGCTTTCCGACTATAGTTGCATTGATTAATCTTGGCTTACTATCAAGCTTGTCAATCACTTTTACCTCCTTGATAGCGTTAGCAAATATACCATACACAATGATACGCCTTTGGAGTAATGGCAGGCAATAAGCTTATTGAAAAAGGAACCTTTGTAGCACCCGCTTTTTGTCCCTTCATTTTTTGTTAGCAGCGAGCCTCGCTATTTCACCCGAAATTTGCGCCTTTTTCGCTCGCAGCAAAGGCCAGACATTTGCCCAGCTTGTCCAGAATTGAACTTCCCCCGACCATTTGTAGAGCCTGCCGTTGATAACTTTAGACCATTGGATACTAGCTCCGTAATCCACAAAATCACAGATCGGGGGCATGTATTCGAGTTTACCCGACCATCTATTCCTTTGCCAATGGCCTTGTATAGACTTATCGGATACCCTAAGGGACGCCCAACCTTCGACAGGTTGGATGATATATAATTGCTGTAGAATTAGAATCAGGTCTTCCCCTTCCTTTAATTCTTTACGACCGAGATAGTAGTTGATTGGCTTTAGACTCTCTTTTAGTTTTAAGATCTCATCCCTTCTCCGTTTGTTTTCTTTTCGATTCTGCTCTTTTTTCATGAGTGCTGTTTTCTGTTCGATTTCCTTTGTAAACGCTGCTGCCCACTTGGCATTATCTTTATTCCGCTTTGCCTGCTCTGCATCATTCTTCTTTTCCTGAAGCCGCGACTTTACCATAGGAAGCGTAGTTTTATTTAAGGACTCTTCATATTGGCTCATTTGCTCAGTTGTCCTGGAAGAATCGACGTTCTTGCGCAACCACTTTAAAGGTGCTGCCAGAGGTTCCTTGTAACTAAGTTCTTGAACAAGCCTCTGAATTTGAGAACTCAACTCAGCACGATGTAAGATAAAGGCGGCCTGATCGTCAATCCGTTGGATATTTTTTCCCTCAATGACTGCAGCTCGCTTATTAAACTCCCGTTGGCGCTCTGAATCTCGCCGTTTTGCTTCTTCTAGTTGTTTTGCTATCTCAGGTTGCTCTTCGCGTTTGTATTTGGCCCACTCTTTGGCGACTGTCTCCCTCCATCCCGATACTGTTCCCCCCACGCTTTCTAAGCAGACCAGTCGATCCCAGACCGTCTGGTACATCGCTTCCCTGATATCCCCGTCGAGGAGGGCCGAGCGTCCCAAGGTAAGGATAACCAGCGGCATGGTATCGACGAGTCCTTGGTATGATTCTTCCACACAATCGAAAAGCAACCTTCGGAGACAATCGAAGACATCATTTGGTAATTCTGTACCAGCAAGACGAAGCTTGCTGAGGTCAATTCTTGGGAAGTCTTTCATCTCGAATATCTTCTTGGCAACCAAGTCGATATCCTTCAATTCCATACGAACGTGCTCGGTATCGGCGACAATACTCCGGCGGATGTATGGCTCCGGGATACCGAACCGAGTAATGCCTTCCTTACCTATTTTTGTGTTGAGGGTAACCATAGTGCAGACGCGGTTCTCCACTGTTTCCCCTTCAGCTTTGAATTTGCTTCTACCGTCCAAAAAGAAAAGGACATTACGCCGGGTATCCCGGTCGGTCACCTTATCGAATTCATCGAGGCAGACAAAGGGTTGCTTAAACAATAGCGATGCAGAAATATGGAAACTGTCACCTTTAGATCTGAACCTTCTGATGCCTAACTCCCCGGCTATGGCCGAAAACAGGGGATAGATTGTTTCCTCGGGTTGCAGTCCCAGTACCTTGCACACCACCTTTGCCAGGGCTGTCTTGAAGCTTTTTGTCTCTCCTTCCAGAATGAACGCCGGATAACCGTCATCATAAACATCAGCCAGGTGGGGTTTCGCGATAATACCCGAGAGCAATAGCTGGCAAAAGGAACGGTGAAGGTCGGTGGGAAGCATACCGATCAGCTCCTTTAACTTTGAGTCTTTCAGGTCGGGAGCCACCGGCATAGTCAGCTCTTCGACAGACCGTCTACCCTTTTCACTGAGTGCGTATTCCCCGTATTTTGGCTTGGCGAGATAGTTATACTTGAGCAGCTTCTCCAGCCGTTGGCGGCAGGTGTTGTAGTTAAGACCGGCTAGGGTACTAAGATTACCTAGGCTTTGCGAACCCTCCCGCAAGGCCAGCAGGATGGTCTCATCAACCACATCAACCCTCTCGCGAACTACATCATCTTTCCGGTTCATTAGCTTCAACCTTCATTCGCAAAATACATCAAGTTCTGATTTCCATGGTTGTTTAATCCGAAGCTAATTGAGGTACTTGCTGTACTTTTTGGCACATCAACTTCCCGAGGCCTCAATTGCTTTTTATATATGTCTCGTGTCCAAGAGTATCTAACCATCCTCGCCTTTTTGCTGGCTTGGCCGGTGGCTGGTATATTTTCCCTAGTTATCGTCATCGGTAACCTCCGGTTCTTTGGCCGCCGGTTCCGTGGGCAGCTCGGGTGCCAGAAGCCAGTCCCAGAGCGAACGCCAACTCTCAACACCCGCAACCGAACTGACGATCTTAAGACCGCTTTGGGGTCGCTGGTTGCCCTCGACCTTGTCCTGGCGTCCGTTCCCTGATGTCATAATTTAAGTATAGCAAACGCATATTGTATTAAATTGTGGCATATTATGTATTAATTATATTGACATTAAGACTAATTAGTAGTAATATAAGCACATCCACTAATAGAGTATGCTTGTCAAGGGGGTTTTGAAGAAAAATGCCAAAAAAATTGAATATTTCATCTACCCAACGTAAAGATTGGCTAAACCGATATGAGTGTGGAGAGGCTCAGGACGCGATCGCCGCCGCAGAGAAGGTCAATCCCCGAACGGTGAGAGGACAGATCGAACGTGCCCGAATCGAGAGATCCTTTGAGGCCGCGCAGCAGGAGCAACTTGGTGAGGCGTTGCGCAAACACCAGGAGGACATGCTGGATCTACTAAAGCGAACCCGAATGAGAATAGAGGTGCCATCACTAAACATCGATTTTGGGTTCGAAGAGCCAACGGGATCGCCAGACCGGGAAGTTACGCTTTCGCCTGAAGCAGGAGAAGGCCACGCTGTAACTATAATCATTCATGACGGGCAGCCAAAAGAGATACGCCTAGCTGAAGAAGAGTCACGGTTGTGGCTAGCTCTCAAGCAACACCTTGGAAATAGAAACTCACTATGGCGTGACATCGCCGAGTGGCAACGGTCCCTGCTGAAGGAATTACAAGCTCGTGCTGCTCTGAGTCATGCTGTAAAGAATAAGATTGAGGTAAAATGCGGTATACCTATACTCATACAGTCTGCGGAGCAGCATCCTCGCCTTACCCCAGCTATCATCCGTCTGGCCCAAACTGAGATAGCCAACTGTTCTTCAGGTGAGCCACCCTCAGACTTCCCTGCGAGGCTTCAAGTAAGCGGAGGGAGTCTGAACGACCCGAGAACCGCATCCTATTTGACCGAATACGTTGTAGAACCGGAGAAGGTCAAGGATGCACTTACAGAGATAATCCAAAACCTGGTTAATTCTGCCGAAGCGAAGGGCATGGCTCGGGTTCATCATGAGCTTAGAGATAGCACGAAAAGAACCTGTGATGAACTGGAGGATTACGAACTGCTGCACCACATTTCCGGTCGCTGTAGCCTATGCAAGAAACTCGGTGGTCAGTAATTACTAATTAAACGCACACCTTACGTTGCAGTCACAGCCAATGGAGGAATGAATGATGAACAGAAATGAAAAAGGAATTGCCGCAATCTGGTGTCGGGTTTCCACCCACGATCAGCGAGAGTTATCCCTGGAATCCCAGGAGATAGCCGTTCGGCGTATTCTCGAAGCCGAAGGTTATTCTGTACCGCCTCAATACATTCTGAAAGTGGACTGGACGAGTCTTGATCTCATGGCTTGTCCGCAATTTCAATTACTCCGTCAGTGGATTACTGAAGGGAAAGTACAGGCAGCGGGTACGCTAGACCGGGACCGGCTTCAGGCCCAAGGGCTTCAACGCTTGCTATTTCTTTCTGATTGCAGGGAGCGGGGAATCCGGCTTTTTACGGTTCAAGGAGTCCCTATGCTGGACGGTGAAGAAGGCCAGCTCGTAGAAATGGCCTTGGCATTAGGTAAAGGGCGAGCGGTAGAGCGAGCGCAACAAGGTGCCCGCGACGGATTGCGTGACCGTGCGCGGCTTAAAGGGCTGCCACCTACAATGAACAATATTTACGGAATGCATTGGGAGAACAATCGCCTTGTCCCAGCTGAACACTATGAGAACGTAAGTGAGATTTGGCGTATGGCACTATCTGGATGGAAAATCCTTGCCATATGCTGGGAGCTTGGGAGGCGAGGTATTCTTACTCCAAGTGGCAAACGGGATTGGAACACCAACACGTTGCGTAACATGCTGAAAAACCGTGCCTATTCCGGCGTGATCGAAGCCCTCAAGCAGGAATCAATCGAACCGTGTCAACGGCGTAAGGCTACGTATGGCAAGACAAGCAGACGACCGCGCCCGGAAGATGAACGCGTCCTGCTATACGGCCTTGTTGAGCGCCCTATAGTCACTAAAGAGGAGTTTGCCTGGGTACAGCAGCGCTTAAAAGATAACCAATTATTTGCGAAGCGTAACACCAGACTGCGGGAGTATTTGCTGAAAGGGTTGATTCGGTGCTCCGCCTGCGGGCGTACCTACGTCGGCGTTTCGCGTAACGGCCATTCCTATTATTACTGCGGCGCTAAATGGAAACCTGTTAACAGGGAAGCATGTCAGTCTTGCGGCCTGCGAGCAACCGAAGTTGAAGAAGGCGCGTTCCAGACGGTCACTGATTTTCTACGAGGGCCGCAGGGTTTCGAGAATGAAATCCGCCGTCGCTACGGACTAACTGAGGAAAGCGAGGCTAGCATTCGACGCCAAATCACTGACCTAGGAGACGATGATAAAAAGGAGCAAGAGGCCGAATCACGAGCGTTTCGTCTTGCAGCGCATACTCGGATAAGCGAAGAGGTATTTCAACAGGAAATCGGACTAATAAAGGCTAGACGGCGTTGGTTGGAGGAAGAGCGGAACCGTCTGCAAAACCAACTGGCTGACATCGAGCGTTTGTCCTTCAGTCCGGAGGCAGTAGAATCACTGCGATGCCGCTTCGAAGAGAGGCTGAAGCGGGCAACTCCCGAAGATCAGCGGTTTGTTCTGGAATCACTTGGCGCTAAGGTGATCGCTTACCCGAATGGAACTTGGGACATGGAAATAGAATTACCCCGGCCAGTACACAACAATATGCAAATTGAACACAGCGTACCAGGCCCCGTCTCCATCGTACCGTAGTATTTCAACCCTATTAGAACAGAGACGGACACTCGCCGTCAAATTCAAGCGATAACTCTTTTAAGTTTTCAGTAAGGGTATGCATAAGATGTGGTAATGCGCTCTGGTGTTACGATTGTTTTTCAGCAATTCTGCGCATCTTGCGGGGCCGAAAGACTTCGTGCCAGAAACCTGCCACGTAACACGAATGCTCTAAGATATATATGGCCGGAATTGAGATTGCAAGACAAATCCTTTTTTCTTTGATAGCCAGTTTTAAGCCCGATATTCCGATTATCGCTAAATAGATAATACACAGTGAAACAATTATCCACTGGTTAATTAATAAAGTAAGAAGTGCCAGAGGAACTAGCAGCGGCGGGATAATCGGCAAGTCCCATACCCGGCACTCCCTTCGCCACCTGCCGTAGTTGTACATGTTCTTGGCAAATTGTTTTATATTCCTGCCATGGTCGTGTAATACGGTGGCATCCGGTACATACAGCAGCTTGCCTTTCTTTTTCTTAGCGAGCCTTTGATTGAGCTCGGCTTCATCTGCACCTGACAGATGTATATTAAATCCGCCAATATAAACGAGAGCTTCCTTGCGAAACATCATGTTGCTGGCACTGATGCTTTTCACGAATCGCTTTTTTTTAAAAAACCTGGTCTGGATTGAGCCCCCGCCTCCCACTAATGTGTTTTGAGCCAGATTTATTGACTGCGTCCAGAAAGAATTACCTATATTTTTAATTCCTCCGCCGACACCAACAATTTGCTCGCTAAAACCGCTAACTAAATTTTTCAGCCAGTCTCTAACTGGGATACAATCGGAATCCGTGAATGCAACATATTCCCCGGTGGCGTTTTCCAGCCCAATTTGACGCGCCGCACCGCATGCACCGTAATCTTGGAAAAATATTTTTACCGGAAACCTGGTGGCTTTTTCGATCGTGCCATCTCTGGAATGAGCATCTACAATTATAACTTCATGCGGTGCAATTGATTGGGAAAATACTGCTTGAAGACACTCCTCTATTTTGAGGGCGGAATTTAATGTTGGTATTATGACGGATATTCTCGGCTCACTCAACTTGGTCACTGTTACTCTACAACATCAATCCGTAGATACAGCGAGCGATAGACCACATCCTCATTCTCCTTGAATAGCAGGAACTCCACTTTTTGACCTTCTCCTGGCGTAGTCAGAATTATATCTATTTCTTTTTCGTATGTCTGGGTATAGCCGAGTTTTACTGGCCCAATTTCATTAATGGTAATCCCTGCTGATTTGACCTCGACGCGGTAACTCATCTCTCGCTTCTCATTATTGGTAATACCGACGATTATTTTGCCGCTTTCTCCTACCCTGAGAGATTCAGGGTAATCAGCCGCCTTGCCTTTGTCCCCCAGTATGTAAAAATCGGTAAATGTCTCTCCAACATTGGGCACTACCAGAATATAGGTCAGTATTCCCAGCGCCCCCAGTATCAGGATAATCAGTACTATGGATAATATCTTGCGCAACATGCCTACCTGAATTAATATTCTATATTATAGCCCTTGCCTGCTGGCTTTATCTGGTGCCTTTAAATCAAATAAATACGGAGGGCCCTTGCCGGGAAGCGACTGTCAGAATGATGTGCATCCCTCAGCTTCGCCGCACTTAGTATTATAGTGTATCAAAGTGTATATCTGCAAAATATCAATGATTCAGGTGCTTTCTGTTGACATATGGCACATAAATGGCTAATATATGCCTAATAGGCACGTTATATACTGTAGTCGGGTTTGACAGTATGTAAGAAGGGACGTATCATTTAACACGTAATATCACTATTTATTTGCAGTTTCCGTCAGTTGAAAAAGTGCGGAGATTATAACAATTGCTAAAATGATAGCTGGTAAGCCAGCGGAAGGTCAGTTTCTTTATGCCGGGAGTGGTCTTTCCTGGATATGTGCTGCCCGGCTCATCAATCGCTGAGTGTTTTATGAAAAATAAGGTTACTGTAGTGATTCCTACTTTGAATGCCGCCAAAACCCTTGAAAGGTGCCTGGCCTCTATTGCCAGGAATAAAACCATATATGAATATGACGTGGTCGTGGTCGATGCCGGAAGCACTGACGCTACGGCAGATGTCGTATCTAAACAAGGGGCAAAGATTATTATAGATAAAGGTTGCCCTATTGGAAAAGGCCGAAATATCGGCGTCAGGAATGCTACCGGGGATATTATCTGTTTCACCGATAGCGACTGCGTTGTACCTGAAAACTGGATAGAGGGGTTGGTCGAAAACCTTATTCAACTTAATACTATGGACAGTAAGGTGGTTGGGGTAGGAGGTGGTAATATACCGTTACTTGAAGACCCGTCTTTTATGCAGTTCGTAATCGCCCGGGTAATCAGGTCCCCGCTGGTCGCCTTTGGGGCCAGAAATGTCACCGTGTATAAGCAGAAATGCGAAATTTTACACAACCCGCCCGTTAATTCCGCTTATTTCAGGTCGGCTATTGAAGAAGCAGGTGGCTTTGGGGAGAAGAATGGATATCCGGAGGACTTGGAACTGGACGCCAAGATATATGAAGCGGGCTATAAGCTGTACTACCTCACCAGTCCGCTGGTTCAGCATGCACATAGAACCAGTTTCAAACACTTTGTGGAGCAGATGTACGACTTCGGTAGGAAAAGAAGCAGAATAAACAGAACCCACCAGGAGTTCCTGCGGAAATATGATTCTTGGGGTAAAAAGGGATTAACAAGCAGGGGTGGTAAGAGATTCATGCAGATTTACCACCTCGGCCCGGTATTCTTGTGCCTGATGACATTTACCCCCCTAATTATCATACCGCTGTCTATGGCCTTGATTAATGCTTTCCTGTTGAGCTTTAAGGCGAAAGACCCGCGAATATTTTTCCCGGCGGTAGCATTAAGTATGAGTTTTTATGTTAGCTATGGAGCCGGGCAAATAGGTGAAATGCTCCGGTACCGAAAGGGAAGAGAGAGTGAAAGCGTACCTGCTTAACCCTCCATATATGCCTCGTTTCGCCAGGGATATGAGATGGCAGGATACCGGCCGGGGTGGCACGGTATATTATCCTATATGGCTTGCCTATGCTACCGGTGTTATCGAGCAGAAACACGAGGCAAAGCTGGTGGATGCCCCCATATTCAACTGGAACCTGGAAAGGGTGATTGACGATATCAAGCAATATGGCCCGGATTTGATAGTGCTGGATACCAGCTTCCCCAGCCTTACCAACGATATAGGTATCGCCGATAAGATAAAGGAAGAATACCCGGGAGTTATAATCACTATCGTGGGCCCTCCGACCTCCCAGTTTCCGGGAAAGATTATGCAAAGCAAAGGGGTGGATATTGCGGCTCACTGGGAATATGACCTGACTTTGCAGGAACTGGCACAGGCTATTGCTGAAAGGAAATCCTTCCAGCATGTTAAAGGTATTTCCTATAAGGAAAACGGGAAGGTAACCCGCAATCCTGACAGAGAACCGTCCAACTCGGAGGAGCTGGACAATATTCCTTTTGTCTCCAAGGTTTATAAGAAGCATCTGAACATAAGAGACTATTTCCTCGGTTACTCTTTCTATCCGCAGGTACAAATATTTGCCTCAAGAGGTTGCCCTTTTCAATGTACTTTCTGCAGCTGGACACAGACCTTCACCGGGCGGAAGCTCAGGATGAGGAGTGTCTCCAATATCGCGGATGAGTTTGTATGGATAAGAGAGAACCTGCCGGAGGTTAAGGAAGTCTTCTTTGAGGACGACACCTTTACGGCAAACAAGAAATGGGTTCATTCTTTCTGTGAAGAGTATTTGAAGAGGGGTCTTGACCTCCCCTGGGCTTGCCAGGCTAGGGCTGACCTGGACTATGACGTCATGAAGAAAATGAGGGAAGCTAACTGCAAGCTGGTGGTCGTCGGTTATGAATCAGGCAGCGATGAAATACTGAAGAATGTCAAGAAGGGCATTACGGTAGAGCAGTGCCGGCTTTTCTGCAAAGAAGCTCAGAGAGCGGGGATGCCGGTACACGGCAATTTTGTTATCGGTTTACCCGGCGAGACACAAGAAACGATAGCGATGACCAGGCAGCTGATAAGGGAGACGAAATCAGAAGCCATCACCATCGCGGTGGTTACCCCCTTCCCGGGGACCGAACTGTATGACTGGGCTAATGAAAGAGGCTATTTGACGACCAGTGACCCGAATGAATATCTGGACGAACAGGGTCATCAAAAATCAATAATTTCTTATCCGTGGCTGAGCAATGATGAAATAACCAGGACTGTAGACGAAATATTGACCGGTTATTTTCTTACGCCCAAGTATATACCCATTGCCCTCAAACGCATATTCCGCAGGAACGGGTGGGACGAGTTTAAAAGACTCTGGCACTCCGCAAGGATGTTCTTGAAGTATATTATAGGTCGTAGAGGCGGCAGGGCTTTATAATGCCGGCAGTTAAAAGAGTTTGCAAATACTGAGATGAGGTGAGTGGATGATTATTACCCGTACCCCATTTAGAGTAAGTTTTGCTGGTGGAGGAACCGACCTCCGCGATTTCTACCGCTTGGATCCGGGAGCAGTAGTAAGCACCGCTATAAGCAAGTATATGTATATCTCTGTGAACAAGCGTTTCACTGATGCTATCAGGGTAAGCTATTACTCCAGAACGGAGATAGTGGACAGCTTGGACGAGATACAGCATCCCATCGTCAGGGAAGCGCTCAAGCTTACGGGTATAACCAGGGGGATAGAGATAGCCTCCATGGCTGACGTTCATGCCGGGGTCGGGCTTGGCTCTTCTGGCACCTTTACCGTGGGTTTGCTGAATGCCCTTTACGCCTATAAGGGCATCCTGAAATCTGCCGAGGAACTGGCCAGGGAAGCCTGTCATATTGAAATTGATATCATGGGGGAACCCATCGGCAAGCAGGACCAGTACATCGCCGCATACGGCGGATTTCGCTACATTCAATTCAATCCGGATGAAACAGTCTACACTGAACCGATTTTATTATCGCCGGAAATCAGACAGGAGCTTAACCGGAATCTGCTTCTCCTGTATACCGGCGACGTCCGGGAGGCAAGAGGTATACTGGGCGAACAAAAGAGAAATACGGAACGTCTTGAGACAAGGGAGCTGCTCAATGGTATACGTGACTTAGCCTATCAGTTAAGAGGTGATTTAAACAGCGGGGCTTCACCGGATATAGTAGGGGAGTTGCTAAACAAAGGGTGGATACTTAAAAAGCAGCTCGCGAGGGAGATAAGCAACGATAAGATAGATGAATACTACGAAAAGGCGCTCAGTGCCGGGGCTATAGGAGGCAAGATTCTCGGGGCGGGGGGAGGTGGCTTTTTACTTTCTTATTGCCATCAGGAGGAGCGACAGCAAGTAAAAGAAGCCTTGAAGCATTTAAAAGAGCTGGAATTCTCGTTTGAGCCAGAGGGGAGCAAAATCATTTATGTCATATAGGCTTGAATTGAGGGATAATTATGTCGATTATTCAGGATTATATAAAAGGTTTGGACCAGTGTCTTGATGAACTCAATCATCGGGATATAGAGGAGGTGGCAGATATTATCTTTGATGCCTGTAAAAAGGGCAAGAAGGTTTTTGTCTGCGGCAACGGTGGCAGCGCCTCCACATCATCCCATTTTGCCCGTGACCTCCGCATAGGAACGGCGGCGGAGGGGAAGCCTCGTGTTCAATCAATCAGTTTGGCGGATAATTTAGCGCTTATCACTTCCGTAGCCAATGATAAAGATTATGCCTCTATTTTTGAAGAGCAGCTTGTTGGTATCCTTGAAGATGGTGATGTGGTTATCGGCATCAGCGCTTCCGGCAATTCCCCAAATGTCCTGAACGCTGTAGATTATGCCCGTAAAAACGGTGCCGTGACTGTTGGTTTGGTGGGGTTCGGCGGTGGCAGGCTGAAGCAACTTGCCCACCGGAGTATCCTTTTGTCCAGCCGGGATTACGGACAGGTTGAGGACATCCATATGTGCCTGGCTCATATCATCACCTATCTCGTGCGGGCGAGGATAGCCAGTGGCTAGCTGCGTTGTCTTGGTTGCTCCTGATGGAACCATAGTCCGGGTTTACCGGAAGATGACAGCAGAGTGAGCTGAATATGACACATCTGTGATGCTATCTTATATTGCGGCTAATCTGTTTGCGGCAGCCGGCATTATCATGAGTGGTAAAATATAGATAATGAATACCAAAATACTGCTGGTATCTCCACCTTTCTATAAGCCGTATTCTGAAGAGGTGAAGGCGGATTCTGCCCCCCTGGGCCTCGGGTACGTTGCCTCTTATGCCCTGCAGCAGAACCCCGGGATAAGCGTCAAGGTGGTAGATTTCGCTGCTAGAAAATACTCTCCGGAGGCGTGGCGGCAGGAGCTCTATGATTTCAGACCGGATATTTTGGGCATAACAATCTTATCTTTGTCTTACGCCAACGCTATGTCGCTGGCAAAGCTGGCTAAAGAAGGCAATTCTGACCTGCTCGTGGTTGCCGGCGGTCCCCACGCCACTCTGAGGAGTGAGGAGTGCCTTTTGCAGTCCGACATCGTGGTACGCGGGGAGGGGGAACAGACCTTTTCGGAAATATTACAGGGCAGGGAACTAGGTACCATTAAGGGCATATATTACACGAATAACGGAGAGATTATCCGCAACGGGGCAAGGGAAAGATTTGAAAATTTGGATAGCCTGCCCTTCCCTGCTCATCATCTGTTTGACCTTGAAAAATACAGGGGCTACCCCGGCTGGGAAATTATAGGCTCGAGGGGCTGTGCCTACAGTTGCAGCTTCTGCGCCGCGCCTCAGCTGTGGGGACGGCACATTGTTTTCCGCAGCCCCGGGAACCTGGTTGATGAAATTGAATATCTGCATAAAGAGATGGGTATAAACCACATAAATTTTCAGGACGATGCTATTAATATACCGGAAAGAAGAGCCATAGAGATATGCGATGAGATTATAGGCCGTAACCTTCATAAAAATATGACATTTGAAGGTCAGGTGCGAGCCAACCAGAAATGCGTTTCCCCGCAGGTCTTCCGGAGGATGAAAGAGGCGGGTTTCGTGGATATCTCATTCGGTATTGAGAGCGGCTCCGATAAAGTGCTGGAGTATCTGAATAAATCGTTGACCGTAGCTGAGGCCAGGCGGGCCATAAAATTAGCCCGGCAGGCGGGCATACCGACGGTAACAGGGTTCTTCATGGTCGGTAACTGGGGCGAGACTATCTGGGACATATTAAAGACGTGGTACTTTGTTTTCACCAACAATGTGGATATGAAGCTGACCGTCTGTACCCCTCTGCCGGAGACAGGATTCTACGCCAGATTGAAGCAGGCAGGTTACCTGGACAAGGAAGTGGACTGGCAAAAGGTGACCTGGGTAACTCCGGTCACCAGAACAGATAAAATGCCCGAATGGCTCATTGACCTGATGTATAAGCTGACCGTGTTGCTGGTGCACCTTCCGTCCAGCCTGCTGCGGGGCAGAAGAAAAAAGACGCTGGGCTTGATTTCCAACGTGGCGCACTATGGACTGAAAAAATTAAAGGGTGTTTTCAGGTAAAACCGCGGTAATCGGTTTGGGATATCAATGATGGGATTATTACGCTATTACTTCAGCTTAATGAAGGAGCAGGCCCTTGCGGAAAGCCATCGCCGGCTGCTCAGTCTGCTGCCGGCCGGTAAGCATGCGAGGTTTCTGGACGTTGGCTGTGGAGACGGGTCATTGACGAAAATGGCGGCGCAAAAGCTGGAAACCAGCCATGTCTTCGGTCTGGAAATCAGCCGGGAGCATGCCGAACAGGCACGCCGGGTCAATGGTGTTGAAGCCGTCGTTGGGGACGCCAGCCAGCGGTTCCCTTTTGAGAGCGGCTCCTTTGATATAGTGCTGGCCAACCAGTTAATAGAACACCTCAGTGATACGGATAGCTTCATCAGGGAGATGCGCCGGGTTTTGCGTGACGGGGGTATCTGTGTCTGCTCAACAATGAATCTGGCCGCTCCCTATAATAGCTGGCCGCTTCTTTTTGGCTGGCAGCCGCCTACGGCGCATGTAAGCGATGAGGTTATCTGCGGCAATCCACTACATCCCGCCAGGAAGCGCGCGCGTGCAACCTACCACGGAGTGAATCACCGGCGGATATTCACGTCAGTGGCTCTAAAAGAACTCTTTGAGTTTCACGGCTTTAATTGTGAATCACTGACCGGCTGGGGTCTGTTTCCTTTGCCGGTAGCCATCTCAAGATATATGAGGTGGTCGCGATATGCCGATTACATCACGATAAAAGCAAGAAAGAGAGCGTCCCCGGAGAATGCTCATGAAAGAAGCTGAACTTGTCTCCATAATTCTGCCAACGCGCAACCGGGCTAATTCCATTCCGAAGACAATAGATTCGGTTAGGCGGCAGTCCTATGCCAACTGGGAACTTGTCATTGTTGATGGTGATTCCAGCGACGACACGCCGCAGGTAGCCAGGAGTTACATGGCAAAAGAACCCAGAATCAGTTACCACCGCAGCTTCCCGCGGCAGGGGCTTCCCCGGGACAGGAATATCGGCATCTCCCTCACCAGGGGAGACCTGATTTATTTCATTGAGGACGATGTTGTCATTGAGCCGGATTGCCTGGAGATACTGGTTAGAACATTCAACGAATTGAAAGCCAGAGGGATAAGGGTTGGCGGTGTTAGCCCGAGAAGCATTGAGCCTGAAAAAGAGGGGAAATTAATGCTCGTGGAACGTCAGGTCGCGGAAAGAAGACGGCAGAATATGAAGGTCCCGGCTTTGATTGATAAGTGGACCGGGCTGATGTTTCAGAACTTCGGCATCAATAGCAAAGAGGTGCTGCCGACGCCGCTGGTGCCTTCCTGGTCTTTGTTCGCCAGGGAGGCTTTGCAACTGGTGGGAGGCTTTGAGGAGAAGGCCTATGCCAGGTATAACTATTCCCATGAAGAGACGGACTTCCAGTACCGGCTGGGCAAACATGGCTACCGGCTGTTTTTCCAGCCGAAAGCCGTGTCTTATCATAATCACGGGGCCAGCGGTGGCACGAGGGTATCGGCATACAGGTATTACTATGCCTTTCTGTTCGCCCACCTGGTCTTTATGAAAAGGAATTTCGGCTGGAAAGCTTGTTATACGATACCCTTTTCCCTTATTTATATGGGCGGCAACGGGCTTAGAATCAGCGGGATGCTGGCTCTGAGAGAAGTATGCCGGAAATGCCTTAATAAGGGATAGAGATATAAGTGGAAAAAAGGGCGCAAAAAGCAGGTTAGAGGGTTTACGCCCACGAGACGGGGGACAGTATAACTTGTTCCGGTATCAGGGGGGATAGTGAGTAATGAGAGGTTGAGCAATCTCCTGCAGAAGGTCATCGCCGGGGAAGATTGCCGTGGTCAGAAAGTCGAAAAATTATGGGGAAAGCTGATGGCTCTCTCCGTGAAGAATGATGTCCAGATTCCTTTTATGGAAAAGGCCGCGGCCTGCTTTGATAAGGCCCCGTCGGAGTTCACAAACGCCGGAAAAGAAATACAGGCACGGTATATGACGTACTGGAATACGGCCAAGGAAGTCGGTAAATTATTATCCGGGGCGGCAATACCCTGGTTGCTCTTGAAAACACGGCCCTATAAATTCTGCGGGTGGGATATAAATATCCTGGTCAAGGGGGAGTACTGGCAAAAAGCGAAGAAGCTGCTTGTTGATGAAGGCTGGGTGCCATTAACCTTCAAGAATAGCCCACTGAGCTTCTGGTACTGGTATGAGCCGGACAAAGTTTCTTTCCGCAAGAAAGGCAAGACGCCCGTCCATCTGCACAGGAATGTATCGTGGAACAGGAGCTGCTATATTGCACCGCATTTCGTATGGGAAAAGACCTGTCAGAGGGAAATTGAGGGCATGGTATTTAATGTCGCCGCTCCTCACCTTGATATCCTGGTTCATGCTGCCCACGGCCTGTTTGAGGGCTTCAGGCTGAAGCTCGGGGATTATATCAGTATTCGTGAAGCCTATAAAAAAGACGATGAGGGAGCCATTATCGCAATAGCCCGGGATAGTGGCTGGGGAAAAGGTTTATCCAGCCTGCTGAAAATTATCAATAGTCAAAAGGAAATGGAATTTCCCTGGAGATATGGTTTCCGTTTTCTGGCGGGTAAATGGCTGGAAAGGTTTCTCTACCACGCCCGAAGAGGGAGAGTTTTCGGGGGAATTTCTGAATTGATGCAGTGTGTTGCCTTTTTCACTTACGGTACAATTAAAAGATGAAAACGAAGATTTTCGTATTTACCGGAATAGATGGGTCTGGAAAGAGCACCCATGCCGGGTTACTGGCGGAATACCTTGGTGAACAGGGATTTCGGGTCGGGAAGGTCCATATAATGGAGCCGAACTTTGCGCTGAGCCGCCTATTCTGGGCAAAAACGACGAGATATCTGCAGGAAGGTGAGAACCGGAGCTTCAAAGGGGATTCACTCTGGAGGTTCGCCAATCCTGTTTTTAGACTCTTTGTCACTGTTTATTTGTTCTTTGATGCCATATACGCGACCTGGGTGAAAATATTGCTTAATCGGAAGAACGATTTCCTTATTTTTGATAGATACGCCTACGATGAGGTTTTGAGGATAAGGTGGCGGTACGGGGGCGCGTTATGGATAGAGAAAATAGTTGTCAGGCTTACACCAAAGCCGTCTATGATATTCTATCTTCACCTTCCTGTGGATGAGGCCTGGAGCAGGGAAGCCAGACATCATGCTACACAACGTTTGCACAGGGAGAAGAGCGAGGTATGGGATGAGTGGCTGGAACGAGCTAAAGCCGGGCTTCCTGTCCCCATAGCAGAGATAAGCACCCAGGAAAAACGGATTAACGATGTATTTGAGGAGATAAAATATCACCTGAAGGCAGCGAATATGAACTGAGATATGTTGCTGACACATTTTCGTCTTTTGAGCGGTTAAATTATGAAACTTGGCATAATTATTTTTGGATTCGGGAAATCAAAAGGTGGCGGTATCCTGAATGGCGGTGTGAATAGTATGCTGAACTTGTGTCAGGGGATGACTTCCAGGGGGCATACCATAGATGTCATTACGACCTATCCGAGATACCGTGATTCAGATGATTACCGGATAGAGATACCTTCGGTTTCAGTCCATTATCTTACCGCTGACCCCATGGGTAAAAAACGCAGCTACTTCGCCTTCTTCATAAAAGCCTTAAAAAGAATGGCGGAATTGCACCGTGAGAAACGCTTTGATGTAATCATGGCGCAGTCATCATTCTCGCTTTTAGCAATACTACCGGTAATGGCAGGAAAACTGCTCGGGTTGCCCGCAGTATATCTGCTGACCTCCCCGCTGGAGCGGAAGAGCCGCATTTCTAAGTTGGCCTCTAGGGTATTTCTAGCGGGGGTGGAAACAGTTGTCGCCACCAGCGGAAATGTCGCCAAATCCTTGAAAACCATCGTGTCCGATGACAGAATCGAGATAATACCGCCTTTTATTGACCTGTTAACTTATAATTCCGCAGTATCAGGGGAGAATGTCAGGAGGGAGCTTGCCCTTAACGATTGTCCCGTTTTATTTTCTCTGGGCAATCTGGAAAGGTCAAGGAATATTGACACCATGATTGCCGCTTTGGAGGTTATTAAGGAGACGATGCCTGATATAAAACTTCTTATAGCTATGGCTATGCCCATAGAGGAATACCAGTCAGCATCATACGGAATAAAGGATAAAATCAGGTCTGCTAATCTGGAAAACAATATTATTCCGCTTGGCATCCTGAATAATATAGCAGACTACATAGCGGCTAGTGACATAGTTTTGGCTTCCTTTGACAGCATCCGGGGCATTGTGGATTACCCTCTTACCATTCTTCAGGCGATGGCTTGTGGAAAGCCGGTAGTCGCGTCTACTGTAGGCGGCATCTCCGAACTGGTGCAGGGCGGAAAAGCGGGCTTGCTTGTTGAACCGAATGACGCTGTCGGCATGGCTGATGCTGTTATGCGCTTACTTGATAATAGAGGGGATGCTAAAGGGATGGGAGAGCGGGGGGAGAAATATATTCTGGACAATTTTAAACCGGACGCTTCGGTAAGTAAGCTGGAGCACATTATTCAAGAGATATGTTCGCGCTCAGGCGGAAAGAAAAATGCCTAGCAACAGAAGAGTTTATATATGCAAGGGAAAAGACTGCTAATAATTGTTCTGGCGATTCCGCTGGCGATACTGGGACTCATCGGTTTACAGGCTGTCGGTTTATCTGTGCCTTTTATCCGGCAGGTTGTCGGTTTTGTTTGCCTTTCATTTATTCCGGGCATCCTTATTCTCAGGGCTCTCAGGGTAAGCCGGCTGAGCATGGCGGAGACCCTCTGTTATGGCGTTGGCTTAAGCCTTGCGGCGGTAATAATCACTGGATTTCTGGTGAACATGATAGGTCGGGCACTCGGTGTCTCACAGCCACTTACGGCAACCAACCTGATAATCGGCTTAACCATCCTGGTATTTGCTTTGTTCTGGGCGGGCTACGGGAGAGGCGAAAGAGTATCAGAAACTACTTTCAACTGGCGGGAACTGCTGTCACCTTCTTTATTGTTTTTACTCCTGATCCCGTTGCTGAGCATATTGGGCACCTTGGTGATTAATTATTATGCTGACAATACCCTTTTGCTGGTGCTGGTGCCCGTTATTGCCTTGATTGCTCTTCTGGTCGCCCTGAAAAAGTTTATACCGGAGAGATGGTATGGTCTGGCAATATTCGTCATCTCGCTGGCTCTTATATACCATAAGTCGCTGGTCTCAATGTATGTGGTGGGGCCTGATGTTAATGTTGAATTATATTATACCAGGCTGACCCTGCTGAATTCTTTCTGGGACCCGGGCATTTCCCATGTCTATAATGCGATGCTGGGCATTACTATCCTGCCGGCAAATTATTCTCTGGCCATGAATATCGATGCGGCATGGGTGTTTAAGGCGGTCTTCCCCCTTTTCTTTGCCCTGTCTCCCCTGGCTCTGTATCAGGCCTTTGTGAAACAGACCGATAGTCGGAGTGCCTTTTTGGCGGTTTTCTTTTTTATATCACTTACGGCATTTGCTAATATCGCCATGTCGGTAACCAAAATGGCGTTGGCTTGCCTGTTCCTCGCTCTGATCGTGCTGTTACTGACGGATAACACGATAAAGCAAAGAGATAAAATAATCATGGCTGCCCTCTTCTCCGGTTGTGTGATAGTCTCACATTACGGCACGGCTCTTATCTTTTTCTTTATTCTACTGGCCGGCTTCCTGTTGCTGTCCATGACGAGAGCCGGGCGAAAGTCTCCGTCGTTTATTACCATCGGCTTTGTGGCGCTACTGTATATTATTTTGGCTCTGGCCTGGTTTCTTGCTGTGGGTAAGGGGGAGGTGTTTAAATCTTTTATCGACATCGGGCAGAGAGTATTTAATAGTATAGTGGACCTTTTTAACTTTGCTGCCATGAATCCTCAGACGCAGCAGGTTCTGAACGTTGCTGAAGCAATAAGCTGGGGAGAAAATATTCGCTATTATTTTTACTGGATTACGCTTCTATTTATCATTCTGGGGGTTATCAAGCTACTGATAACGTACATTAGATACCGAGAAATACCTTTAAGGCTCGAGTATGCTGTCATGAGTCTGCCAAGTCTGGCGATAATCGGTGCCATGATATTGCCTTACTTCTCACAGGCTATGGGGTCAGATAGATTTCTCTATATAGTGCTCTTCTTCTTATCTCCCTTTTGTATCCTGGGGGGCAGGGCATTTTTCGATTTCATAATTAAGCCGCTCAGATTGCTAAAAATTCCTTTGCAAAACGTGGGTTTGACACTTCTGGTAGTAGCGGTGCTCATACCTTACTTTTTATTCAATTACGGTTTTGTGCAAGAGGTCTCCGGGGATATGCCGCTGGCCCCGTTATCCGTGCCACTGGGTTTGCCGCGTATGCAGGACAGTGACGATGAGATGGTCAAGGTGAGGTTCTATAACACTTATAGCTACGAACAGGAAGTCATCGCTGCGCAGTGGTTGTCGGCAGAGAGAGACCCGGATATTCCGGTATATACAGACTATGTTTCGGCACATCCTCTGGCCAGCGCCGGTTTGATGTATCCTTATAACCGGGTAGTCTATCCCCCCCGGGATAAGCCGCACCGATATATGTATCTGGGGTATATGGCTGTCGTGGATGAGTTGCTGTCTTCACGTTCGTCAGAGGATTGGGCTAGAGGGACATATGGGCTCAAGACCTATAACGCCGCCGAGTTTTTGGGCTTGTTCGGTGATAAAATTTATGACAACGGCGGCAGCGCGGTCTATTACCGCCAGTGAGCTGTGAGGCATTGTTCGGCGATTATTCAGGGAAATAAATGATGAGAAAACGGACTTACATTCCGGTCAGCCTATCAGCAGACACCATGATAACCTGGCAGGGCCTTCAGACTATTATCGGTAGATATTCTCTTGCCGGCCAGTTTGTGGAGGATAAAGTGGTACTGGATGTAGCCTGCGGTATCGGGTACGGGTCTAACTATCTTTTGCGTAAGGGAGCCAGGGTGGTGGTCGGAGGTGACCTGTCAGGAGAGAGTATAGAGTATGCCACAAACAGCTACCGGAAGGAAGGATTGCATTATCTGCACCTGGATGCCCAGCAATTACCCCTTGCGGATAACTCCGTAGATGTGATTGTCTCTATGGAAACAATTGAGCACCTGAGTGAATATAAGCGATTTCTAGTCGAATGCAAGAGGGTGCTCGGGCAGAGGGGCATGCTTGTTTGCTCCACGCCGAACAAGGCCACCATTTCCCCCGATACCGAAATGCCGGTGAATCCTTATCATGTACAGGAGTTCACTATTACCGAGTTCCATTCCCTGATACGTGATTATTTTGATGATGTAACCATGTATGGACTGAACCCTTATGGTAAGAGAGCCAGGACAATGGCGAAACTGGCGCAAATTAAAACAAGGTTTAACACTTCAAGAATATTAAAGCTTGCGAATATATTATTCAAGGTTTGCTTCCGACGGTTTCGCTTCGTTAAATTACAGGATATAGATGAGGCGAATTTTGATGCCATGCTGGATGAGAGGAGCACACCCTTTCTATTAAAAGATGACTCCCCTCCCCCCATAAGCATAATCGCGGTGGCCAGATCTACTACCACCAGTGAAATGCGAGATATTAACAAATTATAAGCAAGTGTTCAGTAGATATATGATGAGAAAACGCTGGTAATAAGGAAATGGTCATAAAAATCCTAATTTGGTAGCATAGCATGGGACAACACATTAAAATTATTGAAGGAAGGATACTTACATTAGTATGATACAACTATGACTGATAGCATGAATAAAAGTGTAATGCTCAATGGGAAATTTGAATCGCTCGATGGAGGAACAACCACTACAGAGCGGCGTACGCTATGCAGGCTTGCATCATCTATAACAGAAGGCCAGATAGTAGAAATTGGCTCATACGTAGGTGGTTCGACTATTTATTTGGCAGAAGGTGCGAAACTGACCAACAAGAAGGTCTATGCTGTGGATCCGCACCCGGGCGGTACCAAAAGTTCTTTCCTGTCTAACATTTCGAAAGCGCACTGCGAGGATGTCGTAATTCCAATCGTCATGAAGTCGCAAGATGCGGCCAAGGATTTTAATCAATCTATAGGCCTACTGTATATAGATGGGCTGCATGATTATGAGAATGCTAGGGCTGATTTTTTTGCGTGGAAAGATAAACTCGTTCCAGATACCGGAGTTATCGTGTTTCACGATTGCTGGCATGTCGGTGTTTCACGCGTTATAAGTGAAATGCTTGGTTCAGGCCAGTTTTCCAAGGTGAAGCTTTGCCAGGGTCTATTTCAGGCAACATCAACCCCTGCATCCTTAGTGCAGCGACTTTTCAAATATCGGCTAGCATCCGCAGTATTGCTTGTTATAGCTTACACTCAAGCCTTGTTGATATCTAATGTTGCTCTTCGTAAGTTAGAACATAGATTCCGGCTATACAGAATAATAAAAAAGCTTGTACCTCGAATTTAGCATTTCTTTTATTTTGTAGATTTAACACCCGGCCTGGCAGCTACGGCGCAAGGCGAATTCTCCTTCTAAATATCAGCACTACTCCTATGCCAATTGACGCGGCTCCCTGGGCGGTAATCCAGGCTACCCCGACCCCCACCAGCCCCAGGCTATCCATTAACAGGTAACCTGCCCCGATGGTGACCGCCGCAATAAATGCGTTGACGAGTACCACGGGCTTTAGTTTCTTCTGCACCCTTTTAACGGCAATGTAGAGGGTGTTAATTGCCAGGGGTATGCTGGAAAGCGCCAGTATGGATAGTAATTTGAAAGCGTTGTCGGAATATTCCTGCCCAAAGAGTAAAAGTAGCTCCCTGCCGAAAAATAGTATGATGAGAACGGCGGGCACGATTAATAACAATATGAATTTCATAGCCCTGATGACCAAGCTGCTGAGTTTGCCCTGTTTGTATGATGCTTCCGTAAGCAGTGAGAAGCCAGTGGCATGGGAGATGGTGAACAATATATTGGCGATGGATAAGGCAATGTAGAAATAGGCAGCCATTGGGGGATTCAGCACGTTGGCTATCAATAATGGCAGTACCATTTTAGGGAGTTCCCTGAAGCTGTCGCCGATGTAGCTGATAAATGAGAAGCGGACCATCTCTTTAATCAAGCCTCTTTTAATCACAGGAAATGGCCGGTATGCCGGGACAAGCCGGGCGGTGAAGAAGATGCCCACGATAAGTGACAGAAATGCCGCCATGCCCCAGAAAGAGAAGATGCCCATGACGCCCAGCGCCAACGGCAGGGCAATGAAGATAACCTTTGCTGCCGTTATCAGACTCTGGATAAAGGTAAAATGCGCCGCCCGGAGGGCTATAAACAGATATCCCTGAAGCATTGTCAGGCTGGCGGCGATGGTAAAGATGACAAACAGCAGAGAAAATACCGGATTTGCTCTGATAAAAAGCAGGACAGGGGACCAGAAGTTCAAGCCGGCAATGAATATCAAAGCGGCGATGACGCAGAGGATAGTTGCCAGGGTAAATGAGGAATTAATTAAGCCTTTTTTATCCCCTGCTTCGGGCAGGAACCGCACCAGGCCGACATCCAGTCCCAGCCTGGAAAGCGTCACCAGCAGCAGCATTGCCGAAATAAGGGTCACCGCCAGTCCCACCTGCTCCGACGGATAGGTACGGGCGGCAATGGCCCAGAAGAAGAATCCGGAAAGACCATTGACGATGCTGGTAGCTATCAGGAAAATAGAGTTCTTCCGCAGCGGGTTCTTAACATAATCAAGCAGATTCCTGGGGGAGGAAAGCAGTTTTACGGCATCTTCAAGCGTTGTGCGAACGAAAGAGATAACGGTATTTATAACTGACAAACTAGTAACCCATCTTGTCTTTTGTGTTTTTAGAACATATGACTAAAATATGAAGGATTCTATCATACTCTACAGGCGGCTTCTACTAACTCCGGGGAGTTACTGCTCCAATAAGTAGACATACTTTCTGACCTCTGTCAGTTCTTCATTATAACAGTTGGACCTGGTATATACTATTGAAATACCCCGCTTTTTCAGGTAGAGAGTGTCCTGGCATCCCTCCCATAGAAATTCTCGGACTTCACTATCTTTCGAATCGGGAAATGCGCCTATCCTGCTGTAAACGTGTTTTCCCGTGATGGCGGTAAAGGCGGTGGCCTTCCACGGGTCAAGAATGGCCAGTTCGTAGTTACCGGCGACGTTTTCCTTGATCCAGACGAATGCCTGGTAATCTTCACTATCAATCATGTGATAGTATTCAGCGTTCTGCCGGGCAGGAATAACCATGGCCAGCGTCAAGACAATGAGAACCAGACATAAAATATTGCCTGCATTTTGCGTGATGATAGGGGGTATCTTCAACCGGGAGCCAAATGCGGCGGGTAAGGTGATTTGCCTCATCCCTGCCAGGCCCGCTCCGGCAAAAATACTCATGAGCAGCATCGTATAGACTAATCCCCGTTCGTACAGTACGTGTATTCCGTAATGGAATGTGTAAAATGTAACGAGCATTGCCAGCAGAGCCGATAAGCCGAGTATCAAACTATAGTTCTCCTTACCACCCCTTATGCCCAAAAATAAGACGCCCACAAGGGCTAGCACGATGGGGATATAACCGTAGTCTTGTATAATCTCCGGGTAGGCAACATAATCTCTTGGCATAACCTGTATCATTAAGGATTTCGCCATTGGTATTATGATGCTGAATATCCAGGGAAAGGGAATCAAGAGGGGTATAAACACGGCCATTATTATCCCTAGGCTGTGCCTGAAATTAGCCTTTATATTGAGCAGGATGTAAGGGGCCAGCACGATAATTAATATTACTGCTGACACCGAGTGTATGGTGAGCAGAAAGCATGTGAAAGCAGACAGTAAGATATAAGACCACTTGTTTTGAAAATTGAATACCAGGAATAAGGAGAGAGGGATGAAGGGTAGTGCTGTGGCTACGGGAACAAGAAAAGCAGGCCCTAAAACTCCTACGCTGGTTGGTATTAAGCATGTGAGCAGGGCCGCCTGCCAGCCGAAACCTCTCCTCCGGGCCAGAATATAGACAGAGACGACGGTTAACATAAAGATAATGCTTGGGAAGTATCTGAAAATGAAAAGCCAAGATAGGCCGCTTATCTGGTGGAATGCGCTGTACAGCACGTGGAAGCCGACCTCTACATGGGGATACGGGAGAGGCTCGCCCCCGACCCAGGGGTCAGGGTAGTAAATGCCGCCCGCGTTTATCAGGGCTTCGGATAGAGCCAGTTTATTCCACTCGTCCAGGTGAAGCGGATAAGGGTAGTTCAGGTGAGGGATAAAAGCGATGTAAAAAGCGAGTGCCAGTATGGGCAATAGCTTCAGGTAATCAGACTTGGCAAGCTGCTTGATATTCATCGTTGACTATGCCTGCATATTAGCATAAGAAGGGGAAAAGGGGTAGCGCTACATTTCTCCCGCGTATTGATTAACGGCGGACGGGGCACCATTGCTCTGGAGTTATTCAGGCAGTCTTACCCAACATATCACGGACGGCCCGGCGGACGGCATCATCGGATTCATATCTGGCTTGCCAGCCCAGCTGCTTCATCTTCTTTGTATCCAGCGATACCTCCGGGACATCACCGGGGAAGCCGAGGTCTTCCCCCGTATATTTATACTTGACGTTTTTTAAACCCATCTCTTCAACCAGAATATGGGCGACTTTGGTAACATCTGTCATTGAGCTTACCCCTAGGTTGAAGACGTTCAGCTTCTCTCCGGCGTTGGCAACGCCGAATAAGATACCGTCCACGCAGTCCTGCACCAGAAAGTAGCATCTTTTTTGCCTGCCGTTACCCCATATTTCAAGTTCTTCGGGATTTTGGCGCAGTTTGTGAATGAAGTCATATATTACGGCGTGGGTTGCCCTACCCCCGGAGACATTGCCGAAGCGGAATATCCACGCCTGTATGTCGTAGAGGTTACTGTAGGCGCTAATCAGGGCTTCGCTGGCAACCTTGCTGGCTCCGTATAATGAAACCGGCTGCTGCAGCGTACATTCTTCCGGTGTAGGCAATACAGTGGCTTTCCCATAGACAGTAGCGCTGCTGGAATAGGCTATCTTATTGATGGTGTTTTGCCTCATGGCCTCCAGGACATTGTAAGTGGCCATTAAGCCCTGCTTAATATCAAGGTCAGTATTTTGAAGCCCGCCGGCGATGTCGTTGCTGGCACTCAGGTGAAAGACAAAGTCGTGGCCTTTCATTGCGTTCGTCAGCTTTTCAAGGTCAAGCACATCAGCTTCATGGACGAGGAACCCTTTTCTGCCAGAGTGCTGTTTGATAAATTCCTTTTTGCCTGTGCTGAAATTATCGTAAACCGTGACATCGCCCATTTCTACGAGTCTGTCAACGAGGTGGCTCCCGACCCAGCCGGCTCCGCCGGTAACGAAATACTTCACCTGCCATCTCCTTAATACTAAATTATGACTTCAGCTCAGGAAAAGTGGGTTACCTATGTATTGATGCAGCCACGGCATGGCGCCCATGATATAGGGGTAAACGGTGTCATAAACGAAAACGATTTTCACCATCCATCTCCAGTAAGATTGACAATCAATAAAAAAGCGCGAATCTGGCCTAATAACGGGAAAAGGGGTGAGTCGCCTGGGCGATACTATTTACTTTTTAAACCTGAGCTTAAGCTGGGAAAGGACAAATCTCAGGTTATTCCATCCGTGGGAAAAGGTCCCCAGTTTGGATGGCGTGGCTCTTCTGTGATAGCTGATGGGCACCTCCTTTATCCTCAGCCGGCACCGGGCTGCCTCACTGTTGAGGTGTGGAGCAAACTCAAAGTTAAAAGCCTTCAGGTTCATCTTCTCATAGGCTTCTCTTGTTAGAACCCGCATCCCGCTGTGGGCGTCCGAAAGGTTGAGACTGAAGACCCGGTTCTGCAGCCAGGTAAGTGCCGGATTGCCGATATACCGGTGGAGCCAAGGCATGGCTCCTTTTTCTATTCTGCCCTTAAACCGGCTGCCGATAACCATGTCCGCCTCTCCCTGCTGCACCGGGGCCAGAAGCCGGGGCAGCTCCAGGAAATCGTAGGTGGCATCACCATCCCCCATGACCAGGCAGTGTCCATTGGCCTGACCGAAACCGCAAAGAAGGGCGGGGCCGTAGCCTTTTTCCTTTGGTTCTACCACCCGGGCCCCCAGTGAAGCGGCAATCTTCGCTGTGCCGTCATGAGAACTGTCGGCGACGACGACCTCACCGGTCAGGTTATTCTGCTTGAATACCTGCCATAACTTTTGAATACAGGTGGCAATGGTGCCGTTTTCATTTTTTGTGGCGATTACCACGGAGACATCCGGCGTCCCGCTATCACCCTTGCCCATTGAGTCCGAAACACCTCTGACCTTCATTCTCACTCCTCAGTTTATACTAATTCTGCTGGTCAACAAAAACAATCAACCTCCTCGCCGCTACGCGCACCGTCTCGTCCGAGCTATGACCGGGTTTCCAGCGAATATGGCTGGTCTTTCGGAACCATCTTCAGCACTTCCTTCCTGAATAAATTGGTGCCATAGTCAATGTATTCCATGTCTGTGGTTTTATCCTGCTTGCTGTGTTTGCTCACAAGGTTGTCTTTGATGGCGGTATTACTCCGGTCAAAGTTATCCCTGTTCCTGAAAACCGTCATCAGGGCTAATTTATTCTTGGATCTGAAATATGACATCAGGTGATTGAAGTCCACGAACACGTACGAATCACCATATATTGTAAAGAAGATGTCTTCAAGTAAATGTTCTGCTTTCTTAAGTGCACTGGCTGTGCCGAGAGGGCTTTCCTCGCGGCTGTATGTGATATTCATACCTAACTTCTTGCCATCTGTAAAATACGTTTCAATCTGATCCCCCAAGTGGCCTATGCATAATACTACATCCCTCACTCCGCCTTTATTGAGTAAATCTAGTTGATATTCCAAGAACGGTTTGCCTCGGATTTCAACCATTGACTTAGGACGATTTAGGGTTAAATCGCCTAACCGTGTTGCTAGGCCTCCGGCTAATATCGCTATCTGCATCCCTTAAAATACCTTTGAATATCCACCAAATGTGGCCAATCTATTTTTGGCTAGTTATTTTACTATTATTGAAATTCACTCCGCAAGTGCTACCCCACATAAGACGCTCTAACTAACATTATCTATCTTTTTAGCTGGTTACCGGTAGTAAATCCATATAGTCCTAAGTAAGTAACCGTGTCAGGTCGAGCTTGACATACTACAACATATGCAATATTGCCTGTCATATCCTGCAAACGGTATTTTAGGAGAAAAAAGGTCATATGTCAATAGTATTTAAGCAATTATGCGGTTAATTTGTTTTGAAAAAGGACAAATGACAATTATATTGCTGTGTTCTAGTGCCATATGGCACATTATTGCGGTACGGTCCCGTCCCCGGGGATGGATCCATCACTTAGTATCAGTGCCAAGAGAAATAAGATGCTTTTATGTACTTCCTCAAATAGAATCATTTTTTTTTCTTAAAAAGTTTCTCTTGAGAAAATACCATGCTAACGGAATAATGGTGATTGCGGAGATTGCCAGAGCGGAGTTAGTTCCGGTAATGCTGATATTGAATACCATATTGAGCGCTAAAATGGCAAGAGTTACTATGGTGATAGATATGCCAACAGAGAGGGCAAACCTCTCTGGCAGGTTTATTTGCCGGTTATTGAATAATACCAGTGTCCAGGCGAATCCGGGTAGGAAAAACATCATTGTGCCGGCAATGATAACCCTGGCAGCAGGCACGCTGTTAAGTAGTTGGATAATCTGGCCGGCTATGTCTTCAATCATGAGTTATCTGATTTGCCCTCCATGTTAAGGATATCACTTCTTAAGTTAAAGTAATAGTTATCTTGACCTCAGGAGCTGATGGACGATAATCCAATGAGCTATGAGGAAGTACCTGATAATAGGGTTATCATATTCAAGGCTGGCGCTAAACAAAAAGAAACAGGATCCGGAAATGTTCAGGAGCCTGTTTACGCTATGGTGGAGACGGGGAGACCCTGTCTCTTCCTGAAACAATTCTTTGTTTCGCGTAAATCAAATCCCAAAGTCCGTTTTGTTGCCCCATTATGAAATCTAGCTTTTTATGACTTTGTCTAGAGTAATAAGTATAATCGCCACTGCATAAAAGCCCATTTGGTAAAATTTAAGGAAGAAATTGCATCCTTATACCTCTAGACGGAGAGCTTTTACATAAAAATCGCAGAAAACGAGAGCACTTCAGTAAGCACTGATTGATAAAGAACGCACTTAAACGGAATGTATAATCCGCAAGGGTTATGGTTATCAAAGCTAGCATTATTGATATAAAAATTATTAAAATATATTAAAGATGAAGAAATGGCGAGTTAGCCTAATAGTAACTTCCTTTGCTTTGCTTCTATGTAGTTGTCAGTTTAAGGCAGATAGAACAGAGCCCATACCAGAATCAAAGCCTGCCTTGAACGAGGTGAATCAAGCCGTAGACGCCAATGTTGTTCTTTTCCCGGATAATAACCTGGAAGCCGCGGTAAGGAATGCCCTTTATATTGAAGGAATCAGGCAAAAGGATAAGGACCTGCTAGAAAAACCTCTGGATGAAGCCATAACCGAGGCAGATTTGGCCAAGCTCACTGCAATGGAGGCTGCGGGGAAAGGTATCATCTCCCTCGATGGTCTGGAACACTGCGTGAATTTAAAAGAGCTCTATTTACCGGAAAATCAGATCAGCGATATCCATAATCTCTCCTCTTTAACGAATCTAATTAAACTCGATCTCGGGGCAAACCAGATAAGTGATATATCTCCGCTTGCTTCTCTGACCAAGCTCACTTCTCTTGACTTATATGTGAATCGCATAGAAGACATCTCCCCTATTGTTTCGCTTACTGCCCTCACCAATCTTTACCTTTTCCGGAACCGCATAGTCGATATTTCGCCACTGGCTAATCTTACCGAGCTTACTGAGCTAGACCTCTTTGCCAATGAGGTAAGCGATATTTCTCCATTGCTAGAGAACAGAGGGTTTGGGCAGGGCGACTTTATAAGACTGGCGAGCAATAAGCTTGAGCTCCAGGAAGGCTCTGAAGACATGCAGAAGGTTCAGGTACTGCAGGATAGAGGGGTGGTAATTATTCTGGAGTAGTGAAGAAATCATGCTTGGAAGCCAGATATTTTCCCGAAAAACGCCATAAATTAAAAGAACAACCAGATAGCTTGTGGAATTTTTCACTCAATACCCGAGATTTCTAACTAGAATCAGTTAAAAACCTTCAATGCTGTTGACAAATAAATATTTATATGTATCATATATGATAACATAGTTCGCATATTGAGACTTTATTTAATTCACCTGGTTACTACTTTGAAAGCAGCGAAGGGTAAAAACGATTCCAAGTCGGTAAGAAGAGCGATATCTATTCTGAATTGCTTTTCACCTCATGAATTGGAATTGACTGTTGGGGATATCTATCGGAAAACGAAAATTCCCAAGGCAACGATATACCGGATTCTGAGCGCTCTGACAGAAGCCAGACTTATTTTTAAGAACGAAAATTCAGGAAGGTATGCTATTGGTCCAGAGCTATTCGTCCTGGGCAGCCTATTTTTAAGTACCTTGAACATCGTTAAGGTGGCAGAACCCGTGGTCAAGTCATTAACTGAGCTGACAAATGAAGCTTTCCATCTTGGCATTCTTAATAGAGGCAACATGGTTCTCCTCATGAGAGAGGAGACCAATCAAGCGATCAAAGTAGCACTTCCCCTGGGAACCATCAGGCCGGCTTATGCCTCCGGTATGGGGAAGGCGCTATTAAGCGAATTGTCCGATGAGGAAATAGATACTCTCTATCCTGAAGAGAAATTGCGGTCGATCACAAGGTATACCATAGCCACCAGAAGCGAACTTAAAAGTGAACTGAAACAAATAAGAGAGACTGGTGTTTCCTTCGATATTTGGGGTTCCACTGAAGGTGCCGCCGGCATTGCTTCTGCGATACGTGATGCCAGTGGCCTGTCTATAGCCGCCGTAGGCGTCGCAGTGCCGAATTCAAGACTGAATTCGGCCAAACGGAAAATTTTCGCCAACATCGTGAAGATGGGGGCTTATTTAATCAGTTACAGACTCGGTTTTAAAGATGACCATAATCCGGTCCATGATTTTGAAGAAATACGTTACTGCTGGGAACAGCAATCAGCCAATTTAACACGTAAGGCGAACCTTCTGACAGTGACTAGCGGTTAAGATTGGTCACAAAACAATGTAGAGTATATCGTTTTGACATAGATATATTAATTTAAATACTATGAAGGGGGGTGATAGTTTTCAAAGCGATTGGTACACAACCAAGCCCAATATATTTGAGGAGGTTAATGTGAAAAAGCAAGGAATTTTTATAGTGCTCGCTGTGGCAGTGGTCGGAAGCTTGCTGGCTGCCTGTGCGGCCCCAGCTCCAGCGCCGGCACCGGCTCCTGCTCCTGCTCCAGCGCCTGCACCAGCTCCAGCACCAGCGCCGGCACCGGCTCCAGCCCCAACTCCAGCCCCTTCGCCAGCACCCGCACCAGCTCAGCCAGCAGAAGTATTAAAGTGGCGTTTAGTCAGCATGTGGTCTGAGGCCGAGCTGTCTTACAAAGCCAACCAGAAGTTCGCGGAAAACGTCAAGGCCATGAGCGACGGACGGCTCCAGATTGAGACCTTCTCTTCCGGCACACTGATGCCTTATACCGAATATTTCGACGCGGTCAGAGGCGGAGTCGTGGAGCTGTGCCAGGCGGGTGGCAGTTACTGGGCAGGTAAAGCTCCAGAGCTGGCCGCGGTGGATATGGCCAGTATATTCATCGGTGACTACCCGAGGATGCTGGTCTGGATGTGGGAGGGGGGCGGCATTCAGCTTGCCCGTGAAGCCTATGCCAACTGGGATCTTTACTACATCGGCCATCACATGTATACCTGGGCCGGCGAATCTATCGTCTCCAAGATACCGATTCGCACTTTTGACGATATTAAAGGTCTGAAGATAAGAGCCCCGGAGACCATGGCCCCGGTCTGGAAAGCGCTGGGGGCTGATGTCCTTACCATTCCCGGAGCGGAGGTTTATACTGCGCTCTCTACCGGTCTGATTGAAGCCTCTGACTGGTCATCGCCAGCGGCGAACTTCCGCCTGGGCTATGCCGAAGTCTGCCCTTACTACTCCAGACCTGGCGACTACTACATGGGTGGCACCGGTGAGCTCACCATCGATATGGAAACCTGGAACCAGCTGCCTGATGACCTCAAAGCCATTGTGGAACAGGCGGCGCGAGTACAGGCCTTCGACATGTGGACGATGACCTCATATGACGACTTCACCGCTGTCGAGAAGCTGAAGGATGCCGGCGCCGAGATGATTCCCTGGGACCCGGCGATAACCGTCCAGGTGAAACAGCTCATCAGCGATGTAAACTCGGAGATTGTGACCAAGTCCGAGGAGGGCAAAAAGATCTACGACAATATCATTGCATTCAAAAAAGCGACTGACCAGTTCATGAGATAACTTTACTCACTCACATAGCTTGTCTAGGGGGGAAGCGGGTAATATCTCGGCGCTTGCTTCCCCCCGAAAGTAAACAGGTTAAACATGAAACGTTTTTTACATACCATTGACCAGATAAGCGAGTGGAGCGGCAAGATTTTTTCCTGGCTCCTCGTGGTTGTCATGATTATCATCGGCTTCGAGATATTCATGCGGCTGTTCGAGAAATCCCAGGTGTGGGTCTTTGACGTAACCTTGTTCCTCGCCGGCTCGGTCTATGTGGTCGGTGGAGCTTATACTCTGTTGAAAAACCGCCACGTAAAAATGGACGTGCTCTACGTCCGTCTCTCCCCGCGGATGCAGGCTCTTTTTGACCTGATCACTGTGCCTGGTTTTATGATTTTCTGCGGCATACTGCTCTGGCAGGGTGGCATCCGCGCTTGGGAATCATTCGGGATGAGAGAGAAATTGATTACCGGTTTCATGCCTATTGTCTGGCCGGTCAGGTTTACCGTGCCGATTGGTGGCCTGTTTATCTTACTCCAGGGTCTGGCCAAGTTTATCCGTGACTTTCATATGGTCATCAGAGGGAAGCCCCTAGATTGAATATTGACATTATTCCGCTGAGCATCATCATAGTGGTCGGCATGTTCGTCCTGCTGCTGATGGGATTGCCGATGGCGTTTGTCACCGGCACCATGGCGGTTGCTCTTAGCTTGGTGCTCTGGGGACCGGGTAGCCTGTCAGTCGTCCTGAACGTGGTCAGCGGCTTCATGATGAGCTATATCTTCATCGCCGGGCCCATGTTCATCCTCATGGCCAACGCCTTGGAGAAGAGCGGCGTGGTGGAAGACCTTTTCCGTGCCGTGCGCGTCTGGTTTGGTCCCGTGGGAGGTGGCTTGGCCATCACCTCCATTATCGTCGGCACTATCATGGCGGCGATGTCCGGCATCATTGGGGCGGCAGTGGTCAGCCTCAGTCTTCTGGCCCTCCCCGTTATGCTCCGGTACGGTTACAACAAGCAAATCGCCTGCGGCTCGATTATGGCCGGTGGTGGCCTGGGGACATTGATACCACCCAGCATCGTCTTCGTGGTCTACGGACTGGTAAGCGGGGCTTCGATAGGTAAGCTGTTCATGGGCGGAGTATTTCCCGGGCTTATGCTTTCCGCCGGTTACTGCATCTATGTGCTGATTGCCTGCCTAGTCAAACCAAGCCTTGGGCCCCCAGCCACAGAAGAGGAACGAAACCTCACTTTCGTTCAGAAGCTGGCCCTGGGTAAAGGGCTGATTCTGCCGGTGATTATTATCATCATGGTGCTGGGATCAATCTACGCCGGTTTGGCCACACCGACCGAGGCGGGAGCAGTGGGCAGCATCGGCGCTTTCTTTTCCGCCATGGTCCACCGCAAGTTCAACCTCAAACTCGTAAGAGATTCAGTCTACAACACCATAGAAGCCACCTGCATGATGGCCTGGCTGGCCTTTGGCTCTCTGGCGTTGGTCGCCGTATACGGACTGGCCGGTGGCACCGAGTTTATCAAACGGTTGATGCTTGACCTGCCGGTAAGCCCGCTGGGCATCATCATCATGATGCAGCTGATAATCATCATACTCGGGATGCTGATAGACTGGCTGGGCATCCTCTTCCTGACCATACCTCTCTTTATCCCGATCGTTACCGCCCTGGGCTTTGACCCAGTGTGGTTCGGCGTCCTCTTCGTGATGAACATCCAGATGGCGTACCTGACACCTCCTTTCGGCCAGGGCATGTTCTACGTCAAGGGCGTAGCCCCACCTGAAATCACCATGCTGGACATCGTTAAATCTGTCCCACCTTTTGTGGTGATTCAGTTCATTGGCCTGATGATAGTAATTTTTTACCCTCAGATAGCCCTGTGGCTACCTAACCAGATGATCGGGAAGTAAGACTGGAAACCAAAGGTACGGTAAAAAGAAAAAGTGTTCCATATAGCAGCCTCTTAAATCTGTCGATGCCTTGATTCGATTTAAAGGGAGTGTGCATAACATGTTTGACCTGGAAAAGATTGCGGAGAGTCTGATACGAGGTGACATTGAAAATACCGAACAGCTGACACAAGCGGCGCTGGCGGCAGGAGTACCAGCCAAGGAGATCCTTGATAAGGGGCTTATCCCTGGTATGGATGAGGTAGGCAGGAGATTTCAAGCGGGCGAGTACTTTTTCCCGGAACTGCTGGTATCAGGAGAGGCGATGAAGGCAGCTTTAGCACATCTGAAGCCTGCGCTGGCTAAAAGCAGCCGCGCCACCGCTGGAAAATACGTAATCGGCACGGTCAAGGGTGATATTCATGACATCGGCAAAAACATCGTTATTATGATGCTTGAAGGCAATGGCTGGGAGGTAACCGATTTAGGAATCGATGTGCCGACGGAGACCTTTGTCAAAGCGGTCAAGGAAAAAGACTTCCACATACTCGGCATGTCAGCATTGCTAACCACCACCATACCACGCTTAGCTGAGACAATAGAAACGCTGAAGGCCGAAGGGCTGCGCGAAAAAGTTAAAGTAATGGTAGGTGGTGTTTCCGTAACCAAAGAATACGCCAGCAAAATCGGTGCGGATGCTTTCGGCAAGGATGCTGTTGATGCCGTTGCCGAAGCGAAAAGACTATTGGGGAAGGCATAGGAGGAGTGGCAGAAATGAACGGGTTAGAACGTATGCGGAAAGCCTTAAAGCGTGAGGAACCGGATAGAGTTCCCCATTTCGAATTCCTCGTAGATAAGAAAGTCAGGGATGCTATTAAGCCCGGGTTATCGGTTGAAGATTTCTACGAATATATGGACCTTGACGCGATAGGACTGCCAGATAAAAATGTGGCATGGCGATATACACCAGTCAATAAAACGGAAAATTTATACCGAGACCAGTGGGGGACGATTGTAAAATTCTCAACGGAGGCGGCTGGGATACCTCAGAAACCGGCGTTAAAGGCGGAGTCTGATTTTGACAGCTACACTATGCCGGATCCTGATGAAGATTGGCGGTACGAAAGCTTAAAAGTAGCGGTACAGCGATTTAAAGGCAAAAAAGCAATTTTCTGTGGCGTAACAGACGTCTTTGATGTGGTAAAGGAAAATTTTCTCGGCGATACCAATATGTTCATTAATATGATCAGAAACCCCAATTACGTAAAAAGGGTGAGTGAGGCTGCGCTTCAGTACCAGTTGAAATACATAAAGAATTGCATTGAAGTTGGCGCTGATTTTTTCTTCATCAACGGTGATTATGCTACAACACACGCGCCAATGGTTTCTCCTAAAATGGCGGGCGAATTCCTCATGCCCTACCTGAAATCCATTGCGGACTTCGTACATAAGAACGGAGCTCTGCTAGCCAAGCACAGCGATGGCATGCTCTGGCCGCTTTTTGACCAGATCGTCGAAACCGGCGTTGACGCCATCCACCCAATTGACCCCGAAGCTGGTATGGATATGGGTGAAGCCAAAGCCAAGTACGGGCATAAAGTCTGTCTGATGGGTAATGTTGACTGCGGGCCTCTTCTTACATGGGGAACACCAGATGAAGTGCGCCAAATAACGAAAGAATGTATACGGAAAGGGGGAAAGAGCGGAGGTCTCATCTGTATGTCCAGCAATAGCATACACAGTGGAGTTAAGTCAGAGAACTATCTGGCTATGCTGGAAACCATCCGCGAATATGGTACTTACCCTCTTGAGAACCACTTCCAAAACTTGGTTGAGCCGGGTAGCGGGGTGTGGTCTTAATAAAGGCCTGTTTTAGCCAGCCAAGTAACGAAAGTCTGGTCTATTCAATTTGAGGAAGCAGAATTACTCAACTACACTTGCGCGCTCGGATTCAATTGAGGCACAAGTAGAAGCATATTAAACTTTACCTAATGGTGGAGACGGGGGAGAGTCGAACTCCCCGTCCAGAAGAAGCGACCCAGAGTATGCTACAGGCTTAGCCAGCTCTTTAATTTCATCCGGCTGACCTCTGCTGACCGAGTCCAGTCAGACCAGCCGATTTTTCTTTCGCTGTCTTTATCGGCGTCCGGCAGCGGCACCGCAACTTTGCGTCACCCAGTCCTGACCCGTTGCGGAGAGGTCGGGGTGGGTGTGCAGCTATATTTTAAGCTGCGTAAACGACTTCAGGTTCGCCGTTTATGTTTTTGCCACCTGTTTAATGAGGGTGATGGCACCTCAGCCTGCGACTCTGCAGCCTACTTCCCCTGTCGAAACCACGCGTCCCCCCTAGCTATGGCGACCTGCTCTCAAAACCTCCTTTAGCTTCTATGCCTCTTCACCGTCCGCCCGATTTCCCTTTCCGCCTCGCGGCGGGCGATTGTTTCCCGCTTATCGTATAATTTTTTACCCTTGGCCAGGGCGATGGCCACCTTGGCTCGGCTTTCTTTCAAATACAGCTTGGTCGGCACCAGGGTCAAGCCCTTCTCAGCAATCTCACTGGCCAGGCCGTCAATCTGCTTGCGGTGCAGCAGCAGCTTGCGCGGCCGCTTCGGGTCATGGCTCATATAGCTCCCAGCCTCGTAGCGCGCGATATGCGCGTTCAGCAGCCACAGCTCACCGTTCTCGGGCCTGACATAGGCATCACCCAGGCTCACTCTGCCTTCACGGATGGACTTTATCTCCGTGCCGGTGAGGGCGAGGCCTGCCTCCAGGCTTTCCCCGATGTGGTAGTTATGGTATGCCTTGCGATTGGTGGCTACCGTCTTTACTGCCATTACTCCAATATAAATTATATCATAGCGGGGGTCTATTTATCAGTTGGGGAGAATCATACAAAGCTAAATAATCAATGGCGGGGCAGTATGGCATAATGTGGGTTCTATGCTGGTGAATCAGGCGCGTTGTGGCTTACCTGACTTCAATTCCATCAGCAGCCTCGGTATGTCGCTCGGTTTCTCCGCCACCGGCACGCCGCAGGCGCGGAAGGCTTCCATCTTTGATTTGGCCGTGCCCATGGTGCCGCTGATGATGGCCCCGGCGTGGCCCATCCTCTTCTCCGGGGGCGCGGTACGGCCGGCGATGTAGGCGACGACTGGCTTGGCGTATTTCTTCTCGCTAATGTACGTGGCGGCCTTTTCTTCCAGATTGCCGCCAATCTCACCGATTAGCACCACGGTCTCGGTCTCATCGTCATTGGCCATCATCTCCAGCAGGGTGACAAAGTCCAGCCCGATAATCGGGTCGCCGCCGATGCCAACGCAGGTGCTTTGGCCCGTCCCGGCATTGCTGATGAGCCAGGCAATCTCGTAGGTCAGCGTGCCGCTCCTTGAAATCATGCCGACGCCGCCCGGTTTAAAAACATGGGCTGGCATCACGCCCATGTGCACCCGGTTGCTGGGATTGATAATGCCCGGACAGTTTGGCCCAACTATGATGGCACCGTTGCGATTTGCCCTGGCGACAAACTCAATGGCGTCTTTCTGCGGTATGAGGTCCGTAATCACCACCAGCGTTTTCAGCCCGGCATCAATGGCTTCCGTGATGGCAGCCGGGGCAAAACGGGGGGGGACATAGACGACGGTGGCATTGGCACCGTGTTTGCCGACCGCCTCAGCGACCGTGTCATAAACGGGCACGCCCAGGACTTCCTGTCCTCCTTTGCCCGGGGTAACGCCGGCGACAATTTTTGTCCCGTAGTTGAGCATAGCCTCGGTGTGGAAACGGCCCACGTTCCCGGTGATGCCCTGCACGATAACCCTGGTGTCTGCGCCGACGATAATGCTCATAGCCCGACTATACCGCCACCACCTCTCTGATGGCGTCCTCCATGTTGCTGTGGCTGTTGATGCCGGCCTCTTTCAATATCCGAATCCCTTCCTCCTCTTTTGTGCCAATCATCCGGACTACAATCGGTTTCCGGGCGGGCAACTTATCCAGCGCGGCCACGATTCCCTGAGCCACCAGGTCGCAGCGGGTTACCCCTCCCAATATATTGATGAAAACCGCCTTCACCTGCGGTTTCGCCGTGATGATGGTGAGGGCTTTGCTTATGATTTCCGGCCCGGCGCCGCCGCCCACGTCCAGAAAGTTGGCCGGTCTGCCGCCGAAAAGCTGCACCACGTCCAGTGTTGACATCACCAGGCCAGCGCCGTTGCCGATAATGCCGATTTCACCATCAAGGTCAACATAGGCTAGGCCCTGCTTTCTGGCCTCAATCTCGGCCGGGTTGGCCTCTATTCTGGTTGCTTCCGTACCGTCAAATTCTGGGTGCCGGAAAAGCGCGTTATCGTCCATGATGATGCGGGCATCGCAGGCCACCAGTTCTTCAGACGCTGTCTTTACCAGCGGATTGATTTCAACCAGTTCGGCATCGTAGTCCATGGCTGCGCCGTAAAGCGTATGGATGATACTGCCCAGCCTGAGGGCATCGTTTCTGTCCATGCCGGGCAGGCGGGCTGCCATGTCCAGAGCCTCGTCCCGGCTGAAGCCGATTAAAGGGTCAACGTGGTGGCGGGCTATTTTATCCGGCGTCTTCCTGGCCACTTCCTCAATATCAATGCCGCCGCTGGTGGACGCCATGGCCACATACCGCTTGGCCTGCCGGTCGATGGTTACCGAGGCGTAGAACTCATTGCTGATATCCAGCTTCTGTTCAATTAATATACTGGCTACCGTGGAGCCTTTGATGTTGCTGCCGATGAGTCTGGCCGCGATTTCCCTCGCCTCCTTGGGGTCGCTGGCGAATAAAATCCCGCCCGACTTACCTCTGCCCGAAACCAGCACCTGCGACTTGATTGCCACCGGTCCGCCAATTTCCGAGGCGGCCGTTTCGGCTGCAGCGGGGCTGTTGGCTGTTTTCCCCCTTGGCGTCAGGACGCCGTATTTATGCAGTATTTCCTTGGCTTCAAACTCAAAAAGTTTCATTTTTCACTCGGAGCACACAGTCGGCGCCATGCGTCTTAAATCTCATACTCTTCTTTTGCTCCGCCATGTTTCAAACGACCTTGCCATCTGCGGGCAAATCTCAATGCCTTATCGAACGCCTGCAGATTGGCCTCCAGTTTCTTGGGGGGCAGTCGATTGGTAATCGCTCTGGTCAATGATTGACGGTTGATAAGCGGACAGAAGGGGACCAGAGAGCCGAGTGCCGCCACGTTGATAGCGCGCTCCTCACCGACCTTCCGGGCGATTTCCTCAAGGGGAATGGGCATCGCCTTCTCCCAGAGCACGCGCTGCACTGCGCCAGCATCAACGATAACCAGTCCATCCTCTTTCATATCCGGCAGATTACGGTCGCAGGCTACCTGGGTAAGGGCAATCAGCACATCCAGGTCCGTGCACTGAGGAAAATCAATCTCGGCGTGGCTGAAAATTACCTCGGAAATTGAGTTGCCGCCTCTTGTCTCCGGGCCATAGCTCTGGCTCTGCGCCACGTAAAGGTCCTGGATTATTCCCGCCTCGGCCAGCATTATGCCGGCCAGAATAATCCCCTGGCCGCCGGCGCCGGCTATGCGGATTTCATACCTTGGCTTTTTTGTTGAGGAGACGGTTGTATTGCTCATGGTAGTTTGGCCTTTCCCTGTCCACCAGAACGCCGGTAACTATCTTTCCTTCCAGCTCGGCGTCACTTTTCTCTTTTGCTTTTTCCACCGGAATGGAGTTATCCTTCTGCCATTTCATCATCTCCACCGGCGATTTGAGCTTCAGGAATTGGCCGGTGTGAGTGGTACACTGGGAGATAACCTCAAGCATGGCAAACCCCTTCTTTTCCAGTGCCCGGCCAATCAGTTGCTCAAGGAGGCGTGTGTGGTAGACGGTGGCGCGGGCAACGAAGACCGCTCCGGATGACTCGGCCAGCCGGCAGATATCAAAGCCTGGCTCAAGGTTGCCGTATGGTGCGGATGCGGTTCTGACGCCATAGGGTGTGGTCGGGGAGGACTGCCCTCCGGTCATTCCGTAGACGTTATTGTTCAGGATGAAGCTGGCTATCTCTACGTTGCGCCGCGCGGCGTGGATGAAATGGTTCCCGCCGATGGCGACAGCGTCACCATCACCCATTACGGTGATAACCTTGAGGCGGGGATTGGCCAGCTTTATGCCCGTGGCAAAGGTGAGCGCCCTCCCGTGCGTGGTATGCAGGGTGTTGAAGTCGACATATACGGGAAGTCGACCGGAACAGCCGATGCCTGAGATGAGGACGATGTCATCTTTATTGTAACCTTTCCGGTCAATCACCCGGATAAGTGCCTGCATGAAAATGCCGATGCCGCAGCCGGCACACCATATGTGCGGGAATCGCTTGCTGGAGCGGAGATATTTATGGACAAGGTGGGCCGTTTCTCTCATGGATAAATCTCCTCCAGCGTATGCAGTATTTCCGCGGGCTTGATGGGCGTGCCATCCACCTTGTTCAGTGTGGCGACCTCGCATTGGCTTTGATTGACCCTTTTCACCTCTCGGGAAATCTGCCCGACGTTCAGTTCAGGCACCAGTACTTTGGCCGACTTTTCCAGTATTCCGGTTATGGTGCGGCGCATGAAAGGCCAGAGGATTTTCAGCTTTATCAGCCCCACTTTGAGCCCGTTTTCCCGCGCCTTATGCACGGCCTGCAGAGCGGCACGTGCTACGCAGCCGTAAGCGATTACGGTTACTCTGGCATCTTCGGTCTCATAGGCATCAAACCACTGCAGGCGGTCATAGTCCTTTGATATCTTGGTGAAGAGCCGGTGTATTAGCGGTTCCACTTCGTCGGTGCGGACGGTGGGATATCCCCTTACGTCGTGATATAAGCCGGTCACGTGATAGCGGTAGCCCTCGCCAAAAGCCGGCATCGGCGGCACACCGGTGCCCGGGTCAGCGTAGGGAATGTACCATTCTGGAGGCACGGTGGGGCGGGGCCTGTCTTCAATTTTCAGATTATCTTTGGCAGGCAGGATAACTCCTTCTCTGGCGTGAGCCACCAGTTCATCAACGAGAAGAATGACCGGAGTTCGATAATGTTCCGACAGGTTAAAGGCCTGCACGGTGAGCTCAAAAAACTCGTGGACCGATGAGGGAGCTAGGGCAATGATGGGGTGGTCACCGTGAGTGCCCCAGCGGGCCTGCATGACATCGCCCTGGGAGGGCTGGGTGGGCAGACCGGAGCTCGGTCCACCCCGCATTACATCGACGATGACGCAGGGTACCTCGGCCATGCAGGCAAAGCCGATATGCTCCTGCATGAGTGAGAATCCCGGCCCGCTCGTGGCCGTCATGCTTTTGCTGCCGGCAATGGAAGCCCCGATAACCGCGCCCAGGCTGGCAATCTCGTCTTCCATCTGAATGAAGACGCCACCGGCCTCAGGCATTTTCCGGGCCATAATCTCCATTATCTCCGTCGCCGGCGTGATGGGATATCCGGCATAGAAGCGGCAGCCGGCCATCAGTGCGCCGGCAGCACAGGCTTCATTTCCCTGCAGCAGAACCTGTTTCTTCTCGGCTTTCCTCATCTTTATTCACCACGATGGCAAAATCGGGGCAGCGCATTTCACAGAGCATGCAGCCGGTGCACTTTTCGGGGTTTTTTACGATGGGATAATCGGCATCATCGGCGGCCAATACTTTTTGAGGACAGAAAGCAATGCAGATGCCACACTTCTTACACCACCCCCGATAAATCTCTACATTATTCATCTGCTAGCAGTTTTAGAAGTCCTGGGAACTTCCGATTCTGAACGCTCCGCTGGATTCTTATAAAGAACGAAGATTTGACATTATCGTTTTAATACACTAATATTATTACTAATATCGTAGCTTGTCAAACTTTAAGCAGCTAAATGATTACGTATATAGTAGAAATATATTAACTCAACTACATATCTTACATCGATTTCCGGTAATTGTTGTTAATATCGTTAGGATGATACAATATAATTGTATTAATTGACAAATTGCAGTTCTGTGTAAAATGAAGATAGATAAGCTTGATAAAAAATTGTTACTTGAATTGCAAAGAAATGGCCGGTGTACGTACATGGACCTCGCCAAGATACTGAACGTCGCGGAAGGAACGGTGCGTAACCGGCTGAAAAAATTGGTCAATGGTGACATTGTAAAAGTAACCGCTATTCCGGACCTGGATAAATTTGGTTATGACTTCATGGGCATTGTGGGATTGCAGGTATCGCTGCCGGAGCTGCGCTCGGTGGCGGAACAGCTAGCCAAAAACCCTAATGTCTGCTATTTAGCCAACGTTACCGGCAGATTTGATTTTATCGCCATACTGCTGACCAAGTCACCAAAGGAATTTGCCGATATCATGGAAAAAGTGGTTTCGGCGATACCGAGCGTTATCCGTACAGAAACTTTTGTTACCCTGAATATTTATAAAGGACACAAAAATTGGCTGGATACCACCCATATTATTGACAACCTTGATGTTGATATAAATGAGAATTGAAATATCAAGTCGCAAGCTAGATAGTGACTTCATAAGAAAAGTAGCTGAAATCTCTGGACAGGACCTTCTTGCCTGCAACCAGTGTGGCAAATGTTCCGCGGGCTGTCCGATGGGCTTCGCCATGGACTGGCTGCCCAATCAGATTATCCGGCTGGCGCAGCTGGGACTGGAAGACGACATTACTGCCTCAAAGACGGTCTGGCTCTGCGCCTCCTGCTTGACCTGCACCGTGCGCTGCCCGCGCGGCGTTGACCTGGGCAAGGTGATGGAGGCGATAAGGCTAATCGCGCTGAGGAAGAATATCGACTACGTGGGCGCATCGGGAATTCCGAAGGACACGGTAAGCGAACTCCCCCAGATAGCGCTGGTTAGCAGCTTCCGCAAACACACCGCCTGAGGAGTGTTATGGACCTGAGTTATTATCCAGGATGCACGTTGAAGACCAAGGCAAAGGGTCTTGAAGATTCAGCCATCGCCTCGATGGATGCCCTGGGCATCAGGCTGGTCGAAATCGAGCGCTGGAATTGCTGCGGCACGGTCTATTCGCTCGCCGAGGATGACCTGGCCCATCACCTGGCGCCGGTGCGCAACCTTATCCGGGTTAAAGAGCAGAACAGCGACCGGGTCAGCACCCTGTGTTCTTTCTGTTACCATACGCTGAAGCGGGCGAACCTGCTGGTGCGAAACGACGCTGAAAAAAGAAAGACCCTTAACGACTTTATGGAGGAGGAGGTTGATTACAACGGGGAGGTGGAGGTCGTTCATATTCTGGAAGTGCTCCGGGACGAGATTGGCTGGGAAAATATCGCGGCCAAAGTCAAAGTGCCGTTGAAAGGTTTGAAGGTGGCACCTTACTATGGCTGCACGCTGCTGCGGCCGCAGGAAGTAGCCATCGACCAGGTGGAAAGGCCAACTATTCTGCACCGGCTGGTGGAGACCCTGGGGGCTGAGGCGGTGGATTTCCCCTATGCCACCGAATGCTGCGGCTCCTTTCAAATCGTGGGTAACCCCGATGCCATCACCCAGCGCACCCGGGAGATATTGAGCTCGGCAACGAGGCGGGGCGCCGAGGCCCTAGTCCTTACCTGCCCGCTCTGCCACTTTAATCTCGGCCAGAGGCAGCCAGAATTGATACAGCAATACAGCGATTTTACCGGCATGCCGCTTTTTTATTTCAGCCAGCTCCTGACCATTGCCCTGGGAATTGACCCGGGGGTCTGCCATTTTGAACTTGACTACGGTGCGCCTCTTTCTCTCCTTAAAAGTAAAAATTTGGTCTCCTGATAACTGTATAGAGAAATAATGAGCAGGTTAGGTATTTTTCTTTGCCAATGTAGCTTCAGCCCCCTGGATTCAGATGATACCGAAAAGTTGTTGACCGAGGTTCGCCGCCACCCAGATGTTGCCTATGCCGAACTCCACTCAGATATGTGTCTAAATCCATCTTCAGAGGGACTGGTCGGGGCGATAAAGCAAAATCGGCTGGATGGGGTGATTTTCACCAGTTGCTCTTCAGTGCTTCATCAAGGTGTATTCGGCGACTTGGCACATGCCGCCGGGCTGACTCCAGACCGGTTGGAAGTGGTTGACCTGGGCGAGTCGGCTACAGAAAATGTAATGAAAGCGGTGGCGAACCTTGCCGCCAGATTTACCTCAGCGTCGTCAGTACCAAAAGCCGGCCTGTCGGTTATTAAAAAGGCCCTGATTATTGGTGGCGGAGTGGCCGGTATTCAGGCGGCTCTGGATATCGCCGATGCCGGCTATGAGGTCTTCCTGGTGGAACGGAGCCCCAGCATTGGCGGGCACATGATACAGTACTCCGAGGTCTTTCCCACGCTGGACTGCCCGCAGTGCATCCTGACCCCCAAGATGGTGGAGGTTGGCCAGCACTCCAATATCAGGTTGCTGACCTATTCGGAGGTGGACGGGGTTTCGGGTCAGGTAGGGGATTTCTCGGTCCGGGTGAAAAGAAAAGCTTCCTACGTGGAACGGGAAAAGTGCACGGGATGCGGCGATTGTGCCAGTGTCTGCCCGGTGGAGGTATACAGCGAGTACGAGCGGGGTGTAACCTCGCAGAAAGCAATTTATAAACCCTTCGGGCAGGCGGTGCCCGCCATCTTTACCGTGGAAAAGAGAGGGCTTTCCCCATGCCGGGTGGCTTGTCCGGCCGGCGTTAATGCCCAGGGGTATATCGCCCTTATCTCTCAGGGCAAGTTCCCGGAAGCTCTGGAGGTGGTGCGCCGGACCATGCCCTTTGCCGGGGTAATGGGGCGGGTCTGTACTCATCGCTGTGAAACGGAATGCGAACGAAAGACGGTGGATGAGCCCATGGCCATCCGTTCCTTGAAACGATTCATCGCCGATTATGAGCTCAAGGCAGGCCGGGAGAAGGCACAGCCGGTTGAGAAGACAAGGCAGGAGAAGGTGGCGGTGGTTGGTTCCGGTCCGGCCGGCCTGGCCTGTGCCTACGACCTGGTCAGGAAAGGGTATCCGGTGACGGTATTTGAAGCCATGCCAGCGGCCGGCGGTCTGCTACGCTATGGCATTCCGGAGTACCGGCTGCCGAATAATGTGCTGGATAACGAGATTGATTACGTCAGGGAACTGGGTGTGGAAATCAAGATGGATAGCCCGGTAACAGACACCGGTCAGCTTTTTAAGGAAGGATATAAGGCCGTTTTTCTGGGCACCGGGGCCGGCATGAGCCAGAAGATGGACATCCCCGGCGAGGAAACACCGGGAGTAATGCACGCCATTGATTTCCTGAAGCGCGCCAATTCAGGAGACAAGGTAAGCCTGGGACAGCGGGTGGCGGTCATCGGCGGGGGCAATGCCGCGGTGGATGCCGCCAGAGTGGCCCGGCGCCTCGGCGCCGGCGAGGTGACCATTGTCTACCGGCGCTCCCGTGAAGAGATGCCCGCCGTCGCTGCTGAGATTGATGAAGCGGAAAAGGAGGGCATCAGGCTCCACATTCTGGCCGCACCGACGAAGGTATTGAGCAAAGGTGGCAAATTGATCGGTATCGAGTGTACCCAGATGGAACTGGGGGAGCCTGATGCCAGCGGTCGCCGGCGTCCTATCCCGCTCAAGGGCTCAGAATTTACCATGGACGTTGAAAACGTGATTATCGCCATCGGGCAGGTGGTGGCTAAAGCGGGGCTGCCAAAAGAGCTGGCTTACACTGACCGGGGCACTCTTACTGTAGACCCGGTTACGTATGAGACAAACGTGGCTGGTATCTTTGCCGGTGGTGACGCGGTCTCCGGCCCGGCGGATGTTGTCGGGGCAATTGCCGCCGGCAAGCAAGCAGCTGAAAGCATAGACCGCTATTTGAATGGCGCTGACCTGCGTCAGGGAAGGCCGGAACAACGTAACCAGGTCGAAGAAGTCTCAAAAGAAGGAGTAAAAACTAAGCCCAGGGCAGCGATGCCGATGCTTGATTTGACGCAAAGAGTTGGCTCTTTTACCGAGGTTGAACTTGGCTTTGAAGAAGAGGAGGCCGTTGCGGAGGCCAAACGCTGTTTGAACTGCGCTGGTTGCTGCGAATGCCTATCGTGTGAAGTCGCCTGCGAAAGGCAGGCCATCAATCACGGGATGGCTGACAGTTATGAGGAGCTTAATGTCGGTGCCATTATCGTGGCCACCGGCTTTGAACTTACCCCCGTAAAGAGAATAGCTGAGTATGAAACGGACCCGGATATCCTTGATGGGATTCAATTTGAGAGGATTCTCTGTCCTGGGGGGCCCACGGCCGGGGTGGTATTAAGACCGTCCGATGCCAAAACGCCCAAAGAGGTGGTATTCATTTCTTGTGTGGGCTCGCGCGACCCTGAGAACGGTGTTCCTTACTGTTCCCGGGTATGCTGCATGTATCTGGCCAAACAGGCCATGCTCTACAAGCATGCGGTTCATGATGGCCAGGCTTATATCTTTTATATGGACACCAGAACCACCGGTAAGGGTTACGAGGAGTTTGTACAGAGAGCGGTGGAAGAGGACGGAGTATTATATCTGAGGGGAAGAGTATCCAAGGTATTTCGGGAAGGAGAGAAGCTCATGGTTTGGGGTGCGGATACCCTGACCGGGAAAAAGATAGAGCTGTCCTGCGACCTGGTAGTACTGGGTATGGCGATGGTACCCAATCCGGCGGCGGAAGAACTGATGCGCACGCTCGGCATCAATACTGATAGCCATGGATTTATTACCGAAGCTCACTACAAGCTCCGTCCGCTGGAGACGTCTGTCCCCGGTATCTATATCGCCGGGGCGGCCCAGGGCCCCAAGGACATCCCCGACTCTGTAGCCCAGGGGAGCGGTGCCGCCAGCAAGGTGCTGGCCCTTTTCTCTAAAAAAGAACCGGTGCTGGAAAAAGCGGAAAAGCGATGAAAGAGAAGCGAATCGGCGTCTTCGTTTGCCACTGCGGGCTGAATATTGCCGGCACCGTGGACGTTGAGCGCGTGGTTGAGCAGATTAAGGACTATCCCGGCGTCGCCCATGCCGAGCACTATATCTACATGTGCTCCGACCCCGGGCAGGAACTGGTGCGCAAGGCGATTAAAGAAAAGAACCTCGACGGCATCGTCATGAGCAATTGCTCCCCCTCCCTGCACCTGAACACTTTTCGCAAGCTGGTGGCTTCTGAAGGCGTAAATCCCTATTACTGCGAGGTGGCCAATATACGGGAGCATTGCAGCTGGCCCCATAATGCTGATAAAGAGACAGCCACCAAGAAAGCGGTAGCCATAATCAAATCGGTCATCGAAAAGCTGCGTCGCAATATCTCTCTCACTCCTGTGGTGGTGCCGCTGACCAAAAGGGTGATGGTTATCGGGGCCGGGGTGGCGGGCATGCAGTCGGCGCTGGACATTGCTGACGGCGGCTATGAAGTCGTGCTGGTGGAGAAGAGCCCAAGCATCGGTGGCCATGCCACGCAGCTATCAGGAACGTTCCCCATCGATGGCCGCGTTCCCTGCATGGTTTCGCCCTTGATGTCCAGGGTGGCGGCGCATCCCAATATCAGACTCTACGCTTATTCAGAGATGGAGGATGTCTCCGGGTACGTCGGCAACTTTCAGGTAAAAATCAGGCGGAAGGCGACCAGCATTGATGAAGCCAAATGCGACCGCTGTGGGCTATGTCTGGGAAGCTGTCCGGTCAAAGTTCCTTCCGAATTTAACCGTGGTTTAACCAACCGCGGTGCCATCTACGTCCCCTTTTCGGAGGCGTTGCCGTCGCGCCCGGTGGTAGACCGGGCGACCTGCTTGCATTTTAACGGCGGGGAATGCCGTGCCTGCGAGGAAATTTGCCCCCAAAAAGCCATTGATTTCCAGCATGAGGATAAAATAACCGAGGAAGAGGTGGGTGCCATCATCGTGGCCATGGGCTATGAACTATTCCCTTGCGGTGGTATCGCCGAATATGCCTCAGACCCGGATGTAATTGACGGGCTGCAGATGGAGAGGCTGCTTTCTCCTTCCGGACCAACGTCAGGGGAAGTCAGGCGACCATCCGACGGGAAAGTGCCCGAGCAGGTGGTTTTCGTTCAGTGCGCGGGGTCGCGCGACCCGGAGCACGGTGTTTCCTACTGCTCCCGGATATGCTGCATGTACGTGGCAAAACAGGCACAGCTTTACAAGCAAGCCGTTCCGGATGGGCAGGTATATGTTTTCTACATGGACATTCGCTCCGACGCCAAGGGCTATGAGGAATACGTCAAGAAGGTGGTGGACGAGAAAAGGGTACTTTACCTTAGAGGTAGGGTTTCCAGGATATTCCGGGACGATGATAAGCTCAAGGTCTGGGGTGTGGATACCCTGACCGGGAAGAGCATTGAGGTTTCCGCCGACCTGGTGGTTCTGGCGACGGCTATGGTACCCAGCGCGGGGGCAAAAGAGCTGGCCAGAAAGCTCAACATCATTGCTGACCAGCACGGTTTTGTTACCGAAGCGCACATAAAACTAAGGCCAGTGGAAACGCTTACCGCCGGCATTTACATTGCTGGAACGGCGCAGTGGCCGAGAGACCTGCCCGATACCGTCTCCTCGGCGAGCGGTGCCGCGAGCAAAATTCTCTCTCTCTTTTCCCGCGAAGAACTGCTCCACGACCCAACGGTGGCGGCGGTTGATGACGAGGTATGCCGTGGCTGCGGGCAGTGTGTTGCCATCTGTTCTTTCCAGGCAATTGAGCTCGACCCGGTGAAAAAAGTGGCCAGAGTTAATGAAGCGGTATGTGAAGGCTGCGGTGCCTGCGCGGTCACCTGTCCCTCCAAGGCCATCAGACACAAGAACTGGACTGCGCGGCAGTTCTTCGAGATAGTAGATATTGTCACGGCGGAATACGCATGAGCAGGTAAAATGTCCAAATCGGAAGCGGTTTTGGTAATAGGGGCCGGGGTGGCAGGGATAAAAGCCTCGCTGGAGCTGGCGGAGGCGGGGCATAAGGTCTTTCTCTGTGAACGCAAGCCGAGTATCGGGGGCACACTGGTCCAGATGGACCGGTGGTTCCCGGATAACCACTGCAGTATGTGCCAGATACTCCCTACGCTGAACAGGGACAGGTCTTCGCAGTATTGCCTGCGGAGAGGGTTGGCGCACCCTAATATCGAACTACTGTACAGCACGGAGGCCACCGGGCTACAGGGCGAGGCGGGCGATTTCCAGGTAACGCTGGCCGCTAGGAGCACGGGCGTGGATGCTGAATTATGTATTGGCTGTGGCCTCTGTACTGAGGTCTGCCCGATTGAGGTGGCCAGCCAGTTTGATGAAGGACTGGGCAAGCGGAAAGCCATTGATGTGCTGAATCCATACGCTGCCCCTCGTCAGTATGCCATAGACTGGGAGAAGTGCAACCGGTGCGGGGATTGCGTAAATAAGTGCCCGACCAAAGCCATACAGCTTGAACAGAGGGAAAGTACCAGTCAGCTTCAGGTAGGTGCCATTATTTTAGCCACCGGCTTTGAGGAATTTGACCCGCGTCTCGCCACGCAGTATGGCTACCGGCGCTACCCCAACGTGGTAACCAGTATTGAGCTGGAAAGGATTTTAAGTCCCGGCGGCCCTTCTCAGGGGGAACTGGTTCGCCCATCGGATGGCAGGACACCGGCATCAATTGCCTTCCTGCAGTGCATCGGCTCGCGGGACAGCCGGAATAATTACTGCTCCTCGGCGTGCTGTATGTTTGCCGTCAAGGAGGCCACGCTTATCAAGCAGGCTCATCCCCAGACGGATATAGATATCTGTTTTATGGACCTGCGGGCGTTTGGCAAGGGGTACCATCGCTACTATGAGCAGGCCAGAGATGAACTCGGCATCGGCTTCACCCGCTGCCGTGTCCCGGTGGTGAAAGAAGACCCGCAGACCCATAACCTTGTGCTTAAAATAGCTTCTGATGATGGCTCTCTGGTCAAACGTCACTTTGAGATGGTCGTGCTGTCCGTGGGTCAGACACCTGCCCCAGAGTTCGGTGAGCTCTGTCAGGCCCTGGGCGTGGAGACAAATAAGTGGGGTTTCTGCCAGACACAGCCGTTCTCTGCCGTAGAAACATCGCGGGAGGGGATATACGCCTGTGGCAGCGCCGGCGGTCCCAAAGACATTACTGACACCATGGTCGAAGCTGGTGCCGCTGCCTGCGGAGCATCGAAATGGCTCGGCTCACCGGCTGCCCGCTCGACTGAAGAAGATACGGCGGAAAGAGATAACAAAGAGGAAGAACCGCAGATTGCCGTTTTTCTGTGTGGCTGTGGGAGTGAAATTGAATCTGCTCTTGACCTTGAGCAGGCCGCAGAATATGTCCGCAAAGTACAGGGCGTCGTTCACGTTGAAATTATGCCCTATCTCTGCAACGGTGAGACTCTGAAAGCGGTGGGCGAGCGGGCTAAGAAGCTCAAGGTCAACCGTCTGGTGCTGGGTGCGTGCTCTTATGCAGATGAATCCCTGCGTGGCGAACTGGCTGCGGAGACCGAAGTGGCTGCGGCTCTAATCAAGGTGGTGAACCTGAGGGAGGATGTCGCCTGGGTGCACCGCGACCAGCCGGATAAGGCACTGACCAAGGCGAAAAGCATGCTGGCCATGGCTTCAGAAAATGTCAGACAGCCGGATTATCCGCCCGCTTCACTGACATCGGTGACACCCGGCGCACTGGTCATCGGTGGGGGCATTGCCGGCATGACGGCGGCGCTGGCCGTCGCCCGGCATGGCATTGAGGTTCATCTTGTGGAAAGGTCGTCGGGGCTGGGGGGCAACCTTAAAGAAATATACAGTACGCTGGAAAACGGCGATGCGCGAACACTGCTTGAGGAAACCATTGCGCAGGTGAACGGCAGTCAGAACATCAATATACATAAAGAGTCTGAAATAGTATCGGTGGGCGGTTACGCCGGCAATTTCAGGGTCAATATTAAAGAGAAAGATGAGTCTATCAATACTCTGGAGGTCGGTGCGCTAATTGTGGCGACGGGGGGCAAAGAATACTCCCCTCAGGAGTACCAGTATGGGCAGAACGAAAAAGTAATCACGCAGCGGGAGCTGGAAAAGCGACTGTCCGCCGGCGAGATTGAACCGGGCGGAATAAGCTCGGTGGTTATGATACAATGTGTTGGCTCCAGAGAAAAAGACCGGCCCTATTGCAGTCGTGTCTGCTGCTCGGAGGCATTGAAAAACGCATTGAAATTGAAGGCGGCAAATCCGGAAATAGAGGTGACTGTTCTCTTCCGGGATATGATGAGTTACGGTTTTAAAGAGGAATATTACACTCAGGCGAGAGAGAAAGGCATACAATTTGTGCGCTACGGGCTGGATCGCAAACCGGAGGTTAAACAGGACGGGGAAAGGTTGACTACTCAGCTTGTCGAGCCGATATTGGGTGGCATATTGAAGCTTGAACCCGACCTCGTCGTCTTGAGTACCGGCATCATGCCCGATGATAACCGCGCTCTGGCTGATATTTTGTCGGTCGAACTGGATGAAGATGGCTTTTTCAGGGAGGCGGAGGAAAAATTCCGCCCGACGGATTTTCTGCGCGACGGCATCTATGTCTGCGGGCTGGCCCAGTCGCCGCGCGGGATTGAGGAGACCATAGCTCAGGCACAAGCCGCTGCGCAGAGAGCAACATCGTTGCTGACATCTAAGCAACTGAAAGCGGGCAGAACAATCTCCGAGACTGTGCAGAGGCTGTGCCGCAAATGCGAGATGTGTATATCTGTCTGTCCCTACGATGCCAGAGCCAGGGATGAGGAAACCAATGAGATTATGGTGCGGGAGGCGCTTTGTCAGGGCTGTGGGGCCTGCGTTGTGGCCTGCCCCAGCGGCGCCGCCAAAATAAGGGGTTTCCGGGACCGGCAGGTATTTTCGTTGATAGATGCCGCTTTTCCGTGATAAGGAGGTAACAGAGTGGCCGAGGAAAAAGAGTTTGAACCGGTAATCGTGGGCTTCTTCTGCAACTGGTGTACGGCTACCGCCGCCGACCTCGCCGGTACGCTCCGGATGCAGTACCCGGCCAATATCCGCCCTATCAGGACCATGTGCAGCGGGTCGGTGGACCCGGTTTACGTTTTGCGAGCACTGCTCGGCGGGGCTGATGGTGTTATCGTGGGGGGATGTCCTCCCGGCGATTGTCATTACGTCTCCGGAAATTTCAAGGCGAGAAGGCGGATGGCCATATTGAAGGCTATATTGACTACCCTCGGCCTTGAGGAAGAAAGGGTATGGATAAGATGGATCAGCGCTGCGGAAGGCCCCAAGTTTGCCCGCACCATGAATGAGGTCACCGAGTCGGTTAAAAAACTGGGGCCAAATCCGATGAGCAAAGACTGGTCTATTTAGAGAGTTGAGATGGAGCAATACGCAATTTTACCTACTGGAAATCAGGGAGCGCTCGGGGCGATTCGCCAGTTCCTAGCCGGTCTTCTGGAGAAAGGACTGGTTGATGCGCTGCTGGTGCCGCTGGAACTGCCCACCGGTGATAATGTAGTACCGACCATCGTGAGCAGCCCCGAGCAAATTAAGGCCGCCAACCCGCTGGCCCCGGTGCTGCCAGTGAATGCCGCCCGGCTGGTCTCCAGAATCACCATGTTATCACCCAGTCCCGAACGGCTGGGCGTGGTGCTGCGTTCCTGCGAGCTCCGGGCGCTGGTCGAGCTGGTGAAACTCAAGCAGGCCTCACTGGAGAAACTGCTGATTATTGGGATTGATTGCTATGGCACCTGCTCGGTTGAAGATTTTGGGAAACTGGTCGGAGAAAGCAAGTCGCCGACCGAGGACTTCCTGAAGCGGGTGCGAGAAGGAAAAGATGCCCCCATGCTGCGCAGAGCCTGTCAAGTCTGCGAATATCCGGCGCCTATGGGCGCTGACATAACCATCGGCCTGTTCGGGGCCAACCTTGACAAAGGTATTTTGCTGGTGGCCGGGACTCTGGAAGGGGAGAAGGTGATTCAGGAGCTGGGCCTTGAGGAAGCGAAAGCGGAAGAGAGGCAGTCGGCCGTAGCCAAGCTCATTGAGGAAAGGGCAAAGAAGAGAGCAGAACTGCTGAAGCAGACGCATGAGGAAATAAAAGGTCTGGATAAATTTATGGCTGCCCTGGCCACCTGTATCAACTGCCACAATTGCAAGACGGCCTGCCCGCTCTGCTACTGCAAGGAGTGTTTCTTCGACTCCCCGGTGTTTGAATTTGAGGCAAATAAGTATCTGGGCTGGGCGAAGCGAAAGGGCGCCCTGCGCATGCCCAACGATACCCTCCTCTTCCACCTGACCAGGTTGAACCACATGGTGAGCTCATGTGTCGGCTGCGGGCTGTGCACCGAAGCCTGCCCCAACGATATTCCAGTAGCCGATATCTTCCGCCTGGTGGGATATGAAGTGCAGAAGCTGTTTGATTATGTGCCGGGCAGAAGTCTGGACGAGGAACTGCCCTTGACCACTTTTAAAGAGGAAGAATTGCCCGATATCGGGGTGTAGCCGCATGCAATACATGATTGAAAATAAGGCGCTGGACATTGATAAAAGTTTCAGCGAGCAGGTAAAAGGGGAGAGCGGCACGGAAATCGGCCGCTGCTACCATTGCCTGACCTGCAGCCTGGGCTGCCCGTCGGCCTTTGCCATGGACTATCTTCCCCACCAGATAGTCAGGATGGTACAGATGGGCCTCAGACAGCAGGTATTGACCAGTGCCACCATCTGGGTCTGCGCTGACTGCCAGACCTGCGCCACCCGATGTCCAAACGAGGTCAACCTGGTGAAAATGATGGATGTTCTGCGCGAGATTTCTCTGCGTGAAGGACTGGCGAAGGAGCATCGCGTTGCTGATTTTCACCGCATTTTTCTGGGCAATATCAGGCAGTGGGGCAGGCAGCACGAGCTATCGCTGATTATCAAGCTCAAACTGAAAACAAGGGATCTGTTCAGTGATTTGCCGGCGGGAATGAGAATGATACTGAAGGGTAAATTGAAGCCGTTCCCCGGGCGCTTCAGTGAAATAAAAAAGGTCAGGGACATTTTTAAGAGGGTGGAAGAATGAGCCAGCAGACAGCCGCCAGTTTGAAGTATGCCTATTATCCCGGCTGTTCCCTGGAGGCCACGGCCCGGGAGTATGACCTGTCGGTGCGCGCGGTCTGCGCTCATCTCGGCATTGAGCTGGCGGAGATTCCCGACTGGAATTGCTGCGGAGCATCGTCGGGGCACAGCACCAATCGGCGGCTGGCTAGCCACCTTGCCGGCAGAAACCTGGCGCTGGCCGAAGGGATGAAAATGGACATTGCGGTGGCCTGTCCGGCCTGTTATATCCGACTGAGAAGCGCACAGGATGAAATGAAGCAGGACAAAGAGCAGCGAGATGAGCTGATGCGCCTGACGGAGCTTTCTTATCAGGCTGAATATGGCATCAGGCATCTGCTGGACATTATCTGTAATGACATCGGCCTGGAAAATTTGAAAGATAAAGTGGTCAAGCCTCTGAAGGGCTTGAAGCTGGCTGCCTATTACGGTTGTTACCTCGTCCGGCCTCCTGAAATCGTTGGCTTTGACGACCCGGAAAATCCCCAGTGCCTGGATGCTCTGCTTGAGGCTCTGGGCGCTGAGGTCAGGGACTGGTCGGGTAAGGTGGACTGCTGCGGCGGCAGCCTTTCCCTGAGCAAGCGGGATATCGCCAGCCAGATGGTTGCTGAACTTATGGATATGGCAAGACAGGCTGGCGCCGAGGCAATGGTGGCTGCCTGTCCGCTGTGCCACGCCAATCTGGAAATGCGTCAGCCCGGTGGCAATGGCCATAAACTGCCCGTTTTCTATTTCACTGAGCTCATCGGCATGGCCATGGGCATAGCCGAGGCCAGGGCCTGGCTAAAAAGGCACCTGATTTCACCTTCTGGTCTGTTGAGCTCTCTCGGATTATAATCGAACGGAGGTTACTATGGCGGAAAAAGCGCGTAAAGAGACCGTCGATAAGAAAAGTGCGGAAGCCGAGCCGGTAAAGCTGATTCCGGTCTATGTGATGGGCAAAAGATACATGGTGCCGCAAACCCTGACCATTATGAAGGCGCTGGAGTACGCCGGCTACCAGTTCATTCGCGGGTGCGGCTGCCGGGGTGGCATCTGTGGCGCCTGCGCCACGGTCTACCGAAAGCCAGGAGATTACCATATTCGCGTCGGGCTGGCCTGCCAGACAGTGGTGGAGCCGGATATGTATCTGACGCAGATACCGTTTTACCCGGCCAACCGGACGAGCTACGACTTTGCGAAACTCACCGCCAGCCCCGAGGAAATATTCAAGCTGTATCCCGAGGTGTTCCGCTGCATCGCCTGCAATAGCTGCACCAAGGTCTGCCCGATGGATGTCCAGGTGATGGATGTAATCTCGGCGGTGAAGCAGGGCAACATTGAAAGGGCCGCTACTCTATCATTCAGCTGCATCCAGTGCGGCCTGTGTGTCAGCCGTTGTATGGGTGAGTTGCCGCAGTATCACATTATGCAGCTGGCGCGGAGAATATACGGCAGCATGATTGCCCCGAGGGCACAGCATCTGAACGAAGCTGTGGAAGCTGCCAAAGGCGAGAAATGCCAGCAGGCGCTGCAGAAACTGATGAAGTCTGATATCAAACAGCTCAGGGAAATATACCAGTCCCGGGAGGTTGAACCGGAAATGGCTGATGAGGACTGGACGCCGGCCAGGAGCGATTATCTCTAGGAGGAGAGCATGCCCTACACCGAGGAATTAAAAAGTCTCATCAAAGTGGTGGAGAAGACCAGGCCGGAGCGTCTGGCGCGAAAGAAGCGCGGCGAGGAATTCCCCAAAATGTCCCTGGATGAGGCCGAGGCGATACTGAAGGAGTACCATCCCGATTACAAAGACGAAGGGCGGCGGGAGCTGAAGGTGGGGCCGAGTAAGGGCTATAAAATTGCTCACGAATTTGCCGATTTGCTGGAGGCGGGAAGTCGGCTGGACCCGGACAAAATCGGCTTATCGCGGGTGGATATTGAGACCGATGTGCTGATAACCGGTGGCGGTGGCGCCGGAACGGCGGCGGCCATGCTGGCCGAGCAGCGCGGCGCCAGGGTCGTACTGGCGACCAAGCTCCGTCACGGCGATGCCAACACCATGATGGCGGAAGGCGGCATACAAGCGGCCACCAAGACGGAGAAAGACTCCCCGTACATGCATTACCTGGACACGGTGGGTGCAGGCCACTTCAAGAATGAGCCGGAACTGGTCCACACGCTGGTAAGCGAGGCACCGGACGTAATTCACTGGCTGGAAGGGCTGGGGGTGATGTTCTCCAAATTTCCCGACGGCCGGTTGCACTCCCTGCACGGCGGCGGGACCAGCCGGAAGCGGATGCATTTCTGCGGTGACATTACGGGCGCGGAGATTATGCGCACCATCCGTGACGAGGCCCGCAATCGGGAGAATATCACCGTGCTGGAATTTTCGCCGGCCATAGAGCTTATATTAAACGAACACGGACACTGCGCCGGCGCCATACTCTATAACCTGGAGACCGAAGAATACCTCGTGGTCAGGGCTAAAGCCACCATCCTGGCCACTGGCGGCTGCGGCCGACTGCACGTCCAGGGATTCATGACCACCAACCACTACGGGGCCACCGCCGACGGCATCGTTCTGGGCTACCGGGCCGGCGTGAGACTGAAGCTATTGCATACCGTCCAGTACCATCCCACCGGCGTTGTCTACCCGGAGCAGGTTGAGGGCATCCTCATCACCGAGAAGTTCCGGGGGGCAGGGGCCAACGTGGTGAATATTGACGGAGAGCAGTTTGTCTATGAGCGCGAGCCCAGGGACGTGGAATCGGCAGCTTTTATCCGGGAATGTCTGGAGAGAGGCAAGGGCGTGCCCACGCCCACCGGTAAGCTGGGCGTGTGGCTTGACTCGCCCATGATAGATATCCTGATGGGTGAAGGCACGGTGGAGCGGGAATTCCTGGGCAAATTCATCGTCTATAAGCGGTTTGGCATTGACATTGCCCGAGAGCCGATGCTGGTATACCCCACGCTCCACTACCAGAATGGCGGGCTGGAATACAACGCCCGCGGGGAGACGTCCATACCCGGCCTTTTCATCGCCGGCGAGGTCAGCGGTGGCGTGCACGGCGAAAATCGCTTGCTGGGCAATTCCCTTCTGGACGTCCTCGTCTTCGGGCGCATTGCCGGCGAGAATGCGGCGGAATATGCCGGAGAGAAAGCCAGAGACGGCAGACTATCTCTGCAACACGTCAAAGACTATCAGCGAGAATTGAAAGAAGCGGGCATTGTCACCGACCGGGTGGCGCCTATGCTCCTTCCCGACTATGCCAATCCCGAGGTCAGGGAAAGGCAGCTCACCGCCCGGCAGGCGGAGAAGTAATTCTATCTGCCGGAGGTCGTTTTAAGATTCCTCAACTTGGCGGCGGCTGTTTCCACCGCTTTGACTGCGGCGGGGTCGTCCTCCCATCTGCGGAAGAGTTCTGGTTCAATTACCAGGGAAAAGGCGGCTTCACCGCGCACTTGGTACAGCCCTCCTATGCGGCATTCCTGGTGTCGTCCGCAGCTGAGGCAGGGAGGCGACTGTGAAATGTAGCGCACAATGTCCAGTACCTTGATCCCGAAACGCTGCAGAAACCATTGGAAATAATCCACGGCAGCTTCTATCTTATCGTGTCCGCAAACGACCAGGGTGAAAGGCTTATTCTGGATGGCGCTATTAACGTGGCGGTATCCGAAGAAACGCTCCAGGAAGCTGAAACAATTGGCATTTATGCTTCGGAAATATACCGGGCTGCCGATGACAACAGCATCAACCTCCTTGATTTTCTGATAGTAGGGCAGGAGGTCGTCTTCATAAAGGCATACCTGGGGCTTGGCGCAGAGCTGAACGCAGCCTTTGCAGCCGGAATAGTTCAACTCGGAGAGTTTGGCGAATTCATATGCATGTCCGCTCTGGGCCATAATTGCCTTGACCATGCGGTCAGTATTGCTCTCATGCCCGATTCCTCCTGAACTGAAGCCAATGATCTTCAAGATTCACCTCGCTGATTGACTTTGCTATTTTAGATATATTGTAGATATTGAGATGCAAATGGTGGGCGGTACAAGATTTGAACCCGTGCCCGCTGCTTGTAAAGCAAGCTGAACGGGTGTCAGAGTCGCTCCCATACCAGCCTGCCGATTACCTGTTTGCCGCCCATCAGAAGTGGCGCGGTGCGGAGTGTCAGGCGGTTTCCGGAGAACTCGTAGTAGCGGACGTTATCCACATCTTCTGTCATCCAGTTTGGAAAGCTGCTTCCCTGAACGTGGTGCGTTATCATCTTCTTTTCTTCATCCACTTCGTAAGTGCCGAAATAGCATCGGAAGCCCTCAAAGGCAGTCTTTATCTCTTCTGGCGTCCCTTTAAGCCAGTCATTGGAGGCGAAGTTGGGACGCTTGGCCTTAATAACCTGTGCTGCCATGCTCTGCTTGCCGTCATACATCAGCTGCCCGACGACCTCCCGCCCGAATGGATAAATCACCTCACCATCTTCAGTCCGATAGTCCGTCGAGATGAGTTTCCATGCACCAGTGAATTTCTCTTTATCCATGAGGCTCTCCTAAGCTAGCATTCAGTTATAAGACAATAAAAATGGGCGGTACAGGACTTGAACCTGTGACCTCCTGCGTGTAAAGCAGGCGCTCTCGTGAGGATTCAATTAGCTTTGAGCCGAGAGCATCCCAAAGCTGCTGGAAGGTGGTGGAATTTGATAAAGCAGGTGCCCTTTGTTTTTTCATAAATTTTCCTCCTTGCGATGTATATATCCAACCTACTGGATGATAGCTCTGGTAGTGCTACAAATCAAGTGGTTAATTATTATCAATGGTACCGATAAGCTTAGGCCCTAAGTAAGAACGTTTTCTTTAGGCAGCGCCGGATAAAAGGTAGGACTTTTTCTAAAAGTTTCGCTCTAGTATAATAGTGTTCTGAGCTCACGTATTCATCCCCAAGAACACGCCGTGGGCCCGTTTCAAAGCCACTGAGTAGTGTGCTCTCCTTTTTATGCAACCATCTGGCGAATTTTCCATTAGGTAACATTCGCCCAAATTGTCAAATCGCAAACTAGTACTGATACCTCAACTTGAAGACCTGCCTCTTGAATTTTTTTATACGTATCCCCTTCCTCATATTACTTTTTAGTTATGCAAGGCCCGAGGGCAAGAGCGACAACGGAATCGCCACTCTGGCGCCTACCGCCACATTATTCACTATCTGATTTATTCTCACATCGCCAGCAATGCTGATGAGCATGGTTGCATCGATGAAGTCCACGTCTAGTTTCTCTGAAATCAATTCGGCCATCTTGTTTAAGGCGATTTTATAGGCTTCCTCGATAGTCTTTCCGTGTCCAACGGTCATCAGCTCTCTGGCAGTGGCTACCATCGGATGGGTCAATTTCATGTCTATTACCGTGCAACGCAGGGTCATGTAACCTTCCGACTCGATCGAGGAGAAGCAGCTTTCACCGTCACCCATGGCAGCGTGAATATCCCCACAGGAGAGCAATGCCCCCTCGACGAACACGGGGAGGTAAACGCTGGTGCCCTCGGTTATGTCCGTAATGTCCATGTTCCCGCCGTACTCTCCCGTTGCGTGGCAGTTGATGGCCTCGCCGACGGGCGCAACACTTACTTTGCCCACCATTGGGCGCAGAGGTACTTTTATCGTATCATTGAAGTAAGCGAATTTGTCATCATATTTCACCACTTTGTACATGGGTTTAGTCACGCTATCTCCAAATGCCCCTTTTCCCGGGATTACAGCGATTGCCCCTTCTCCTGCCGTCAATTTCAGCTCCACAATTTCAACCTTTAGTGTCGAGCCGGGTCTGGCACCCTCTATCCTTACCGGGCCGGTTACGGGTACAGTCGTTTCCGGAAATTTTTCCCGGTGGGTCAATATACTGGGAGTTTCTAGTCGGAATAGCTCACCCTGGGCCACGGTCAGTGCGGGAGGAATCGAAGCATCATAATAGTCATTGCTGATGTCTTTTGTCAGAACCTTCATCATATCTCTCCTTCTCTATTTTCCGCGATGTGATTGCCTCTTAAGCATGTCTTCCCGATTGGCCCAGTTCCTGGCCAGGTTACCCTTAAGAACGGAAACTATCTCGGCAAAAAGCTGGCGGCAGATTCTGGGCATCATCTCCATTATCTGCCCTAAACCCCAACAGATCAGGCCGCTTGAAATAACTCCACCTGCTCCTGAGGCTGGAATGCCGGTTGACAAATCAATGACCAGTCGGCGGAAGCGGCTAAAAGGGTTTTATCATCTGTCCCGGCAGCCAGAGGATTATCTGGGGAAAGATAACCAGCAAGGCGAGGGCCACTAAAATTAGGATCACATACGGGATTACGCCGCGGATGATGTGAGCCGTTGTTATCCCCAGTGCCGGGTCAGCAGCGCCACGCAGATAGAAGATGGCATAGGCGAACGGAGGGGTCATGAAGGAAGTCTGCAGGTTAACGCAGATCATCATGGCAAACCAGAGCGGGTCAAATCCGAGCTCCTGGCCAACGGGCGTTATTATGGGTATCACAATAAATAGTATCCCCAACCAGTCAATAAAATAGCCGAGGAGAAAAACAACGAACATGACGATGGCAAAGATGCCCCATTTGCCGCCCGGTGCACTCAAAATCACATTTGTCACCGCCTCCCCGCCGCCGGCGCGCAGAAAGATGCCGACGAAGGCAAATCCCATGGCACCGATGGCCATTACCATCGCCGCGACAATCAGCGTTTGCAGTACAACGTCTTGCAGCACCCTCCAGTTAAAATGCCGATAGATAATGGCGAGCAGTGTGGCGGCAACCGCCCCCACCCCGGCGGCTTCCGTGGGCGTCGCAATACCGGCGAAAATACTCCCCAGCACCGCCAGAATCAAGAACGCTGGCGGCACCATTGAAAGGAGAAGGTCAATGGTTTTCTTGAGCAGGGGAGCCGCCCTTTCCTCCGGGGCCACGGCTGGCGCCATTTTCGGCCGCATAAAGCTGTAAACTGTGATATAGCCAATGTATAAAGCGGAAAGGAGAAATCCGGGCATAAAGGCGGCAAAGAACAGCTTGCCCACGGAAATAAGCGCCATCGGTCCGTAAATGACCAGCATCACGCTCGGTGGAATCAGGATACCCAGCGTGCCCCCGGCACAAACGGCGCCACTGGCCAGGGATTTGTCATAGCCACGCTTAAGCATGGCGGGAAGGGCGATAATGGCCAGCGCCGAAACTGAAGCGCCGATAATGCCCACCGTGGCTGCCAGAATCGTGCCCAGCACCACCGTGGTTATCGCCAGCCCGCCCCTTAAGCCGCCAAGCCAGACATAGAGAGCGGCAAACATCTTTTCAGCTATTCCCGAATGGCCCAGCATCAAGCCCATGAAAATAAATCCCGGCACGGCCAGCAAAGTAGGGTTGTTTACAATCTCCCAGGCGCGACTGTATAAAATCCAGCTCGCAGTCTTTGGTCCGAAAAGGAGAATCCCCATGGTGATGGTGACACCGCCGATAACAAAAGCCAGCGGGTAACCGAGGAGAACTCCAACGACGACCAAACCGAGCATGACCAGGCCTGCCATCTCGGGACTCAGGTCAATCATAAGCTTTATTCCTCACCAGCAGGTATAAATCACGATAGAACTGGGCCAAACTCTGGAGGGCAAGCAAAATCAACCCCACAGCTACCACTGTCCTGATTGGCCAGAGCAGGGGGAACCAGTAGGAGAACGATGACCTTTCCTCGATGACAAAGGAGCGGTATGCAAAACCCGCGCTAACAAAGACCAGAGAAGCCACCATTGGCAGGAGCCAAATCAGGGTAGCACCCACATCAATGCCGGCCTGCCACCTCGTCGGCAGGCGAAGATAAAAGACATCTACCCTTACATGCCGGCGGAGGCGATGGACATAACCCCAGCCCAGGGTATAAAGAGCCGCGCCAAACATGATCATGAGTTCCGGTAGCACACTCGTTGGGCTGCCAAAAATATATCTCAGAGCCACCTCAGTGGTGATGGTCACCATGATAAGAACGGCCACCCATTTTGCCCAGTTTCCGACAAAATCGTTGATGGTGTCAATCGCTTTCAGTATCTTTCTCATCGTTTATATCATGCTCCGCTCCGGGTTCTAACCCGGAGCGGAGCCAGACCTAAGATTTGCTCACCAACTAATATTTACGCCACTCTTCCGGAGTTGCCGACCATGAAGGCAGCCCCTCGGTATCATTCCACATCACCGCCCAGGCGCGCGAAGCTTCAAGAAACTCCTTCATATCGGGTTTGTCGGCCGCCGTCTCAGTCATGGCATCATCATAAAGTGCCGCATATGCGTCTACTATTTCCATGGGTAACTTCTCGACGACACATCCGTACTCCCTCATTTTATCCGCTGTCGGGCCTTCTGCCATCGTCATCCTAATACCAAAATTTACCTCTTCGGCCTGAGCGACCGACGCGAAAAGCAGTTTGAACTCATCAGGCAGCGCCTCCCAGCTGCTTCTCTTCACCGCGGGATGCATACCATGCTCGCTGGGCGCCCGGATGGGGGAAATGTAGATATACTTGGTAACTTCATGATAGCCCATATCGTAGTTGGTTTTAAAATTGCTCATTTCAAAAGCATCAAGTACGCCGCGCTGCGTCGCCTCGTAGAGTTCACTCGCCGGCAGCATGGTAAGAGCGGCACCCCACTGCTCAAAGGGTAGCCCGCCGTAACCGAAGGTCCGGATTTTCATGCCTTTAAAATCCGCCGGTGTTTTCAGCTCCTTGGTTGATTGCAAGAAAATCTCGGGTGGATTAGGGGGGGTACAGCCGAAGCCGGCCATTTCCATGACGTCAAATCCTTTGGCCGCAATCCATTTATTGGCGATGTCAGCACCCTGTTCCTTAAGGAAGACATAATAGGGCCAAGGGGGTAGTCTGGCCGCATTCTGATGGTAAATGGAGCCCAAAGGAATTGTGCCCAGCACAGCCCCAAAGTTCCCGGAACCCCAATCAAGGGCGCCCTCATCCAGTCCCAGAAACTCCTGATAGGCGGGCACAATAGCGCCGCCGGGATGCAATTCCAGAACGAAACGCCCGCCACTAAGCTCGTTAACAGTGTCCTTAATTACCTTGAGCGATTCATAGAATGGCGTTCCCACGGCCTGATGCGATGACCCGACCCAGGTAATTACCTCGGCGGGCTGGGCTGGGGCCGGAGCTGGGGCGGGAGATGGCGCTGGCGTGGGGGCAGGAGCAGGCGCTGGTGCAGGCGCTGGAGATGGTGCCGGTGCTGGAGCTGGCATAGGTGCTGGAGCCGGCGCTGGAGCTGCACAAGCAGTAGCAATTAACATGCTAGTTAAGGTAACTGCCAGAATAAAGACGAAGATTATTCCTTTCTTCATTATTCACTCCCCTCCATGTTTTAATAAGCTGCCTCTTGACTATTTTATTTTGGAAAAAGCACCTCCTTATGAATTACTCGATTATACTAATTAATCTACTACGAATACGTATACGAAGTCGTATACGTATTAAAGACATTTTTATTATTATACAATGTCTGTCAATACTTATTTTCTGGCAGCACCAGATGGGACAGAGTGCAGAGAAAGCCAAGGAGCGCGCGGATAAAATAATTCCAGAAGGTTATTTAGGCTAGAAGCTGATGGTTCCCCAGTCAATTATGAAGGGCAGCGACGTCAGGGCTTCATTAAACTGGCGGAAAAGGTAACTCATTTAGAGTTAGAGTTCTCAATGCCGTATCTCGTAGTTTTTTCAGAGACGACTTGAGCTGCTCGCGTTCCTCTTTTGTTAGGCAGGAAATTATTCCCCGAATCGTCTTTCTTTCTTGTGAATGATTATAGGCCCTCAGGCCTTTCTGTGTTAGTTTATAAAATACTGGCTTCTTATTATTAATTTTGGCACCTTTTATTAATTTTTCCTTCTCCATCCTGAGCAGCAATTCATATGTGGAATGCGTCTCCCGGAATAGATACCGGGCAATTTCAGTAGCAGTGGCATGCGCGCCAAGAGCCTTTATAATAAACAAGACAGCGCTTTGTCTCGGAGAGATATCATATTTATTTAGTTCCTTCCTTCGAGCTTTATACAGTGCATCTCTGGCCTGGGCTAACAACACCCATAAATCATAATCTTCATCAGTGTTAATATTCGCCACGATTCCATCGCTTTCTGACAGCAGTAATTGAGCAAAACTCAAGTGTGGGATGCTTTTGCTGGCGTTGTTTTACTATTCATTGTACTAAAATAATAATTTTTATTACAGTTAACGGTGTGGCGCTTGGTATTCTGGTTGAACAGAAGTCAGTTTTGTTAACAGTTCATGGAGATACTATTTTACGAATTAGCAAAACATCCCCAGGAATATGCAACGGGATCTTTTAAACTAGGCTCGCACAGTAAGATTAACTTTAAAGCGATCTGATTTAGTCAAAACGAGCTCATATCCAAAAAATATTTAGTGGGCTGAAGTGTGATATAGGCCGTGCAGGTCTCGAACTTATAATATACTAGTGTAAAGCAGGCGCTCCCGTGCGGATTCTTCCAGCTTCGAGCCGAGAGCATCCCAAAGCTGCTGGAAAGTAGTGGAATCTGATAAAGCAGGTGCCCTTTTGGGGGTCAGTGACGGGTTCGGCGGCTAAAATTGAGGCTATGGTGGGCGGTACAGGATTTGAACCTGTGACCTCCTGCGTGTAAAGCAGGCGCTCTAACCAGCTGAGCTAACCGCCCGGGTGGCGCGCTTGGCGGGGCTCGAACCCACGGCCTCAGCCTCCGCAGGGCTGCGCTCTATCCAACTGAGCTACAAGCGCCCTGGTATAAATGGTGCCGAAGGAGAGATTTGAACTCTCACGCCCTTACGGACACTACGCCCTGAACGTAGCGCGTCTGCCATTCCGCCACTTCGGCACGGCCAGAATTAGATAAACCGCTGCCTCCCAGCCCTGATAATGTTAACACGTCAAATGGTGGCCTGGCAAGACCATTGGTTGAAGATGAACTCAAGACCTCGCTGTATTAGGGGAAATCGGGTTATGTTGCCGCTCAGTCTCTATCCCAGGACTTACTGTGCTTTTTAAGTATCTGTTCCAGCTTTGCCCGGTAGTATTTGAAGTTCTCAAAGCTAATGTCCGATGACACCATGTGGTCGACGGTAGGGATACAGCCGCCGTGTTCCAGCATAAAAGGCACCCGGTATTCCAGTTCCCGGTCGATGGCTGCCCTGTCTTGAACCAGTGCCCGTTTGTCAATGCCACCGCTGATGGCCAGTTTGGGGAATGCTTTGCGCACCTCAACAATATCCATGCCGGCAGCGACCTCAAAAGGGTAGAGCACGGTAACGCCGCCTTCCATCCAGAGCGGTATCAGCTTCCAGACATCGCCATCGCTGTCCACCTGTACCAGGGTAACCCCGTAGTCCCGCAGGAAGCTGGTCAGCTTTTTATAGCCGGGCAGGATGAACTCGCGGAACATTTCCGGCGAGATAAGGGGGCCACCTTTGTAGCACATGTCCTCCCAGATGAAAACGGTATCCACCTCAACTTCCTTGAGCACACCTTCAAAAAGGGCAATCCAGAAATCGGCCAGGTAGTTATTTATATCCTTCATCATTTCAGGGTCGTCATAATATTTGGTCAGCAGTTCCTCAACGCCCATAAGATACCGGGGTGTGCCGAAGAAGCCGTGTGTCTGGCCGAGTCCCAGGGGGTAATCACGGTTCTTATATTCATTTACGAGCTGCGACCAGTTGTCGGGCAGCCTGCCTTCCAGATTTGGTTGCAGCCGTTCCGCCTTATACCTCTCCCAGCTCTCGCGGTCCTTCAGCGGCCCGCCGACGATGGTGGGCAGGGTGCTGCGGTTTTTCAGCTCTTTGCGCATGCTGCCGTCCCATTCCTGCCAGATATACCAGTTACCATGGTCCTCAAGGGTTTTAGACTCAAAAGGAGGATAGGCGCCGATATTTAACGGCACGCGCACCAGGTAAGGGTCCATCTTGAAATAATCGTGGACATCAATGGCGGTATCGCGGTTTCTGGGTATGCCGGCGTACTCATTAAAGAGGCCGGTGCCCTCGCCGATATCATCACGGAGGCCATGAACTCGGGGCAGCCCCTCGCGGTACCAGCGCCGTACCGTGCCGCCCCAGTAGCCGAACTCCCAGACAAGGTGCCGGTCCGGCTCCTCAAAGTTCATAATGGCTAAAAAACGTTCCCGTGTATTCATGGGCGACCTTTCAAAAGAAACGATATTGTGGCTCGGGTTAAAGATATTTAGGCGGCCAGCTTCATGAGACGGTCTGCCTCGTCAACGGCTGAGGCGCAGTCATCGGCATAGCCCTCAACGCCAATCTCATCGGCGAACTGGCGGGTTATAGGCGCGCCGCCTATTATTATTTTTACCTTGCTGCGGACGCCGGCCGCTTCCAGGGCCTTGGCGATAGCGGGGATAACGGTCATGGTGGTGGTAAGCAGGGCAGAGGTCGCCACGATATTGGCATTCGTTGCTGTGGCCTCAGCGGCAAAGGTATCTGCCGAAACGTCCACGCCCAGGTCGTGTACGTCATAGCCGTTGCTTTCCAGCATCATCTTGACCAGGTTTTTGCCGATATCATGCATATCGCCTTCCACCGTCCCGATGACCACGGTTCCTTTCTTCTGAATCTCCGTCCCGGCGAGAAGTGGTCGCAGTTTCTCCGTACCGCTCCTCATGGCGCGGGCGGAAATAAGGATTTCCGGCAGGTAGGCCTGTCCGTCCTTGAAGAGCTGTCCCAGTGCCTGGATGCCGGGCACCAATCCCTTGCCCAGTATCTCGTCGGCGGCAATACCGGCTTGCAACGCCTCGTCAACAGCCTGGACGGTCAGTTTCTCATCTCCGTTCTTTACGGCTTCGGCCATTGTCTTCAGATGGTCAGGCATATTCGTCCTCCTTAGCACCCTGTTTTTCTTAATTGTTTACCTTGCGCTGGTGGCGCACAGGTATCAATGTGGAAGCAGCCCCATACGAGGTTAGACCGAGGCTGCTCAATATGCCCAGATATATACTCTGTATACAATATCATACCCGAAAAGTTACTGCAATCAGTATTGACGACAGCGCGATAACTGCCATTTGCAAAATGGGCGTCACTTCTGCTCATAACTGGAATCCGGCATGAAAATAAAAGGGAGCCGGTACCAGCTCCCCCGGGTTGAGCAAGTGGCGGCAATACTATTGAGCAGGTTATTTTGGAGTGTTTCCCGTTCTGCCGAAAGCCTGACTGATGCGGTCAATAATGATGGCCACAATAACGATGGCGGAGCCGGCGAGGAACCCCCGGCCCACGTCAAGCCGCTCGATACCCCGCAGTACTTCCAGGCCAATTCCTGAGGCACCAATCATGGAGGCGATTACCACCATCGCCAGTGCCATCATGATTGTCTGGTTCACGCCAGCCATAATGCTGGGACGCGCCAGCGGCAGCTGGATTTTAAATAGAAGCTGCGTCCCGGTGCAGCCGAAGGACTTGCCCGCCTCAACGGTCTCGGCAGAAACCTGGCGTATACCGAGGTTGGTGAGGCGGATGCTGGGAGGTACGGCATAGATGAAGGTGGCCACCACGGCTGGAACCTTGCCCAGCCCGAAGAAGAACACCGCCGGAATGAGGTAAACGAAGCTGGGCATGGTCTGCATACCATCGAGAACGGGTCGTATAAACGCCTCAAAGCGGTCGTTCTTGGCGGCCAGAATGCCCAGCGGTACGCCGATTAATACCGAAACACCGACGGAAGTTACGATTATAGCCAGCGTGACCATGGTGTGGTTCCAGAGACCAATCACGCCGATGAATATCAGGCCGATGACGGTCACCGTAGCCACCCAGTGTTTAGCCACCCTCCAGGCGAGAATGGCTAAGATAAGTATCAGTGCCCACCAGGGCATCCACAAGAGAAAACGTTCAATATAAACCAGCGGAGTCCGGATTCCGATGGTGATAACATTGAAAATAGGGGCGAAGGTAACGGTTAGCCATTGTACGGCAATATTTATCCATTCCCCCAGTGGCAGATTTAATATTTCCGGGAAATCAAACATAGCCTTTAATTCCTGCTACAAATTATCAGATACCCCCGCTCACCTTGAGCATTAAGATAGACGCAAGCGGGGGTATCAAGCAGTCAATTTATTTGCTCCTCTATTCTGTTCCTTGCGGTTCTACAATGCCCTTCGCTACGGCGTCTCTCACCTTCTGCGCCACGTCCGCCGGGACAAAGGTGGTCCAGATGTCTTCCCGCTCCTTGATAAACCAGATGGCGGCGTCAAAAGGTTCGCCCTTGGTGTCTTCCATCCAGGCCAGAGCTTCGCCCAGGGTTTTGGTGTCCAGCTTCCACTTGCCGAACATGTCAACCAGTTCGGGGGCTTTCTCCGGCAGCGTTTTATGGCCGGTGATAAACAGGTCTTGGGAGGGGTAAGCGCAGCCGTGGTTTTCCTCCCAGACGGCCTCGTCGTAGGGCGGCTCTTCCAGGAGAGTTACATCAAGCTTGCCGGTAATCCATTCCGGGCCCCACTCGTAGGTTATATAGGGCTCGCCCTTTTCATAGGCGCCGAACAGGGCGGCATGCATGGCATCGCCGCTCCCCGGGTTAACCAGGTTATAGTACTCGTCCAGCCCGTAGGCTGCCAGCTGGTCCATGTTGATTTTTTCGCATTCCCAGCCGGGCACGCAGGTGATAATCCGACCCTTCCCCGGGTCCTCGGGGTCGGCGAAGAGCTCGACAATCTCGGGCTTCTTCAGGTCTTCAACGCTCTTGAGGTCCGGGGCCATGGGGTCGATGCCACGGTCTGGATCGCCCTCGATGACATAGGTCGGCACCACGAAGAGGCTCTGCCAGTTATCGTTGTTAAGAATGCCCAGGAGCACGATATCCCCGGAAGCTATACCCTCGTCGTAGGCTTCTTGCTGGTTGGCCATCCAGCCCTCAATGAAGACGTCAATTTCCCCGGTGCGGTTTGCCTGTAGCAGGGCGATGGTCTTGCCACCCACCAGCTCCACCGGATAGCCGTAGCCGTGCATGGCGATTATCCGGGCGAGCTCTGACTGGAAGTGAGCGCTGCCCCAGTTGAGGTCACCGAACTTGAGAGGCTCTTTTTCCTTCTCGCCACAGCCTACTAAGGCCAGGCTTACAATGATGATTGTCAGCAGTAAAAAGGTTACGATTTTTTTCAATATGGTTTCTCCTTTCTTTTTTTATTCGTCACCGCTGACTATGGTGACGTTATGCCTCACCGCTGTCGCCACTGTTGGACTGCACGGCCTTGAGCAGCGCCTGTCGGGTGACAACGCCTATCAGGTGCTGCCGCTTATCCAGTACCGCCACTGGTGTATCATTTTCGGCCACCAGCGACAGGCACTGTTCCAGTGGGGCATTCGGTGAGGTGGTGGGGAATTCCCGGCTGGCAATTTCCCCGATTTTCTTAGTCCCGATTTCTTTGATGTCCATGGCCTGCTGCCGGGTGAAGACGCCTTCGCAGACTCCGTCCGAATTAACGACAAAGGCAAAATCAACCTCTTTCTTCTCCATTTCCTTAAGGACGGCGCTTACCGGTTGCTCACCATCGGTGACCAGCGGTGGCTCCTCCATGATATTGTTCACCGGTACCACCTTGCCACGAGGTACATCCTTTACAAACTCGCGAACGTAATCATCAGCCGGGTTGGTGACAATTTCTTCCGGGGTGCCCAGCTGCACTATGACGCCGTCGCGCATGATGGCGACGCGGTCGCCCAGAGTCAGCGCCTCCAGAAGGTCGTGGGTGATGAAGACCACCGTCTTCTTCACTTTGGACCGCAGGTTAATGAATTCATCCTGCATCTGCCGGCGTATCAGCGGGTCAAGGGCGCTGAATGGCTCATCCATGAGCAGTATCTCCGGGCCAACGGCCAGCGCTCGGGCCAGACCGACGCGCTGTTGCATGCCACCGCTCAGCTCCTGAATTCGGGAATTTTCCCAGCCTCCCAGCCCTACCAGCTCCAGGGCGTTTTGGGTCATTTCCTGCCGTTCTTTTCTGTTGTCACCGCGCACCTCCAGACCAAACATGACGTTGTCATACACAGTTCTGTGTGGCAGGAGTCCGAAGTGCTGAAAGACCATGCTCAGCTTGTGGCGGCGCAGTTCCCTGAGCTCCTGGCTGTCCATTTTACCGACGTCGACGCCCTCAATAAATATGGAGCCGCGGGTGGGCTCCATGAGGCGATTTATACAGCGTACCAGCGTGGACTTCCCACTTCCGGAAAGCCCCATGACCACAAAAACCTCGTTTTCTTGAACCTCGAAGGAAACATCCCGGATAGCGATAACACAGCCCGTCTTTTCCATAACCTCCTGCTTGGAGGCCCCGTTCTGGATAATATCAAATACGCCCTCTGAGCAGGGACCGAATACTTTCCACAGGTTCTGGCAGCGTATCTTATGATTATTATCGTTCATATAAGCAACAAGCTCTTCTACCAGAGAATAAAAACTTGGGAATTGTAAAGAAGGGAAACAGTCAGTAGACTCTGACGAAGCGATTATTACAGCCGGGTGGCTGTATTTCAGAAAACCTCCCCATCCGTGAATATTTTAAAAATATAGCACCATCACGCTTGGAGAACCGTAACACTTTATCAGACACAAAACGATAAGTCAAAAGTAAAATATCCGAACAACGCCGTTTAAATAGAAGAACAAACCATTATCTTCCCCCTTACCCGAGTATCGGGAAAAATACTTTCATATGCTCCATATAACTCCCTTATACGGCAACTTTTGTACCGTTCCTATTTAATAAAAAGAATTGACTTTATAATTAGATTTATAATAGACTTCCCTAGAAAATCTTGGAGTTCCGGGTTTTTGTTGTACCTTGTGTTGTGCTGGTGCTAGAATATTGCCGGCGAAATTTTATACATGCCTTTAATAGCATTGAGGAAAAGGAGGCTAAAAACTATTATCATTTAGGCTGATAATTCGGTTTTAAAACTCAGACTGTCGCGAATAATCAATGGAGGTAAAAATGGCAGACATTAAGGTCGTGGGTGCAGTAGCCAAGATTTTAAAAGAAGAGGGTGTGGACTGGTACGCCGCTGTTCACGGTGGTCACGTCTGGCAGCTCCAGGTGGCCTTGGACAGAGCTGGCGTAAAATGCTATCACATGCGGCATGAGCAGTCAGGTGTCTATATGGCTGACGGCTGGGCCAGAGCCAGCGGTAAAGTAGGTGTAGCCATGGGTACAGCTGGACCTGGCTTTGGCAATATGATATCGGCTATGTACCAAGCCTATCTGGCCAGGAGCCCGGTCATTTGCCTTCTCGGACAGCATGCTACAGAAGAAGATGGCTGGGGCCCTTTCCAGGAGGCCTACGCCGAGCCGTTATCCGGTCATTTCACCAAGTGGACCAGACGCATCATTGACCCCTCTATGGCAGCTTACTTCACGCAGAAGGCCGTCCGGGATGCTACCACCTACCCGTGTGGACCGGTGGCTCTTGAGTTACCGGTGAACATTCAGGGCAGGGTAGCCGGGGACGAGAATTCCTTGCGGGGCTACTTGCCGCACGGCGTTTGTGCCGCTCCATCCCGACCCGCCGGCGACCCACAGGCAATAGAAAAAGCGACACGCATGTTGCTGGAAGCTAAAAAACCAGTGATTATTGGTGGTGATGGTATTTACTGGTCTGATGCCTCGGCAGAACTGAAGGAATTTGTTGAGCTGCTTGGCATTCCGGTATTGACCCGGAGAATGGGCCGAGGTGCTGTGCCCGAAGACCACCCGTTGGCCTTTGGCGCCGGCTTCCGCAGACCTATTCAGATGCAGGCTGATGTCATCGCCATCTTCGGTTTGAGAATGAATATGCTTGAGGGCTTTGGTATGCCACCGCGTTTTCCGGTTGAGAATGTCAGGTATATTCAGGTATCTGAAGACCCGGAGGAACTGACCACCAGGCTATCCAGCGAGTTATCAATTTTTGGCAGCCCCAAGCCGGTTTTGCGGCAGATGATTGACTGTGCCAAGGACATCATGAAGAAGAAGCCGGACAGAAGTGAGTGGTTGGGTATAGTCAAAAAGGTGAGAGAGGAAGACGCCGCCAAGGAAAAAGCGCTTGTAGATGAGGTGCGCAATAAAAAGCCTATTAATCCTCACTTTGTGGCCGCTGAGCTTTGTGATTTCCTGGACAGAGATGCCACCATTATCCTGGACTCTTACTCTATGGCCGGGTTCGCCACCGATAAGATAAAGGCTTACTTTGCCGGACACATACTGGATGGCGCCACTTGGAGCGGTGTTGGCCACGGTGTGGGCATTGCCATAGGCGCTCAATTAGCCAGACCCGGTAAACAGGTGGTCGACCTCTTGGGCGATGGCGGCATGGGTATAGCCGGCTTTGATATTGAAACCGCGGCCCGCTACAACATCCCGGCCTGTTATCTGCTTTTAAACAACAGCAGTTGGATGGGTTACGAAGCGCAAAAGGGGATTATGCCAGAGGACGTGAAGAATTGTGACTGGAGCATGCTGCCCGATATCAAGTATGACAAAATATTCGCCGAGATGGGCTGCCATACAGAATTAGTTACCGAGCCGCAGCATCTCAGGCCAGCGCTTGAGAGAGCCTTTAATTCAGGGAAAACCTCGGTGATTAACGTCATTCCGGATAATACCATTTTGGCACCCCAGCTTCAGGGCAGAGTCGAATACTATAAGAAGATGTTTGCTGGAGAATAGACGCCGAATTAGACGTCTTTTGTGGAGCACGGGGGATTTGTTCACCCGTTAGAAGAAGAAAATGCATATGGAGGTGACAGTAGAATGGCGCGTCCACTCGAAGGAGTAAAGTGTGTAGCTGTTGTTATGTTTCAGCAGGTGACGGTAGCGTTGTCCATGATGGCTGACCTGGGGGCTGAGGTAGTTAAGATAGAACCCCCGGAAGGCGAACTGGGTAGGCAGCTTTTAGTAGTCCCTGATTTGCCGCTCAGTCCCTACTTTGAGACGAACAACCGCGGATTTAAGTGTATAACACTTGACCTTAAGACAGAGAAAGCGAGAGAGGTACTCTATAAGCTGGTGAAGGATGCTGATATCTTCGCCCAGAACTTCCGTCCCGGCGTAGCTAAGCGTCTGGGTTGTAGCTACGATGATTTGATTAAGATAAAACCCGACATCGTTTACCTCAGCTCATCAGCCTATGGCCCGGATGGGCCTAAAGCCCCGTTGCCGGGAACGGACGGCGTAGCCCAGGCTATGGGCGGCGTTGCCAGTGCCTTTGGCCAGGAAGGCACCCCTATGGCGACGGGCCAGGTTGCTGTGGCGGATGAAACCGCTGCCTTCCATAATTTCCAGGCGATGATTGTTGGCCTGTACCACAAGATGAAGACCGGTGAGGGCCAGTTGATTGAAACCTCATTGTTCGGCAGCCAGGTTCGCCTTATGGGCTTTTTCATGACCCAGGTTCTCATGGGTGGTAAACAAATGGCACGTAGCCGCGTCCGTATGGTCGTCGGTCAGGCACCGAACATGACTGCCAGCTTCAACGATAAGGATGGCAAGCCCTTTATGATTCAGGTGGTTGGTGAAGAGCGCTGGCGGAAAGGCCTGGAAGCTACCGGTTTCGCCCACAAGCTGGATGAGGTTGGATGTGGCAGTCTGGTGGAAGTTGCCAATTCTATGGAGAAGAGAAAAGTTTTCTTGGCTACCATGGATGAACAGTTTGCCGCTAATACCAGAGATCACTGGGTGAAGATAATGCGCGAGGCCGATGTGATAAGCGCTCCGATAAACACTCTGATTGAAGCCGGAACCGACCCCGATGCCATCGCCAATAACTACGTGATAGAGGTTGACCACCCCAGGGTGGGTAAGATAAAGGAGGTCGGTTACCCCTGGAAATTCCATAAAACCCCGGCCAAAGCCGGAATCGCACCTCAACTGGGCGAGCACAACAATGAGATATTAAAGAAACTGGGCTATTCTGATGCGGATATTAAGCAGCTCAAAGAAGAGAGGATAATTTAAAAAGCTCGGGGCAGTATCCGGAGAAGCTCCGGGTTTTGATATCTAATATAATAAGGAAAATATAGCCATACAGTATGGTGGGCAGTAGAGGATTTGAACCTCTGACCTCTGCGATGTCAACGCAGCGCTCTAACCAACTGAGCTAACCGCCCATTGCAATTTATTCTACAAAACGCCTTGTCTTTCGTCAACTGTATCTGTCAGGCAGCGTTGCGGATGCTTGCTGGCTATCTGGGGAAATAAACTGGTGTAATTCGTCTCCCGGTATGCTAAAATACAGGCCAAAGCAAAGTAAAGCGGAGGCTGGCTATGAATTTTCTGAAGGGCTTGCTGGCGACATTGCTGACGTTTCTCCTTTTTTTATCTTTGGCTGTTTTTGGCACGCTGTTTGCGCTGCGCAGTACCCTGCTTGACCCGGACTTTGTCGTGGCGCAGGTACAGAAACTGGATGTGGCGGTGCTGGTGGAAGAGGTAACGCAGGTTCCGCTCGGCGAGCAGATACCACCGGAGGCGTCCTTCCTTAACGAAGCGCTTTATGATGCCATCGCCGAGAATGAGCCATATCTGAAAGAACAGGCAAGCACTGCTATTTACTCCAGCTTTGATTATCTGATGGGCAAAAGCGACCAGTTAAATATAGCCATCTCTCTGGTTCCGGTAAAAGACAATATGAAGGACAGCCTGTGGCAGAAGTTCCAGCAGAACAAGGAAAGCCTGCCGCCGGAAGTTTCCGCCCTGCCTCCCGAAATACTGGAGCAGTATTTCGAGGAATTTTATCAACAATTTGAGGCTGAGATACCGTCGGAGTTCGCCCTTGATGAAAGTTCCATCCCGCCGGATATAATGTCGGTGGTTGAGATAATCCGGGAGAATGCCGGTTATATCGAGACGGCTTATTATGGGCTGATAGCGCTGATGGTGGTGCTGGTGCTGTGCCTTATTCTGGTGCACCGCAGCGTCAAGGGTGTGACAAGAGAACTGGGCGTAACCTTCCTCATTTACGGGGCACTTGAGTATGCCGGGGTCTGGGCGACGCAGCACTATCTCCCCAGCATTTCGATACCGGATATACCGCCTTCGTTGCAGACGTGGCTCAACAGCGTCATTAATGACTTAATCGCCCCGATGCAGGTGCTGGGGATAGGGCTGATGGCGGCTGGTGCCGCCCTGATTATCGTGTCCTTTGTCTACCCGCGCCTGCGCTGGGCGGAAGCAGAAGGATAAACATAAAATCCCACTCCGCCTATCACCACCGCCCCCAATGTTGTGGCGGCGGCGATGAACAGTGTGGCGTCATACCAGAAGCCGCGCGGGAAGAGCATTATTAAATAGTCGCGGCTCGGGTCAAGTTGCCAGAGCTCGTTGGTGAAGCTGAGCAGGTGGAACTGGAGAAAAAACTGGTCAAAGTCGAGCATGGTGCTCAGGCCGAGCAGCAACATCAGGCCCAAAGTCAGTCCGCTGCCCCACAAAAGCCCCCGCGCCAGACATCGCCGCGCCCTCAGCCACAGCATAAGGCCAACATAGGCAAGCGAATAGAGAAGAGCGCCTAGGAATATCCAGTAGTCCAGCCGGAACAGGCCTTTCACGTCCTTCAGGTGGACGACCTCTCGCTCATTGAACAGGGTGAATGGCTGCCCCTCTTTTACTACTGTCAGGCTAATGGGTTCCTCGCTGGAATTAAAGTAGTGTATAAGTCCCCTGGCGGCTCTATCCAGCTCAGCATCAGGCAGGCCCGTAATCTGGCTCACCCCGTATTTATCAAAGCCATAATGGTAAAGGGCGAGGCTGTTGGTGGCCCCACCAATGCTCGCCGAAAGCAGAAGCAGGGGCAGACAGAGAACGAAAAGCCATTTGATAACCGGCATTAAAATTTTCATTCTGGTAATCAGATTTTACAATTTTTAAGCTGGACAATGATACTGCGACAGCGAACCCCTGTGTTATAATTATGTAGATTTTTTCTGCAGGAAGATATGTTTACTCATCTTCATGTCCATACCGAATACAGCTTGCTTGACGGCATGTGCCGCATTCCGCAGCTGATTTCACGGGCTAAAGAGCTGGGTATGGACAGCCTGGCGATAACCGACCACGGCGCCATGTATGGCGTCATCGAGTTCTACCGCACTGCCAGGGAGGCGGGGATAAAGCCCATCATCGGCTGCGAGATATACCTAGCGCCGGGAAGTCGCTTCGGCCGCGAAGCACCGGACAGGAACCACTATCATCTCATCCTTCTCGCTAAAAATTATACCGGCTACCAGAACCTTATTCAGCTCGTCACCAAAGCGCACCTGGAGGGTTTTTACTACCGGCCGAAAGTGGACAAGGAACTTCTGGAGCAGCACCACGAAGGGCTCATTGCCCTTTCCAGCTGCCTGGTCGGCGAGATTCCACGATTAATTCTGGAGGGGAGACTTCAGGACGCCAAGCAGGCGGCGCAGTGGTATCGGCAGGTATTCGGTGATTTCTACCTTGAGATACAGCGCCAGCCCATCGCTGAGCTTGAGAAGGTCAATCAGGCCCTTATCCCTATGAGCGATGAACTTGGCATCCCGCTGGTCGCCACCAATGATATCCACTACATCAGGCGGGAAGATGCTCAGGCCCATGACCTGCTCCTGTGCATTGGCACTAACTCCACCGTTAACGATGAGAAGCGGATGAAAATGGCCTCGGATACACTTTACCTCAGGAGTCCCGAGGAGATGGCCGAGCTTTATCGGGATATCCCGCAGGCCTTGGACAATGCGGAGCGGATCGCCGAAATGTGTGATCTCACTCTGGAGTTCGGGCGGCTTCATCTGCCCGAGATTGAACTGCCCGCAGGGAAAAAGGCTGACGAATATCTCGCCAGCCTGTGCTATGAAAACTTACCTCACTACTATCCCCAGCCCACTGAAGAAATAAAACAACGCCTTGACTACGAGCTGGAGGTCATTAAAAAGACCCAGTTTGCCAACTATTTTCTCGTTGTCTGGGACATTATCTCCTTTGCCAAGGAACGTGATATTCTCTTCGGGGTGAGGGGCAGCGCGGCTGCCAGCATCGTTCTTCACTGTCTGGGTATCACGGCAGTCGACCCCATTGAGCATAAGCTGGTCTTCGAGCGGTTTCTGAACCTGGAGCGCAAGGAGATGCCGGATATTGACCTTGATTTTCAGGATGACCGCCGCGACGAGGTTATCGCCTACGTTTCTCAGAAGTATGGCCAGGACCATGTTGCCCAAATAATCACCTTCGGTACCCTTGGCGCCAAAGCCGCCATCCGGGACGTGGGCCGGGCGCTGGGCATGACCTACAGTGATGTTGACCGGGTGGCCCGTCTGGTGCCGTACTCACCGACTATGACGCTGGCCAGGGCCTTGAATGAGAACAACGACCTCAAGAGCATATACCATGATGACCAGATAATCCGTAATCTGGTTGACTCCGCGCGGAAAGTGGAAGGGGTCGCCCGCCATGCCAGCACCCACGCTGCCGGCGTGGTCATTTCCCGGGAGTCCCTCACCAGATATGTCCCGCTACAGTGGGGCAGCAAGGTCAACGGCCAGGAATCAGTCATGACCCAGTTCTCAATGGGCGATATTGCCGAGATAGGGCTCCTCAAGATGGATTTCCTCGGCCTGGCCAACCTCACCATTCTGGGTAAAGCGAGGGAAATCATTGCCGATAAGCATGGCATTGAAATCGGCCTGCACAGTATACCAATGGATGATGCCAAGACGTTTGCCCTGCTGGCCTCTGGAGAGACCACCGGCGTCTTTCAGCTGGAAGGAGCTGGCATGCGCCGCTATATTAAAGACCTGAAACCGACCATGTTCAGCGACATTGCCGCCATGGTGGCGCTATACCGACCCGGACCGATGGAACATATCCCCACCTTCATCAAAGCTAAGCACGGACAGGAGCCAATCCGTTATCCACACCCGGCGCTGGAAAACATTCTGGAAGAAACCTACGGCGTGATTGTCTATCAGGACCAGGTGCTGTTCATCGTGAGGGAATTTGCCGGCTACAGTCTGGGACAGGCGGACATTTTCCGCAAGGCGATGGGTAAGAAAATCGCCGAGGTGATGAAGAAAGAAAGGCGTGGTTTTATCGAAGGCGCCAAGAAAAAAGGGTTCTCGGCCAATGTGGCGGAGCAGGTATTCAATCTTATTGAGCCGTTCGCCGGCTATGCCTTCAACAAGGCGCACAGCGTGAGCTATGCCCTTATTGCCTATCAAACGGCTTATCTCAAAGCGAACTACCCGGCCGAGTACATGACGGCATTCCTTACTATTCATGCCGACCAGCCGGATAAAGTAGCCAGCGCGGTTGCCGAGTGCCGCCGCCTGGGTATCAGTGTGCTGCCGCCGGATATAAATCACAGTCAGGTTAAATTTTCCATTGAGAGAGACGGCGCGGCATCCGCCATACGCTTTGGTTTATCGGCCATAAAGAATGTGGGTCCAAGTGCCGTTGAGCCAATGGTGGCCGAAAGGGGCCAAAATGGCGAATACAAGTCCATTGAGGATCTGTGCCGCCGCTGCGACCTGCGCGGCATCAACCGGCGTGTCATAGAGAGCCTGACTAAAGCCGGTGCCTTTGATTCTCTGGGCAGCCGGGCGGCATTGCTGAGAAATGTGAACCGAATTATCTCTCTGGCGCAGCGGGAGCAGCAACTGCGTGAGTCAGGACAGGTGACCATGTTTGACCTGTGGGGAGAGGAAATGCCGGTGCCAATGTCAGACCTTGAACTGGAAGCGGCGGAGGATGTCCCCATGAAAGAAAAGCTCGCCTGGGAGAAGGAATTGACCGGCGTATACCTCTCCGAGCACCCCTTCAGTGCCGTGGCCGGTGAGTTGAGCGCTGAAACTACGCTGGTCGGGCAGATTGATATTGAACTTGTCGGGCAGATGGTAGACATTGTGGGCATGGTGGGGTCAGTCCGCCAGCTCTTCACCAGGGAAGGGAAAGCCTTCGCCAGCACGGTGCTTGAGGACCTCAGTGGGCAGGTTGAAATAATGGTCTGGCCGAACGTCTATGCGGAGAAGGGTGAACTGTGGCAGGAGGGGAACATCCTTGAAGTAAAAGGCAAGGTGAGGATGAGGGAGGACAGGGTGCAGTTGAGCTGTGAGGAGGTTCGTCTTTACCAACCGGCGGAAGAAAGGTCGGAGGAGGCGAAAGAAGCAGAACCTGCTCCATTGCCTGCCGAAGCAGAACCTGTAAAAGAGGCGGCTGCGCCCAGCGAGACACCGGTGGAGAATCGCCGACTGGTCATCAGCATCAATCAGACCAGTGATGCTGAGGGGGATAAAGCCAATCTGCACAAGATTATTGAAATCCTGCGGGGTTACCCCGGCCACGACGAGGTGAAATTAAGGGTAACCAACGGCAATAAAATAATACATATGCGCTTTTTCGATATCTTCGCCAACTACTGCCCCGAATTGCACGAGCGTCTGGTGGCGGTGGTGGGGGAAGAAGGTCTTAAACTGGAAAAGAAGTGAAGTGTAGCCATGGGTAAACCGATGACTGGTTTTGATTTTAAGGCCATGTCCTTTTACTTCAAGTTTCGCGATTTCTTCCAGCCACCAAAAAAGATTCTGGCCGAATTGAATATTGAGTCAGGCTTCCACATTCTTGATTTTGGTTGCGGGCCGGGCAGTTATACTACAGTCGCAGCGCAATTGGTCGGAGGGGCAGGAAAGGTCTATGCAGTGGATATTCTCCCTCTAGCGGTAGAGCAGGTTCAGAAAACTGCGACCAGAAAGAGACTAGCTAATATCCAGACTATTCTTTCCGATTGCGCTACCGGTCTGCCCGGCGAGAGCATTGATGTAGCGCTGCTCTATGATACGCTTCACGATTTGAGCGAGCCGGAAAAAGTATTGGCCGAGCTGCACCGTGTATTGAAACCGGCTGGTATTCTCTCCTTCAGTGACCATCACCTGAAAGAGGATGAAATAATATCCCGGGTAGCCGCTAAAGATTCGTTTAAGCTATCGAAAAAAGGGAAAAGGGTATACAATTTCGCCAAAGTCCATTGAGTTGGCGCCGATGCTTGCCGAAGAGACACATAAAGGTCACCGCAGGAGGCTCAGGGAGAAGTTCCTGAAGTCTGGGCTGTCCGGGTTCCACGACTATGAAATCGTGGAGTTGCTGTTAACGCTGGGTGCACCACGCCGGGACTGCAAACCACAGGCGAAAGAGGCGCTGAAACGGTTTAAAACGCTGAGGGGGGTGCTATCGGCCTCCACGGAAGAGTTGCAGGAGATTGAGGGCATCGGTCCGCACAGTGCCCTCGGTATCAGGCTGGTTCGGGAGATTGCCCGGGAGTTTCTCAAAGGCAAGATTATGGACCAGCCTTTTTTTAAGTCTTCCCGTGAGATATTTGACTATCTCTACCACGCCATGCGCGACCTCAAAAAGGAACTGTTTAAGGTTATTTACCTCAGCAGCCAGAACCGTATCATTGAAGTAGCCGATGTCTTTGAAGGTACGGTTGACAGCAGTTCTATCTCACCGCGAGAAATCGTGGAGGGGGCGCTGAAAGATAATGCGACCGCTCTGATATTTGTGCATAATCATCCCTCCGGCAACCCCGCCCCGAGCACCAGCGACAAAGAACTGACCAGAGAGCTGGTATACGTTGGCAAAATCATGCAGATGAAGGTTGTCGACCATATAATCATCGGCAATGACCGGTACTACAGCTTTGCCGATGAGGGGCTTATTGTCGAATACGAGATGGACTTTTTGAACCTGAGGCTGCGGGGGACTTCCGAGGCGAAGCGGCGGATTTATCAGGCGAGACTGGTCAGGGATAAGAGAGCCTAACTATTATCCGCCGGGCGGCGGCGCTGGATGGTGGCCCCCATGACAATCAGTACCGCTCCGAGCACGATGCTGACCACTACCTTTATGAGCAACGGGAAGTCCATGCTGAGGAAGAAACCGAAGGTGTACAGTCCGGTGAGGTAGGCAATCGCCCGGATAACGTGATGTGCCCGGATGGGTTTCTGTCTTACCCCTCGATAAATAAGCCAGCCAATAAGCGCTAAAGAAGCCAGCACGGCGATAGCAGTCAGCATTCAGTTCACCACCCTATGTTTTCAAAGTATTTGCTCAGGAACGCGAACATGGCCACGGTGAGCAGCAGCGAGACCAGTTTCCCGGCTTCGGAGAGGTTTTTCACATACTCAGCAGCCAGGTAACCGACGCCTGCCAGGCAGAACAGAATACCAAAGCCAAATAAAACATATTCCAGTCTTATATTCAATTCATATACCTCCGGTTACGACGGTGCCGGCACTGTCTTTATTACCGGATAGGGAGACGGGTTAATGTACAGGATGATATTTCGCTCAATTTCGCCACCTTTTATGGTCAGTGTGTACTCAAAGCGCTGCTCGGGTTGAGCATCTGGCGGGACGAGCTCGGCGGAGTCAATCGTCCATTCTATCTCGTCCTTGTCGAAGGCCCCGATACTAATTTGCCGGGAAAGCACATCGCTGACCTTTTCCTGCATCCGCCAGATTGACACCTCAATGTCAGCTTCATAACTGGCAAACCGCCGGTTGTCCACTTCATAGCGAATGAAAGCCTTTTCCCCCTGTGTTATCCCTATGGACCAGTACGGGTCATTGCGCTGCCAGACGTCCGATTCTATTTTCTGCTCACGTTCTTCGGCGGTAATATAAACGGTATCATAAACGCCCATATACCCATCGGCGATGAAGATGGCGATAATGCCAAAAAAACAGACGAGGGTGAGGTACAGGTATAGGTTCCTTCTTTTAGTTGCCATGCTTTACTTAATTATCCCATAATTGCTGCCAGTGTTAAAACTCTAGCCCAGTTCCGGTTCAATCAAGCCGTAGTTGCCGTCGTGGCGCCGGTACAGCACGTTAAATTCATCCGTGTCCGTATTGAGAAAGAAGAAAAAACTGTGCCCCAGTATCGCCATCTGTTCGGCGGCCTCGGGAACGGACATGTGCTTCATGGTGAACCGTTTTACTTTCACCACTTCAGGTCCGGTGCGAAACGGTTCTTCTTTGAACTCCCCTCGCGTCAGGGAATTCCCCTTTCCCTTATCATAAAGCTTTCCCTTCCGGCGCTCCAGTTGGCGGTCCAGCACCGAAATCGCCTTATCGATTGCCTGAAAAAGGTCATCGCCGCGCTCATCGCTGTGCAGGCCGATACCGTTGCCGACCACATTAGCCCGCACTATGAAATGCTGCTGGGGAGACTTGGTCTTTTCCTGAGTGATTTCCACAATAGCCTCAATGATATTGGGGAAATGGCGGGTCAGCTTCCCGATTTTGCGTTCAACGTAGCGGCGCACCTCTGCGGATACTTCCATATTCTGTCCCGTAATCTGCAATTCCATCTTCTCTTCTCACCCCTGAAGGTTAAATCTCTCGCGCTATGGTCAGCCCCCATACCGAGGCGGCACCGTTAGCTTTCAACACCGTGGCGCAGGCATCTAGGGTAGCTCCGGAGGTGGCTACGTCATCAAGCAGTAGCACCTTTCTGCTCCGCAGTCTATCGTCAAGGCAGGTGAAAGAATCAGCGATATTGAGCTTCCGCTCTGCTACGGTCGCAGTCCGAGCCTGCGGGGGTGTATGCCGTTGGCGAACCAGAACGCCATCTATTACCGCTATATTTATTAATTTGCCCAGCTCCTGTGCCAGCAGCCTGGCTTGGTTGTAGCCGCGCTCTCTTAATCGTTTCCGGTGTAGGGGTACTGGCACCAGAACATCCACGTCCAGCGGACTGGCATCGAGGTACTCCTGCAGCATTTCGGCCAGGGGGACTGCCAGAGCCCTCAGGTTCTGGTATTTCAACTGATGAATTGCCTCGCGCATGGTGCCTTCAAAACGGAACGGGGAGCGGATACCATCAATCGCTGTCTGCCAGCCAACACAACCGGGACATAATATCCCGCTGGGCTGGGGACGGCCACATCTGGGGCAGATAGGCGGTGTTATTGGTGACAGCGCTCGGCGGCAGGAAAGGCAAATAAAAGCGCCCTCTTTGCCGCAGCCGATGCAATAACGTGGATAGAGTAAATCAAGTGCTGTTCCTCTGAGTTTTTTTAGCTGAGGAAGCACGATATCACCTAATATGGGCGTTTTAACGGCGATTTGGCAAGCTATCGGGCACGGCTGTTGTGCAGTGTCCCGCTCATTATGGGTTCGTTAAGATAGACATCACCATTCCTGATTTTCAGGTTAAAGCCACATTCAGGATTGGTGCAAACCCAGGCTT
>CAZBMB010000001.1:340375-373773 GCA_964493435.1 uncultured Dehalococcoidaceae bacterium | reverse complement strand
TGTTGGTCTGGGCCGACCACAGGCGAAGGTATAAGGAGGAAACGAATGACACACAGTTTACATCGCCGAGGCACCAGAGAGAATCTGAGTGAAGACTACGTCATGCTCTGCTTGCCCGCCGTTGGTTTCAATGACGAAGGCCATGCCCCCAAGCTCAAAAAATTCTTGGAAATTGCCGTGCGTCACGACCCTGTCAACATAGGCACTATAAAGCTGGGGAATATGTACAGCCATTCCAAGGAAGAGGTTATAGAAGCAGCGCAAGCGGTAGTTCACGCCGTCTTTGTCAAAACCGACCAGGTGGCCAGCGTGTTGAAAGACCTGGAAGAGGCGGACCTGGGCATTTCCGTGGTGGTGAGCGGCATCTTTGAAAAGGTTGATGAGTGCATTGAGAAAGCCGGCCTGAAACACCACACCGCCAATTTCTCCCTCGGCATCTGGGGCAAGACGGAAAAGCTGCCCAGTGAAGACGTCCTTGAAATCCACACCATGTGCGGACACTCCATGATAGCCGCCAACCTGATTAAGTCCATGGTAGAAGAGGTTAAGGCCGGCACCAAGACCCCTGAGGAAGCAGCTAAAGTTCTGGCACCGCAATGCGCCTGCGGCATCTTCAACCCAGCACGCGCGGCCAAGCTGATGGCGGCGATGGCAACGAAGTAAAATATACGGTATAAAAGCAATAAGTGGAGTCCGTTATAATTTTCCGGACTGTAAAGAGCAGATAGTTCAAAAAAAGGAGGAAACAGACTTGAAAATAGATCCTGAACTCTGCATTGTCTGTGAAGCATGCCTGCCCTATTGCCCCATGGCGGCCATCAGTATCAAGGGAGACATGGCCACCATCGACGAGGACGAATGTGTTGAATGTGGGGTCTGTTTTAGAGCGGGGGTATGCCCGGTTGACGCTTTTGTTGAGGAAGTTCATGAGTGGCCTCGTTCGGTAAGGACCGCTTTCTCCAATCCACTTATAGTACACAAGGAGACCAGGGTTCCCGGCAGAGGCACGGAAGAGGCGAAGACCACCGATGTTACCGGCCGTTTCAAGAGGGGTTTTGTTGGTATAACCGCGGAGATGGGTCGCCCCGGCGTCGGGGTTAGATTCTACGACGTTGAGAAGGTAGCCCAGGCAATGGCCAAAACGGGGGTTGAGTTTGCTCACGATAACCCGGTCACTTTTCTTATGGTTGACAAGAGCACTGGCAAGCTGAAAGATGAGATTCTCAATGAAAAAGCATGTTCGGCCATGATTGAGAGCATCACTACGGTTGAGAATATACCAGCAGTGATTAAAGCATTAAGGGAGGCCGCTGCACAGATTGAATCGGTTTTCACCCTGACCATTTCTACCAAACTTGAGGCGGATGGTTCCGCGCTCTGTGACAAGCCTCTGAAGGAACTCGACGTGCCACTATACATCAACGGTAAAGTCAACGTTGGCCTAGGTCGCCCGTTATTCAAGGAGGAATCATAAATGACACATACTTTGCACCGTCAAGGAACTAAAGAGAGCTTAGATAAAGACTTTATTTTCCTGTGTATGGCCGCCAAGGGGATTAACGAGGACGGGGCCGACGAAAAAATGCGCGAGTTTCTGAGAATCATGATGCGTCATAATCCGACCAATGCTGGTGACATGCGGAGTGGCAATATGTTTAATTCCAATATGGACGACATATTGTCCAAGGTTTCTAGCACCAGCATTGTGCATGGCGTTTTCACCGATAGCGATACGGCAACTAAAGTCTTGCAGGACCTCAAAGACGCTGACCTGGGAATGTCAGTGGTGGTCAGTGGTCCGTTCGACTCAGTAGACTGTATCTGTGAAAAAGCCGGGCTCAAACCACACTCGGTTGATTTCTCGGCAGGTATCTGGGGCAACACCAAGAAGTTGCCGTCCAAAGAAGTCCAAGAAGTCACCACCATGTGCGGCCACGCCATGGTGGCTTCCAACCTGGTGAAGTCCATGGTAGATGAGGTCAAAGCCGGGCGAAAGACCGCCGAGGAAGCAGCCAAAGTCCTGGTCACGCAGTGCGCCTGCGGCATCTTCAACCCGGATAGAGCCGCCAAACTGCTTACCGCCATGGCCAAGAAATAGCCACCGGCCACCAGAATAAACTGAATAGTGCAGCACCGGTACTACCCATTGTATAATGGGTAGTACTTTATTGGGCAAGGTGCCGGCGGCATTTTCAACCCGGATAGAGCCGCCAAGCTGATGGCGGGTGCTGCGGAAAAACAATCCTGATGGAGTGGATAATTCAAGCGCAATTCAGGGAGCAACATTGATATGGAACTGACCGGGATTGAATTACCCTGCGGCGATTGTCCCATAACGGTACAGATACCTGCCCAGAATATCGTCAGCGTTCTAACCAGGCAGGACGCCAAAGGTCTGGCTGATGAAAGGGAAGCCATCATACAGAGCCTGCGCTCGCCGATAGAGTCACCGCCGCTGCGCAACCTAGTCAAACCGAGCGACAAGGTGGCGGTTATTGCCACCGATAATACCAGGCCCTGCCCCGATGACCGGATTTTGCCGCCGCTACTTGCTGAACTGGAGAGCGTGGTACCGCGTCAAAACATCACCATCATCATCGCTCTCGGACTGCACCCGCCTTTGAACAAAGCTGAGCTGTCGGCCAAACTGGGTGAATACATCGTGGCCAATTATAACGTCGTCAACCACGATGTGAACGATACCGTCTATATCGGCACTACCTCACGGGGTACGCCGGTGGACATCAACCGCCGGGTCATTGATGCCGATTTCCGCATCAGTACCGGATTTATTGAGCCACATTTCTTTGCCGGCTTTTCCGGAGGGCGAAAAAGCATCGCGCCCGGGGTGTTCAGCATCCGTTCTGCCTATCACAACCACGGCTACCAGATGATAGAGCATCCTCAAGTGCGCGCCGGTATTCTCAAGGGAAATCCGCTGCATGAAGACCTCGTTGAGCAGGCACAGATGGCAAGGCTCAATTTCATCGCGAATGTGCTGCTTAATAAAAACCGGGAGATAACACACGTCGTTGCCGGCCATCCGTTTATAGCACATGAGAAGGGCTGCCAGATAGAGAGGAAAATCGTCGGCGTCAAAGTGACCCAGAGAGCAGACATCACCATAACCACCAACAGCGGGGCGCCGCTTGACCTGGACCTGTACCAGACCTGCAAGGGCATTGACACCGCCTCGCAGGTTACCCGCGATGGCGGCATAATCATCATCGCCTCAATGTGCAGCGCCGGCATCGGTCCGGACGCATTCCTGGAACTGCACCGCTCGGTTGACTCTCCCAAAGAAGTGATACGGAAGATAAAACGTGAAGAGCCTATCGGTGTCCAGTGGGAGAATCAGATTCTGGCCCGTGCTCAGCTAAAGCACGATATCTATCTGGTTTCAGGCCTTGATGACCGTGTCGTTCGTGATATGATGCTCACGCCGGTCAGCACCGTTGAGGAAGGTCTGGAGAAAGCCTTCTCCGTTCTGGGAGAAGATGCCGAAATCATAGTCATTCCGGAAGGCCCCCTTATTCTACCTCTGCTGTAGATGTGAGTATTTTCCTTGACGCAGTATGGGGGCTATGTTATATTGAGTCTAGTGTCCCCTGTTATCATACCTCACCAGAGGTTAAATATGAGCCTAATGCCAATAACCGAGGCCGCGGGCCAGATATCAAACGCAATTGTTACGGCTCATTCTCTCGTTCATTTCTCCAGTAAAGCCCGAATTCCAGTTAATTCCCGAAAGGAGTCACCGCTATGAAAGACAGCCTGCATTCTTATATGAAGGTCGGCGTTGTGCAGCCAATGGCCTATCCGGAGATGGACACGGTTGAGTCCGTCAGAAAGATAGCCGAGGATGAGTTCTTCGGTGCCATTGAGATAACCACCATTCCAGGAGAGATACGTGATGAGGTAACGCAGATACTCGGGGCAAGTCACCTCGTTGTCGGCTATGTTGGCCAGCCGCTGCTGCTGAATAACAAGCTTAACCTCAACAGCCTAGTACCGCAGCAACGGGAAGCCGCTGTCTCCACAATTAAAGGCGGCATAGATGAGGCGTATTCGCTCGGTGCCAGACAACTTGCCGTGCTCAGCGGCCCGGCACCGGCCAAGGAGAAATACGGCCAGGCCAAGGAGCTGCTGGCCGACTCGCTTTCCCAGATATGCAGCTATGCGCAGAGCAAGGGCGACCTCGGCATCACCATGGAGATATTTGACCGGGATTACGATAAGAAATGCCTCATTGGCCCCACTGTGGAGGCAGTTGCGGTAGCCAGGGAGGTAAAACGGCAGTACGCCAACTTCGGCCTGATGATTGACCTGAGCCACCTGCCGCTGCTTAAAGAGACATCTGACCATGCCGTTAAGACGGCTAAGGATTTCCTGACACACGTACACGTCGGCAGCTGTATACTGAAAGACAAGAGCCACCCCGCCTACGGAGACAAACACCCTCCCTTTGGACTCGCCGTTGGTGAAAATGATGTCGCCGAAGTAAAGCTGTTCTTAAAGGCCCTGATGGAAATCGGGTACATTGGCGAGGGAAAGCAGAATGTGGTCGCCTTTGAGGTAAAACCGCTGGCCGGGCAAAACCCGGATGTGGTGGTGGCCAATGCCAAACGTACTCTTATGGAGGCATGGGCCAGGCTTTAACCACTTTATTTAAGATAACCCTGCCAAACCACATGGTCACCACCTGTTCCACTCAATAGAATGTAAGCGGAGGCAGAAAGAAACTTGATAGAACGGAGCCTAATCAAAGAGCTGACCAGAATCGTCGGCAGAGATAACATCCTGGCCGACCTCAAGGACGTGCTCTCGTACTCATACGATGCCACGATGAGGCAGGAGCTGCCGGATGTCATCGTCTTCCCCCGCAGCACTGCCGAAGTCTCCGCCGTAATGAAGCTGGCCCACCGGGAAAAGATACCAGTGGTGCCCCGGGGCGCCGGCACCAATTTATCCGGCGGTACCATACCGATTAAAGGGGGCATCATTGTTGAAGTCAGCCGCATGAACCGGATTCTGGAGATTAACACTGCCGACCGCCGGGCCGTGGTTGAGCCCGGGGTAGTCAACCTTGATTTACAGAATGCCCTGGCGCCGCTTGGCTATTTTTACCCGCCCGACCCGGCCAGCCAGAAAAGCTCCACCCTGGGGGGCAACGTTGGCGAGAACGCTGGTGGCCCGATGTGCCTCCGCTACGGAGTGACCGCTAAATACGTCTGCGGTATAGAGATTGTTCTTGCCGATGGCGAGGTGATAAACGTCGGCGATTATGTTGAAGATTTCCTGGGCTACGATTTAAGAGGACTGCTTATTGGCTCAGAGGGAATGCTGGGCGTGGCCACGAAGTTGACCCTGCACATCATCCCCAAGCCGGAAGCGTCACGGACCATGCTGGCCATTTTCGACCGCCTTGAGGATAGCAGTCAGGCCGTCTCCGATATCATTGGCGCCGGTATTGTACCAGGGGCAATGGAGTTGCTGGACCAGAATATGTGCTGGGCAATCGAGCAGGGTATGAAAGCTGGATATCCCACTGATGCCGCCGGCATTCTGCTGATTGAAGTCGCGGGACTGGCCGATACATTGGAGAAGCAGGTACAGGAGATATCACAGTTCTGCCAGAAAAATAAAGTGCGGGAACTGCGTATTGCCCAGACCAGCGCTGAACGCGATGCCATTTGGGCAGGCCGCCGCGGCGCTTTCGGCTCGGTAGCCAGAATCTGTCCTCCCTACATCATATGTGACGGTACCGTCCCACGTGATAAGCTACCGGCAGCACTTCATAAGGTAGGCGAACTCGCCAAGCAATACAAGGTGCTCATCGTTAATGTGGCCCATGCCGGTGATGGTAACCTTCACCCCCTGATTCTTTTTGACGTCAACAAACCTGAAGAACATGAAGCGGCGAAAAAGGCGGGTGCGGACATCTTAGATGCCTGCATCGCCATGGGGGGTACCATATCCGGCGAACACGGCATCGGTCTGGAGAAGATGGATGCCATGCGTCATATGTTTGACCAAGCAGATATCGCTGCCATGCGCAAGATAAAGCATATCTTCGACCCTGACGATATTCTGAATCCGGGCAAGATGTTTCCCCCGGAGACGGAAGCACCATCGCTGGCGAAGGAAGGGGCAGCACATTGATGGATAATACCTCTTCACCGGCGAAACCGGATTTTCATCAGAAACTGGCCGCAATAGTCGGTGATGGGAATGTATTAACCGGGGGAAAGGCAACCGCACCGTACACGGTTGACGGCATCACCCCCCAGGCGGCTGTTTCTCCAGCCTCAACCGAGCAGGTGGCGGATATCATCAAGGAGGCTAATAAATCTGAGACCACGCTGGTGCCATGGGGAGGCGGCTCAAAGCAGCATGTAGGGTCGTGTCTTGAATCGGCAGATGCCGTGCTTTGTCTGAAAAACATGAGCCATATAGTGGAGCTTGATGCCAGCAATTTCAGCGTTCAGGTACAGGCAGGCATAGTCAATGCTGAGTTGCAGAAGCAACTGGCCGAACAAAACCTCTTTTTTCCTCTGGACCCGTTTTATACGGAGACTTCCACCATTGGCGGAGAAATCGCCACCAATGCCAATGGCCCGCGGCGCATAATGTATGGCACCGTTCGCGACCTCGTTCTGGGCGTTACCGTGGTCACGCCAACCGGCGATATTGTCCATACCGGCGGGAAGACAATGAAGAACGTGGCCGGCATAGACCTGTGCCGCATGTACATCGGCTCCTGGGGCACCCTTGGTGTTATCACCGAGGCCGTGCTGAGGCTTTTCCCCCTGCCAGAAGCCAGCGTGGGCACCTATGCCATCTTTTCCAGTCCCGATGACGCTTTTCGCCTGGTGGGACAGCTGCTTAATTCCCCGCTGACCCCCAGCGCCATTGAACTAGCTGATTCAATCGCCGGGCGAAACACAGCCGAGGCCATAGGCGTCAGACTCAACGACGGCGAGGTGCTTCTGATCGTTAACTCCGAAGGAACGAAGGGTGACGTTGAGCGACACCGTAAGGACATCGCTTCCCTTGCTGAGGCAAACAAGGCGAAGATGACGATGGCACTTAAAGACGAAAAAACATCCCGTCCCTGGCAGGTATACCGCGATGTTCACCAGGCAATGCTTGGTGCCAGCCCTTCCGCTTTACAGGGCAAGGCTTCAGTGCCCATCAGCAAGCTCGGAGATATGCTGCAACAGGTGAAGAGGACAGGCGCCAGTCAGGGCGTGGAAATAGGCGTGACCGCCAAGTGCGGCAGCGGCATCCTCTACACTTATCTGGTTGATGGGGCCGATAAACTGGGCAGCATCACCAGCGAGTTGCAACAGGCGGCAACCAGCCTGGGCGGGTTCTTTCTCATTGAATCGGCACCGCTTTCGGTCAGAAAAGAATTGGCCACCCTGCCGCCGCGCGATGATTATAAAATAATGAAGCGATTGAAAACTGCATTCGACCCGAAGAACCTTTTAAATCCGGGTCGTCCGCCAGGAGGACGATACTGATTATGCCCACGTTGGCCGAGGAATTAGGGGAAATATTACAGAAGTGCAACAAGTGTGGGCTATGTCTGGCGGGCTGCCCTACCTATAAAGTAACCGGGATAGAATGGACCAGCGCCCGGGGGCGTGTGGCGCTGCTCCGCAACGCCATTCTTGACCAGAAGCTGGAGCTGGCTGACCTGAACGACCCCATATTCAACTGCCTGACCTGCAACGGCTGCACGGAGCACTGCCCCCCCGCGGTGCCAACGGGAGACCTCATCTTCAGGGCCAGACAGGAACTGTTAAAACAAAAAGGAGACTCCTGGCTGCAGCGCCTGCTGTTTCAAAAACTGCTGCCCAACCCGGAACGGCTGCATAAAGCCTCAAGGCTCCTCAGGCTGGCAGATGTTACCGGCCTCCGTACTCTGGCAAGGAAGACCGGTTTGACCAGACTGGCTGGAGATGCCGGCAAGGCGGAAGCCATGGTGCCGAGAGTACCCGCCAGCGAAGGGCTTGAAGCCGTAAAGCGTTTAGCCAAGAAAATTGATAAACCCAAACATCACGTGGCCTATTTCGTTGGCTGCTACGCGCCCAATTTCGCGCCGGAAAGGGCGACGGCCACCATTCGCGTGCTCAACAAGAACCAGACGGAAGTAACTGTGCCTGACTTTGCCTGCTGCGGCCTGCCCGCCGCCGGCTACGGGGATAGGGCATCAGCGAAAGACCTGGCCCGGAAAAACATAGAGATAGCCGGCAAAATGAAGGTTGACGCTATCGTCACGCCCTGTGCCAGCTGCAGCTCGTTTTTGAAGGACTACGCCAAACTGCTGGCCGATGACCCCGAATGGGCAGAGAAGGCAAAGGAATTTGCCGGTAAAGTCAGAGACATCAGTGAATTTCTGGTTGAAATTGGCCTGAACACCGAAATGGGCGAACTTAAAAGAAAGGTTACCTTCCACGACCCCTGCCATCTCGCCCACTACCAGAAAATAAAAGACCAGCCCCGCACCATTCTTAAAAGCATACCCGGCGTTGAATTTGCTGAAATGAGTGAAGCGGACATGTGCTGTGGCGCCGCGGGCAGCTACGCTTTTAAAAACTATGATTTATCCCGCAAGGTGCTGGAAAGAAAGATGGGTAATGTTGCCAGGACCGGCGCCGATACCCTGGTATCCAGCTGCCCCGCCTGCATCATGCAGCTCACCTGCGGCGTTGGTCAACAGAAGCTGCCGGTATCTGTCCTTGAAATCGTGGAGCTGCTGGACGAGGCCTACCGCAATGCCAGAGGCAGCCAGTAAACTCGGCCGGCATTTATATGATAGAGCAATGCCATGAAAATCGTTATTGCCCCCCAGGGATTTAAGGGAAACCTCACCGCTCTGGAAGTTGCTCGCGCCATTGAAGAAGGGGTAAAGCGCATCGTCCCCGACGCGGAGACAGTCCTGAAGCCAATGGCTGACGGTGGTGAGGGAACGGTGCAGGCACTGGTCGATGCTACCGGCGGTGAAATGATGACCACAGAAGTCACCGGCCCGCTTCAGGAACGGGTCAACGCCCGCTGGGGAATCTTAAGCGATAAGACCACCGCCGTTATTGAGATGGCTGCCGCCTCCGGCCTGCCACTGGTGCCCCCCGACAAGCGCAATCCTCTCATCACCACCACCTACGGCACCGGCGAGCTGATTCGCGCCGCGCTCGACCAAGGCTGCCGCAAACTGATTATCGGCATCGGCGGCAGCGCCACCAATGACGGCGGCGCCGGCATGGCGCAGGCACTCGGTGCTAGGCTACTGGATGCCAGCGGCAGGGAACTGCCCTTCGGTGGCGCGGCTCTGGCCAGCCTGGAACGAATTGACATTTCCGCGATGGACCAGCGCCTAGCCGACTTTAAAGTAACACTTGCCTCAGACGTTAACAATCCACTCTGCGGACCACGCGGGGCATCTGCTATTTATGGACCTCAGAAGGGCGCCACCCCAGAAATGGTGAAACAGCTTGATGCCGCTCTCTCACATTACGCTGACATAATCAAGAGAGACCTTGATATCGACCCCAGGGAGGTGCCCGGGGCCGGGGCGGCCGGCGGGCTGGGGCTTGGGCTGATGGTCTTTCTGAAAGCCAAGATGGTGCCCGGAATAGATGTCGTTATCAGGGCAACCAATCTGGTTGCCGATTTAAAAGGCGCCGAAATCGTCTTCACCGCCGAGGGACGCATCGACTGCCAGTCGGCGATGGGCAAGGTGCCCACCGGTGTGGCTCTGGCGGCCAAGGAATTCGGGGCCACAGTTATCGCCCTGGCGGGCGAGGTGGCTGACGATTGCCGTGTGGTCTTTGAGCAGGGAATCGACGCCGTGCTCAGCATTGCACCGGGGCCGATTACGCTTGACCAGTCCATGGCCGATGCGGAGAGGTTGCTGGCCAATGCCGCCGAATGCGCCATGCGCTTTGTTGTCAGCCAGGCCAAACGATAAACTGGCACGAAGAAACGGATAACATCGGGGGCGAAACCAGCCCCTGATTTTTGAGAATTTGTTCGTGAAGATTTACTGGTTTGCTTCTGTCACGATATTTTGTGTAAAATGAGGTAGCCTCGGAGAGGAATAAGTTCAGGGGATGTTAAATATTCCTGTTCTGGTGCTGAACCAGAGTTATGAACCGCTCACCATATGTCGGGCCCGGCGTGCCGTCGTGCTGATTTACCAGGGCAAGGCAGAGATGCTGGAAAATGGCGTTGGCTTTATCCACACCATCAGCAACAGCTTTGAGCTCCCTTCCGTAATCCGACTCGCCTATATGGTGAAGCGTCCCTACCGGCAGAAAAAACTGACCCGTTACGAGGTCTTCAACCGTGATAAATATACCTGCCAGTACTGTGGCAAGGAAACCAAGCAGTTGACTCTGGACCACGTGATTCCACGCTACCGCAGCGGCCAGCACACCTGGGAAAATGTGGTCAGCGCTTGCGTACCCTGCAATCGTCGCAAGGCAGGTAGAACCCCGCAGGAAGCCGGCATGAAGCTCCTCCGCATACCAACCTACCCCAGCGATAACCTGTTCTTCAGCATCCCCTACCACTACCGGCAGAACCGAGATGAGTGGCAGAAATATCTGCCACAGTAAAGAAACCGCTTAGTATGAGACCTCACTGAGCGGCAATTCAACGGTCGCTTCACTTTCCAGCCGCACCAGCACCGTTTCTTTCAGCGGGTTATTGCCCACGACGGTTGCATCGCCCATAGCCGTTGATACCTGCTGGCCCACCTTGGGCATCTTTTCCTTCATGGTGCGGTACTGCTCACTCTCATAGCCCAAGCAGCACATCAGACGATTACAGACCCCGGAAATCTTCATCGGGTTCAACGGCAGGTTTTGGTCCTTCGCCATTCTGATGGAAACCGGGTCAAAATCAGTGATAAAGCTCATGCAGCACAGCGGACGGCCGCACCGCCCAAAACCACCCAGGAGCTTGGCCTCATCCCTGGTGCCGACCTGCCGCAGCTCCACTTTTACCTTGAACTGCCTGGTCAGCTGGCGGACCAGCTCGCGGAAGTCCACCCTCTGCTCGGCGCTGAACAGGAAGGTCAGGCGACTACCGTCAACGTTATAATCCGCAGAAAGGAGTTTCATTGGCAGCTGGAGTTCATCAATTATCTTGCCGCACTCAATGAGCGCTTCCTCGGCGCTGGTTTCCAGCTCTTGGATGCGTGCAACATCCTCCGGCTCGGCCTTACGCTTTACCGGCTTGAGCGGTTCGTTAATCTCATTAGCCAGCACCTGCCTTGGGGCAATGACCACCTTCCCCAGCTCCATGCCCCGGCTCGTCTCCACTATGACGTAGTCGTTGGCCTCCAGCTCCAGTCCAGCCGGGTCAAAGTAATAGACCTTGCCCGCCGTCTTGAATCGCACCCCAACAATCTGGTCAGCCATTGGTTACCTTCACCCCTGCCGTTAAATCGCCACGATTAACTGCCTTTCCACCCGGCATATCCAGCATCAGCACCTCCAGCACCAGCCTTGGATTGGCATTCTGCCTCAATTGCACTTCCGCTGTCTTAATACTGCCAACACAGCCTCTCACCTGTTCCAGGGTATAATGTCCCGCCATATCATGCAACATGTTCAACTGGTCGATATTGGTCACGTATTCCGGACAGCCTATCTTCACCAGCAGCAGGTCGCGCCACCAGTCCAGCCAGAGGTCCAGTATTTCCTGTACCGCCGACCTGTTCTGGGCAAACCGGCCCGCCAGCTGCGCCGCATTACTGAAACGTTCCTCAGTATCAGCGCTGATAATGGTATATAAACTCTCAAGCTTCTGAGCTCTCTCCTGCAACATCTGGTCATCGGCCGCGGCCGTAATCGCCCAGCCCAGACACCCCTTGGACAACCGGGACAGCAGCTTCGCCTTATTCGGCTCAACTCCCCAGCGTTTCTGGAGCGCCTCTGCTATTTGTGGTGAAGGCAGCGGCGTCATCTCCAGGCGCTGGCAGCGCGAAATCACCGTCTCCGGCAGCAGTTTCTCATTCGTGGTCAGCAACAAAAAGACTATTTTGTCCGTCGGTTCCTCCAGCGTCTTCAGCAGGCAGTTGGCTGCCTCAACCGATAGCAACCCGGCATCCTCAATGATAAATACTTTACATTTGCCCTCAAATGGCGGCAGGCTGGCCGAGTGCTGCATATCCCGCACCTGATCGATGCCTATCAGTTTTGCTTCAGCAGCATCCTCGTTTTGTGCCAGACCAACTACCTGGACGTCAGCGTGATTGCCAGCCATAACCTTCTGGCAGGACAGGCACTGCCCGCAGGGTAGTTCCGCCGATTCACAATTCAGGGCCTGGGCTGTATTCAGCGCCAGCGTCATCTTGCCCACGTGAGGCGGACCGGCAATCAGGTAAGCGTGAGCCAGGCTCCCACGCTCCAGACCGCGCTGCAGAATAGATACCGCTTTATCCTGTCCCACTACCTGCCACATGCCAGACCAGACCTTTCACACTAAATCACACCGCATCAAGTCCTCGTATGTTTCCCGTCGGCGAATGAGACGCGCCCGGCCGCCATTGACAAATACAATAGCCGTCTTTAGCGAGGCATTATAATTGCTGGCCATCGCCAGACAGTAAGCCCCGCAATCGGGCACCGCCACTATATCTCCAGCCACAACCTCGGGCAGGTCAATATCCTTAATCAAAATATCACCGGATTCGCAGAACTTGCCGGCAATGGTGACTTTTTTGGTTGCCTTATGGTTCATCTTGTTGGCCACCACAGCCTCGTAACGGGCGCCATAAATGGCGGGACGGATATTGTCCGCCATGCCGCCGTCTACGGATACATAACACCTGATGCCTGGTATTTCCTTGACCACGCCAACCTGGTACAGTGCCATCCCGGCCCACCCCACGATAGACCTGCCCGGCTCGATGACCAGCCTCGGCAGGTCAAGATTGTGCTCGCGACACTTTTCCTTTATCTTGGACGCGATTACCTCGGCATAGTCGGCCACCGACGGTGCCGGTGAATCAACCGTATACTGGACAGCAAAGCCGCCGCCAACATCCAGCTCCCGAAGTTCAAAGCCATGCTTCGCCTTCATCTCCGCAGCTAGGTCCAGGATAATCCCTATGGCCGCACCGTACGGCTCAACCTCAAATATCTGCGAGCCTAGATGGAATTGCAGCCCGATGAGGTTGAGATTAGCAGACGACATCGCCCTCGCCACCGCCTTGTCAGCGCCGGCCAGAGGAATGCCGAACTTGCTGTCAACGACACCGGTGGTGATGTGCCGGTGCGTGTGCGGGTCAACGCCCGGTGTCAACCGCAGCAGGACATCAGGCCTGGCACCGCGCTTGGCGGCAATAGCTGACAGCATCTCAAGTTCCTGAATATTATCGATAACGATGCGTCCGACCTTCAATTCCAGGGCCGTGCTGAGCTCCTCGGCGGCTTTGTTGTTGCCGTGAAGATAGACCTTCTCCATCGGAAAATCAACGGAACGGGCAATGCTCAGCTCGCCACCGGAGACAACGTCCAGCCCGAGCCTTTCTTCCTTAAAAAGAAGCGCCAGCGCGCGGTTGATAAATGCCTTGCCCGCGTAAACGATTGACATGTCCGGGTAGCGCCTGCCGAACTCGTCACTGAATTCGGCGCACTTCTGGCGCAGCGTCGCCTCGTCGAAAACATACAGAGGCGTGCCGAATTCTTCCGCGAGCGCCACAGCATCGCAGCCACCAATAACCAGATGGCCCTTCTCGCTGACTTCAACTGTCGGCGGAAATAGTATCAGTCGGGATTCGTTTTGCGGCGCGACCATGCTTCCTCCTGCTTCAATGTTAGCAACGCCCCGCTTCAAAGTCAATTGAATAAGTCTGACTTGCCATTCACAGGCCACTATGTAATAATTTTTGAGCCAAACATTAATGTGAAAGGCATGGTGACAGCATTAATGGATATTATTGGGGAAGCCTTGAGCAAAGACCAGAAAGCTCTAAATGAGTATGATGCCAAAAGGTTCTTATCCAGCTTCGGCATTCCGGCCTGCCGTGAAGCAATCGCCCAAGATACCGATTCCGCGATGAAGGAGGCGGTCAGGGTTGGATTTCCGGTGGTATTGAAAGCCTCCGGGAAAGAGCTTTTCCATAAAACAGAGGTCGGCGGCATCTCCGTGAACCTGAAAAGCCCGGAGGAGGTAAAACAGGAAAGCGAGCGCCTGCTGCGGATACCAGGCAGCGAGGCGGTACTCGTTCAAGAGATGGTGAAAGGTGAGCGAGAGCTGGTATGCGGACTGGTGCGCGATGGCCATTTCGGCCCCTGCGTCATGTTCGGGCTCGGCGGCATCATGACCGAGGTTTTCCAGGACATCGTTTTTCGCGTGGCGCCCCTGACCACACAGGATGCCCGGGAGATGATTCAGGAAATTCAGCATAAAAAACTGCTTGAGCCCTTCCGCGGCGAGGCCGCCGTTGATGTAGGTGTGCTGGCAGGCATTCTGGTCAAACTTGGGGAAATCGGCCTTCAGCACGGGAACATACAGTCCATAGATATTAACCCGCTTAAAATCAGACCTGACGGCAAGTCGGTCGCCGTGGACGCGCTGGTCACCCTGAGCAAAGAGCCGGCAAAGCCAGCGGGCGAAATAGCCCCGAAGAAGGACTTGACAAAGCTCTATAACCCCGAAAGCATCGCCGTGATTGGAGCCTCTGGCACGCCCGGCAAGGCCGGCCACACGGTCATGAATAATATTCTGGTAAATGGCTACAAAGGAAAGGTCTACCCGGTCAACCCCAGGGGCGGCGAAATCATGGGGTTACCCGTCTGCTCGTCAATCGCTGAACTGCCGGACGGTGTTGACCTGGCGGCTATCGTCATACCCGCCGAGGCCACGGTACAGGCGGTAAAGGAATGCACGACCAAGGGCGTTAAATCATTCGTTCTCTGCGCCGGCGGCTTCTCCGAAGTCAATGAGAACGGTAAGGCTCTCCAAGAAGAGCTGACTCGCACCATCGCTGAGGCTGGTGCCATTGCCGTCGGCCCCAATACCTCCGGCCACACCTCAACGCCATCTCACTTCACCACCAGCATTTTCCCGCTGGGCAAGGTGCCGCGGGGCAACGTCTCCTACATCGCCCAGACGGGCAACTTCGCCACCCACACCATGTACTGTATTATCATCGACGAGAATTTTGGGGTGGCCCGGGTGACCGGGCTGGGCAATAAAATCGATGTCGATGAGAGCGATGTCCTTGAATATTACGGCGAGGACCCGGAGACAAAATACATTTTCCTCTATCTGGAAAGTATAAAGCGGCCGGGTCGTTTCATTGAAGTGGCGCGCGAGGTTACCCGCCGGAAACCGGTCTTCCTGCTCATGGGCGGCAGCACCAGGGAGGGGGCTAAAGCGGTCATAACCCACACTGCGTCTATGGCCTCGGACGAGCGCATTCTGGATGGCACCATCAGACAGGCTGGCATCACCAGGCTTTATGAATATTCACACCTGGTGCTGACCGCCAGAGCGCTTGCCTGCATGCCACTGCCAAAGGGAAACCGAATAGGCTTTATGGCACCTTCCGGCGCCATGCTGGTGGTGTTTTCAGACCTATGCCATCAGCGGTGGCATCTTGAAATCCCCGAGCTCGAGGGAAAAAACAGGAAGCGTCTCCAGGAGATAAGCCCGGACTTCGTCCGCATGCGTAATCCGGTGGACATCTGGCCGTCGGTATTTGAACACAGCGTTGAGTTCAGCTATAGAGAGGCTATTGAAGCCCTGATGCGGGATAAAAATATCGATGCGGTGGTGCCGGTTCTCATGCTGGCCAAAAACGTCGGCATACCGCCTATGGATTTCCTGGTCAGGTTGGCCAATAAATACCCGGAGAAGCCGCTTTATGTCACTTTCAGCGCCGAGAGAAAGGATATGGAAGCGGCCAAGGCATTCCTGGAACCGAAAGGCGTGCCCACCTTCGCCATGATTGAAGAGCCCTTTGAGGTTCTTTCCATCCTCAACCGGTGCCGACAGGCCATGCAGCGAGCCGGCGGAAAATAACATTATGTCAATTTGTAACCATCTGAGGTAGTCATTTGTACCAGAAAAGCACGCTGGATAACGGCCTGCGCATTCTGACCTCAACCATGCCTTATACCCGCTCGGTATCGGTCAGTTTCTTCATCGGCACGGGCTCTCGTTATGAAAAAGACTCTCAGGCTGGCCTTTCTCATTTCATTGAGCATCTGTGTTTCCGGGGCACGGCCAAGCGGCCCACGGCCAAAGATATCTCGACGGCCATCGAAAGTGTGGGCGGAATTATCAACGGCGGCACGGATAAGGAACTCACCGTTTACTGGTGCAAGGTAGCCAGCCCCCACCTTGAGATAGCTCTTGACGTGCTGATTGATATGCTGATAAATTCCAGATTTTCCCCGGATGATATAGAAAAGGAGCGCCAGGTAATCATTGAAGAGATAAACATGAGCCACGACTCACCCTCGCAGCGGGTGGGAATGCTCATTGACGAGACCCTCTGGCCAGGGCATCCGCTGGGGCGCGATATCGCTGGCAGTCGCGATTCTGTCAGCAGTATCAGCCGGGAGCTAATGCTCCATTACCTCGGTGACCATTATCAGCCCGGCAATTGTGTGGTCGCCGCCGCCGGGGACATCCAGCATGAGAAAATGGTAAATCTGGTGAATCAGGCGCTGGGCAAATGGACAGGACGCCAGACTGAAACCGGGTACCTTGCCTACGAAGAAAACCGGTTCCCGAGGCTGCGCATTGAAAAACGGGACCTTGAGCAGGTGCACCTCTGCCTGGCGCTGCCGGGCCTATCCCTCCTCCATCCCAAGAGGTTTGCCGTTGATTTACTCAACGTTATCCTCGGTGACGGCATGAGCAGTCGCCTGTTCACCAATATCCGGGATAAACTGGGACTGGCTTACAGCATCAGCAGCTACGTTGACCACTTCCTCGATACCGGCGCGCTCATCATCGCCGCCGGCGTGGAGACCAAGAACCTTAACCTGGCCATCAAGGCCATTATGGAGGAGCTTGCTCATCTGAAGGAGACAGTTCCTGAAACAGAGCTTGATAAGGCCAGGGAATTCTCCAAGGGGCGTCTGCTGCTTCGCATGGAGGACAGCCGTAGCGTGGCTGGCTGGATCGGCGGACAGGAGCTGCTCACCAACCGTGTTTTAACCGTAGATGACGTCGTCTCCATAATTGACAGCATCACCGTTACGGAGTTACAAAAACTGGCCGAGGAGCTGCTGCTCGGCGATAAGCTCCGCCTGGCGATAGTGGGGCCGGTCTCCCCCGATGCACCTCTGGAAGAATTATTGAGATTATAGAGATTTATTAACCTCACCCCCTTTATCCCCCTCTTACGTCAATAAATACTATGAGAAGAACTTGACCACGGGAGAAGTTACCACCTACTATTATCTCGGTGACAGGCGGATAGCCATGCGCAGGGATACTACGCTACAGTACATCCACCAAGACCACATCTCCAGCACTGCGGTGATGACCTCCGACAACGGCACTCAAGTAGGGAGTATCAAGTACTATCCGTATGGAGATTGTCGAAATAGTACGGGGGATTTAGGCACGGATAAGCTCTTTACAGGTCAAAGACTGGATGATACCGGGCTTTATTACTAGCTGCGCGATAGTTTGGATAGTTTATTCGCTTCAGACACTCAACAAACAAAAGTCTGTTTTGTGCAACATTCATTTAATATTATTAAAAGTCAGATCGTCTGCTATCAAGTTAGGTAGTACACTCGACACTGTCACGCAGTGCCACAGATTGGGACTTCCAGATAGGCTTGAGTTCCCTCTGATTCCTGCAGGATTATCATCACGAGTGATGCTAAACAATTAATATGGTTTTATGCGCTAATCCCCGTTTACCGGCTTCTGCACTAATTAATAGATTTAGCTTTGTATAGTGTTCAAGTCTCTTCCTTGCAAGGAGAGGGGGAAACATATATAAAAAGAGCCGCGACCTTTTGAGCCACGGCTCTTCCGATTACTTCTCTACGAAGCACGAATGCTGTTGCTTACATACCGTAGTCCATGCCACCGCCACCGGGCATAGGTGGCGCCTTCTCCTTTTCCGGAATATCGGTCACCAGCGACTCGGTAATCAGGACCATGGAGGCGATGCTGGCAGCGTTCTGCAGGGCGCTCCTGACCACCTTCATCGGGTCAATAATGCCTTTCTGCACCATGTCGCCGAATTCGCCTGCCTCGGCATCGTAGCCGGTGCCGACCGGGCTCTTTTTAACGGCATCAACAACCACTGAACCGTCCTGACCCGCGTTGACCGCAATCCAGCGAATCGGCTCTTCCACCGCCTTTTTCACAATATCAACGCCGGTGTCCTCGTCACCGCTGACCTGCAGCTTATCCAGAGCCTTGAGTGAATTGAGCAGGGCCACACCGCCGCCGGGCAGAATGCCCTCCTCCACAGCAGCCCTTGTTGCCGAAAGAGCATCCTCAACACGATGCTTCTTCTCCTTGAGCTCAACCTCGGTAGCCGCGCCGACCTTGATAACAGCCACGCCGCCGGCCAGCTTGGCCTGCCGCTCCTGAAGTTTCTCACGGTCAAAGTCAGAGGTGGTCTCATCAATCTGGGCTTTTATCTGCTTGATTCTGGCCTTGATTGCCTCGTCCGCCCCCTTGCCTTCCACAATGGTGGTCTTGTCCTTGTCCGAGGTCACCCGGCGCGCCCGGCCCAGATCCTCAACGGTAACCGAGTCCAGTTTGCGCCCGACCTCCTCGGAGATTACCTGGCCGCCGGTGAGAATAGCCATGTCCTCTAGCATTGCCTTGCGCCGGTCACCAAATCCGGGCGCTTTGACGGCAAGGATATTGATGGTGCCGCGCAGCTTGTTCACCACCAGGGTGGCCAGCGCTTCGCCATCAATGTCTTCCGCAACCACCAGCAGGTTTTTTGATACCTGCAGTATTTTCTCCAGCGCCGGCAGCAGGTCGGATACCGCCGAAATCTTCTTGTCTGTAATCAGAATGTAGGGTTCCTCAATCTCCGCCTCCATGCGGTCGGGATTGGTGATGAAGTAGGGACTGATGTAGCCGCGGTCAAACTGCATGCCCTCAACGTATTCCGTCTCATAGGTTATGCCCTTTGACTCCTCGACCGTGATGACACCATCCTTGCCCACCTTGTCCATTACCTCGGCAATCAGGTTGCCTATCTCCCGGTCTTTGGCGGTGATGGTGGCCACCTGGGCAATCTGCTCCTTGTCCTTAACCGGCGTGGAAGCTGATTTCAGCTCCTCAATGATGGCGCCGGTTGCCTTCTCAATGCCCCTTTTCAAAGCCAGGGGGTCAGCGCCAGCGGCCACATTTTTGAAGCCGCCGGTGATAATGGCATGAGCCAGAACGGTCGAGGTGGTGGTGCCATCGCCACAGGCGTCATTGGTCTTGCTGGCCGCTTCCTTGACCAGCTGCACGCCCATATTCTCAAACGGGTCGGGAAGCTCGATATCCTTGGCAATGGTCACGCCATCATCAATAACGGATGGTGCCCCCCATTTCTTATCCAGCGCCACGGGATGACCTTTCGGTCCCAGGGTTACTTTCACGGCATCGGCCAGAACGTCTATCCCTTTTTTCAGCGATTGTCTCGCTTCCTGGTCAAATATTATCTGTTTCGCCATTTTTTCCTCCTTATCGTGTTCAGGTACTTACTTGCCCTTCTTGGCCAGAACGTCGCTCTCGCGCAGAATCATATACTCTTCATCGTCGATTTTGATTTCGGTGCCGCCGTATTTGGCATAGACCACGATGTCACCAACCTTTATGTCCATGGCAATGCGCTTGCCCTCATCGGATAGCCTTCCGGGTCCAACGGCAACGACCTTGCCTTCCTGAGGTTTCTCCTTGGCCGTGTCCGGCAGGTAAATGCCGGCTTTGGTTTTCTCCTCAGCTTCGATTGGTTTGACCACCAATCGGTCAGCCAGTGGCTGCAAATTGACTGCCATTCCTGTCCTCCTTCTCAGAAATTAAAACCATGACCGAATCTCATTATTTAGCACTCTCGGGCTGAGAGTGCTAATACCATAATAGCAGCAATGCCATGCTATCATCAACACAACAGGCGGTTGTATATAGTCAATTATTGCTGCTTACACTGCTTTATCTGCTTCTTTTTTTTATTTTCCTCCTATATCTTTTCTATTTCTCATTCTTTCTCGTTTTATTATGTTACACAATGCTTTTTCAACTTTGACATCATACACTAAATCGTGTAAAATGAGCACGATGAATCAGCAGGGTAAATCGAAAAAAAAGAGCTGGGATAGCACGCGCATCCAGGCCCTGCGTCAGCATCTGGGGCTCACCCAGCGCGAGTTAGCCGAGCGATTGGGAACGCGTCAGCAGACCATCAGCGAGTGGGAAACCGGCATGTACCAGCCTCGGGGCGCCTCAAAAACGCTCCTCTCCATAGTCGCAGAGCAGTCCAAATTCAAATATGATGCCGGACCACCCCGAAAATAGCCCCCCACCTATTGACATCGTACACGATAACGTGTATGATTACCACGTCAGGTAAATCACCACCTGCCAATTATTGTGATATACTATATCCGCTAAAATACCATCAGAATATGGCGCACCATGTTCACCTTGTCAACAATTTCGTCAGGCAGGCGGAAAACAAACAGCCACCGTCGGCAAAACCGTCGGATGATGCCATCGGAGAGCGAAATCTCAGAACGGTTTCTTATTCAGGCCTGGCAACATCTTCCGGGCAGAGCTGACCTTGTTACCGAGGAAGGCGAACCGATGCGCCTTATCTATCCGGGAAGGGAAAACGATGACCGGGGCGCTGATATTAAAGACGCCGTCATTCTGGCGGAACAGGGATTACTAAAGGGTGATATTGAATTTCATCTGCAGTCAGGTGGCTGGAAGAGACACCGCCATCATCTGGACCCGGCCTATAACAGCACCATCCTGCACGTGGTGATGTGGCCAAGGAGCGAGACGACGACGCTCCAGAGCGGGCAGAAAGTCCCGGTTCTGGCACTAAGCAAGTATCTTGACAGAGCCGGCCGTCAGCGAGCTAAAACAGGTTTCCCCGCCAGCGCCCCCACCCTACCCTGCCATAGAGGCGTTAAATCGCTGCCCGTGGAGAGAGTGAATGAAATGCTGGACAGCGCCGGGCGGGAACGTTTTCTGAACAAAGCAGCCGCGTTCCAGAGTGAATTAAATCAGGGTGACCCGCCACAAATATTGTACCAGGGCATAATGAGAGCACTGGGCTACTCGAAAAACAAGCTCCCCTTCGAAGAACTGGCCCGCAGAGTGCCATTAAATCGCCTGGAAGCTATGGTTGGACTTCACCTGGCAGATGACGAATGCCTTGCCCGGCAGCAGGCGCTGCTCTTCGGGATCGCCGGTCTGCTGCCTTCGCAGCGGGGTCTCGGCCACTTCTCCACCGCAGATGACCACCGTGTTGAAGTCGCCGAAAGGTACTGGGCTGAATATTACTGCCGCCACGCAATGCCAGCTGATAGCTGGCACCTGGTCAGGGTCAGACCGAACAACTACCCCGTACGCCGTATTGCCGGCATAAGCTATCTGATGCTTCGCCACCGCAGCCAGGGACTGCTTGAAGAGCTCCTCAATTTAATAAAAGTGGCGGAAATCGACCGGGCGTACTGCGCACTGGAAGCAGCCATGATGGTGATGGCCAGCGGCTACTGGGAGACGCACTATGACTTTGGTGGCCGCTGCCGGGATGTCGCTCCGGCACTTATCGGCAACAGCCGTGCCGCGGCCATCGTGGTAAATGTCATCCTGCCCTTTGCTTACGCCTGGGGACAGCTCAATGTGCAGCCGGAGCTGGCCGCCAGGTCAATGGCAATATTCACCGCCTATCCGAAACTGGACACCAACGCCATGGAAAGGCATATGTCAAAGCAGCTTGGCCGGAGATGCGTGCCCGTATTCTGGGCACAGCGGCAGCAGGGAATGATCCACATCTATAAAACGCTCTGCACGCAGGGAAAATGCGCTATCTGCCCCCTGAGTGCCGGTAAATAAGGGCAAGCACCACCAAAAAACAGGGATGGTCAGCTCAGGTATTCCGATACCTGAACAAGGTTCTGGATACGGACGCAATCGGCTACTTCGTTGAAGAAGCTGCCCCGGTCAATCAGAATCCCCTTCATCCCTGCCTTATTGGCACCGATGACATCGATTTCATACTGGTCGCCAACGTAGATGGCTTCGCCAGCCTGAACTCCGGCCCTTTTCACCGCTTCCTGAAATATCTCCGGTCTCGGTTTATTGAAGCCGGTGTCCTGCGAGGTCACCACAACCTGGAGCCAATCGGTAAGTCCCAGTTTTTCCAGCAGCGCGCTGATATCCTGGTCTACATTGGAGATGAGGCCCAACATTAACCCCCGGGTTTTTAGCGCGGACAGCGCGGGTAAAACATCGTCAAAAAGCACCTGCTTCAGCTCAAACTGCCTCATTTTGCCCAGCAGTCCTGAAATGAGCCGGTCATCGGCTTCAATGCCGGCTTCTCCGAGCAGAATGCGCTCATATTGCGCCCAGACCGCCGTCTGTTCTTCCTTGGAACGCTTGCCCAGAGAAACACGGGAGTGTTCACGGTAGATGTACTCATCGGCAACAATCATGGGTCGGCGCAAGACCTCCGGATTCACCTCAATGCCAAATCCCCGCAATGCACCTGCCTGCAATTCTTCCCGCGGCGGGTCATAGCCCAGCAGGGTATGGTACAGGTCAAAAAAGACCGCTTTAATCATTGACGGTGCTATTGTACCGAAAGTGCCGCCATCTGTAAAGGAAAGGGTAAAGCCGGGAGTGAACAACGCGGTGATAAAAGTGTATACTAGATAGAAATTTCATTTTAAATTAGAGAAATGACTGCCGTACTGTCCCGCGCCGAAATACGACGTATGCTGGAGGCAAAGCCCCCGCTGGTTGAAAGCTGGGTGGACCTAGAGCAGCAGCTGCAGCCCAACGGTATTGACCTCACCCTGCGCGAGGTGGCGCTTTTCCAATCAGCCGGCACCATGGCCGTGGACAACAGCCAGCGCCAGATATCCGAGCTGGCCCCGCTCGTCTTTGACGGACTGGGTTACATAGACCTTGCCGCTGGCATATACCTGATTACCTACAACGAGATTGTCCACCTGCCCGAGAATGTCACCGCGCTCGGGGCGCCCCGTTCCAGCCTGCTCCGCTGCGGTGTTGACATCAAGACAGCGGTATGGGATGCCGGTTACTCGGGGCGTTCACAGTCGCTGCTGGTGGTCTATAACTCCCAGGGCATCCGGTTGCAGCGGAATGCCAGAATCGTGCAGCTCATCTTTTTCAGGCTGATAGGGAAGACCAGAGGGTATCGGGGAAGATACCAAGGAGAAAACGTGTAGTCGTCTCTACCTCTTTTCCAGGCCGATGATGTACCAGCCTTCCGGCGGGTCCTGACTGGTGTCCACTATCAAATGAATGATAGCCAGGTCCGGGTAAAGGCCCTTCAGGTCATCCAGGTCTATGGTTTCGAACTTCTTCTTGTTGTTGAGGTAAGCCTGCTCGGTGAGGGCGTTTGACTCGTAGTTATCTCTGGTCCGCGCCAGTATTCTCCTGATAGACACCTCTTGCGGACAGTCTGTTTGCAGTATAACAAATCTCAGATTGCGTTTCGCCGCTATGGCCGCGGCACGCCGCCGCAACGACTGGGTAACGAAGGTGGCATCCAGTATCACGCCCCCGTTTTTATTGTCCAAGATTTCCTCGGCCCGCCGGAACATCTCGTCGTAGACCATAGTGCGCTTATCCATATCAGCGGCCACCTTCTCGTTGAAAACGTCCTCTTTCTTCAGCAGCTCCAAGCGGATAAGGTCGGTCCGCAGCAGCGGACGGCCGGTAATTCTGGCCACTTCCTCGGTGGTCTCCGTTTTCCAGGTGCCGGGAAGACCGCAGGCGATGAGCACAAAACCTTCGCCCAGCCCGGTCTCAATATACTGTCGGAATGGTTCTCTCACTGCTTCACCTCTCCAGCGCGGTGTATGAATCGGCAAGATCAAAATAGTCCCTGGCGACCGTCAGTATCTTATTCTTCTCCGCTCTGGCGATATGAGGGTCGTCAAGCTTGAAACCCTCCACCTTCCCCCGGACGTACGCCCGATAGCACTTGTAGAAATTGAGCAACGTCTTCAATTCAGCATCCTCACTGGCAGCCAGGTAAGCATCTACAAAATGCTGTGACAGGTCGGCCCGACCGTAATGGTCCAGGTCCATGGCCAGAAAGGCCACCTCGGAGGCAACATCACCATAGCGAAAGCGGTCATTGAACTCAATGCAGTCGTAAATGCAGATGCCGTGGCAAAAGCAGATGTGGGCAGCATGCAGGTCGCCGTGGCAGTCGCGTATCCTGCCCTCGCTGACGCGACGGCGAAAAAGCGGGGCATTTTGCTCCAGAAAATCTTCGGTGAAGGACTTGATATGCTCGTACTGGCCTTGAGAAATAGTGGTACCAACGTATTTCCCGGTCTGTTCAAAATTTTCTGCCGTGTTTTGCCTTATGGTGTCGATGTGGCCAAAGGCGCTGATGTCGGCGTTTGTCTCCGCTTTTTCGTGGAATTCGGCCAGTTTCTGCGCCACCGCCGCCAGCATTTCCGGGGTCGCTTTGTCCCGGGCGAGCATGGCATTCAGCATCACCTCCTGCGGGAGACGGCGCATCTTCACCGCGTATTCCACAGGTCGTCCACTGCCATCCAGGCATACTTTGCCCGCCTGCCCGGTGATAGCGACAACGCCCAGATAAGCTTCCGGGCAGAGCCGCCGGTTAAGTTCAATTTCTCTCTGACAGTAGAAATGGCGCTTCTCCAGAGTCGTGTAGTCCAGGTAGCCCAGGTTCACCGACTTCTTCACCTTGTAAACATAGTCGCCAGCCAGGAAAAGGAACGACATCTGGGTCTGCACCAGGTCCACCCGCGGCGGCGAGTGCGGGTAAGTCTTGGGGTCAAGCAGGGCCTGAATCAACTCTGGAAACCGTGTCACCGTTTATTTTATCTCCAGCCAGTTTTTTATATCGGCCAGTACACGATAGTGATTGGCTCGGGTAACCTCAACAAGCCTGACCTGCGGCTGGCGCTTGATCTCATCTGCCCAGGGATGCGAATTGAGCATGATGGTGCCGAGCACCGGCTGGCCGCTTTTAATCGCTTCCAGCACCACCTCCCGGAAGCGACTGGAAAACAGCTCCATCTTACCTATCTCATCGATGACGATGACACCGCACTGCCCGATTGCTTCCGTCAGCGCCGGGACCCCCACCCGCTCCAGGCCGTCGACATCAACGCCGTATTTCCCCACCCGGTATTGGCTATGAAAGTCAACGTGCGCCAGCACTGCCTCATCGCCAGAAATGGTTATCAGTTTAAAGCCGAGCCTCATACCTCCGGCACGTATCTCCTCGGTGTAGAAACCGCCGGCCCTGCCTTTCAGTCCGCCAACCAACTGCTTGATAAGGCTGGTCTTCCCTGTCCCGGGTCGGCCGGTGAGCAGGTAAACTGTGCTCATTGGCAGTTCTATCCGCCTTCCAGCGCGTGCTCATAATATGGGATTAATCTTTTTTCCGAGCTTTTGGCGCCGCCTTCTGCTTTTCCTTGAGCTTCTCATGCTTGCGCCGGTGTTTCAGCGCGGCAACCCTTCTTGTTTTATTCATAGAACGCAGTGTACCTCAACTGGCTTTTTCCCGGTTATCCATATCTGGCTCTTATTTTATCCGACAGCCCGACGAGCAACTCTATGGCGCTGACCGCCGCTTCCTCTGCCGCCAGAGAAGCCAGCCCGCAGCTCGGCGTGACCAGCCCCTGAGTGAGCAACTTCCGGAAGGGGACACCTTTGCGGGCAAATGGCGCCATCGCTTCCTCAAGTCGGTCCTTGAGGCTGGCTGGCGTTTCTTTCTCAATTGCCTCTGCCTCATTGGGGACAATGCCCCAGGCAACAGTGCCACCCCGGTCAAGAAACTTCTTGACCGCATCGGGGTACAGGCTCAGCGATTGGGCATAGTTATAGGCATCAAAGCTGATTATATCAACCTCGCTCTCCAGTATCACCGACCAGTCGGTGTTGCCGCAGCAATGGACGCCTTTCAACCCCCCAATACCACCCAACACCTCGTTCAGCAGGCTGACCACCTTCTCCCGCGAAAGCATCATGCCCACTGAGCCGAAGGCCGACATATACGGTTCGTCAATGAAGATGATGGTGCGGGGGCAGAGCTTTTTAAGCTCTTTCTCCTGCCATACCGCCTTCAGCCGCAGCAGCTTGGGCACGGCATCGCCGAGGACATCATCATAAAGTACACCCTTGCCGTCCTCATCAGTCACGGTAAGCCCCCAGGTAACCGGGCCGGTAACATGGCCTTTGACCACCTTCGGCGAGAAGTTGTCCAGCGCCAGAAACCTGTAAAGGCCGACGGCATAGTCCGCGCCGATGGCAAACCCATCCGCCTTATTGTCCAGAAAGGCCTGATAGAGCGTTTCCAGCGGGCGGTTCAGGTCCTGCCTGCGTTTCACGTAGACTTTTTTCTCTGCCTCATCAACGACCACCCCCGGGAACCCCTGGCTGTACTGGACATACATGTTCTCCAGGAAAGACCGCTTCGGCAGCTGCGGCCAGGCGGGAATATCTTTCAGAAAATGCGCAATCTGCGCACAGGCCGCATCGGGGTCGGTGTGGGGCATGCTGCCGATAATCGTTGGCGAACAGTTGAATTCCACTCCGGGCATATGCTAACCCTTTCTCAGATACTTGCCGATGAGCAAATCAAGCTTTTTCTTCTGCGCTTCAGGCATAACGTCGGGCGCGGTAATCAATGCCATGCTCAGCGCCGTGGCGCAGTCGCAATCGCGCTTCGCCGGGACTCTGCCCACCGCCAGCCTGATTATTTTCTTGGCCGTATCAATGTTCTGGCGCAGGCGTGTGATAATCATCTCGGCGGTGACGGCGTCATGGCCATGGCGCCAGCAGTCATAGTCGGTAACGCAGGCAATAACAGCGTAGCATATCTCGGCTTCCCGCGCCAGCTTGGCCTCGGGCAGCGCCGTCATGCCGATGACGTCCGCCCCCCAGGAGCGGTAGAGCATTGACTCCGCCTTGGTGGAGAAGGCCGGCCCCTCCATGACCACGTAGGTGCCGCCTTGATGCGCGGTGGCGCCGGCGTCTCTGGCCGACTGATATACCAGCTTGCTCAACGACGGACAGAACGGCTGGCCGAAGGGGATGTGGGCGACGATACCCTCGCCGAAAAAGGTATTTGCCCGCTGACGGGTGCGGTCGATGAGCTGGTCGGGAATGAGCAGGTCGTTGGGCTGGAAATCTTCCTTGAGGCTGCCCACCGAGTTGATGCCGATGATTCTCTCCACGCCGATTGATTTCAGGGCGTAGATATTGGCCCGGTAAGGGACTTCTGTGGGCAGGATGCGGTGCCCCCGCCCGTGCCGGGGCAGGAAGGCAATGCCGACTCCCTCCAGCTTCCCCACCACTATCTTATCACTCGGCCTGCCGAACGGCGTGTTTATGTCAACTTCTTCTATATCCGTCATCCCCTCAATGTCATACAGCCCGCTCCCCCCGATGACGGCTATCTTAGCCTGTGGCATCAGAGACCTCCTATAAACCAAGGTGTACTTAAACCGAACCCGCTTTAACTACTCGGCAGGCGCTTGGAAGCTTCATCAGATAGTTTCTTGAAATATTTACCCCAATGAGTATCGCCACTCGCTTGCCTATATAATACATAATTTCCTAGACGTTTCCACATACCATCTGACATAGTCCATATCCAATCTGGTGCTCCATCCTTGAGTTTGGCATCTCGTTCTAATAAGAAGAAGCCTACCTTATCAAAACAAGCTATAGTTTCCTCAACAGCATTCATAGTATCTACCACTTCTTTAAAACTGCGTATACGTTTATTAGTCACACCGTCTTCAATAAGTTCAATCTCATCACCTGTTATCATGCCACTTTCGTAAAAAGGATTAATCCTTACCTCTCGCCCTGCCTTTATCCAGCTATCTATTTCTTTCGCCTCTGTTCCATCTTTGAACCTTTCATTTATGATAGCTCTATTCGCTCTTTCTTCTCTGTCTGCTATTTGGTTTACCAGACTAAGTAGTATGTCATATCGATTACGCTTTTTAAGCGCAGATAGATTTAAGGCAGCATATATTCCTGCAAAAATTGCTGCAACAGCTAATACAATAGTGGCGATGTTTCCCCAATTTGCTAAACATACATTCATAAAAGTTACCTATAACCTCTTAATCCCCTCCCCGAACGGCGCTTTGATGATTCCCTTTTCCGTGATGATGGCAGTGATGTAGCGGTGGGGGGTAACGTCAAAGGCGGGATTTTGTACCGCCACGCCTTCCGGGGCGATGGGCACACCCCTGATATGGGTTATCTCCTCCGGTTTCCTCTGTTCGATGGGGATTTGCTCACCAGAAGAAAGAGAAAGGTCAATGGTGGAGGTGGGGGCGGCAACGTAAAACGGGACTTTATTCTCCTTCGCCAGCACCGCCAGCGCATAGGTGCCGATTTTGTTGGCCGTGTCCCCGCTGGCGGCAACGCGGTCCGCCCCGACAATGACGCAGCTTATCTCTCCGCGCTGCATAAGATAGCCCGCCGCAGAGTCGGCAATCAGCGTCACGGGAACGCCCGCCTTCTGTAACTCCCAGACAGTCAGCCTCGCCCCCTGCAGCACCGGTCGCGTCTCGGTGGCAATAACTTTAACCTTTTTCCCCTGCTCTTTAGCCAATAAAATGATGCCCAGCGCCGTGCCGTAGCCGGCGGTGGCCAGAGGCCCGGCGTTGCAGTGCACCAGCACCGTGTCCCCGTCCCTGATAAGCCCGGCGCCGTGCTGGCTCAGCTTCAACGTCGCTCCCCTCTCCTCATCATGTATTTTCACCGCCTCGTTGACCAGCGCCTTTTTAATCTTATTCACGTCACCGCCCGCATCAGCCACCTTCCGCATACGCTGTATTGCCCAGAAGAGGTTGCGGGCGGTGGGGCGGCTGGCGGCGATAGTATTTATTACTTCATCCAGTTTCTTTAAAAAATCGCCTTTTTGCGCAGTTTCAATTTTCAGCGCCCCCAGGGCGATTCCATAAGCTCCAGCTACCCCGATGGCCGGAGCACCCCTTATTTTCAATTCTGCGACGGCTGAGGCGACGTCACGGTAATCGGCCAGCTCCAGATAGACCTCCTCGCCGGGCAGTCGGCTCTGGTCAATGATGCGCACGCGGTCGCCCAGCCAGTCTATCGGCGAAGTATAAATCTCTTTCAAAACCGCTCCTTCAACCTAGTCCTGCCCTTTTTGCCAGCGTTCTTTTCTTATTTCCATCAGCACAAAGTGGTGCCCGTTCTTTACCGCCTGCCCGCAGGGAGCGAAGCCGCACTTGAGAAAGCAACGCTGCGCCCGCCCGTTCCATTCCAGGGTCTTCAGATGGATTCGCTGCATCTCCATGGTAGTAAAAATATGGTCAACGAGCGTGGCCATCGCATCAACGCCGTAGCCCTTGTCCCAGTAATCGCGCTCACCGAGCATGATGCCCACCTCCACCTCCCCTTTTCCCCGGTCCAGGTTGTAATACACGCAGTTGCCAATGTGCCTGCCCTCAAGTGTCTCTATGGCAAAGGTGCGACGTTTCGGCGAAGAATTACGCAATACCGCCGCGTAGTCGAGCAAATACCGGGGAAATGAGATGGTCAGCAGGGGCATGGCGTCAAGCTGCGCCAGCTCGGAATTGGTCTGCCACCGGTAATCGTTCCGAGCGTCAGTGAATTTCTTTTCCCGCAGCCTGACCTTGGTGCCCAGCATCATGCTTCAACCCCGCTTCACTCCTCTTCGTTCTCCCCCTCCTCACCGCTCTCCCATATCGGCTCGGTGAAATAGTCAATATACTCGCCCATCGCCTGCGAGGCCACCTGCTTCATTCTCTGTTTCGTTTCCACGGCCAGTTGCGCCAGCTCATCAAGGTCAATCTCCACACCGAACATCGTGGTCAGCACCTCAAGTACCGCCAGCGCCGCCATCGGGTTCTGAATACGAGTGGCATAGACCGGCACCTCGCCGAGCAGGCAGATGCCCTCAATTTCCCGCTCCTTGGCCACCCCCAGCAGCAACCCATTCAGCCCGGCAATCTGCAGGTTGCCGGCATGCATCAGGTTGTACTTCTTGAAAACGGCGGCCGCCGCTGGGTCGGTGGCCACCCCCAGCACCCCCGGCGATTCGGTATGATGAATGCGGGTCATCGCCGCCGCACAGGTAAATATCCTCGGCACCTCAAATTTCTCCGCGACATCAAGAACGCAGTTGGCCAGCTCATATCCTTTGGCTGCCGGCTGGTCCTCGCCGATGAATATAATGAGGTCGCTTCCTTCACCCTTGTTCTTCCAGTAAAGAAATTTGCTCTGCGGGAACTTCGGCTCCTCAACTACGTTGTCCTTCACCAACACGCCGATGGGGTCAAAGAAGTAAGACGGCTCAACCTCCCCGAGCTCCTTGAAATCAAGCTTTTTGAGGAGATAACCAGCCACTATCATGGCCACGTTACCGACGCCTGGCCAAGCCGCGAGCATGTTCGGTGAATTCAACTTGGGATGAGCGTGAAGTCTGACTAATCCCTTCATTTCACCACACCTCTTAATATTTTATCAGGTAACCCCATCCCCTTTATCCCCTTCCCTTTCGATAAGGAGAAGGGTTTGTTAGAGGGGGCTTCGCCCCTCTTAGACTCCCCTGACAATACTATCCCTTGCTGGCCACTGATATACGTGGACAGTATATGTGCGGAGTCTGCAGAAAGCCTCCCACCCACCTGGCCTCGCGGCCCAGAGCGGCGATTTCTTTCAGAGCCTGATAGACATTCCCGGAGACCATGGTATCTTTCACCCTGCCCACTATTTTACCATTTTCCACCTTATAGCCGAGCAGGACATTGCCACTGAAATCGCCGCCCAGTATGTTTCCCTGCTCGGCGCCCATGAGCTGCTCGACCACCAGTCCCTCCTTGATGTCACCAATCATGTCGTCAAAGGTGGCGTCTCCTGAGGCGATGACGAAAGCGCTCGGCGAGGGGGCTGGCAGTCCGTTATGACCCCGGCTGCCATTGCCGGTGCTTCTGGTGCCGACCAGAGCGGCGGTCTGAAGGTCGTAGAGGAAACCGGCCACTTTCCCCGCCTCAATTAGCAGGGTGCGCTGGCTGGGCACACCCTCATCGTCGCAGGGCCGGCTGCTCGGCCGCAAGCCGACAGTGGGGTCATCCCAAAGCTGAAACTTGCGGTCAAAGACCATATCACCCAGTTTGCTCCCCAGCGGGGAAGCTCCTTCCAGAACTGCCTTGCCATTAAAGGCCGCCATCAGCGGCATGACCAGGGCACTGGCCACGCCATGCGGGGTGAAGACCACCGGCAGGGATTTTGTCGGCACCATCGCCTGATTTCTGGCCAGCTCCAGCTGTTGCAGCACGGTATCGTTGACAATGCCCGGCTCAAGTACCGCCCGGCAGGAGCTGTGACCATCTCCAACAAAGAGCATATCAGTGCCTTTGGTCAAATTGCCCTCAATGCCAAAGCTGAAATAGCTTTTCCGGTATTCCGCCTGCCCGTTGCGGGAGTTCATCAGCCGCACCGATACCACCCCCCTGGTCACCTCAGCCTCACAGATGATGCCCGGAGTATGCCCGGTAACCGCCGAAATTAGCTCTTCACCGAGCCCGACCATGGCTTCGACGGGTACGGATTCGACATCGGCCTGGAAAACCTCAATCTTCGGATATGTACTGGTCGACGGCAGCTCAAACTTGGCCTTCATACCGAATCGCGACGTTTCAACGGCATTCTCCACCAGAGACTTGCCGTCATCAGGGCTGGTGGTAATGGCGTAACCGAGCCTGCCCTGACGTATTACGCGCAGCGCCAGGCTGGTCTGCTGTTTGGTCTGGAGATATTTCAGTCGATTGGTCTCGAAATGAACCTCTGTTTCCTCGGACGAGACGGAAAAGACCTCCGCTTCCTCGGCCACTTTTTTCGCCTGATTCAATACCGCTTCCATGGTTATCTGCCTCCCACCAGACAGCGGCGGATACGAATGTGGGGGCTGCCGTTCGAAACCGGCAGCGGCACCTGCCCTGCCTTCCCACAGCCACCTCCCTGGTTCATCTCCAAGTCATTGCCGATGGCATCGATATTCTTAAGCGTATCAAACACGTTGCCAGTCAGCACCACCGGCCGCAGTGCCTCGTCGACTTTGCCATCACGTATCATGTACGCCTCGCCAGCGGAAAAGGTGAACATCTCCATGCTGGTCATGCCACCGTACCAGTTCTTGGCATAGATACCTTCTTTAATATCGCTAATCATGTCGGCAAAGGACACCTCGCCCGGCTCGATATAGGTATTGCTCATGCGGACAATGGGCGGGTAACGGTGGCTTACGGCGCGGGCGTTGCCAGTGGGTTTTTCCTTCATTTTGCCTGCCGTCTCCCTGGAATGGAGCCTGCCCACCAGCTTACCCTCCCTGATTAGATATGTCCTGGCGGCAGGCACACCCTCATCATCGTACTGGTAGCTGCCGCGAAGTCCGGGCAGTGTGGCCGTGTCCACAATATTGAGTTCCCGGCCGCCGAACTGCTTCCCGAGCTTCATAAGCTCACGCAGGCGGTCATTTTCATAGACGAAATCAGACTCAGACAGGTGCCCGAAGGCTTCATGGACAAAGACACCGGCCAGCACCGGGTCGAGTACCACCGTGTACTCCCCGCCTTTTGCCTGTGGTGCGGAGAGCAGTGCCACGACATGACGTGAAAGACGCTCCACCTCCTTATGGAGCTTCCGCATCGGCGCCAGGTCGCCGCGAGTGCCCACACTCAATCCTGCCTGCTGGACATCGCCACCACGCGCCGCCACCGTCGCAATGCGCAGGCCAATGTCTGCCCTCTCCTGCTCAACAAAGCTGCCCTGTGAATTCAGGAAGGTGGACTTCTTACGGCTGTCAGTATAGCCAATGTTGGAGGTCTGTATCTCAGGCTGTCGCCAGATAATCTCGTTGTACTCATCCAGGAGCTGTTTCTTCTCCGCGAGCGGTATGGTCACGGGATCCCTGTCCTCCAGGGTCGATATTCTATCTACTACTTTGGCTACCGGTGCCAGACAGCTCGTCTCGCTGCCGACCAGCCTGGCCTGCCTGACGGCCATCTCCACCCTGCCCGGCATATCATCCAGGCTGTTGAAGCTGACGAAGCCCGGCGCGCCCGGGGCGCGGGGCGGGGCGGGGCCGGCCGCCGGCGCCGGGCGGGGGGGGGGGGCGGGGGGGGGGGCCCGGG
>CAZBMB010000001.1:155540-340365 GCA_964493435.1 uncultured Dehalococcoidaceae bacterium | reverse complement strand
CCCTTGACCATGGCCCTGACATTGCCGCCAACCGCCTCCGACCGGCCGATTGATTCCAGCTCCCTCCCCCGATATAAAATATGGCTGGTCTGGCTCTCTTCCAGATGAGCCTCAACATAATCGGCTTGGCTGCGTTTGAGCAATTCGGCCAGTTCCCGAGCAACATTTTTCATCGGCATAGCGGTATCACTCCAGATGAATGGTAAGAACTGATTAATGCTTAGATGAAGTCAGTTTACAAAAGGAGTTGAAACGATGTCAATTGAACTTCAGCGATGGCATCAGTTTCCTTTTTTTACATACTGTTGACATCACAGCAAACGCGTTCTATACTTCGTTAAATCCACTTCTGGTGATGCGACATGGCAGACGAGACTAAAAGCAGCGGTAGCACCAACCTTAAAGTAATACTCTACGTCTTCTTTATCTCCGCTTTTCTGACGATTATCGTTTTCATGATCGGGGAAGGCTGGTTTAATTTCCTCATCGAGCGGTTCAACTGGCCTTACGAGACGCTGGAGATGGTCAGAAATATTCTGGTGAAAGTCTTTACGGGCTCCGCTATCGCCTCTTTCGTCAGCTCCATTACTGCCGTCATTCTTTTAATCTTCCGCAGTTAGCCGCAAGCCCTCACCCCCGGATAACTTGCCTTAAAAAAACCAGTATGATATACTACGACGATACATTTTTTGTGAGGCATGCGGTTGCTCACGAATTACGGCTATATTGGATTATTTCTCATCGCGGCTGTTCTTTTCACTCTCTTAATGTTAATTATTCCCATCGCCCTCAGATTTCTCAAAATCGTCCCCAATAATCCCAACCCCATCAAGAACTCCATCTTCGAATGCGGCATGGAGACCATCGGCAAGACGTGGGTCCAGTTCAACTTTCATTATTATTTCTATGCCCTGATATTCCTGGCGCTTGATGTCCTGGTGGTGTTCCTGTATCCCTGGGCGGTGAATCTGAGAGCGCTGGGCGGCGCCAGCTTGGTCGCCGTCCTGATTCTGGTGGCCATTATTCTGGTCGGCTACGTCTATGCCTGGAAGAAGAAGGTTCTGGAATGGAAATGAAGCCTGCCGGGCAATATATTTATTCTGACATTGAGTTGGACCGGGAAGAAGGTCAGGTCATTGCCGACCTGAAAGCGAAGAGCCAGGAACCGATTCCCGACCCCGACCAGTGGCTTGACGAGGAACTTCAGCAGAACATTTTGCTGACCACGGTGGACGCGCTGATTAACTGGGGCCGGCGCTCCTCGATCTGGCCAGCCATATGCTTCCCGGCCTGCTGCGCCTTTGAATTGATTGCCGCCAACGGCCCGCGCTTTGACCTAGCGCGTTTCGGCATGGAGATTATGCGCGCCTCGCCCCGCCAGGCCGACCTGATGATTACCGCCGGCACGCTGACCTGGAAGATGGCGCCAAACGTGCGCCGCATCTATCACCAGATGGCGGAGCCGAAGTGGGTCATCGCCATGGGCGCCTGCGCCATCAGCGGCGGCATTTTCGCCTCGGCGGAGTATGCCGTGGTGCCCGGTTATAACCGGATTATTCCCGTTGATGTATACGTCCCAGGCTGTCCTCCCCGCCCCGAAGCCCTCATATACGGCATCCAGATGCTGCAGAAGAAAATCGCCCGCAGAAAAAACATCGATGTGAGAAAGATACTGGAAAGATGACGGTTAGCCTCTCCGGCAAGGAAGTCGCCGGTAAAATAGAAGAGAAATTCCCCGGCAGCGTGGTTGAATCCAGCCCGGAAAGCCTGGTGGTCAGGGGCGACTCCCTTCTTGATACAGCCCGCTTTCTGCAGGAAAGCGACGGGCTTGAGCTCAACTATCTCAATTTTATCACCGCCGTTGATTACTACGACCACTTTGAGGTCGTTTATCTGCTCAGCTCCCTGAAGCATAACCACAGCCTGACCGTCAAGACCCGCTGCTACAACCGCGAGAAGCCGGTTCTGCCCTCGGTGACTGGCCTGTGGCAGGGGGCCGATTTCCAGGAGAGAGAAATCTACGACCTTTTTGGCATTAAATTTGAAGGCCATCCTAATATGAAGCGCATCTTCCTCTGGGAAGGTTTTAAGGGACATCCTCTGCGAAAGGATTTCATCTAATGGCGCTGCGAACCGAACTTTTTGTGCTCAATATGGGCCCGGTGCACCCCAGCACCCACGGCGTGTTCCGCATGCGAGCGACGCTGGACGGTGAGGTGGTGGTTGACATTGAGCCAGTTTTCGGTTACCTGCACCGCGGCATTGAGAAGCTCGCCGAGCAGCGCACCTATACCGGCATCATCCCGCTCACCGACCGCCTTGATTATATCTCGTCGATGAACAACAATTTCGCTTACTGCCTGGCGGCGGAGAAACTGGCGGGCATAAAAGTGCCGGAGCGCGCCGAATATATACGGGTTATCATTTCCGAGCTGCAGCGCATCGCCGCCCTGCTTATCGCGGTCGGTGCCTTTTTGAACGACTGCGGAGCTTTCTTCACTCCCTTCCTTTACATGTTCCGGGAGAGAGAAAGAATCGTTGACCTGTTTGAGATGGTCAGCGGCCAGCGGCTCACCTACAACTACATGCGCGTGGGCGGTGTCAGCCAGGACCTGCCCGAGGAGTTCATGCCCGCCCTGCGCAAGTTCATGGACATGATGCCGCGCTTCATGAATGAATACGACCGTTTATTAAAGCAGAACGAGATACTGATTGCCCGCGCCAAGGGCGTCGGCATTCTGAGCAAAGAGCAGGCTATTAACTGCTCCGCCAGTGGCCCGGTCCTCCGCGCCAGCGGCGTGAAGTGGGACATCCGCAAAGATGACCCCTACTCCATATACGACCGATTTGACTTTGATATCCCAACGCAGTCCACCGGCGACTGCTACGACCGCTACCGCCAGAGGGTTGAGGAGATGCGGCAGAGCCTGCGCATCATTGAACAGGCGATGAAGCAGATACCACCTGGCCCGGTGAAAGCCGAGGTGCCCCACCTCATTCACCCACCCGTCGGTGAGGCATATGCCCGGATAGAGTGTCCCAAAGGCGAGCTGGGTTTTTATCTTGTATCTGATAATTCCATCGCTCCCCACCGCTGCCATATCCGCCCGCCGAGCTTGATAAACCTGACAGCACTGCGCGATATGGTGCGCGGCTGGAAAGTGGCCGATTTAATCATCATCTTCGGCAGCATAGATATTACCGTGGGTGAGATTGATAGATAATGATGTTAGTTGACTTTATATCTACCAGCCAGGGTCTTTTTCAGGCCATACCGCCCGACTGGCCGGGCGGCTTCTGGTGGCACTGGCTCTTCTTCACCGTGGTGGTCATCGGTTTTGTCCTGACCATGGTAATGGGCGTCATCTACATTGAGCGCCGGGGTATGGGCCGGATGCAGTCTCGCCTCGGACCAAACCGTACCGGTCCCTTTGGCCTCCTCCAGCCCGTTGCCGACGCCGTTAAAGTGCTGCTCAAGGAAAACATCGTGCCGCTAGCGGCCGATAAATTGGTCCACTGGCTGGCGCCGGTGGTCGCCTTCGCCCCGGCACTGATGCTCTTTGCCGTGATACCGTTTGGCAACGGCGCCCTGCTGGCCGACCTCAATATAGGTATCCTGTATATCGTAGCCATCAGCTCGGTGTCCACGGTGGGCGTCTTCATGGCCGGGTGGGGCTCCAGCAATAAATATTCGCTGCTCGGTGCCATGCGCAACGTGGCCGCTGTCGTCAGTTACGAGATACCGCTGGTGCTGGCCATTGTCGGCGTGGTATTGATTGCTGGCTCACTTTCCATGAACCAGATTGTGGTGGCGCAGAATATTCCCTTCATCTTTTTGCAACCCCTCGGTTTCCTGCTCTTCTTCGCCGCCGGCTGCGCCGAGATAAACCGCAGCCCGTTCGACCTCATGGAGGCTGATTCTGAAATCGTGGCCGGCTTCCACACCGAATACTCGGGCATGAAGTTCGCCATGTTTTATCTGGTGGAGTACGCCGAGGCGGTGGCTATCTCCGCCATCATCACCACCCTCTTCCTCGGTGGCTGGAAAGGCCCGCTGCTGCCGCCGTGGCTCTGGTTCATCATCAAGGTGATGCTCGTCTTCTTCGCTATGGTGTGGACGCGCACCACCCTGCCCAGGATACGAATCGACCAGCTCATGGCCTTTGCCTGGAAGTTCCTCTTCCCCATGGCTATCATCAATTTGTTCATCACCGCTTTTCAGGTGCTGGCTGGTTGGCCGGCGCAGTTGCTCTGGGCAATGATTATCGTCAACTTCGCCGTGATGGTGATTATGGTTCTCATATGGTCGAGATTTTTCTTCCGGTTAGGATGGGGCAGAATTGAAGTTTGAACGGTATGGCATAGGCATCGCCAAGGGGCTGACGGTGACCATCAGGCACCTGCTGCGGCACCCGACAGTCAATCAGTACCCGGAGCAGCGGCTCAATATCTCGCGACGCTTCCGCGGCAACGAGCTCGTCTGGAACCAGGAGAAGTGCACCGGCTGCGGCACCTGCGCCAAGACCTGCCCGCAGGGCGCCATTGAAATCGTCACCTCAACCGATATGACCGAGAACAAATACGTCGTTGATAAATACGAAATTGACACCGGCTACTGCATCCAATGTGGCCTGTGCGTTGAAGCCTGCCCTTATGAAGCGCTGTACTTCGGCCACAACTTTGAGTGCACCCGGTACCGTCGTGATGAACTGGTGCAGGGCAAAGAAGAGATGCTGGAAACGCCGGAGAGGAAGGTCAGCGGCTATTTCTACCCGGATAAAGCGGAAAAACTGCCCGAGCAGACCCTGCTCATAGAAAAGGTAACGGAGAAACAGTAATGGGACTGACTATCTCTTTCTGGTTACTGGCCGTGGTGGCAGTTGTCGCCGCGCTGGGCGTGGTTTTGCTGCGCAACGTTTTCCGCGCCGCGCTCTCGCTAATACTGTGCTTTTTAACGGTAGCCGGGCTCTATATCACCCTCAGCGCCGACTTTCTGGCCGCCGTACAGATTCTGGTCTATGTGGGCGCCATATCGGTGCTGATTATCCTGGCCATAATGATGACCCGAGAGGTACAGCGGGGCAGCCCGAGCGGCCGTTTTCAGATACCCGCTTTTATTGTTGCCATTCTGTTTCTGGAAGTGCTCGTCCTGACGTTAATCAACACGCCGTGGCAGATATCAGGCATGCCGCCGGCGTCACCGACCACCGCCGCGCTGGCCAACAGCTTTTTCGGCGAGGGAGGTTACCTGTTGTCGGTGGAAATCGCCGCGGTGTTGTTGCTATCAGCTACTATTGGAGCGATTGTCCTAGCGAGGGAGAAGTGAGTCAATGGTGATAGGCCTGCAGCATTATCTGATACTGTCCGCCGTACTGTTCTCCATCGGACTTTACGGCGTGCTGGCCAAGCGCAACGCGGTCATCATCCTGATGTGCGTTGAGCTGATGCTCAACGCGGTCAATATCACGCTGGTGGCCTTCTCGCGCTACATCGTGCCGGCAATGCTCACCGGCCAGGTCTTCGCCATCTTTGTCATTGTCGTAGCCGCGGCTGAGGTAGCCGTGGGACTGGCCATTATCTTCGCCATCTACCGCGGCCTTGAGGATATTGATGTCAGTAAAATCGACTTGCTGAAGTGGTAATAAGATGTGGGTAGAAATTAAAAAAGCCAGAAGCCTGATGGTCGCCGAGATGTGGAAGGAGCTCTTCGAGGGAGAAGGGGTTCCCGCCCGCATCATGCCGGCTTCAGGCATACCTGTCGGTCAGGAATTCACCAAATACTCCATCCTGGTGCCGAAAGATAAAGAACACATAATAAGGGAAGTGCTGAGGAAGCTGTGATACCGCACCAGATGGTCTGGCTGATATTCCTGCTCCCGCTCTTCTCCTTTGTCATCATCGGCTTTTTCATCCGACCCTTTGTAAAAGCGGAGTCAAGGGTAGCCGGATATATCACCATCGCCGCCATCGGCGGCTCGCTGGCCCTGTCCATCTGGGCGCTCTTTGCGGTGATGGCGGCACCCCACCACGAGATACCCGTCCCCGACGTGACCTGGGTGGTCATAGAAGACGGCGTTACCATCCACCTCGGCCTGATTATGGACTCGCTGACGGCGGTGATGCTCATCGTCGTTACCGTGGTCAGCCTGATGGTGCAGATTTACTCGCAGGGCTACATGCACGGCGACCCTGGCTACCATCGCTACTACGCCTGGATGTCGCTCTTCACCGCCTCCATGATTGGCCTGGTGTTGGCAAGTAATCTGCTTTTCCTGTTCGTCTTCTGGGAGATGGTGGGGCTTTGCTCGTACCTCCTCATCGGCTTCTGGTTTCACAAGCCTTCCGCCGCCGATGCCGCCAAGAAGGCATTCATCGTTACGCGGCTCGGCGACTTCGGTTTCCTGGCTGGCATACTGCTGCTCTACCTGAATACAGGCACCTTTGATATTCACGAGCTGCACGAGATGGCCATCGCCGGCGCGCTGGCGGGCACCGTGCTCACCTGGGCGGCCATCGGCATCTTCGCCGGCGCGGTGGGCAAGTCGGCCCAGTTCCCACTGCACGTCTGGCTGCCCGACGCCATGGAGGGCCCGACACCGGTCAGCGCTTTAATTCACGCCGCGACCATGGTTGCTGCCGGCGTCTTTCTGGTAGCCCGCATGTTCCCCCTCTTTGAGCACTCAGCAGAGGCAATGACCACGGTAGCCATCATCGGCGGCATAACCGCCATTTTCGCCGCCTCCATGGGGCTGGTGATGAACGATATCAAGCGCGTGCTGGCCTACTCCACCATCAGCCAGCTCGGCTACATGATGCTCGGGCTGGGCGCGGGCGGAGTGGCCATCGGCATCTTCCACCTGTTCAACCACGCCTTCTTCAAGGCTTTATTATTCCTAGGGTCGGGCAGCGTCAATCACGCCACCGGCACCTTTGATATGCGGTTGATGGGAGGCCTGAAAAAGTACATGCCCTGGACCTACGCCACCTTCGTCATCGCCTCATTGAGCATCGCCGGCATCTGGCCGCTCTCCGGTTTCTGGAGCAAGGACGAGATTGTCATCAGCGCCTTTGAAAGCCAGCCGATTCTTTTCTACCTGGCGATGATTACCGTATTCATGACCGCCTTCTACATGTTCCGCGCCGTGTTCATGACCTTCGGCGGGGAGTACCGGGGCGGCGACCCGAACGCACACGGACATGACAGCCATCACGGACAACCACACGAGTCCCCAAGGGTAATGACCATACCCCTGATGATTCTGGCAGTATTATCCATATTCTCCGGACTCTGGAACGTGACCGGGCACTTCGGCGCCTTCATGGGGCACGGCCATACGCAGGGTTTCCTTGAAGGTCTTTTCCACCCTTTCACTCAGACGCTCCCCTGGATATCGCTGATACTAGCCGGGCTGGGAATTCTGCTCGCCTACGCCATGTACAGCAAGTCGTGGATTTCAGCGGAAAAAATCGGCAGCATGTTCAAGCCGCTCCATACATTGTTCTACCAGAAGTACTGGTTCGATGAACTCTATGAGAACCTGATCGTGAGAAATGCCCTGCTCAAAGGACTTTTCGCTGCCTTTGAGCAGTTCGATAATAAGGTCGTTGACGGAACCGTCAACGGCGTGGCCGATGGTGCCATTGCCAGTGGCAGGGCCATAAGACGTGCCCAGACCGGGCAGCTCCAGCTCTACGCGCTGTTCATCGGCATCGGCATACTGGCCATCGTTTTCGTGATTTACTTCTTTGGTTAAAAAGAGGTTTATTTAATGATGGGTTCGGGCTATCTGACAATGATACTCTTCCTGCCCGCGGCGGGCGCGGTGCTCATTGCTTTTGTGCTTGCCAGTCGCGACCGACTTATACGCTGGACGGCGGCTATCTTCACCTTTGTGCCATTTGCCCTGTCCATAATCCTCTTCGCCCTCTTCGACCGGTCGCCCGGGGCGGCTGGTTTAATCCAGTTTGAGGAAAAGGCACTGTGGATTGCCCCGATAAATGCCCACTACCATCTGGGCGTGGACGGCCTGAGCCTGCCGCTGATGGTGCTCACCGCTTTCCTGGGTTTTCTGGCGGTGCTTATCTCCTGGAAGATTCACCTGAGGGTGCGCGAGTATTTCGCCTGGCTCCTGCTTCTGGAAACGAGCATCCTGGGCGTCTTCCTCTCCCTGGACCTGCTGCTCTTCTTCATCATGTGGGAGATTGAGGTCATCCCGATGTACTTCCTGATAAACATCTGGGGGGCGGGGCGCAAGGAGTACTCCGCCATCAAATACGTTGTGTACACCCTCTTCGGCAGCGCCTTTATGCTGGCCGGCATCCTGAGCCTGTACTTCACCACCGGTAGCCTGAGTATGCCGGAGATAGGCCAGAGAGGACTTGGCCTGGTGCAGTCTATAATGCCGGCGGCGCCAATCTTCTGGCTGCTCCTCATCGGCTTCGCCGTCAAGCTGCCTGTTTTCCCGTTCCACACCTGGCTGCCCGACGCCCATACCGATGCGCCAACCGCGGTCAGCGTCATGCTGGCCGGCGTGCTCATCAAGATGGGCGGCTATGGCATGATTCGACTCTGCGTCACCATGTTCCCACCGGTGGCACAGCAGTACGCCCCCATACTGGTCATACTGGCGATTATCGGTGTCCTTTACGGGGCCGCGGTTACGCTGCGGCAGAACGATTTCAAGAGGCTCATCGCCTACAGCAGCATCAGCCACATGGGCTACGTGCTGCTGGGCATTTTCGCCCTGGGCAAGGTGAGCATGGTCGGTGCCGCCCTGCAGATGTTCAGCCACGGAGTGGTCACCGGGCTGCTCTTCGCCATGGTCGGGCTGGTGATGCATAACACCCATGAGCGCGACCTGCGCAGGCTTGGCGGACTGGCGCGGCAGGTGCCGATTATCACCGTGGTCTTCTCCATTGCTGGACTGGCTTCCCTGGGCCTGCCGAGCACCAGCGGCTTCGCCGCCGAATTTCTGGTCTTCGTCGGCAGTTTTTCATCCTCGCTGGTGCCCGGAATACAGGTTTACACTCTTCTGGGTGTGCTCGGCGTGGTGGTTACCGCCGGCTATATCCTCTGGATGCTGCAGCGCGTTTTCTACGGCCCGCCGCTGGAAGCATACAACGGCACGGCTGACGCTGATGTTCTGGAGAGAGTATATATGTTCGCTTTTATAGCGGTGATTATGCTGGTAGGTATCTATCCAGCCATTCTCACTGATGTTATTAAGCTCGGGATTTCGCCCATTGTCGGGCTTTTAGGTGGCTAGAATGATGTCAAGGAGTAGAGATTGAACCTGGCCCTGTTCATACCGGAGATAACGATGGTGGTCACCGCCGCCATCGTCATCCTGCTTGACTTATTCGTTGAGCGGAAGCGGTGGCTGGCGCAGGTCAGCATTTCCGGCCTGGTTATCGCCGGCGGGGTTACCATCGCCATGTGGGGCGGCAGCTACCCGGCCATCTTCAATAATATGCTGGCCGTGGATGGCTTCGCCCTGTTTTTCAAAATGCTCTTTCTGGGCATTGCCTTTCTGGTGATACTCTCCTCCACCGACTACGTAAGCAAGTTCTCCAGATTTCAGGGTGAATATTATGCCCTGGTGCTCCTGGCCACGCTCGGTATGATGCTGATGGCCGCCACCACCAACCTGATTGCCATCTACATCGCTCTGGAGCTGGCCAGCATCTCCCTGTATGTGCTGGTCGGTTTCCTGAAGGACAGGAAATCAACCGAGGCATCTCTTAAATATCTGCTGCTGGGAGCCGTTGCTTCGGCGGTGCTGCTCTACGGAATGGCACTTGTCTTCGGCTTCACCGGCAAAACGCAGCTTGCCGAGATTGCCCAGGTTATACAGACAATGCCGCCGATGACACTTCTGGCCAGCCCGGGACTGCTGCTGGGCGTCGTGCTGCTGGTGGCCGGCTTCGGCTTCAAGATTGCCGCCGTTCCCTTCCAGATGTGGGTGCCTGATGTATATGAGGGCGCTCCGACCCCCATCACCGCCTACCTGTCTGTGGCGAGCAAGGCGGCGGGCTTTGCCATTATCCTGCGCGTCTTCTTCTCCGCCTTTGGCACACCCACCTGGCTGAGCCTGCATTGGGGATATATCTTTGCCGCGCTGGCCGTATTCAGCATGACCATCGGCAATATCGTCGCCATACCGCAGACCAATATCAAACGCATGCTCGGGTATTCCAGCATAGCTCAGGCCGGCTATCTTATGGTGGGGCTGGCCGCCGTGGGATTAGCGTCTGGTGGAAGCCTGCTGGGGCAGAGCGGCGTCCTATTCTTCCTTGCCAGCTATGCCTTCACTAACATGGGCGCCTTCATCGCCATCATCGCCATATCCAGTAAACTGGACAGCGACCTCATTGAACAATATTCAGGGATGGGCAAAAGGGCACCGCTACTGGCGCTGGCGCTGACGCTCTGTCTCATCTCGCTGATTGGCATGCCTCCAGCGGCGGGCTTCATGGCCAAGTTCTACATATTCAGCGCCGCCGTGAACCATGGCCTGCTCTGGCTGGTGATAATCGCCGTGATAAACAGTGTCATCTCCGCCTATTATTACTTGCGCGTGGTCAAGGTGATGTGGTTGGGGGAGGCAGCTTCCACAGAGAAGGTGCCCTCTTCCGGAGCGCTGCGGCTGGCGCTGTTCCTGTGCTGTCTCGGCGTGCTGCTGCTGGGCATCATCCCGGGCGGCGCCATGAAGCTGGCCCAGCTCGCTGTCTCTATGTTCGCCTATTGACGATACCGCCTATCTGCTGTCCGCCGTCCTGCCCGTCTCCGGCCTGATGAAAGATACCAGCACCATTGTCGCCAGTAACAAGCCTATTCCCAGCAGAAAGGACAGGAAATAGCTCTGCCTGAGGTCATAAATAAGGCCACCCACCACCGGGCCTATCGCTGCCCCGATGTTGAAACCGACATCAAGTAAACCCAGAATTGCTCCCAGTCGTCCAAGCCCAAATGTATTGCCGATTAATGCCGCCGTGGCCGGCCCCATGCCTCCCCAGCCAAACCCGAATAAGAAAGCAAAGATATAGAACGTCCATAGCTCCCGTGCCCAGAGCAAACACAGCAGGGCGATGATATGAAGTGCGGCGCCAAGCATCACCGCCTTTTTCTTCCCCAGCCTGTCCGAGGTCATACCCAGAAGTACCCTGCCGACGACCGTTGCCCCGCCAGCTACACTGAGGACAGCGGCCGCTTCCGCTGCGGAAAAACCGAGGTCGGTCACATGTGGCACCAGATGCGTCAGGATGGTTAACAGATATGCGGAGTAGATTAGAAAGGTACCCAGCATCAGCCAGAAGCTGCGGGTTCTAACCGCCTGCCGGGGGGAGAGATAATCCGCCGATACCATCAGCTTCTGGGGCACCGTCTCGCTGGCGGAGAAATCAGCTCCATCAGGCAGCAAACCAACCTCTTGCGGGTTCCGCCTCAGCAGCAGGGATAACGGTATCACCATCACCAGAGCAATGATACCCAGGACAGTGAAAGACCCCCGCCAGTCAAAGGCAGAAATCAGATAGGTAGCGAAAGGCGCCACCACCAGCGGGCCCATTCCGGCTCCGATGCTGGCTATGCCCAGGGCCAGGCCGCGTTTCTTTTCAAACCACCGGGAAACGGTGGACATTATCACCACGTAGATGGCGCTGGTGCCTATCGCCAGCAGTAAACTGTAGGTAAAGAATATCTGCCACAGGTCACTCACCTGCCCGGTGAGCAGCAGGCTGAGACCGGTGCAGATTCCCATCACCAGAAAGACTACCCGTGGGCCAAACCTGTCCAGTGCCCAGCCACCCAGAACGGTGAATATGCTGCCCAGCACCATAAACGCGGAAAAGATGGCTGACGTGGCTGCACGGCTCAGGGCGAACTCGCTCTCCAGCGATTTGAAGAATACGCCGAAGGAAAAGCGAATCCCCCAGATGGCGGAGCCGGCAATACAGAAGGTAGCCACCATCACCCAGCCGTAAAATATCCTGTCCTTGAACCCTGATAATAACATACAAATGCCGCTATTGATGATTCAGATTCGTATCTTTCCGCCTCACCAGAGTGAAAAGTATAGCCGCCACCAGCAGGGCCAGCGTGATGAGCAAGAACATCACTTCGTAGCTGTCGCTGGTATCAAAAATATACCCGCCGAATGCGGCGCCGGTCGCGGCGCCAAGGCCAATGCCTACTTCCAGCAGCCCGAAAACAGTGCCGATATTCCCCAGGTCAAAGGAATCGCTGATCAGAGCCGCCGTACTGGGACCAAAACCGCTATAGAAGAAGCCGTAGACAACGGCAAATAAATACAGGCCCCACAGGTCACGAGTCCAGACCAGCCAATAGATGGCAACCGCCATAAATAGTGTACAGGTAATTGAGGCTGTTTTTCTGCCAATTCTATCGGAAGCGATACCCATAAACACCCTGCCCGGAATTGAAGCAGCACCGAGCAGGGTGATTACCAGGGCAGCCTCTATTGGGGCAAAGCCAATATCGGTGATATGTGGCACCAGATGTGAAAAAACAAAGAATACGCAGGCCGCGAAAAAGAAATGAATGAAAGCAATGAGCCAGTAATTACGATTTCGGATAATCGACAGGAGAGATGATTGAACCGGGGCCATCGTCACACCTCCAGCCGGCAACGTACCATGAGTCCTACCTGCGCCATCGGGCAGCGCATCAATTTCAGCCGGGTCTTTCTTCAGGAGCCTGCTCAAAGGCACAACTATTACACAGGCAATCAGCCCTATCACCAGATAGGCGGTATGCCAGTTGTAATTGGTGATGAGATAGGTGGCAAACGGTGCCATGACCATTGTGCCCAGCCCAATTCCCATGCTGGAAAGCCCCATGGCTAGCCCGCGCTTCTTATCAAACCATCTGGACACGGCTGACATCGGCACCACATAGATTGGGCCCGTGCCCAGGGCAAGCAGCAGGCTGTAGGTAATGAACAGCTGCCACAAAGAATCGGTCAGGCTGGTCAACACCAGGCTCAGGCTGGTAAAAATACCCATCAGGAGCACCACAAACCTCGGCCCATGGCGATCCATAGACCAGCCGGCAAGGATAGAACACAGAGCGGCCAGCAACATATTGACGGATAATATGGTAGAGGTTGCCGCCCTCGTCAGGTCAAATTCAGCTTCAATTGACTTGAAAAACAGACCGAAGGAGAAATGTATCCCGTAGAGCGTGGTGCCAATCACCAGAAAAACGATGACCACCACCCACCCGTAAAACACTCTGTCGGTCGACCTCCGCATAAATCGCAGTCCTTAATCCTCGCTATCAGTCAGAGGGCGGTTTTTTAAACCGTGCCGTGTAGTGCCAGAAACTGCCCTGACTGTCATCTAAAATGAATCCTTCCTGAACGCCCAGTTTAACTACCGTGGAGCGGAACGGGTAATCAGGGTCGGGGAAAAACTCGGTTACCGCCAGAGCACCACCCGGCTTAAGCACCCTTCTCACCTCACGCAGGGCCAGACCCTTATCTGGAATCTCCATAAGCACGGTTACAATGCAAACAAGGTCGAAAAAATCATCAGCGAAAGGTAGTTCATAGGCACTCGCCTCTTTCAGCTCAATATTCTTGATGTCCCGGTTTTGCGTCTTGGCCAGCTTGCGCTCAAGCTGTCGCAGCATTGCCGGCTGAATATCCACGGCGTATACCCTGCCCTCGCTGCCCACGGCTCTGGCAAAATAGGTGGTAAAGGCACCGCTGCCGCAGCCAAGCTCCATAACGGTCATTCCCAATTTGACGCCGCTGCGCACGATAATCGCCTCGGGCGACTGAAAAAAGCGACGGAAGCCACTGTCCAGTCCCCGCCCGATATAGGCTGGCGCCGGCATACTTTTAGACTTTCTGGCTACCCTGATCAGCACGAGTATAAGAATAATCGTGCCCAGAATTATGAGTGCGATTTTTAACGTCACTTGATACCCCGAATCCACTAATTATAGTTGATATTCTGCCTTGTGAGCAATTTATGCCTTTGACGCAAAAAACTGGCTGCGGACAACTGTAAGGCCAAGGGATAGCAGCCAGCTAGGCAATGGGGCCAGTCTACAGGACTATTTTGCCTTGTTACTCTCAAATTTATGCCTTTTTACCCGCTGTGGCTATTGACAACACGGTGGGAATAGTTTATCCTTGCTACTAATCCTACTAAACAAAAGGAGGGATATTATGCAGGCCTATTGTGTTAAGTGTCGCGCCAAGAGGGAAATGAAAGACGCCAGGCCGATTAAGATGAAGAACGGCAAACCGGCGACCCAAGGCGTATGCCCCTCATGCGGCACGAAAATGTTCCGAATCGGAAAAGCTTAAATAAATCCCAATATTATAAAGTCAGAAATAAAAGGGAGACTGGATAGTTAGCTAGCGACGTCCAGTCTCTCGGTTTTTAGTGCCCCCGGACCGAGCAGAAATCAGCTTATTGACGAGCCTCTGTCAATTGAGCTAGACTTATGTAGTGAACTGCCAAGGAAGGGGTGCCTTTAGAGGGGTTAACACCCCTCTTTTCGCAATATTCCTTTCTTTAATCCATTTAGGGCGTCTTCACGCGTTTGGATAGCGTTCCGGCAGCGGAGGATTGATGATAGACAAATACAGCCCGCAGGAAATCGAGCGGAAATGGCAGCAGCGATGGGAAAAGGACAGACTCTACGAGGTCAGCGAGGATGAACCGAAACCGAAATATTATGCGCTGACTATGTTCCCCTACACGTCTGGAGACCTTCACATCGGGCACTGGTATGCCATGGCGCCGTCAGATGTCCATGCCCGCTTCAAGCGCATGCAGGGTTATAATGTGCTGCACCCAATGGGCTTTGATGCCTTTGGCCTCCCCGCCGAGAACGCCGCTATAAAACGTGGTATACACCCCTTCACCTGGACAATGCAGAACGTTGAGAACATGCGCCGCCAGCTCCGCAGCATCGGTGCTATCTATGACTGGAGTCGTGAGGTGGTCTCCTGCCTTCCCGAATACTACAAGTGGACAGAATGGTTTTTCCTGAAGCTGTACGAAGCCGGCCTAGCCTATCGGGGCAAGGCGCCGGTGAACTGGTGCCCGCAATGCCAGACCGTGCTGGCCAATGAGCAGGTGCTGGGCGGCGGCTTTTGCGAGCGCTGCGGCGCCGCCGTTATCCGCCGCGACCTTGAGCAGTGGTTCTTCCGCATCACCAGATACGCCGATGAACTGATGAACTTTGACAGCATTGACTGGCCGGAGCGCATTCAGATAATGCAGCGCAACTGGATAGGTAGAAGCGAGGGCACGGAGATATCCTTTGCCCTTGACCACAGCGGCGTCCCGGAGAAAGAGATACGGGTCTTTACCACCCGCCCGGACACCACCTTCGGCGTTACCTTCATGGTGTTCGCCCCCGAGCACCCGCTGGTCTCCGCGTTGACTACGCCAGACCGAAAAACTGAGGTTGACGCCTACATTGAGAAATCAAGGCGTCTCAGCGAGATAGAAAGGCTGTCCACCGAGAAGGAAAAGGACGGCGTCTTCACCGGTGCCTACTGCACCAACCGCCTGAACGGGGAGAGAGTCCCTATATGGATTGCCGACTATGTGCTGCTGAGCTACGGCACAGGGGCGGTAATGGGCGTGCCGGCCCATGATGAGCGCGATTTTCTATTCGCCAGGAAGTATGATATCCCCATACCCGTGGTAATCGCGCCGCCGGGCTGGCAGAGCGAGGAACTGGAAGAGGCCTATATTGAAGAAGGAGCCCTGGTGAACTCAGGGCAGTTCAACGGCCTGCCCAGCAAGCAGGGTATTGAGGCTATCTCGGATTTCCTTGAAGAGAAGAAGTGGGGCAAGCGGACTATCAGCTACCGACTTCGTGACTGGCTCATCTCGCGCCAGCGTTACTGGGGCGCGCCCATCCCAATGGTCTACTGCGATAAATGCGGTATAGTCCCCGTCCCGGAAAAAGACCTGCCGGTGCTGCTACCTGAAGACGCTGAATTCCGACCCACCGGCGAATCGCCGCTGAAATATCATGAACAGTTCGTCAACACCACCTGCCCGCGTTGCGGCGGTCCCGGCAAACGCGAGACGGATACCATGGATACCTTTATGTGCTCCTCATGGTACTTCCTGCGCTATACCAGCCCCGGCGTTGATAATGCCCCCTTTGACGATGAAAAAATCAAGTTCTGGATGCCAGTAGACCTGTATACCGGCGGCGCCGAGCACGCCGTGATGCATCTGCTCTATTCCCGTTTCTTCGTCAAGGCACTGCGCGACATGGGAATAGTCGACTTCGATGAGCCGTTCACCCGCCTGTTCAACCAGGGAATTATCATCGCCGAGAAACAGAAAATGAGCAAATCACTCGGCAATGTGATTACCCCGGACGCATATGTATCTGAGCTGGGGGCGGACACGGTCCGTGCCTACCTCATGTTCCTGGCGCCCTGGGACCAGGGCGGGGAATGGAATGACAGCAGCATCAGCGGCATCAGCCGCTGGCTGAGCCGAATATGGCAGCTGGTGCTTGAGCCTTATGAAGAAAAAATTGCCCCGGCGGCAACAGACAGCAGGACACGGGATAAGAAACCGAACGAGTTACCGCGTATTACTCACCAGACCATCAGGCGGGTAACCCAGGACATGGCAAAATTCCGCTTCAATACCATGCTCTCGGCGCTGATGGAATACACCAACCACTTAGCCAGAATGAAGGAGGCCAGCTTAGTTGCTTCCCCAGCGTGGGAAGAGTCAATCGATATCCTGCTGAGGCTCCTAGCACCCACTGCCCCCCACTTCACTGAAGAACTGTGGGAGAGAACGGGACGCCCTTACAGCATCCACAACCAGCCCTGGCCGCAGTGGGACGAGAAACTAGCCAAGGATGAAGAGGTAACGCTGGTGGTACAGGTCAATGGCAAGCTGCGCGACCGTATCACCGTGCCCGCTTCTGTAAGCGAAGACGAGCTGCCACAACTGCTCCAGGAGAAAGCCATCAAAGCCAACGCCTATTTAGAAGGCAAGAAAGTCCTGAAACAGGTATATGTACCTGGCAGACTGATAAACTTCGTGGTGAAGTAAGGAGTGAATCAAGGTGAAGATAGTTTTTATCGGCGGCGGGGCGATGGGGGAGGCAATACTGTCGGCCGTGTTGAACCGCGGCCTGAGTACCCCGCAGACAATCTGGGTCAGCGACGTCAAAGATGAGCGGCGTCAGCACCTGAAACAGACCTATCAGGTATCGGTTACCGATAGCAACCGTGAGGCAGCGGTAAATGGCGACGTTATTATTCTGGCCATCAAACCGCAGAACCTGCCCGAGATAATGCCGGACCTGAAAGGCGGGATCAAATCGGGCCAGCTTGTCCTCTCCATCATTGCCGGCGCCAGAATAGACACTTTATGTAAAAGCATTGACCATGGACAGATAGTCCGGGTGATGCCCAACACCCCCGCCCAGATTGGTGAAGGCATAAGCGTGTGGACAGTCACTCCAGAAGTAACCGAGACGCAGAAAGAGCAAGCCCGATCCATACTGAGCACCATGGGCCGGGAAATCTTTGTCGCTGACGAGGGGTACCTTGACATGGCCACCGCCGTGAGCGGCAGTGGTCCGGCTTACTTCTTCTTCTTTGTCGAGTGCCTCACTGAGGCTGCGGTCAGCCTCGGTTTTACCGAAGACACGGCACAGGAGCTGGTGCTTCAGACCATGCTCGGCTCCGGACAACTGCTGAAGAAGTCCGGTAAATCCCCCGCCGAACTGCGCCGCATGGTAACCTCCCCCGGGGGTACCACCGCCGCTGCTCTCCAGCAGTTCGAGGACGGAAATTTTAAAAACCTGGTCCAACAGGCCGTCGCCGCTGCCTACCACCGGGCCAAGGAACTGGGCAAATAACCAGCAGTAATTCGCTGCCACACTCCACGTGCATGCTAAATTTTTATTAATTTTGTAATATTCAATATGTTCAGTCTTGACAAAACGTTCTATACACATTATAATACAGGCGAGGAAATAGAACGGGTGTGCGTGGATGGAAGACAAGCTACAAGCGAAAGACAAACAGTTTGCCGAGGAAGTGGGCATAGTTTTCGAACAAACGGGCATGCCGCGCATGGCCGGTCGTATTCTGGGCTGGCTTCTCATTTCTGACCCACCGCACCAGTCCACAGAGCAGATTACCAAAGCCTTAATGGCCAGCAAGGGTTCCATCAGCACCATGACTCGTCTCCTCATCCAGTTGGGCCTTATCGAGCGTATCAGCCTGCCCGGCGTCAGGCACGACTATTTTCGACTGCGCTCCGATGCCTGGCAGCACATGGTAGGTAGAGGACTTACCGAGGAGATTAAAATGGTTCGGCAGCTTGCCGAACATGGACTGGGACTACTTGGCGATAAGACCCCGGTTACCAGAACATGGCTGGAGGAAATGCTTGATGTGTATACTTTTCTGGAGAAGGAGTTCCCTGCCCTGCTGGATAGATGGGAGAAGAAACACCAGAAGGTAACCAATCGATAAAGTGAAATCATTAGCAAGGTACTATGTAGTTATCCGGGAGGCATAACATGAAAAAAATCCGTATTATAACCACCATACTGCTTCTGGTCGTAATAACTGCGGTTACCGCCTGTAATCCCCTGGGAGAAAGTAAAGAGGAGACAGAGCCGTACGTTGAAGTAGGCAGAGGGGATATTCTGGTTTCCGTCAGCGGCAGTGGCAACATAAAGACTGCAGAGGATGCCAACCTCAGCTTTGGTGCTGGCGGTCGCATCGCTGAGATATATGTTGAGGAAGGCGACCAGGTGACCAAGGGTGATATTCTGGCGGAGCTTGAAACCGATGCACTGGAACTGGCCAGGGACCAGGCCAAATATGCGCTTACCCAAGTCACGGTCGCACTCACCCAGGCGGAGCTGAGCCAGAAAACAGCTGAATATAACCTTGATACTGTTCTGGACCAGCAAGAGGCGCTGGAGCTGGCTCTATACCAAGCGCAAATAAACGTGAAGTCAGCCGAGCATCATGTTGATGAAACCCAGGATATATACACCTGGCCGGATATTGAAACGGCCAAGAAAGACGTTGAAAACGCCAAAGCATTCCTGCAGTACGTACTGGACGAAGGTCTATCTGCGGCCACAGTGGCCTACGCGCAGGCAAGATTGGACGCAGCGGAGGCGGTGCTGGACGCCAAGGTATATGCTTATGACACCGAAGAGGTAGCCATCGCCAAGATGCAGCTGCAGGCGGCAGTGCTGGCGGAGGCACAGGCCCAGGAAAATCTTGATGAACAAAGTAAAGACATTGCCCTAAGCAAACTACAGGTGGAGGCCGCGAAAGCTTCTGTTGAGCAGGCCCGACAGTCAGTGGCATTGGCGCGTCAGTCTCTGGAACAGGCGGAGAAAGACCTGACGGAGGCGGTTATCACCGCGCCGTTCGACGGCATAGTGGCCAGCCTCACCGCCGAAGAAGGTGATGTGATGCCCTCACCAACGATGTCGCCACGGCGGATTATCAACCTGATTGACCCCACCATAATGGAACTGGTCGTGGAAGTCGATGAAATCGATATCCCGGAAGTGGTGGTGGGTCAGGAGGCGATTATAACCCTTGACGCCCTGCCCGACAAGGAATTCACCGGCATAGTCACCACCGTGTACCCGACTCCATTAGAGGTGGGCGGTGTCATCGTCTACCAAGTTAAAATTAAGCTTGATGTCCCGGAGGGCTCAGGCATGATGGTCGGCATGAGTGCCGAAGCTGATATCGTTCTGGTCAGCCGGAGCGATGTCCTGCTGGTGCCTGACCGCGCCATCAGCGAAGATAGCAATGGTAATTCCATCGTCAATGTTCTCATTGGTAAAGACCTGGAAGAAAGACCGGTGGTGGTTGGCGTCAGCGACGGCTTCAACGCGGAAATCATCAGCGGCCTGGAGGCTGGAGAGACGGTTCTCGCCACCGGTAAACGCCCGTAGCAACGCGAGTAAGCTAACGCTATTTAATTTATTTGAAATTTTAAAGACTGGGAGCACCGGATGATAGAGTTTGACCATATCACCAAAATATATCGGATGGGCAAGATTGAGGTTCCGGCACTGAGGGGCATAGACCTGACCATCAAACAGGGAGAGATGGTGGCCATCGTTGGGGCGTCTGGTTCCGGCAAGTCAACGCTGATGAATATCATCGGCTTTCTGGATAAACCTACCGCCGGCCGATATATACTGGAAGGTGTGGATGCCAGCCATCTGAATGATAACGAGCTCGCCGAGCTGAGAAACAAGAAAATCGGCTTCGTCTTCCAGACGTTCAACCTGCTGCCACGGGCTTCGGCGCTGTCCAATGTGGAACTGCCTTTAATCTACAGCGGCGGTGGGCAGCGGCACAAGCGCAGCCTGGAAGCACTGGAAAGAGTCGGACTGGGGGGACGGGCAACCCATAAGCCCACCGAACTGTCCGGCGGTGAACAGCAGCGTGTCGCCATTGCCCGGGCCCTGGTGAACCAGCCCTCGCTCATCCTGGCTGATGAGCCCACGGGCAATCTGGATAGCTCCGCCACCACAGAAATTATCCGCATTTTCCTCCAGCTTCATAAGGAAGGGATTACCGTGATTCTGGTCACGCATGAACCGGACGTGGCCATGCAGACGCAGCGCATAATACGCCTGCTGGACGGCAGGGTTATCAGCGATGAAAAAGTGAAAAACAATAATACCGCCGTAAGCAAGCGAAAGGGCGTTGAGAACTGACGACAAATGAATAGCAGGAGACATGGGTGAAATTTATTGATTCCATAGTTATTGCCATCAGGTCGTTGTTCGCCAACAAGCTGCGGTCTTCGCTGACCATGCTCGGCATCGTCATCGGTGTGGGCTCAGTTATCACCCTCATGTCAGTGGCCAGAGGCGCTGAGGCTACCATTACCTCCGCTTATGAGGAATTGGGCACCAATGTACTCACGATAATGCCCGTTAACCCAGAGGTGGAAGGAGGTTTTTCCATGTCTCCAGCATATGCTGCACCCTCGCTGACCATGGAAGACGCCCGCGCCCTGGAGAATATACATGGCATTGAAAACATCGTGCCGGTAAACGAGAATTTCATCACCGTAACGGCTGGCAGCGAAACCAAGAGTGGACTACTTCATGGAGCAACTCCCGAATATCTGGACGTTATGAAATATTCGATAGCGTCCGGGCAGTTTTTTACCGACCATCATGTAGCACAACGAGCCAACGTGGTAGTTCTGGGCAGTGATATTGCCGAAGACCTGTTCGGTGACGATGATGCGGTGGGGAAGCAGGTAAAGATGAAGAAACAGCGGTTTACTGTTATCGGGGTGCTGGAAGCCAAAGGCGGCGCCATGTTTGGCGTCAGCTTTGACGAAATAGTGATTGTGCCCATCACCACCTATCAGGCACGTTTATTCCCCCAGCAGACCGCCACCGGCCAGGATGCCGTGGCTTCGATAAACTTTCAGCTGACCGACCTGGAAGACAGTGAAGCGGTAACCGAAGAAATTGAATCCATCTTGCGCCGGCGGCACAATCTGAAGGGCGACGATAAAGATGATTTTGCCGTGGTCAGCCAGGAACAGGTTCTGGAAATCGTCGGTCAGGTAACGGGGATATTCTCCATCGTCCTGGGCTCCATTGCCAGTATCTCGTTGCTGGTGGGCAGCATCGGCATCATGAACATCATGCTGGTATCGGTAACGGAAAGGACACGGGAGATTGGCATCCGCAAAGCGGTGGGAGCCAAACGACGTGATATCCTGCTCCAATTCCTGATAGAAGCCGCCACCCTGGGCTTCATTGGTGGGGGTATTGGCATCACTGGAGGCTGGCTCCTGTCCTGGGCTATTTCTCAGATAGACATCGGTGGCTTCCACCTGGGGGCGACTGTCTCCGCTGATATAATCCTGCTGGCCTTCATGGTTTCGCTATTCATTGGCCTAGCCTCCGGCTTATGGCCGGCAATGAGGGCCGCCCGGCTCAACCCCATTGACGCGCTGCACTACGAATGATATTAATATGGTAATATTTTAATAATTATTAAACAGGGTAGGCTATGAGCTTGCTTGACATCGCCATCATCGTGATTATCGGTATTGCCGCCTTCACCGGCCTGAAAATCGGCGTCATTAAAGCGGTGCTGACACTGGCCGGCGTTATCGTCGGCATCATTCTGGCGGGACGCTTTTATGTTGCCCTGGCAGACAGACTCACCTTTATCCCTCAAGAGACACTGGCGCGGGTGGTTGCTTTCGCTATAATACTCATCGCTGCCATACTAGTCGCCAGCATAATCGCCGGCGTTCTAAAATGGCTGGCTTCAATCGTGCTGCTTGGCTGGGTGAACAGGCTTGGTGGGGCACTTTTAGGTCTCATAATGGGCGGCATATTCTGTGGCGCCCTGCTGGCCGTCTGGACCAAATTTCTGGGCATATCCGACCTCATTGCGGAATCAGCCCTGGCCAATTTTCTGCTGGACTACTTCCCCATGGTGCTGGCACTGCTACCCGAGGAATTCGACTCGGTGCGCTCTTTTTTCCAGTAGGACTGGATTATTATAAGCCTGTATCAATTATTTAGAGCTGGGGGCTACGGTTCTGTGAATTCAGTATCCCGTAGCCCCCAGCTGTTATTTCTGACCTCTGGTTTGGTACTTTATGTCAATTTACTACTAGGAACCTGCCGGAGTTTCTCCCGGATGCAACTTCTTCCATTTTTCCAGAAGCTGCTCACGGCTTTCCTTGTGACCCGGATCAGCCACGCAGGCATCAACCGGACAAACTTCGGCGCATCGCGAAGAATCATGTGAGCCGACGCATTCAGTGCATTTATTGGCGTTAATCTGGTAGATGGTCTCCCCTTCACTGATGGCCTCATTCGGGCACTCGGGCTCACACGCTCCACAACTGATGCATTCCTCCGTAATCTTGTACGCCATATATACCTCCTTTCCTGCCTGAAAATGGTGGATTTCGGTTAAAAAGCGCCTGATATTCTATTGCTCGCTACTTGTCACATGAACTTTCTTTTTTAAAGCTTCAGCCACATGCTTCGGCACCAGGTCATTGATATTCCCATTGAGTCGGGCTACCTCTTTCAGCAGGCTGGAACTGAGAAACTGGTATTCCTGACTTGCCATCAGGCAGAGCAGATCCAGGTCTGGAGCCAGTTTGCGGTTCATCAACGCCATCTCAAATTCTTTTTCAAAATCGGCATTCATCCTCAGGCCTCGGATCATGACCTGCGCTTTCTCATTCCTGACGAAATCAACCGTCAACCCGCTGAACGATTTCACCTCAACGTTGGCTAAACTGCCTATTGCCTTCCTGACCAGTTCTACTCTTTCCTCAGTGGTAAAGATAAGGTGCTTGTTTGATTGTTTGTATACTCCGATTATTATCCGGTCAAATAACTTGACCGCCCGCCGCACGATATCAAGATGGCCGTTGGTAATCGGGTCAAAGGTTCCCGGATAAACGGCTACGGTCACTGTGTACCTCCCTTATGGAATACGGCGATACAGCTATCACCGTGACGGTGCTCCTTAAGAAGACGCAAAGCAGCGTACGTGTCATTGAATGGAAGCAGAGATGAGCGCGTCACTACTACTACTGAACTATCCCCGACCAGCTTGGATTCGGCTAATTTATTTATCAGGTCTCCGATTGACGAATCAGAATAAGGAGGGTCCATCAGAACGATATTATACTCCTTCTCCAGAAAGGAAATTGCCTTGTTAACGCTGCACTGATAAACATGCGCCTGACTGGAAAAGCCCGTTTTTTCCAGATTCTGTTTTATTATAGCACAACACCGCGGTTCCCGTTCAACAAAATCAACCCAGCCCGCCCCACGACTTAGTGCTTCTATACCGAGTTGCCCACTGCCGGAAAACAGGTCAAGCACCTGCGACCAGTCGTCCGTTATATTTTCCAGAATAGAAAAAATGGCCCCCTTAACCAAATCTGTGGCGGGACGGATTAGAGTTCCTCTGGGTGCTTTGAGCTGATGCCCCTTCGCTCTTCCAGCAATAACTCGCATGCTAAATTGCTAATAATTTCTGATTTCAACGCCATTCCAACAAGAGGCGTTATATATAAAGGATAAATATTGCGAGGGATAATTGTCAACAAAACACAAACTCGGCCATCCGGTTAATAGCCGGTAGCTACTCTATTCCCAAGGACCCAGATAATCAGAAATCCTGCCCCGGCAATAGCACCCGATGCAATCCGCAACACCGGCAACGCTCATACCTGCGGGCCACTTTGTACAGTCCTTTCTTACTGCAGTGAGGACAATAAGCAAACCTGAGCCCGTTGCCGCTGCGGTCCTTGCTCTTTCCATTGTAGTAGCCTGCAACTCCGTTTGAAGCCACGCCTGTTTGCTCCTGTCTATAATGTATCACACCCCACTCCCCGGTTCAACTACGGCTGGCCCCGTATACCGTTCCTGTTGGCACCGGGAAGTGGCTATCTTCTGCTGTTATAACTCCGATTCAACCGCTACCGTGTTTTTGATTCAGAGGTTTCCTTCATCAGCGGTGGTTGCACCGGTTTCATGGCCGGAGTAATCGCCTGCCGCCGATGACTGACCATAGGACGACGCAGGAAAGAAGGAACATCCAGTTCATCTTCGCTCTTGATGCCTTTGAGCATCTGAGTCAGTTCATCCTCCTGCCCGGCTCCGGTCAGGCCCAGTTTGGCGACAAATCCGGTGGCAATCAAGGTGATCCGGACATCATTGTCCATCTCTGGATCATGAGCAACGCCGAAGATGATATTGGCCTCAGGGTCCACTGCCTGCCGGATAACGTCAGCCGCCTCATTCACCTCAAACAGGGTGAGGCTGGTGCCGCCGACCACGTTGAAGAGGACCGCTTTCGAGCCATTGATGGAGACATCCAGTAGCGGACTGGCCAGAGCCTGTTTAGCTGCGTCCACGGCGCGATTCTGACCTGAACCATGACCGATTGACATCCAGGCCGGCCCGGCGTCCTTCATGATGGATTTTACATCGGCGAAGTCCAGATTAATCAGCCCGGGAGTAGTGATAACCTCAGCGATAGCCTGAACGCCGTGCCTGAGAACATCGTCCGCCAGCTTGAAGGCGCTGTCCACACCCGTCTTCTGGTCACAGAGTGTCAGCAGCTTGTCGTTGGGAATGATTATCAGGGTATCAACTTTACCCATCAGCCTGGTGATACCCTCATTGGCCACCTGCGTGCGATTGACACCTTCAAAGTTGAATGGCTTGGTGACCACGGCGATGGTCAGGGCGCCACTCTGCTTGGCAATCTCCGCCACAACGGGCGCAGCGCCGGTGCCGGTGCCACCACCCATACCGCAGGTAACGAACACCATATCCGCACCATTGACAAGCTCACTGAGCTCTTCACGACTTTCCTCAGCAGCTTTCTGACCCAGGTTATGGTCGCCGCCAACACCCAATCCTCTGGTCAATTTTTCGCCAAGCTGAACTCTTATTGGCGCTTCAGTAACCGCCAAGGCCTGGGCATCGGTATTCATGGCAATGAATTCCACACCCTGGATTTCTTCCCGGACCATGCGGGTTATCGCATTGCTGCCGCCACCACCCAAGCCGACAACCTTGATTTTGGCTGGGTTCGCCACAAAACTTGACTTTGCCATTTCCCCCTCCTTGTTTCACTAATTTCAGATTTACATGCTGGATTTACTAGCCGAACAGGCCCTTCAACCGTAGAGCCATACGTCGGATAGCCGAGCCAAAGTTCCAGCGCGTCCAGTTCGGGCTGCGCTCATGTTTGATTCCCCAGAGCAGCAGGCCGACGCTGGTCGCGTATGACGGGTCGCAGAGAACATCGGCGATGCCTTCCATATCGGACGGAGCGCCAACTCTGACCGGGAGCTGCAGTATCTCACGCCCCAGGGTGGAGATGCCTGCCAGGTTGGAGCTACCACCGGTGAGAACCAGCCCAGCCGGAACAAGGGTTTCATATTCGGAGTTGGGTAGCTCAAGCAGGATGAGCTTCATGATTTCTTCAATGCGGGCGCGGATGATATCGCACAGATCCTGATATGAAACGCCATGTCCATCCTGAGATATCGCGGTGGTATCCTCAGTCCTGCCTTCGTAGACGGGCATCACACTGCCATATCGTTTCTTCATTTCCTCAGCAACATCAAAAGGCAGGCCCAGACCGATGGATACATCCCTGGTAAGCTGATAACCAGCGACCGGTAATATTGAGGTATGCCAGATGCTGCCTTCCTTGAAGACCGCGATATCAGTGGTTCCGCCGCCGATGTCGGCCAGAATAACGCCGACTTCCTTCTCATCTGGAGTCAGTATCGCCTCGCTGCTGGCAAGTGGTTCGAGAACGAGGTCCTCAATATCAATACCGATGCTGCGGATGCACTTAATCAGGTTCTGTATTGAAGTCACGGCCGCGGTGATAACATGGGTCTCCACATCAAGCCGGAAACCATGCATGCCAATGGGGTTCTTGACATGCGCCTGTCCGTCAACGGCATACGCTCGCGGAATAACGTGGAGGAGTTTTCGGTCGCTGGGGACCTTCAGGCTCTGCGCCGAGGCGAGAACACGCTTCAGGTCATCGGTGCGCACCACGCGGTCGTTCCGCGTTATGGCCACCACACCTCGGTTGTTCAGCGAGGTAACATGGCGCCCAGTCACACCGACATAGGCTGACTCCACTCTGTAGTTACTTGACTGCTCCGCTTTCTTTACTGACTCTCTGATTGACTCTCTGGCCTCATTGATGTTGACCACCAGACCCTTATGCAGGCCAACTGATGGTGCAATGCCAACACCAACAATGCGTGGTGTGCCGCCTTCATTCATGTCAGCTACAACCGTGCATACTTTGGTGGTACCAACATCAATTGCCGCTACAGTTCGATTTTTCATCTAGCCCTCCTTTTCCATAAATGTGGATTATTAAAGTTCTGTTATTATTCACATTTCCAGAACCTCCTTTACCATAACCCTTAGTCTGCCCCAAATAGTATCAGGACAGGGAAAAGACAACCCTTAATTTATTGACGAGGTCACTTCTTCTTCTGGCGCCAACTTTGGTTTCCGCCATAATGCTGTATACCCCGTCCTGTCGGTAGAAATCAGCCAGATTTATCAGGTGTTCGGCTATTTTTAGCTTCATATCAGCCATAGTGGTGCCTATTCCTGCGCCACCAGCTCCCCATCTTAATGGCTGTACTGACTCCATCCTGTTCACCTTTCCAGACACGCACTTTCGGGCGTTATTTCTATCCCTGGCCAGTTCAGGCCATGGCAAATACCATCTCCAGTTTGCGCAACAGCGCCGGCCTTCTCCAGGCCCTGGCTTTTGTCTCCGCCCAGAGAATTTCCAGCTCCTCGGTGGCTGCGCAATCATCCTTTTCAAGCAGACGCTTGGCCACCCGGAGTTTGGCGCTGCGACTTCGCGGATTGTCTCGTATCTCGTCCTCAGAAGGAGTAATTACGTGACGGCGAATAAGCTTCAGCCGAGGTTTGTGTCCGCATACGCATACCGGCGCGGCAGGAGGACAGATACACCCCCTGGCTTCCTGCTGCATAAAGCGTTTCACAATGCGGTCTTCCAGGGAATGGTAGCTTATCACCACCAGCCTGCCATCATAACCAAGAAGCTCAATTGCCTGTTTCAGTGCCAGCTCCAGGTTTTCCAGCTCCAGGTTGACCGCAATCCGCAACGCCTGAAATGTCTTAGTCGCTGGATGGATTCTAACGGTTCTCCGGCCTACTGCCTTCTCTACGATGCGGGCCAGGTGAAGAGTGGAAGTGATGGGACGTTCACGGACGATAAGACGCGCTATCTGGCGACTTCGGTTTTCCTCACCATAGTTACGGATAAGGCGTGCCAGTTCCGTTTCCGATGAGGTATTGACTATATCAGCAGCAGTTGTCCCCTGCTCGGGATTGAAACGCATATCAAGTGGAGCATCATGTTGAAAGCTGAAACCGCGTCCACTCCCATTCAGCTGCATTGAGGATAGGCCGAGGTCAAATAAGATACCATGCACCGGAAAGAAATCATATTTAATGCAGCTTGTCTGCAGGTTAACAAAGTTATCATTCACCAGGAGAATAGAATTCCTATATGCCTCAAGTTTTTTCTGGGCCGCCTTTATGGCATCGGGGTCGGCATCAATGCCCAGCAACTGGCCTCCGGGGGAACTGCCTTCCAAGATTTCCAGGGCATGTCCGCCGCCGCCCACCGTGCAATCAACGTAACGGCCGCCGGGCTGGACCGCCAGCGCTTCCATTGCTTCCTCGATCATAACCGGGATGTGGTTCGAGGACTGCTTACTTGGACTCATCACGTCGCTCCAGGCTTTCTATAATCTGCCAGGCCTGTTCCTGGCTGAAAGCTTTCTCTTCTTCCCAGAGAGCCTGATCCCAGATTTCCAGATAGTTGTTGGCTCCGGTAACGACGATATCTTCCTGAATTTCAGCGTGTTCGCGCAGTGGTACTGGTAAGGCCACCCTGCCCTGCCCATCAATGGCAACGTTGAAAGCAGTGGCAAATATGGCCCGCTTCAGCCTTCTCATTTTGCTGGGGGTCAGCGGACCGCTGGTAAGGGAGGTAGCCAGCTTGCGCCATTCCGAAAGCGGGTACACGTTAATGCATTTTTCCGCCCCCGGAGACAGGACCACACCATCTTTCAGTTCCCTGCGGAGCTTGGGCGGTATCGCTACCCGACCCTTCTCGTCAATCTTGTAATTGTACTCACCGTAAAACATTTTTACCCCTCGGACAGACAATTACTCCACTATTTACCACTAGTACCCACTTTTCACCACGTTATAACACTCTTTATAACACGGAGCGAGCACGTTTGTCAAGGCTTTACGACTGAATTTGCTTAATTTTCCATAAAATTTTTGTTACATTTTGTTATTCATCACATCTGTGGTAAAATGGAACTTGTTTCGGTGCGCAATAATGCTAACTGTCAGCATACTTACCATCAGTGATAAAGGAGCGCGCGGCCAGCGTTACGATGAAAGCGGCCAGATTATCAGGGACATCTTCTCTGAACTTGACAGCGAGATAGTCAACTATGAGATTGTCCCTGACGAATTTGACGTTATTTGCCAGAAGCTGTCCGAATGGGCGGACAGCGGAGATACCGATATCATCGTCACCACCGGCGGCACCGGGCTTGGTGAGCGTGACGTCACGCCGGAAGCCACTATGTCGGTGGTGGGCCGTATCGTCCCCGGCCTCGCCGAAGCCATGAGGGCCGGGTCGCTGAGCAAAACACCGATGGCGATGTTGAGTCGGGCGACGGCAGGGATTCGCGGCAGGAGTCTGATAATCAACCTGCCCGGAAGCCCAAAGGCAGTCAGGGAGTGCCTAGAAGTGGTGTTGCCGGCCATACCACATGCCATCGACATCATCAAAGGGGTGGTCACCGAGCATTCTTAGAAGGCGGCAGGGATTTGCTATGCGTATTGATGTGCTAACCATATTGCCCCAGATGTTCGACGTGCCGTTCAGCTTTGGCATCTTCAAGCGGGCCATTGACCAGAATCTGGTCAGCATCAACGTGCACAACATCCGGGACTTCGCCCACGATAAACACCATACTGTGGATGACTACCCATACGGCGGCGGCCCGGGCATGGTGCTCAAACCCGGGCCGGTCTTTGAGACCGTGGCCGCAGTAAAGAACCAGATTGCCAAAGGATCCGGTGGTGTGGAACCGCCGGTTATCCTGCTGACGCCCCAGGGACGTCTTTTCAACCAGCAAATTGCCACGGAATTGTCAGGCTACAGCCATCTCGTTCTCATCTGTGGCCACTATGAGGGCATTGACGAGCGCGTGGTGGAACACCTGGTTACCGATGAAATCAGCATTGGCGATTATGTACTGACCGGTGGCGAGCTACCGGCGCTGGTGGTCATTGACGCTGTACTTCGCCTGCTTCCCGGCGTGCTTGGCTCAGAAGACTCAGCGCGGGAAGACTCACATGTGAATGGCCTGCTGGAATATCCCCAGTACACCCGACCGGCTGATTTCCGGGGCTGGCCGGTTCCAGAAGTGCTGCTCTCCGGGAACCATGCCCAGATAGCCCGCTGGCGCCGGGAGCAGATTGTCCGGCGCACGTCGGAAAGACGCCCGGACCTGATTAAAAAGAGCGAACTCGGTCGTGAAGAAAAGGAGATGGTCAAGCAGTTGACTGCTTCAAATAAAGCCAAGTCCAGTTTGAACAAGGAGCCTGAGAAATGAATGTTGATTCACTTATCGCGGTCAAACGCAACCGTAAAATTCCTGAGCTTGCCCCCGGGGATACGGTGCGCGTTTACACCAAAGTGGTTGAAGGGGGCAAGGAACGCACCCAGCCATTTCAGGGTGTAATTATCAAAATGCAGGGTGGTGGCATAAGCGCCACCTTCACCATCAGACGCATCGCCTACGGCGTCGGCGTGGAGCGCACTTTCCCGCTTCAGTCCCCAAGAGTAGACCGGGTGGAAGTCATCCGCCACGGAAAAGTACGGCGGGCCAAACTTTATTATCTGCGCGGACGCAGCGGCCGGGCCGCCCGCATCAGGGAGCGGCGGCTGGACCGGGAGAAAGAGCTGGCCCGGATGGAGCAACTCGCCACGGAGGCTGAAGAAGAGGAAATACCGACCACAGAAGAAATAGCCGAAGCGGAACTGCCAGCCGAACCGGAAGAGGCGCTTGCGGAAGCACCGGCAGAGGCCGCGCCAGAAGGCAAGCTGGCCGAAGAGCCTCCGAAAGAGGAAAAAGCGCCAGCAGAACCGGAAGAGGCGGAGCCAGCAGCAATCCAAGCACAGGATGTGATTAAACCTGAAGAGCCGGCAGAAAAGGAAAAAACCTCTGCTGAACCTGAAGAGGCGGAGCCAGAAGTGACCCGGGCCCAGGGTGAGCTTGAACCGGGAGAGCCGGAGGCGGCACCTGCGGAAGAAGAACCCGAAGCAAAAAGCCAGGAGTAACCTCTTCGGCAACGCTTTACGCCATTAAAATTATCGGTGCCGCAGGGCAACAGCCGCTTCGAGGCAATCGGTGGAGCACAGTATGAAATATGCGGAGGTCAGCGTCAATTCCCCGATTGCCCAGCGCCGCACTTTCAGCTATGCCATACCCCCGCACCTGAATGTCGAGGTGGGACAGGCGGTATGGGTCCCTTTTGGCGAGCGCACCCTGCAGGGCATCGTCATGGCATTGAGCCCCCACCCGGCCGTGGCCGAGACCAGAGATATCGCCGGCATCATTGAGTCGCGCCCGCTACTCTCCACAGCCCGGATAAACATGGCCCGGTGGCTGAGCGATTACTATCTCTCTCCCCTTTTCAATGCCGTGGCCCTCATGCTGCCGCCGGGATTTGAAAGGAAAACGCTGACCTTTGTCTCGGCAGCGCCGGATACCGCTAAACAGACCCTCTCCCCTCTTACCCCAGAACAGCGCCACGCCTTTGAGCTATTACAGAAACAGGAGAGGGTCAGCCTCAGAGAGCTGGAGAAGAAGCTCGGTGAAAAGAAGGCGCAAGCCATTGTCTCGCAACTGGTAAGACGGGGGCTGGCGGTGAGAAACTACGAGCTTGAGCCGATAAGGATACGTCCCAGGAAGGTGCCCTTCCTGCGACTTAACGTATCCGCAGCCAGTGTCCCGGAGATATCGTCGGCACTGAGGAAGAAACAAGCCCTGAAACAGGCAGTCCTTTTTGATTTTCTGAGCCGGCAGGCAGCGCCAGTGCCCTGGTCAGAAGCCAGGCAGCAGCTGGATGTGGATAAAACAGTGGCCAACGCCCTGTTTCAACAGGGATTTATCGCCATTGAAGAGGTCGAAGTCAGGCGGGAGCCGATTTCTCGTTGGGACATAGCCCCAGCGTTGCCGCCGCAGCTGACCCGGGCTCAGGAGGTCGCCTTCTCGCGCATCAGAGAAGCGATGTATAAGGAACAACAGGCGCGCCCCAGTGTTTTTCTACTCCACGGCGTTACCGGCAGCGGCAAGACCGAGATATACCTGCGGGCGCTGGCGGAAGCAGCCAAGCTGGGCCGCCGGGGCATTGTCCTGGTGCCGGAAATATCGCTCACCCCGCAGACCATTGAACGCTTTGTCGCCCGCTTTCCGCGCCGCGTCGCCATCCTGCACAGCCGGCTCTCACCCGGTGAGCAGTTTGACGAATGGCGGCGGATAAGGGACGGCGAATGCGACGTTGTCATCGGCCCGAGGAGCGCCCTCTTTGCCCCCCAGCCCGACCTAGGGCTTATCGTCATCGATGAAGAACATGAATGGAACTACAAGCAGGAGGACCAGTCGCCCCGCTACCACGCCCGCGATGCAGCTTTAAAGCTGGCTGAACTGACCGGGGCGGTGGTTATTCTGGGCAGCGCCACCCCTGACGTCGGCACTTATTTTCAGTCCCGGCAAGGCGACTATAAACTCTTGCAACTCCCAGAACGCGTGGTGCCGGTGGAAGGCGCACAGCTTCCACAGGTCGAGGTCGTGGACATGAGGGAGGAACTGAAGGCCGGCAACCGCAGCATTTTCAGTCGCCCTCTGTCAAAAGCAATCACGCAGGCAGTCAACGCCGGGGAGCAGGTTATTTTATTCCTCAACCGCCGGGGCGGCGCCACGTTCATTCAATGCCGACGCTGCGGCTTCGTGCTGCGCTGTCGTCGCTGTGAAGTGCCCCTGACCCACCACTATGCCGATGACATTCTGGTCTGCCACCAGTGCAACCAGAAAACACCGGTGCCCGACCGCTGTCCCCGCTGTTTCAGCCGGCAGATGAAATACCTGGGTCTGGGCACGCAGAAGCTGGAACAGGAGGTCAGCTACATAATGCCGCGGGCGCGACTGCTCCGCTGGGACAGCGACATGACCAGAGGCAAAGAGTCACACGAGAAAATACTGCGCCAGTTCCGCGAACACAGGGCGGATATCCTCATCGGCACGCAGATGGTGGCCAAGGGGCTGGACCTGCCGCGGGTAACGCTGGTGGGCGTGGTGAGTGCCGACACCAGTCTGAACCTGCCCGACTTCCGCGCCGGAGAGCGGACCTTCCAGCTGCTGAGTCAGGTGGCCGGCAGAGCCGGACGAGGGCCTCTGGGCGGACAGGTAATCATCCAGACTTTTTCACCGGACCACTATGCCATCCGGGCCGCGGCGAGCCATGATTACATCACTTTCCATGAAAAGGAAATTGACTACCGGCGCCAGCTGCATAATCCCCCATTTTCCCGGCTGGCACTTTTGACCTGCAGCCACACCAATGACGCCGTATGCCAGCGTGAGGCGGAAAAAATAGCCAAAGTGTTGACGCTGGAGAGAGACGCCAGGGGTATAAGCAATTTAAGCCTTATCGGACCTGCCCCGGCCTTTATTCATCGACTCAGAGGTCGCTACCGATGGCAGATAATAGTGCGCGGTGCCGAGCTATCCCCTTTCCTGGCTCAAATAAACTTTCCGCAGGGCTGGACAGTTGACATTGACCCGGTGAGCCTGCTCTAGTAAACTATAATCGATTTTGTCTTGCAAGGAACTGGTATGGCAGTACTTCCAATACGCATTGCTCCCGATGCCGTGCTGAAGCAGAAGGCGAAAAAAGTCCACGCCATTGACCGCTCCATCAAAAAGCTGGTCCGGGACATGCTGGAGACGATGCATGCCGAGCCGGGTCGTGCCGGGCTGGCGGCGCCGCAGGTGGGCGTCCCATTACGCGTTATTGTCATCGGCATACCTGAAGAAGAAGACATCGTTTTAATCAACCCGGAAATAGTGCGCCGCAGGGGGGAAAGGGTCATTGATGAAGGCTGCCTCAGCGTTCCCGGTTACATCGGACAGATAAGACGCGCGGAAGCGGTAACCGTGAAAGGTAGAGACCAGAACGGCAAGGAATCTAGGGTAAAAGCTGAGGGTCTTTTAGCCCAGGCACTGGAACACGAGATTGACCACCTCAACGGGACATTGTATATTGACCGCCCTGAAGTAAGGGAAACACTGCGCAAGATACAACCGGAAGAAACCGGGCTTTAATATCGGTGTGAAAAAGCAGAATTGACTTGCTCTAAGTCAACCTCAATCCCCTGTTCTTTGGCCTGGCTCCTCAATCGCCACTGGGGATAACGCAAATTCATCTTCTTTATCACTTTGCGCTTCCCGCCATGCCTTCTTAACGGAATCATACACATGCCGAACCACGTCTGAAACTACACCAGAGAGCAATTCAAAGACTACCAGTTGCATTTTTTCACCACCCCCTATCCCAATTCAATTAATGTTACGGTACTGTCCGGCGACAACTGTCTGTAAAACGAGACCATTCAAACGGTCATTTTCAAGGTAGAAGAGGTCATCAAGGCCATAGCTGGGAAACGCCTTTTTCGCCCCGACAATGAATTTTTGATTGATATGGCGTTTTCCATCACGTACGCGGTAAACCTGGCTAACGGATAGCCCCATAGCATGAGCCAGCTCGGACAGGTTGCCGTAATGTCCATTACACAGCTCAAATATTCTTGTTTTAATGATCATGGTCATACCTTCTTCCTATGACATATGGCATATATTATAGCCAAAAATGTGTCATTTGTCAATATATTTACAATTTTTTATAATTTGACAGCCGGTTATAATGAGCATAAAATAGCTCATTGTACGGAAAAAGTGGCAAGATAAGTAAACTTAATATAGAATATGCAGACCTCTTGGCGACCCAAACCTGGTGACAGAGTATTCCGCCCACGGAGAATTAAACAATTCCGCCTGAGACGGGTGCTCGGTATTCCCGCCGTCTTCAGTGCCGGCTACGGAAATGTCGGCTCATCCATCTATTATGCTCTGGGCATCGTTGCTCTGGTCGCGATGGGAGCTACACCCGTAGCACTCGGCATCGCCGGTCTCCTCTTCATTTTCACAGCACTTACCTACGCCGAGGGCACGGCGGCACTGCCGGAGGCGGGCGGCTCAGCCAGCTTTGCCCGGCATGGCTTTAATGACCTCATTGGCTTCATCGCGGGCTGGGCACTCATGCTTAGCTACATCGTCACCATTTCTATCTCTGCTTTCACCATCCCCCCCTATCTTGGCTACTTCTGGGAACCGTTCAAGGACTCTCCTATCATCGGCACCCTGGCATCCGTTGGCATCGTCGTCTTCCTGATGATTCTGAACGTCATCGGTATCAAGGAGACTTCCTTTATCAACATCAGTGCTGCCGTGCTGGACCTGGCAACGCAGGTCTCACTGGTGGTTATTGGTTTCGTACTCTTATTCAATCCGACCGTCCTTATCCACCGCATCATTGATAACTGGCCAGCACCGGAAAATTTAATTATCGGCATTGCTCTGGCCGCCATCGCCTATACCGGCATTGAAACCATGTCGCAGATGGCGGAGGAGACGAAAAAGCCGGAACAAAAGGTGCCGCGAGCACTAATAATGATGATTGTGGCGGTTCTGGTCATCTTCGCCGGCATATCTCTGGTATCACTCTCGGCCATGACGCCGCAGGAGCTGGCCACTGACTGGTCACGGGACCCGGTCGCCGGCATCGCCGCCAACCTGCCGCTGGTGCTCCTGCAGGATATACTCAAACCACTGATTGCTATTCTGGCCGGCACCATTTTGCTTATCGCCACCAACGCCGGCCTTATTGGCATTTCCCGGCTCGCCTTCTCGCTGGGAAATCACCATCTGATACCGCCGGCGCTGAGTCGCATTCATCCCAAATTCAAGACACCGTACATTTCAATAATCCTGTTCAGCATCATCGCCATTTTCATCCTGCTGCCGGGTTTCTTTGAGGCCAATGTATTCAAAAATATGGGCTCGCTTTATGCGGTTGGTTCCCTGCTCGCCTTCATGTTCGCCCACGCCTCAATCATCAGTCTGCGCCTACGGCGACCTGACCTGTCCCGTCCGTTCAAGATTGCCGGCAACATAAGGATAAAAGGACGGGAGTTGCCGTTGACTGCCATTCTCGGCTTATGCGCACTGGCCGTAATCTGGGTTATCATCCTGATTACCCAGCCCTACAGCCGGTGGGTCGGCCTGGCCTGGATGGTGGTGGGTATTATCATTTACTATTTTTACCGCAAACGGGAAAAATTGCCTTTCATTCAGACCCCGAAGGGTCATGAGAACGATTAAAAAGATATGGTATTGTAGATTTTCGGACAGAGGATTATAATAATACCCTGAATAACAGTATTGCTGGGGAAAATGGAATTTCGGAAGATTCTGGTCCCGGTGACCGGCAACGAGGCTGATATACAAGCTCTGAAGCTGGCCATCAGACTTGCCCGAAAAGAGAAGGGCAAAATCTGGTCGGTATATGTTATCACCATCAAGCGTGCCCTGCCCCTTGATGCGGAAATCAAGACCGAGATTGAAAAGGCAGAGGGCATCATGGATAACATGGAAATCCTTGCTGAAGAGGACGAAGAATACGAGGTGGATACTGACATCATCCAGGCCCGCGAGGCTGGCCCAGCGATAGTCGATGAAGCGATGGAACGAGGCGTTGACCTTATCCTGATGGGCGTCAAGTACAAGAAACGCTTTGGGCAATTCAGTCTGGGCAGCGTGGTTCCCTATGTCTTGAAGAACTCACCATGTCCGGTAATACTTTGTCAACAATAATTCATTAAATTGAGGGTGGAATGAAGATAGTTATTATGGGCTGCGGCAGAGTTGGTGCTCAGATTGCCGCCCTGCTGGAACAGGACGGCCATGAGATTACCATACTTGATATTGACGCTTACAGTTTCCGCAGGTTACCGCCTGATTTTAAAGGCACAGCACTTCTCGGCAACGGCATGGATGAGGATGTATTGAAGAGAGCCGGCATAGAAGAAGCAGACGTTTTTATCGCCATGACACAGGGAGACAACCGGAATGTCATGGCGGCCCAGATTGCCAAGCACATTTTCAATGTGCCGCGGGTCATTTCCCGCATCTACGACCCTCTCCGGCAAGAGATGTATGATACTCTCGGCTTAGAGGCCTTCAGCCCCACGACCATCTTTGCCGAGATGGTGAGAGATAAAATAGAGAGCTGAGGAGAGATATGTATATCATCATTGTCGGTGGCGGTAGAGTGGGGTATTATCTGGCCAGAGCTCTGCTTAATGAGAAACATGAGGTACTCATTGTGGAGAAGAATGCCCAGTTCTGCGACATTATCAACGAGGAAATGGGCAGCGTTTGCGTTCGAGGTGACGGCTGCGAGGCAGCCACGCTGACTGAGGTGGGCACGAGCCGGGCAGACATGCTGGTGGCTGTTACCGGCGACGATGAAGATAACATGGTCGCCTGTCAGGTAGCCAAGCATAAATTCAATGTGCCCCGCACCATCGCCCGCATCCGAAACCCCCAGAACGAGACCGTCTTCAAAAAGCTGGGCATTGATGTTACCGTAAGCGCCACCAATATCATTCTGGAAGCCATAGAGAAAGAAGTGCCCACCCACCCACTGACTCACCTGATAACACGCGCCGACAAAGGTCTTGAGGTTGTAGAAGTCCGTATTCCACCAGAGGCAAAGACCATTGGCAAACTAGCCAAGGAAGTCCCGCTGCCAGAGGGAACCAAGCTGGCACTGGTTATTCCCAAAGACCGCAAGCCGGTTATTCCCAATCCAAGCACCGTCATCCGCGAAGGAGACCAGATAATCGCACTGACCACTCTGGAACTGGAAGAGGAGCTGCGAGCCAACCTGACCGGTATTTAAGGACCGGAATGTTTTGATGGAGACACCTGAGGAAAGAGTCCGGAAAGACATCCACCACTTCCAACTCGACATCACTCCGGTCCCCATTATATAAATCTCACTTCAGGAGACGGCCATGACCAGGGCTAACAAATTCTGGGCGGCGGTTATCCTGCTTCTCATTATCATGCTCGTGGCTGGCAGCACTTTAATCTGGTCCAAATACAGCCGCAGCCAGCCGCTTGAAATCACGCTACCGCCACCACCGGAAACCAACGGCCAGATATCCGTTACCGGCGCGGTGAATGTCCCCGGTATTTACCCGCTCAAGGCCGGAGATTCCATCGCTGATTTGCTGCAGGCGGCTGGAGGGACAAACGCCACCGCCAGCCTTGACGGCGTTGAGATCCATGTTCCTTCCGCTGATGAAGCAGAGGAACCGCAGAAGGTGAACCTAAATCGGGCCGAAGTCTGGCTGCTGCAGGCACTGCCCGGCATTGGCGAAACCAGGGCTCAGGCCATCGTGGACTACCGCCAGCACAACGGGCAGTTCAGACACATCAGCGAAATAACCAGGGTGGAAGGTATCGGGACCGCCACTTACGAGAAAATCAAACATCTGATTACAGTTGCAGACTAATATTCAGGAAGGTAACTCGTGCCACTGATTTTGCTGAGCATCGCCTGGGTGGCCGGCATTTTTCTGGGTACCAGATTTGAACTGCCGCTGCTCCTGACGTTTGCCGGCCTCGTGCCACTGCCGCTTTTTTTCCTGCTTAAAAAGCACCGCAGTATAATAGTCATAAGCAGCCTCAGCCTGATTGCCCTCTTCACCGCCTCGTGGTATGCCCATCAGAGTCTGAACGTCACCGACGCTGACGACCTCAGCTTCTACAATGACCGCGGGCGGGTTGAAATCAGGGGCATAGTGGCCAGAGACCCGGAAATCAGCGACCGCACCACCCGCCTTTACTTTTCCGCCTCAGAAATACTAGACGACGGTGAATGGCGACCCGTCGAAGGTAGTGCCCTGCTGTTTGTGCCGCGCATTTCTGAATACAAGTATGGTGACCAGTTCCGCGTTACCGGTGAACTGGCAACGCCACCACCGCTCGACGATTTTGATTATCGGGGCTACCTGGCCCACCAAGGTATTTACAGCACTATGCTTTATCCCGAAGTTGAAATTGAAGCCAGCGGTGCCGGTTTCAAACCGCTGGCGTGGATATATGGATTGAGAACCAGCCTAGCACAATCATTGGCCAGGGTATTGCCCGAGCCGCAGGCATCGCTGGCCCAGGGAATCCTTCTGGGTGTCCGTGAAAACATACCGCAATCAGTCAAAGATGACTTCGTCCATACCGGGACCGCCCACCTGCTGGCCATATCCGGCCTCCACCTGGGCATTGTCGCCGGCATTATGCTCAGCCTCGGCATCTGGCTGCTCGGTCGGCGCCACTATCTATATGTCTGGCTGGCGCTGGCAACTATATGGCTGTATGCGCTGCTCACCGGCATGCACCCGCCCGTAATACGCGGCGCCATTATGGCCAGCCTGTTTCTCACCGCCGAACTTCTGGGCAGGCAGCGCAGCGCCATCACCGCCCTTATGTTTGCCGCGGCGGTAATGGTCGGCGTCAGCCCTTATATCCTAGGCGACGCCGCCTTTCAACTGAGCTTCCTGGCCATGGCGGGATTGGTCTTCCTCTTCCCTCCTTTGCGCTCGCTGGGTAGAAAGGCAGTGAAAACGACCCTTGGTGAAGAAGGGACCGCCGCAACGGCAGCCAATTTTGCCAGCGACAGCCTCAGTGTCACCATATCCGCGGTCATCGCCGTCTGGCCGGTGGTAGCCTATTATTTCGGTATCATCTCTTTTGCCGGGCCGCTGGCCACCTTCCTGCTCCTCCCGGCACTGCCCATAATAATCCTTGCCGGTGCTGTGGCCGGCATTGCCGGGCTCATATTTCTGGCGGCAGGCCAGGTTATCGGCTGGCTGGCCTGGCTGTTTCTGTCCTATATGCTCGCTGTGTCCAGCTGGCTGGCATCATCACCTTTAGCTTTCGTTGAGGTGGCACCGCTGGCCCCGGTCTGGCTTTGGCTGTATTATGCGGGCCTGGCAGCCGCCGTTATTTTGGGTAGAAAAATAAGCGCCGGCGATATACCAAAGTTGACGGCAGGACTCAGGTCAGGTGCCAGCCAGTCGATGGGTCTTATCGGCCAGTGGAACGTGAAATGGGTGGTGCCGCCGCTGGCCACGATGGCGGTTATAGTATGGTTTATCGCCGCCACCATGCCCGATGATAAGCTGCGTGTCAGCTTCCTGGACGTCGGGCAGGGCGACGCCATTCTGATACAGCAAGGGACTCAGCAGGTGCTGGTTGACGGCGGTCCCGGTCCCCAGCAAGTCAACCTGGAACTGGGCCGGCAGATGCTCTTCTGGGACAGGACCATAGAGCTGGTCATACTGACCCACCCCGACCAGGACCACCTCGCCGGTCTGGTTGAGGTGGTGAAACGCTTCCGCGTGGAAAAAGTACTCGCGCCGAGCCCTGATGGTGGTTCGGCATTATACGAGGAATGGCAAAGGCAGATTGAAGAAAAGAATATTGAGAAGATTGCTGCCCGCGCCGGGCAGCAGATTGCTCTGGCTGAGGCAACGCTGACGGTGCTCCACCCCCCGGACACTTCGTGGATAAGTGGGGATGGAGACATCGGTGATGATAATAGCACCGTCCTGCTGCTGAAGATGGGTCGCGCCAGTTTTTTACTAACCGCAGATATAGGGCCGGAAGCGGAATTCTATCTCATCGCCAGGCGGGCAGCCGGCAGAAGCACCGTTTTGAAAGTCGCCCACCACGGTTCCGGTACTTCAACCACCCAAGAATTCCTGTCCGCGGTCGACCCGCAGATGGCGGTTATTTCCGTTGGCGCCGAAAATAAATTCGGCCACCCCAGCCCTGAGGTCGTGGCCAGGCTTGAGCAGAGGCTCGGCGCCGACAATATCTACCGCACGGACCAGCACGGGACCGTAACCTTCACCACCGACGGACAAAAGCTCTGGGTCAGCACAGCGAGATAGGCCAGACTGGCGGGATGAGGGTTAATGGGCTATAATTGAACAGATAAGCGGAGTAAGCAGCCAATGAAGTCGTTTTTCCGTGAGCTTGCCATAACAGCCGTCCTCGCCATGGCCATCTTTTTCCTGCTGCGCTTCACCATTGACACCGTTATTATCCTCGGCATCAGCATGGAGCCGAGCTTTTACAGCGGCCAGCGTGTCCTGGTGAGCAAGGTCAGCTATCGCATGCATGAGCCAGAAAGAGGCGATGTCATCGTCTTCAAGCCCACCACCATTGAGAAAGGAGAACTCATCAAGCGCATCATCGCCCTGCCCAAGGACACGGTTGAGGTTAAAGACGGCACCGTCTACGTGAACGGCACCGAATTGAAGGAGCCCTATATAAAGAATCCCCCTGATTACGATTTTCCCGAACAAGAGGTACCGGCCAACAATTACTTTGTCCTCGGTGACAACCGTAATAAAAGCAACGACTCACACACCGGCTGGTTCGTGCTCCGCCAGAATATAGTCGGCAAAGCCTGGGTTTCCATCTGGCCGCCGCCGAAATGGGGGCTGGTGCCAGAATACTCTCTGTCAGACCAGCTAACAACATTAGTAAATTCATACCTGGTAAATTGTTATATATATAAATAGGTAGTCTGGCATATACCGGAGGTAGGCATGGCCAATGAGACAGAAAGGATTTTTCAGAAATCCGGGGCACTGCTCAAGGGTCATTTCCTGCTCACCTCCGGTCTTCACTCCCCCGTTTACTGGGAGAAATTCCGCGTCCTGCAGTTTCCCAGCTATACCGAGCAACTCTGCCGCATGATTGCCGACCACTTTCGCCGCCAGAACGTTCAGCTCGTTGCCGGGCCAACCACCGGCGGCATCATCCTCGCCTTTGAGGTCGCCCGTCAGCTGGGCGTCCGCGGCATCTTTGCCGAGAAAGAGGGCGAGGAGAGGAGCTTCCGCCGGGGCTTCTCCGTAGACGCGGGAGAGCGGGTGCTCATCGTTGATGACATCCTGACCACGGGCAGCTCCATCCGCGAGGTTATCGATGCCGTTACCAAACTGGACGGCAACATCATCGGCATCGGCGTGCTGGTGGACCGCTCCGAGCAGGCACCGGACTTCGGCTTCCCCCTTTTCAGCTGCCACCGCGCCGCCGCGGTGGCCTATCGACCCGAAGAGTGCCCGCTGTGTGCCGCCAGGGTGCCGCTGGTAAAGCCGGGCAGCAGCCAGAAACCAGCCTGACGCTGAAAATATTCGGGGAGGTTCGCCATGGATGTTGTCGCCCTCATCATTGTTATCATAACCATCGCCGCAATTCTGGGCATCCTGCTGGTTTACTTCACCACCCGATACCGTTACGAGCATAAATTCAAGCAGTGGCAGGAGGAATTATGGCTGAGGTGGGAAGAGGAGAGAGAAAAAGCGGTACGCGACGCCGTAACGCAGAGTCGGGCGGTGCTGGGGGGCAAGTTCACCGAGCAGATGGCGCCCTACCTCCCCGAATTCAAGTACGACCCCACCGAGGCCCGCTTCATCGGCAGCCCGATCGACCTCATCGTCTTCCCGGGCCTTGCCCACGGTGAACCCGAGGAAATCGTCATCATGGAGATAAAGGCGGGTCGGACAGCACAGCTCACCCCTCAGGAGCGGAAAATCCGCCAGCTCATCGAAGAAGGTATGGTGCGCTGGGAGCTACTGCAGAAACCCTCAGAGGCAGAGACAGCGTAATGCCTATCCCCGCCCGAACTCCCGCCTTAACTGCTGGCTGTTGAGGTGAATTAAGGTGGGCCGACCGTGGGGGCAGGTGTGGGGCACCGCTGTTTTCTCAAGTTGACGCACCAGCGCCCTCATCTCATCGTCGCTCAGTACCTGGTTCGCCCGCACCGCACCGCTGTGGCAGGCAATGGAAATAGCCATCTTTTCCTGCCAGTCGCCTCTCTCTTCCCCTGAACCCAGCATCTCCCGCAACGCCCCGGACCAGTCGCCCCCGCTCAGAGTCATCGGCACCGACCTGACGAGATAGGTGCGGTCGCCAAAGGGTTCCAGCGAGAAGCCGAATTCAGCCAGTTCCGGAAGGTGCGACTTCATTACCGATGCCTCTCGCGGCGTGAGCTCGAAGGGCACCGGCTCGAGCAGCCCCTGCACCTCTACTTCACGCCTGGAGCGCTGCTCTTTGACCCGCTCAAAGACGATGCGCTCGTGCGCGGCGTGCTGGTCGATGAGATACAGCCCGTCCGGCCCCTCGGCGACAATATAGCTGCCCATCAGCTGCCCTAGCACCCGCAGCACCGGCAGCGCCACCGCCAGCGGCGGGGCGACTTCAGACGGCTGGCTGACAGCTCCCCGGCGGAATCGGGCGTTTGTCCAGTCTATTTCCGCCTGCGGTGAAGGCGCACCATAGGCCACCGCCACTTCCTCAATCCGCGGCACCGGGGTCTGGGCCAGCAACGTCTGCCGCACCGCTTTCTGCACGGCGGTGAACACCTGACGCTCGTTCTGGAATTTCACCTCGCTCTTGGCGGGATGAATGTTGACATCTATCTCTGAAGGCGGCAACGCTATACTCAGGACAGCCACCGGATGTCTGCCCTGGGGCAAAAGCCCGTGATACGCCTCCTCAACCGCCCAGGCGAGAAGTCGACTGCTCACCCAGCGTCGATTTATGAAGAAGCTGAGGCAGTTTCTTCCGGAGCGACCTATCGACGGCACGCCTATCATACCCGCCACGCCCACCGGTGCTTCGTCGCTCCCCCACCCGCTCTCCGGCACCGCCAGCATCTGCCGAGCGACTTCCGCCCCATACACCTCAATGATGCTGTCGATGAGTCGGCCTTTTCCCGCTGTGCCCAGCGTCTTTCTCCCCTCAAGAAACAGGGTGAAGTTGACCTCGGGATAAGCGAGCGCATACTGGCTGACCACGTTGGCGATATGGCTGTTCTCAGTGGGCACCGACTTCAGGAATTTACGCCGCGCCGGCACATTGCGAAAAAGGTCGCGCACCGTCACCGTCGTGCCGCGGGGTCGGGCCTGGCTCTTTTTCGCCGACACCTTCCCCTCCTGCACGCTGACATAAGTGCCCGTCGCCTCGCCGTCGGCACCGGTCAGGATATCAACCTGGGCCACCGCAGCAATGCTGGGCAGGGCTTCTCCACGAAAGCCGAGGGTGGCAATCGATTGCAAATCTTTCAGGTCGCCAATTTTACTGGTCGCGTAGCGCTCAAACGCCAGCGCCACCTCGGCCGACGCTATGCCAGTGCCGTTGTCCATGACCCTTATCAGGCTGGTGCCACCACCTCTCACCTCCACCGCAATCTGGCTCGCCCCGGCATCGAGCGCGTTCTCCACCAGCTCCTTCACCACCGAGGCCGGCCGCGCCACCACCTCGCCGGCGGCAATCTGGGCAACTATCTTTTTATCAAGAATTTTTATGGACATTTCATAATTATTTTACACGGTATCGTGTAAGAAGTCAATATGTTTTAATGAATTTACTTTATTTTCTCCAGCCCGGCAAAGCTGAGCAGCAGCTTCTTTATGCCCGCCCCGTCGAAGGCCACCACCACCTCAACGTCGTCCTTCACCGCCTTGTAGCTTACCACCACGCCCTCGCCGAACTGCGGGTGCTGGACATGGTCACCAGGGCTCAACTCGGGTAAATCCGGTCGCGACGTCGCCATCCGATTCCAGGAGTACATGGCCGTGGCCAGGTCGCTGTCCTCACCCCGCCACCGCTCCCCACCCGATATCAGCTGCGGCGGGATGTCCCGCAGGAAACGCGACGCCTGATTTATGGTGCTGCTGCCCATGAAGCTGCGACGGAAGGCGCGCACCAGATAGACCCGTTTTTTGGCCCGCGTGATGCCGACGTAGCAGAGTCGCCTCTCCTCTTCCATCTGGTCGGGGTCGTCGAACGACCGTATATGAGGCAGGATGCCGTCCTCCATGCCCACGATGAATACCGCCGGAAATTCCAGCCCCTTCGCCTGGTGCAGGGTAATCAGGGTAGTGGCATCAACCTGCTCGTCGTAGCTGTCAACGTCGGACACCAGCGCCACCCCTTCCAGAAAAGCCATCAGGCCCTCGGGAGGCGGCAGGTCCCGGTACTCCTGGGCCACGGTGCGCAGTTCCATGACGTTTTCCCAGCGGTCCTCACCGTCGGCCATGCCCTGGATATACTCATGATAGCCCGACCGCCTGACAACATGGTCAAAAAGTTCCACCAGGTTCATCTCCCGGCTGCTGGCGATTAAGTCCTCCATAATTTCGGCGAAGCCGGTCAGTGCCCGCATAGTACGGGTATTGAACATCGGTCGGTGCTCTGCGGCCTCCGTTTCCCCTTTCGCCAGCCGTTGCAGTGCCTGGTACTCGGTGATATCTCTCGCCCTCGCCCACTGGGATAGCTCAGCCACCGTCCGCTGCCCGACGCCGCGCTGGGGCACATTGATTACGCGGAGCAGGCTGACGCTATCGTTCGGGTTCAGAATGAGCCGCAGGTAGGCGATGATGTCCTTGACCTCCCGTCGCTCGTAGAAGCGCGTGCCCGCCACCAGCCGATAGGGCACGCCGTAGCGGAGGAATGCCTCTTCCAGGACGCGCGACTGGGCATTGGTGCGGTACATCACGGCGCAGTCGCCGCGATTGAACTCCCCCCGACCCACCAGCTCCTCTATCTCGTTGACCACAAACTGCGCCTCTTCCTGCTCGGTATAGGTCTCAATAATCTCGGGCAGCGCGCCGGTCTCGTTCTCCGTCCACAGTCCCTTGGGCTTGCGCTGCTGGTTGGCTGAGATGATATGGCTGGCCGCCTCCAGAATCGTCTTGGTGGAGCGGTAGTTCTGCTCCAGCAGTATTATCTTCGCCTCGGGATAATCCTTCTCAAAATTCAGTATGTTCCTCAAATCGGCAAAGCGCCAGGAATAAATGGACTGGTCAGGGTCGCCCACGACGCACAGGTTGCGGTGCTTCCCGGCGAGCTGCTTCATCAGCTCGTACTGGACGATATTGGTGTCCTGGAACTCGTCCACCTGAATATGCAAATAGCGCGACTGGTAGCGCGAAAGAATGGGCTCATGCTGTCGGAAGAGCTGTACCACCTTGAGCAGCAGGTCATCAAAGTCGAGGGCATTGCTCTCACCGAGGAACTGCTGGTAACGCTCGTAGACGCGCTGTACAATCTCATCGAAATAGCTGTGGCGGTGCTTCAGGTAATCGTCCGGCGTCCAGAGTCGGCTCTTGGCGGCGCTTATCGCCGAGTGAATCGACCGCGGGTTATATTGCTTGGGGTCGAGCTCAAGGGCCTGAAGGCTGCGCTTGACCAGGCTCATCTGGTCCTCATCATCGTAGATGACGAAGCCGGGGCCGACGCCAACGGCTTTGCCATCGTGACGCAGTATGCGGGCGCAGATGGCGTGAAAAGTGCCCACCGTCAGCTCGTCGACGGCGCTGCGGACCAGCCTGTGCAGGCGCTCCCCCATCTCCCGGGCGGCTTTGTTGGTGAAGGTGACGGCCATGATGCGGCGCGGGCTGACGCCACATACTTTGACCAAGTAAGCGATGCGATGGGTGATTACCCTGGTCTTGCCACTGCCGGGCCCGGCCAGAATCAGCACCGGGCCACTGATGGTTTCAACGGCTTCTCGCTGCGCGGGATTGAGCTCAGAAAGGATGTCCACTGATTAATTATAACATTTCACCTCGTTGCTTTTGAACGTCAGCGATACATCACAATACCCACTTTCGTTGACAGTGATAAAATCAAAATCATAGAATATTTGCAGAAATACGCATGCAATCACACAGATTTATAATAATATGCCAGATTTCACCCAGTTAATGAAGGCGCTCTGCAGATGAACAGCGACGCACCAGCTAAGGTTGCCGGCCGCCTCTCTATAATTGACCGTTTTATTCCCGTCTGGATTTTCCTCACCATGGCGCTGGGGGTGGGGATGGGCTATCTGTTTCCGGAAATCGCCTCCATATTTGATGTACTGCGCATCGATACCGTCTCGCTGCCCATCGCCATCGGCCTCCTCTGGATGATGTACCCGGTACTGACCAAGGTCAAGTACGAGGAGCTGTCCAAGGTAGCCCAAGCCTGGAAGATGTTCGGCGTCTCCATCATCCTGAACTGGCTCATCGGTCCGGCTATCATGTTCGGCCTGGCCTGGCTGTTTCTCAATAACTACCCTGAGTACCGCGAGGGCCTGATAATCACCGGGCTGGCGCGGTGCATCGCCATGGTGCTCATCTGGAACCTGCTCGCCGAGGGCGATAACGAGTACTGTGCGGTGCTGGTCGCCCTGAACTCCATATTCCAGATGCTCTTTTACTCCGTGCTGGCCTATTTCTATATCACCGTCGCCTCCTCCTGGCTCAGCGGTGACGAGGCCACCGTGGTCAGGGTTTCCATGTGGGACATCGCCAAAAGCGTGCTGGTATTCCTCGGCATCCCGCTGGTCGCCGGCATCATCACCCGCTTTTCCATTATCAAATATAAGGGCAGAAACTGGTTTGAGGGGGTCTTTGCCCCCCGCCTCAGCCCCACCGCCATGGTAGGCCTGCTGTTCACCATCTTCGTCATGTTCTCCATGAAGGGCGAATACATCGTGACCCTGCCCATGGATGTGCTGCGCATCGCGGCACCACTGCTGGCCTATTTCCTGCTGATGTTCGGCGTGTCCTACATTATCTCCTGGGCGCTGAGATTCGCCTATTCCCAAACGGCTACCATATCCTTCACCGCCGCCAGCAATAACTTTGAGCTGGCCATTGCCGTGGCCGTGGGCACGTTCGGCATCAACTCCGGGCAGGCGCTGGCCACGGTGGTCGGTCCCCTCATTGAGGTGCCCGTGCTCATCGGGCTGGTCTACGTTTCCCTCTGGGCCAGAAAATTCCTCTTCCACCCCGACGGCATGAAAAAAACGCTGTAATCACACCGGCGATTGGAATCGCCTTGCTTTCGCCCCTGCCATTAGCTATACTTTTTAATAGGCGAATACGAATCAAGAGGTGATAATCAATGAGTCGGAAAACCCTGATGGTTCTTTCTGCAGTGCTCCTGCTCATTATTTTGGGCGTGGCGGGATGTGATACGCTCTCGCCGCCTTCCTCGGTATCCGAAGCTCGTTCACCGGTGAGCGGCATATTCAACCAGCAGAATACCGGCATCTGGGTCACCGGCGAAGGTGAGGTCAGCGTTGCTCCCGATGTTGCTGTCCTGAACCTTGGCGTGCAGGTGCAGTCAGGCAGCGTCGCCGAGGCGCAGAACTATGCTGCCACCACCATGACTGCCGTAGTTGCCGAACTGGACAATTTCGGCATCGCCGAGAAGGACATCAAGACCTCCCAGTTCAGCATCACTCCAGTGCGAAGGTGGTCGGAAAAAGATGGCCGGGAAATCCTCATCGGCTATCTGGTGAACAATACCGTAACCACCAAGGTGAGGAAAATTGAGGACACCGGCGCCATCATCGACGCCGTGGCCAGGGCTGGCGGCGACTATATAGTCATCAACAGCGTCAGCTTCACCGTGGATGACCCATCTGCCTACTATGAAGAGGCACGGGCACTGGCCATGGCTGACGCCAGGACCAAAGCTGAGCAGCTGGCCGACCTGGGTAAGGTAAGACTGGGCAAGCCAAGTTATATCAATGAGACCGGTGCCTATGCGCCCGTGGTACGCGATTTCTATGCGGAAGGGGCTATGCTCGCACCGGCGGCGGCTCCAACGCCAATCAGCCCCGGGGAAACGGAAATCAGGCTGTCCGTACAGGTAGTCTACAGCATAGAATAATATTCTGGGCTACGTTTCGCATCAGGCAGCCCTTGCATTTGCCGCCGACAAAATGCTACAATGATAATCCAGATTTTATGTTAAGAGATAGCAATGTTCACCGGAGTTATAGAAGAGATAGGTAAGGTCCTGTCAGCATCAGCCACGAGGCTGGCCATATCGGCAACACAGGTTATCGACGGAATGAAGTCGGGCGACAGCATTGCCGTCAACGGCGCCTGCCTTACGGTCACCGATTTCAATCACTCTTCCTTCTCCGTGGACGTTATGCCGGAAACATCGAAGCGAACCAACTTGGGACAGCTTAAATCCGGAGATGGCGTCAACCTGGAACGAGCGACGGCGCTGGGCGGTCGGCTGGGCGGGCACCTGGTTCAGGGCCACGTCGATGATATCGGCCATGTCGTATCGCTGGAATGGGAAGGTGATGCCCTCCTCTTCCGCTTTGAAACCCCGCCTGAAATCATGCGCTACACCGTGCCCAAGGGATTTATCGCTGTTGACGGCATCAGCCTGACGATAATGGATAAAGACAGCAGTTCATTCCGGGTCTCCGTGGTGGAGTATACACGCCAGAATACAATCCTGGGCAACCGAACAGCGGGTGACGTGGTGAACCTGGAAGCAGATATCATCGCCAAGTACGCAGCCCAGTTCACCCAGCTGCAGACCGGCGGACTGACCGCAGAATTTCTGATTGAGCACGGCTTCACTCTCGGGTAACAGGCTAATGAGGTGAAAATGAGCGCTGATTTGACTATGATTCCAGAAGCAATTGAAGATATCAGACAGGGCAAGTTACTCATCATCGTCGATGACGAGGACCGTGAGAACGAGGGCGACCTTGCCATGGCTGCGGACAGAGTGACCGCTGATGCCATAAACTTCATGGCCAAGCATGGCCGGGGGCTTATCTGCCTGCCCATCACTGGCCAGCGTCTTGACGAGCTACAAATTCCCATGATGGTGGACCGCAATACCTCCAAGTTCACCACCGCGTTCACCGTATCAATTGAAGCCAAGCACAGGGTGAGCACCGGTGTCTCCGCTGCTGACCGCGCGGAGACGATAAAGGCAGTGCTGGACCCTGCTACGCAGCCTGAGGACATTGTCCGCCCGGGACATATGTTCCCGCTGCGCGCCCGGGAAGGCGGCGTCCTGGTACGCGCCGGGCACACGGAAGCCATTGTTGACCTGGCCCGGCTGGCCGGCCTCTATCCGGCCGGCGTCATCTGCGAGATTTTGAATGAAGGCGGCTCCATGGCGCGTATGCCCCAGCTCAAGCGAATGGCCAAGCGCTTTGATATTAAAATCGTTACCGTTGCCGACCTCATTGCCTACCGTTACCGCCACGAGAAGCTGGTGCACCGTGTCGCCGAGGCCAAGCTGCCCACGCCGTACGGCAACTTCACCGCCATCGCCTACCGGAGCAATATAGACCCTGATGAACACATCGCCCTGGTGATGGGAGACGTGGCCACCGATGAACCGGTGCTGGTCAGAGTGCACAGCCAGTGCCTCACCGGCGAGGTATTCGGCAGCCTCCGCTGCGACTGCGGGGAACAGATAAAGATGGCGATGCAAAGCATCGCTGAGGATGGGCGTGGCGTCCTTCTCTATATGAGGCAGGAAGGACGGGGCATCGGCATCCACAACAAAATCCGCGCTTACGAGCTGCAGGACAAAGGAATGGACACGGTAGAGGCTAACCTATCGCTCGGTTTCGCGCCTGACCTGCGGGACTATGGTGTTGGCGCCCAGATTCTGGCGGAACTTGGCCTGCACGATATCCGTCTGCTCACCAATAATCCCAAGAAAGTAATTGGCCTGGAAAGCTACGGCCTCAAGGTAATGGAGACAGTGCCCATTATCACCACACCGAACCCGTTCAACGCCCGCTACCTAGAGACAAAACGAAAAAAGTTGGGGCATACTATTAAAATGACCCAGACGACACCTGAAAATGGTGATTAATCCCGATTAAAAGGAGAAGACTATGGGTAAAAGCTATGAAGGCTCACTGCTGGGCAAAGGGCTTAAATTCGGTCTCGTTGTTTCCCGCTTCAACGATTTCTTTACCCGGAAACTGCTGGAAGGAGCGCAGGACGCCTTGCTCCGCCACGGCGTTACCGAGGCAGACGTTGAGGTCGCCTGGACGCCGGGTTCATTTGAAATCCCGCTTGTTGCCCAGAAAATGGCCCAGTCCAAAAAATATGACGCCATTATCTGTCTGGCAGCGGTCATCCGCGGCGGCACACCTCACTGGGAATACATCGCCGCCGAAGCTACCAAGGGGATAGCCCGTGTCAGCCTTGAGACAGGGGTACCGGTCATCAACAGCATCATCACCGCGGAGACGCTGGAACAGGCCGTAGAGCGCGCCGGTGCAAAAGCGGGCAATAAAGGCTTTGACGCCGCGGTCAGCGCCATCGAGACAGCGAACCTGCTTAAATCCATGGGCTAGCGTCACCAGCGGCATCAATTAGTCGGTGACTTTGTAGACGGTATCCCCGCGCCGTACCCGTTCCGTCACCTTGATCCCGACGGAATCACCTTTTTTGGCTTCAGTGACGTCCGCGTTGTTGATCTGCATCGAGTTCACCGTCAGCTCAAGGTCAGTGGTGTGTCCCTTTACCTTGATTAGGTCACCCACCTTCAGGGTACCGGTAAGCTCAACACCGGCGACCACCGGATGAGCGAAGAAATCGCTTACCTTCCCGATTTCCTCCTCAGGCATCTGACTCCCTCCTTACCTGTTATCAACTTAACAATCCTTCGGTTTTGAAATTATACTCCTGCAGGTATGATAAATCAATATGCGGCGCGCCGTTTTGACATATCCTTTTCTGCCTCGTATAATTAATTAATCATATCCACCGGGAGGCTCTCATTTGGCGCAGGACAGGAAAGCCGCTTCAGTAGCCGAGAAGACCAGGGATGATATCGAGCGCATCAACAAACGCCTGGATATACTTGACGACCGCCTGGATAACATCGACTCAATGGTTACCGCCGTTGCCGAACGGGTTATGAAGCAGCCTTTAACAGTCAATGCTACCTGCCCGAAATGCGGACAGTCCATTGAAATCGCTCTCCTCGGACTGGAAAAACCGAGGAAATAAAGGTATTTTGAAACGGCTTGAGCCCCCTCTTTCCACTTACCGGAAGCAATTCATTATTCAGTCAGTTTCCATATAACAGCGAGCGAATAGCCTATACAGGCAGCGGAAGGCATAAGCCATTAACACGACGATACTGATAATCATCGCCCTATATTTCACGGTTATGCTCGCCATTGGCCTGGTGAGCCGCCGCAAGGCGAAAGGGGCTGATGATTTTTTTGTTGCCGGGAGAAAAGCCTCTTCCCCGTTTATCGTAGGCTCGCTGCTCGCTACCATCATCGGCAGCTCGGCCACCATAGGCATGGCGGGACTGGGTTTCAAACAGGGACTGACCGGAGCGTGGTGGTTGCTGGTGGGCAGTATCGGCCTGGTGTTCCTGGGCCTCTTTTTCGCCCGAAGGGTCAGGAAGCTGGCGCTCTATACCCTACCCGAGCTGGTGGCAAAGCAGTATGACCGACGGGTGGCTCTGGCCGCTTCCATCCTCATCGTCGTCGCCTGGGTAGGCATCATTGCCGCCCAGATTGTCGGTGCCGGGCAGATACTGGGTATTCTGGGGGCTGGCAGCCCAACGCTGTGGATGGTGCTCTTCACCGTTATCTTCGTAACCTATACCGTGCTGGGTGGTCAGCACGCCATTATCCGCACTGATTTCCTGCAGTCTGTAATCATTTTCGCGGGCATCTTCGTCAGCCTGGCCCTGCTGCTGACCAAACTGGGAGGATGGGAGGGACTGACGAGCACGCTGCCCGCCGGGCAATTTTCCTTTCCGCTGAGCCCGCAGTTTGACGGCAAGGCGCTGGCGACTCTCCTGTTGCTCGTCGGGCTGACCTATGTGGTCGGACCGGATATGTACTCCCGCATCTTCTGCGCCCGGGATGACCGGACGGCAAGGACGGCGACCTTATGGACCGCTTTTCTTATCATCCCATTGGCCTTCGCCGTGGCCATAATCGGCATGGGCGCCGCCGCCATGTTCCCCGGTATCGCACCCGAGCAGGCATTCCCCACGGTCATCAGCGAATTGTTCTCACCGTTGATGGGCGGCATTGTCCTGGCTGCCCTGCTCTGCGCCGTGATGTCCTCCGCCGATACCACCCTGCTCAGCGCCAGTACCATACTGACCGTAGATATAATTGGGCGATTCAGGCCCACGGCGAGTCCGGAAAACGCGCTGCCCCGTTCCAAGTGGGCGATAATACTGCTCGGCATATGCGCTCTCCTGGTCGCCTTAATGCTCAAGGGCGTTATCAGCGCCCTCCTTTTCGCCTATACGATATACACCGCCGGCGTCATTATTCCCGTCCTGGCCGGCTTTTTCAAGGAGCAGCTGAAGGTTACCCCTGCCGGCGCTATGGCGGCACTTATCGGTGGCGGCACAGTCGGGCTCCTCAGCAAACTGCTCGTCATCAAGTATCTGGACCTGGGGGCACTGCTACTTGGCGGTGTACTCCTTTTCCTGGTCAGTTATATCAACCGCCGGGGCCGGTGAACCAGCCGTGGTTTAACTTCGTTGCGGGCGGGTGAACCACATGAATAAAGCAGCGCCCAATAAGGCCAGACCAGCATTGAAATAGAATGCGGCGTTGATATTTATCAGATCCACAATAGCGCCGCTCAGAATGGGGCCCACCGCCATGCCAATGCTCAGCGCTATGGTGATGGCAGCAATGGCCGAGCCCATGCCGTATTTCCTCCCCTCCTCCACCGTCATCGCCATGACCGCCGGCGTGACCATGGCACTACCGATACTGCCCAGAATACACAGCGCCAGCAACATCCCGAAGCCCGGTGACATTGGCACCAGAAATAGATACGTGAAAATCACGAAACAGCCGATAACCACCATTGCCCGTCGGCTGAAAATGTCGGCTAGTCTCCCTCCAGGAACGCCGAGCGCCGACATTAACAGGACGTGAACCGCTATCAGGAGCCCGATAAGGTTGGCCGGCAGGCCGAGGCTCATGGCAGCAAACACCGGCAGGAAGGTGAAAAAAGAAGACCTGCCCATGGCGATTGCCAGCCGGAAACTGCACAGACCTATCATGGTACGACTGTGGCGCATACCCATGAAAGAAAGAGGGACAGCCGCGGCCTGCTTTTTCAAATCGCTTTGGGGCAGCAGGATAACCGCAATTATAAACGCCAGCAGGTTCAGGACACCCATGGTGATGAAGGCGAGGTCCATCCCCCACTGGTCGGCAAGCAGGCCGCCCATGAGCGGGCCAAAGCCAAAACCGCTGAAAAAGGCGGCATTAGAGTAGCCCATCCACCTCCCCTCCTCACCCTCTGGAGAAAGGTCGCCAATATATGCCTGCGCAATCGGCAAAATCATGGCCCCGGTCACGCCGTGCACCAAGCGTATCAGGACCAGCTGGTAGACGTCGGCGGCCGGAACATAGGCAAATGAAATCAGCGCGTAGGCGAAAAGACCAATGCTGAGAAAGAGCTTCCGGCCTTTACGGTCGGAGAGCCGAGCGAAGACCGGGGTGAAGACGGTGCGGGAAATGGAAAAGCCGGCGAAGATAAACCCCAGCCACAGGCCGGTTGCCCCCATGCTTTCGGCATAGAGCGGCAGGAGCGGGACGACGATGCCGGCGCCGAGCATGGAAGAGAATATAGCCAGCGCCAGGATGGGGAATACTCGTTTTATCATGCAGCCTCAAATTCATTATAGCGATTTGTCAGAGCGTCAGGCAAACTGCGGACGGCATGTTTGCACTCGTGGCACGTCGCTGCTATAATAGGGCTGATGGACAGGTAGGGATAGGCAAAGCCTCTCGTACCAAAACTGGGGGAGAGGTTTTTGTAATTATAAATGGACAGGTTTTGAAAGTGGCATCAAAAGCAAATCAAGAAAAAGAAGAGCGCCTGGAGACCATGAGGCACTCCGCCTCCCACGTGATGGCGGAAGCGGTCCTGTCCATCTTCCCTGACGCCAAATTCGGCATCGGGCCGGCGATAGAGGACGGCTTCTATTACGATTTTGATTTGCCCCGCCCGCTCGGCCCCGATGACCTGCCCGTTATTGAACAAAAGATGAAAGAAATCATCGCCGCCGATGCGCCGTTTACCCGCAGTGAAGTAACTAAAGAGAAGGCGCGGCAGGCCTTTGCCTCCCAGCCTTACAAGCTGGAACTAATCGACGATCTGCCCGATGAGAAGGTCAGCCTCTACCGGCAGGGCTCGTTCCTGGACATGTGCCGCGGTCCCCACGTGAAATCAAGCGGCGAAATCAAGGCCTTCAAGCTGCTCAACATCGCCGGGGCCTACTGGCGCGGCGACGAGCACCGGCCGATGCTGCAGCGCATCTACGGCATAGCCTTCGACACTGATGAAGCACTGGAGGAACACCTGAGACTGCTGGAGGAAGCCGCCAAAAGAGACCACCGCAAGCTGGGCAGGGAACTGGACATGTTCAGCATCCAGGACGAATTCGGTCCCGGCCTGGTCCTCTGGCACCCGAAGGGGGCCGTCATCCGGCGCGTCATTGAGGACTTCTGGAAAGAGGAACATTTCAAGCGCGGTTATGACCTGGTCTATACGCCACACATCGCCCGGATGGACCTGTGGCGCACCAGCGGACACCTTGAGTTTTATAAAGACTACCTTTACAGCCCGATGGACATTGAGGGGCAGCAGTATATCTTGAAGCCGATGAACTGCCTGGGTCATATCGCCATTTACAATACCAGGCTGCGCAGCTATCGCGACCTGCCGCTGCGCTACGCTGAACTGGGCACCGTGTATCGATACGAGCGCTCCGGTGTGCTCCACGGTCTGTCCCGCGTCAGAGGTTTCACACAGGATGATGCCCATATCTTCTGCCGACCTGACCAGCTTGAAGATGAGGTCGTCGGTGTTCTTGATCTGGCTCTCTTTATGATAGACACCTTCGGCTTCCAGAACTATCAGCTATTGCTCTCCACTCGACCCGACAAATACGCCGGCACAGTGGCAATATGGGATGAGGCCACGGAGACCCTGCGCCAGGCACTGGAGCGGTCGGGGCGTGAGTATGAGATTGACCCCGGAGAGGGCGTGTTCTACGGTCCCAAGATAGATATCAAGTTTGAGAGCGCGCTGGGCAAGGCGTGGCAGGGGCCGACCATTCAGGTTGACTTCAACCTGCCGCCCCGGTTTGACGTTAACTACATCGGTGAGGACGGTAGAGAGCATTCGGTAGTCATGGTGCACCGCACTGTGCTCGGCAGCATGGAGCGCTTTCTGGCCACCCTGCTGGAGCATTACGGCGGCGCCTTCCCGGTCTGGCTGGCTCCCGTCCAGGTGCGCCTAATTCCGGTGGCGGACCGCCATCTTGAGTATGCCTGCCAGGTTGAGGCGGAACTCAAGAATGAGGGCATTCGTGCCGATGTTGATGCCCGGGCGGAGCGGATGAATCCCAAAATCCGCCAGGCACAGCTGGAAAAAATCCCCTACATGCTGGTGGTGGGCGACCAAGAGGTGAAGAACAAAGCCGTATCCATCCGCCTTCGCAGCGGAGAGCAGGTTGCCGAGCAGACCCTAGCGCAATTCAAGGAGACCGTTAAATCAGCTATTGCCCGCCGGACAATAGATACTGAGAACAGCGGTAAGGCAGATTAACGGATCAGTATGAGCCCTTGTTTTCCTGAATTTGATTATTGACTTATAATATGATATAGTCTTTCAACGTAAAAGACCTGTGCACTAAGGAGGTTGATAAGGACATAATTAAACAACTGCGAATCAATCAGATGATCCGAGCTCAAGAAGTTCGTCTTGTGGGGGAGAAAGGGGAGCAGTTGGGAGTTATGCCCTTGAGTCAGGCACAGGAGATTGCCAGAAAACACTACCTCGACCTGGTAGAAGTCGCCCCGGCCGCCACACCCCCGGTATGTCGCTTGCTGGACTACGGCAAATACAAATACCAGCAGGCAAAAAAAGAGCAAGAGATAAGAAAGAGCCAGAAAGTCTCCCTGCTCAGGGAGGTGCGGCTGCGGCCAAAGATTGGTGATCACGATTTTGAAGCCAAAGCCAGGACAGCACGGAAACTGCTGGCAGAAGGTGACAAAGTAAAGGTAACGATACTCTTCCGGGGACGAGAGATAACCCACCCGGAGCTGGGTTTTAAACTGCTACAGCGGATGACAGAGACACTTAATGAGAACGCCTCCATGGAGAGGCAGCCTGTTATAGAAGGAAAACGTATGAACATCATCCTGGTACCGGTGGCGAAAGTGAAACTCAAGGAAGAGATAAAGGAAAATCAAGATGCCGAAACTGAAAACGCATAAAGGCGCTAAAAGTCGCTTCCATATTACCGGCAGCGGTAAGATAATGCGGGTTAAAGGCCCGAAAAGCCACCTGCGCCGGCGCAAGGCCAAGCGGGTGAAGAGGCTGTTCGACAGCAAAGTTGAGCTGCATCCCGCTGACCGAACCAGAATTAAAAGACTGATTCCCCACGGGATTGGCTAGAATAGGAGGGCCATCGCTTGCCACGAGTTAAGAGAGGGGTTACCACCCACCACCGACATAAAAAGATACTCGCCATGACCAAAGGGCAGAGGGCATCCCGGCATACCCTCTATCGCCGTGCTCACGAGGCGACGCTGCATTCCCTGAGCTATGCTTACCAGCACCGCCGCGAGCGGAAAGGCGATATGAGAAGGCTGTGGGTTCTGCGAATCAATGCCGCTAGTCGCGCCCAGGGACTGAAATACGGCCAGTTCATGAACCTGCTCAGGAAGTCCGGCATCGGTATAAACCGGAAGATGCTGGCTGAAATGGCGGTTAGAGAGCCCGAGGCTTTCAACAGTCTGGTCAACACCGTCAGAGAGAAGGCCTGAGTTCAAAACGGGATAACTGGCATTTGCCACGACTCTTTTAATTATCTTTCTTACCAAGGGAAAGACCACGGCACGAAGATGATACAGCAGCTTGACGAACTGAAAACAAAGGCGTTCCAGGAACTGGACAGGATACAGGACGGAAAAGAGCTGGAATCATGGCGGGTTCGTTACCTTGGTAAGAAGAGCTCCCTGACCTCGCTCCTGCGCAGCCTGGCCACATTGCCGGTAGAAGAGAGAAAGTCAGTCGGTGCCCGGGCCAACCAGGTCAAGGCCATCCTAGAGAACGGGTTGAAAGAGAAGGAACTGGCGCTGCGCGAAGCGCGGTTCGTATCCGGGACACAGCGAGAAATCGTTGATATCAGCCTGCCTGGTCGCCCCCTGCCGGACGGGCGCCGGCACCCGATAACGCAGACCCTCGATGAAATCTTTGATATCTTCGCCTCTATGGGCTTTCAGATATATGAAGGGCCGGACGTGGAGTGGGACTATTATAACTTTGAGGCCCTGAACATTCCCGCCGAACATCCCTCCCGGGATACCTTTTCCACCTGTTGGGTGGAGCCCGAAGCAGAAAGCGGTCAGTACAACATGCTTCTCCGCACCCATACCACGGCGGTAACGGCGCGCGTCATTGAGAAAATGGAACCGCCGATAAGGGTGATAGAGCCGGGTAAAGTTTATCGCTACGAAGCGACGGATGCCACCCATCTCCCTATGTTCTATCAGATAGACGGCCTAGCCGTGGACAAAGGCATCACCCTGGCCGACCTTAAGGGAACGCTTTACGAGTTCGCCCGCCGCTTTTTCGGCGAGGAAAGAAAGGTGCGCTTCCGCTGCGATTTCTTCCCCTTCGTTGAGCCGGGTGTGGAGATGGCCATAGAGTGCCTGGCTTGCAACGGCAAGGGGTGCCGACTCTGCAGTTACAGCGGCTGGATAGAAATACTCGGTGCCGGCATGACTCACCCCGAAGTGCTAAAGCGGGGCGGCATCGACCCTGACGTGTACAGCAGCTTTGCCTTCGGCATAGGCATTGAACGACTGCCCATGCTGCGCTATGGCATTGATGATATCAGACTGTTTTACGGCAACGACCTCAGATTCCTGAAACAGTTTTAGCGGGGCGAGATGAAAGTTACACTGAAGTGGCTCAGGGAATTCGTTGATGTCAATCTGCCGCCGGAAGAGGTGGCCGACCGTCTGACCATGGCCGGGGTTGAGGCCAAGGGGGTACAGGTGGTCGGCGGTAAGTGGGACAACATCGTGGTCGGCCAGATTGCCGCCGTCAATCCTCACCCCAACGCCGACCGTTTGCGACTGCCCACGGTTGACATCGGCACCGGACAGTCGACCGTGGTCTGCGGCGCCCCCAACCTGAATATCGGCGATAAGATAGCTTTTGCCGGAGTTGGCGCCGAGCTTATCGACGGGCACACCGGCCAGACAGCCACCTTGAAGCCAGCGAAAATCCGCGGCGTGGAGTCAAGCGGTATGGTCTGCTCGGAAAAAGAACTCGGCATCTCGGACAACCATACCGAGATACTGGTACTGCCCGCTGACGCACCAGTGGGCATGCCCCTGGCTGGCTACCTGGGCGACGTTATCCTTGACATAGACGTAACGCCCAACCGGCCCGATTGCCTCTGCGTGAGCGGCATCGCCCACGAGGTAGCCGCACTGACCGGGCAGAAAATGCATGCACCGGAAATCGCCTATGAAGAAGCCGGCCCGCCAATCGACCAGCACATCGCGGTGGAAATCATTGACGCGGACCTCTGCCCCAGATATTGCGCCAGCTTGATTACCGGCATTAAAATCGGCCAATCACCGCAATGGATGCAGCAGCGACTGCTCGCCTGCGGCATGCGCCCCATCAATAACGTGGTTGATGTCACCAACTACGTGATGCTTGAACTGGGTCAGCCCCTGCATGCCTTTGACTATGAGCTTATCAGGAGCCGGAAAATCATCGTCCGCCGGGCCACCGAAGGTGAAATCATTACCAGCCTGGACGGCGTTGAGCGCAAGCTCTCCAGCAATATGCTGGTCATCGCCGACACCGAGCGTGCCGTGGCCATCGCGGGTGTGATGGGCGGCGCCAACAGCGAGGTCACCGAAAGCACCACCTCAATACTGCTGGAGGCGGCCAACTTCAATCCGGCCAGCATTCATTATACCGGACACCATCTATCTTTACCCAGTGAAGCCTGCATGCGGTTTGAGCGGGGCATCCGCCCCGAGCTGACCATGCCAGCTTTGAGACGGGCCACGCAGTTGATAATGCAGGTCGGTGGCGGGCAGGCCGCAAAAGGCGCGGCAGATGTCTACCCGGGAAAGAAAGAACCGGAACCAGTTGTGATTTCCACGAAGCGAACCGGGCAACTCCTCGGGAAAGAATTCAGCCGCGAGCAGATAACCGATACCCTGACTTCACTGGGATTTGAGTGCCAGCCCGGTGCCGCCAGCACCGAGATTAAAGCCACCGCTCCTTACTGGCGCAGCGATATTTCATTGGAAGTCGACCTCATTGAAGAGGTCGCCCGCATTATCGGCTACGATAAGATTCCGACCACCATGCTTAGCCAGTCGATACCGCCACATGGCCCGGCACTTATGCTCAAGCTAGAGAACAAAATACGGGACAGCCTGGTAGGTTTTGGTTTTCAGGAAGCGATAACCTATTCACTGACCGGCCTGGAGATGCTGCGCAAACTCAAGCCGCAAACCGGGAAAATAGCGCCGATGCCCGCCCGCGTGGCCAACCCGATGACTGCAGAGCAGGAGTACCTGCGCCCCACCCTGCGCGCCAATCTGCTGGCTATTCTGGTCTCAAACCGAAGACATGAAGAAAGCGGCATCAGACTGTTTGAACTGGGCAAAATTTACCTGCCCAGGACGAATGAACTGCCTGATGAACCTGAGGCGCTCTGTGGGCTGCTCAGCGGTTCCAGAAACGACCTGTCCTGGCTCGGTGACGGCGGGCTGCTGGACTTCTTCGATGCCAAGGCAGTGCTGGAAGGATTGTTCAGCAAACTGGGCGTCTCCGCCACTTTCAAGCCGGGTGATGATGAAAGCCTCCATCCAACACATCAGGCAGCGATTACCGTCAACGATAAAAGACTTGGCGTTATCGGGGAACTACACCCCAAGGTGACCGAAGCCTTTGACATTGCGGAGTCGGTTTACCTGTTTGAGCTCGATATAACCGGGTTACTGCCCCTGATTACCGTGCACCGCCTGTTCCAGTCGATACCCCGCTTCCCATCTACGGTCAGAGATATCGCTCTGATTGTTGACGCTGCCGTCAGCCACCAGCAGGCGGTCGACGTTATCAAGGGTTTCTCCCTGGTAAAAGACATCGCCATATTTGATGTCTACTCCGGGAAGCAAGTGCCTGCGGGAAAGAAATCGCTCGCCTACCGCATCACCTACCAATCGCCCGCCCACACCCTGACCGACGAAGAGGTGAATAAAGTCCAGGAACAGATTCTGAAAAAGCTGAACCAGCAACTGGGCGCCACCCTGCGCGGCTAACCGTCAAATTCAGGTTTCTTACCGCTGCCCTTCAGCTTCAAATGTCGCCTGACCAAGTCCTTCTCGCGGTCGTAGTTGATGACCCGCTGCAGCATGATTTTCTGCGTCTGCACCGGCCCGGCGCCGTGCCAGGTGCCCACCCCGTGCAGCCCCGCCGTCCAGTTCTGTAAAAGTTTTGTAACCTTCATGATGTTCTCGGTCGGCTCGGACGAGCCGAAGGAATAAAACTCCGCAACGTAGTCCTTGACCTCAGGATTTTTAAGTTCCTTCAGCGAAGGCATGGTGACGATGAGCCCACCGCCGATGTCACCGGCCAGTGCCATCACCCGCCAGAAAGCGTTGCAGACATTCAGCTTGGCCACGTTGCCCATGAGCTCGTCGGGCAGAAAAACGCCCGAGCCGGGAGGTTCCTCCGTGCCGCGACGAGCCGCCTCCAGGCCACAGGCCCGGCCCGTCTCCCGCAGCGTTACCATCTCGGCCAGCTGCTCGTTTATATGTGCCGCCTTCTCCAGCCCCTTGTATTCCTGAATCAGCCTTGAGGCGCCGATTATCTGGTTCATGAAGCCCACTTTGCACGTCCCGCCACAGGTCATGCGGTGCGTCCGGGCAAAGCGGGCTACCATCCTGCCGGAATACTGGTATTCGCCGCAGTGGAAAACGCGCTCCCAAGGGATAAATACATTATCAAAGACGACCATTGAGGTCTCACGCTGGCCATAGACCGGGTTGCCCAGCTCCTCGAGGTCGTCGGCCTGCTCCCTCTCCGCCGAATAAGGCGTGTACTGGCAAACGTAAGCGATGCCTTTGGCATCGGTGGGGGTGGCAAAAGCGATGGCGTAGTCTTCCTCACCCTCGCCGTGGGCACCCTGGGGCAGCACCATCAGCTCATGGCTGGCGTAGGCGCCGCTGATATTGATTTTGGCCCCCCGCACCACCATGCCGTCCTTATTCTTATCCACCATCTTCAATGACAGGTACGGGTCAGGCCACTCCAGCGTTTTCTTGTTCCGGACACCTCTCGGTTCGGTGAGGGCGCCGGCCACAGATAAGTCTTTTTTCTGCACCATCTTCAGGTATTCCAGAAATCGCGGTTTATACTCAGTGCCAAGGTCGCGGTCCATCTCCCAGGTAGTGCTGGCCAGGGCATGAAAAGCGTCATAGCCAACGCAGCGGTAGATGCACGTCCCCAGCATCTCGGCGGTGAAGGTGCCCGCCTCGGCTTTCTTAACCAGGTCCTCAACGCTGGCGCTCACGTGGGTATAGCGATTAACCGTCTCACCAATCAGTGGCGAATGGCAGGTCATGATATCTTTATATTTCGGGTCAAGCGCCCAGGCATAGCTGGCCTTGTTCGCCTCCACCACGGTGCGAGTGTTCCGGTTCGCCAAGATGTCAGGCACCCTTTTTCCGTTCATGAAGACGCGCGGCTTGAGCTTTTTCAGGCTCTCTTCAAACTGCTCCGGCTTCATCAGCGCCATCTTTTGCTACCTCACCTTGCCTTAACCAGTTTCTTCATTTTGTCTACCGCCTCAGCCACGGGCACCAGCATAGCCTCTTTTTCCGCGCGCCACTTCACCTCAACGCTGTTCTTTTCCAGATTGCGCGGGCTGACCGTCACCCTTAACGGTATGCCCAGCAGGTCAGCATCGTTGAACTTCACGCCGGGCGACTCTTCACGGTCGTCAAAGAGCACCTCCAGGCCGGCCGCTTGCAATTCGTCGTAGAGTTTATCGGCAACTTCAGCCACGCTTGTGCCCTCGCGGTACAGCGGGCAGAGATAGACCTGGTAGGGCGCGACGGACAGCGGCCAGATGATGCCCTTGTCGTCGTGGTAGTGCTCGACGACCGCCGCCAGCAGTCTCCCCAGCCCTATGCCGTAGCAGCCCATGATAATCGGCTTTGAATTGCCTTTTTCATCGATGAAATTGGCGCCAAGGGCATTGCTGAGGAAGGTGCCCAGCTTGAACACGTGCCCGATTTCTATCCCCGGCATGGACTTAAGCGTGCCGCCGCAGTTCGGGCAGCCGTCGCCGTCCCTGACCTGGGCTATATCGGCCACGATATCAGCTTTGAAGTCGCGGGGGTAGTTAACGTTCTTGACATGCACGTCCGGCTTGTTGCCGCCGGCGACGAAGTTAATGCCCTCGGTCACCGAGTCGTCGGCCACGATTTTTATATTTTTCAGGCCCATCGGTGAGGCATAGCCGGCAGCGATGCCCGCCGCTTTTACCTCGTCTTCGATAGCGATATGCAGGTCAGTGCATTTCAGCAGTCGCTGCAGCTTGACCTCGTTGACGTCTAGGTCACCCCGTATCATGGCAAAGACCACCTGTCCGTCGGCAACGTAGAACACCGCCTTCAGGGTGTGGTCCTTGGGCACCTTGAGGAAGCTGGATACGTCTTCAATGGTCTTCATGCCGGGTGTGGCCACTTCCGCCATCGGCTGCGGCTTTTCCGGCCCGATTTTTCTCTTGACGCTGACCGCCTTGTCGGCATTGGCGGCATATTTACATTTTTCACAGTGAATGACCCAGTCCTCGCCGGTCTCGGCGATGAGCATGAATTCGTGGGAGTCCTTGCCGCCGATGGCGCCACTGTCCGCCTCGACGAACAGCGTGGGCAGGTCACAGCGGTCATAGATATTCTTATAGGCCTGCACCATCTTCTGATAGCTCACGTCCAGCCCGGCCTCGTCAACATCAAAGCTGTAGAGGTCTTTCATGATGAACTCGCGCACCCGAATAAGCCCGCCGCGCGGTCGCGGCTCGTCTCTGAATTTGGTCTGAATCTGATAGAGCAGTTTGGGTAAATCGCGGTAGCTCTGGACATGGTGGCTGACCATCTGGGTGAGCACCTCTTCGTGGGTGGGGCCGAGGACAAGGGTGCGCTCGCGGCGGTCCAGCAGGGTGAAAAGTCCCTTGCCGAAGGCCTGGTCTCTCCCCGTCTGCTGCCAGAGCTCAACGGGCTGGAGCACGGGCATGGTCAGCTCCTGTCCGCCGGCGTTGTCCATCTCCTCGCGGATGATATTCTCAACCTTTTTCAGCACCCGCCACCCCAGGGGCATATAGGAGTAGACCCCCGCCGCCACCTGCATTATCATCCCCGCCCTGAGCAAAAGCTGGTGGCTGGGGGTGTCCGCTTCCGACGGTATCTCCCGTTGTGTCTTGCCGAATAATTCAGATAGGCGCATAAGCTACTCCATTCTCTCTGTTTCTACCTCACCCCCTGTGTCCCCCTCTCCTTCAAAGGAGAGGGGGAAGGGTTATGGGAGAGGGGCTTCGCCCCTCTTAAACTCCCTGTTTATTTTACCATCACCCCCACTTCCCTCATCAGCGCGGTTACAAAATCTTTTTCCGCCACCACCCCCACCTTTTTCCCCTTCTTGAAGATAACGCCTTTCCCCTTCCCACAGGCGATGCCGACGTCGGCATCTTTAGCCTCGCCGGGGCCGTTGACCACGCAGCCCATCACCGCCACCCTTACCGGCTTGGTTATTTTGAGCAGCTGCTCCTCCACCTCTTCCGCTAATTTTACTATATCAACTTCCGCCCGACCACAGGAGGGGCAACTAACGAGGACAGGCCCGTGCTGGCGCAGGTCCAGGCTCTTCAAAATCTCGTAGCCGGCGATTACCTCCTCGCGGGGATGGGCGGTCAGGGAAACGCGTATGGTGTCGCCGATACCCGTGTATAACAAAGTGCCGATGCCCACGGCGCTGCGGATGACGCCCCACCTGGGCGTGCCCGCCTCGGTAACGCCCAGATGAACAGGATAGGGCATCTTCTCGGCAAGGCTCTCGTTGGCCTCAACCATCGTCGGCACGTCAAACGCCTTTAAAGATACTTTTATAAGGTCGAAGTCGAGGCTCTCTAAAAGCCTTATCTGGCCCAGAGCTGCCTCGACCATCCTCTCCGCAACGCTCAGTTTCGGATTGGCTGTTTTGGGCAGGCTGCCCGCGTTCACCCCGATGCGTATAGGTATGCCCCTCTCCCTGGCCGCCAGCGCCACCACCTTCACCTTCTCCAAATCGGTAATGTTCCCCGGGTTAACCCTCAGGCCGTCGGCGCCCGCCTCCAGCGCCGCCAGAGCTAATCTGTAATCAAAGTGGATATCGGCGATAAGCGGGATGTGAATTCCCTTCTTAATATTCGTAATAGCCCGGGCGGCCTCGGCATCGGGCACGGCCACCCGCACCAGCTCGCAGTCGACCTTCTCAAGCTCCCTTATCTGGCGTACAGTCGACCTGACATCGCGGGTGTCGGTGTTGGTCATGGACTGCACCACGATGGGTGCCCCGCCCCCTATAACCACCCCACCAATATTAATCTGCTTGGAAACGCGCCTTTTCATCATGGCAGCAGACTCTCGCCGCTGATAATGCGGATGATATCCTGATAGGTCACCAGCAGTATAAAACCAATCAGCAGGGCAAAACCGGCCATGTGAATCATGCCTTCGATGCGGGCCGGCACACGTTTTCCGCGCCTCACCCATTCCAGAAGGACGAAGGAAATTCTGCCGCCGTCCAGTGCCGGCAGGGGGAGAAGGTTGATGATGGCCAGGTTTATGCTGAGGAAAGCGGCGAACTCCAGCAGCGGGCTCAATCCCGCCTGGGCCACCTCACCAGTTACCTGCGCAATAGCTACCGGCCCGCCTACCACCCTCGGTGCCGTGCCAATAATCATGCTGATAATGCCATTCTTGAAGAGAGCAAACGTTTCAACGCATTCCTGCACGCCCATCGGTATCGCCTGCCAGAAAGGGTAGCTCTTACGGACGACCGTTGCTGACACCGTTTTCACCGCCGCGCCAATCGCCCCCTCCCCCTCCGGCGGCTGCCAGCGCGGTGTCGCCTTGATCTCCTCAACGGTATCGTCAATGTGCTGGATGAGCAGGGTTATGGGTTGCCCCAGGTTGAGTTGTATATTTCGCTGCAGGTCGCCAGTATTATCGATGGTATGCCCATTCACCTCAAGAATGGTGTCGCCGGCAACGATACCCGTTCTGTCCGCCGGCGAATTCGCCGCTACGCTGTCAACTTCCACCTGCCCGTAAACAACATTATGCGGGACCATGAAGGCCACCGAGAAGAGAAGCAGGGGCAGCAGCAGGTTCATCAGCGAACCAGCGCTGAGCGCCAGAATTCGGACCGGAATGCTCTTGCTGGCCAGGCTTCCGGTAACCTTGGGGTCTTCTTCTCCAGCCATCTTAACAAAGCCGCCCAGCGGTATCGCATTCAGCGAGTATAACGTTCCACCGCGCTTGAACGAGAACAACCGGGGCGGAAAACCGATGCCAAATTCCTCAACGGTAACGCCAGCCAACTTGGCAATAGTCAAGTGCCCTAACTCGTGAGCGATAATAACTATTGCCAGTATGCCGAGGAAAGCAACTATCGTAATAAATATGAACATTACTTCACCCTGCTCGCCTCTTTGAGCAACGTTTCCCTGGCCCAGACATCCGCCGTCTCGATCTCCCCCAGTGTGGGGCTGGCGATAGGCTGATGCTTTTCCAGTACCTGTTCAATGGCGCCAGCGATATCGATAAAGCGGATGCGCCCGTCTAGGAAAAGCTCAACCGCCACCTCGTCGGCGGCACAGAGCACCGTCGGATAGGTCCCTCCCTGCTTACCAGCCTCAATCGCCAGCCGCAGACAGGGAAACTTTTCGCAGTCAGGAGATTCAAAGTCCAGGCTTTTGACCTGATTCCAGTCGATTCGGGGAAGCCCTGGGTTGAGAAGTCGTTCCGGATAGGACAGGGCATACTGTATGGGCAGGCGCATATCCGGATAACTCAATTGCGCTTTGATTGAACCATCGATAAATTCCACCATGGAGTGGATAATACTCTGGGGATGGATGAGCACATCGACACGGTCATAGGGCATGGTGAAAAGCCAGTGCGCCTCAATAACCTCAAGCCCTTTATTCATCAGCGTCGCCGAGTCGATGGTTACCTTTTGCCCCATCTGCCACGAAGGATGCTGCAAAGCCTGCGCCGCAGTCACCTCTGCCATCTGCTCTAAAGAAGACTGACGAAATGGCCCACCAGACGCGGTCAGAATTATCCTGGCGGCTTCCTGGTGCTCACCGCTGAGACACTGCCATATGGCGCTGTGTTCGCTGTCGACGGGTAAAATCCGAGCACCACTTTTCTTAGCCTCACGGGTGAGCATCTCCCCTGCCGAGACCAGCGACTCTTTATTGGCCAGCGCAATATTTCTGCCCGCCCGCAGCGCGGCCAGCGCCGGCTTTAGCCCGGCATTTCCAGAAGTAGCAATTACTGCCACATCTACCTCGGTGCTGGCAGCAATTTCTTCCAGAGGTGACAAGTTTTGTTTTATATCAACTATACGCTTTAAACGCTCAATATCATCATTTATTGGCGGGCAGCCAATGAACTCGGGCTTGAATTCCGCAATCTGCTCAGCGAGCAACTCCATATTCTTCCCCGCCGCCAGCCCAACAACCTGAAATCGCTGCGGCATTGCCCGGATAACGTCAAGCGTTTGCCGGCCAATGGAACCGGTGGAACCGAGAACTGCCACCCGCTTTACGGCGTCAACCATTGCCCTACTATCTTACAATAAATATAGACTTGAAGCTATCATAAACGAACGGAGGGGCTTTTCGCCCCTCCGAATATGACGGCTTCTTGCCTCTATCTTATGGCTCTTCTAGGAACCGTCTTCAGCCTCTGCCTCATCTTCCAGCATATCGGGCAGGTCAAAAACTCTGGCGTCCTTCCCTTTATAGCTGGCGTCCGACCACGAATTTAGGAACTCCTTTTTCTCACCGCAAAACCTGCAGACACCCCGGCTAGTAGGGCCACTAGCAGCCTCAATAACCCAGTAATGCCGGCAGGCCGTTTTTACCGCCGACTTCTTTTCTTTCATATTGCTTCTGTTCCTCATCACGCACCCCCTCTCCTTGATATATTGTTCATCTTAGACCGGTGAATCACTCCTGTATGTGACTTTTGTCCCACATAAAATAACGAAAAAACATATAAAAAGTTGGTGAAATTTGAAAAAATAATCGGAGAAATGTGATGGTCGGGGTAGTGAGCTTGAGGCGGGGTTACTCTTCCGTAACTACCTCAAAGGGACACTGTATTGCCCCGGTGGGACAGACCATTTCACACATCGTACACCATTTGGTGCACAGCTGACACTCCCTCGTCTTATTTATCTCGACCGCGTTATCAACGCGCACTATAACCTTGCAATGGCACACCTCCACACAAAGCCCACAACCATCACACTTATCTCGGTCGATAATAGGCATTTTGGCCATTTATCCCATGCTCTCCATACGGATATAGTTTAAGATTGCATTCACCCCCCTGTCAGCGACTTTTGTCTCACATACCAACACCGGCCACCTCCCTCAGCGCCTCTTTATCCGTGATAACGATTCTATTGCGTTCCAGCCTCACCTTTCCCTCCTCCTCCAGCAGCTTGAGCGACCGACCAATCATTTCCCTTGCCGTGCCGGCCATGGCGGCCATTTCCTGCTGGGTCAATCTGTGCTTCTGCCCGTGAATGTCCTCAACATTCTCCAGCAGTATCTTGGCCACCCTGCCCGTTACCCGCCGAAACGACAGGTCCTCAACCAGTGAAATCACCTGCTCAATTCGCTGTGACAGCATCTTAATGACATTGGCTGCTAATGCCGGGTATTCCCGCAGACTTGTTTCAAAGTCACTCTTTTTTATCTCATAAAGCACTACCTGTGTCAATGCTTCGGCACTGGCCAAGTTCAGCCCCCCGTCAAACACGGGCACATCATTGAATGAATCACCAGGTCGGGCAAGATATAAGATTTGCTCTTTGCCGTCAGGGGAGGTTTTAAACACCTTCACTACACCGGCGACGACAAAATACACGGCCTGAGCCGGTTCGCCTTCAAAGAGGATAATTTCACCACGCGCCACCGTTTTCTGAAAAATAAGCTTCCTTACCGAATCAAGTTCCTCTGAACTCAATCCAGAGAAATAGGTGCTGGATTGTAAGGACTCCATACTCACCGACATATCGTCTAGGATTATACCAATTACCTCGTTATTCGGTAAAGCACCAGACATGGGGCTAACACCTCAGAGTTTGGTGAAAAGATTGACCTTCAGGCTGGCTTTTGAAAATAGTAACCAACACCCGGTTCGGTGATGATATATTTGGGCAAGGTAGCATCCGGTTCTATCTTACGCCGAAGATGCGAGATATAAATACGTACATAGTCCAGGTCGTCAACATATTCCCAGCCCCATACCTTTTCCAGCAATTGCTGGTGCGTCATGATGCGACCACTGTTCTGCAGCAGCAGCGCCAGCAACCGAAACTCGATAGGCGTTAATTTTACCCGCTTGCCACTGACGGTTACCTTGTGCTGCGTTATATCTACGGTAAGATAGCCATCACCAAAGCTAGCATATTTGCCCTCCCCTGCCATAGATGAGGGAAGCTCAGCCCGCCGCAGCATTGCCTGTACCCTGGCCATCAGTTCCTTATTGCCTATCGGCTTAATAAGATAATCATCAGCGCCGTGGTCCAGACCACGGACCACATCTTCCTCCGTTTTACGCCGACCGCTAAGCATGATAATCGGTATCGCGGCCGCCACGTCACGAATACGACTGCAGGTCTGCCAGCCATCCATGGTGGGCATGACCACATCAAGCAACACCAGGTCTGGTTTGTCTTTGTACAGCAGGCGCAGCGCATCCTGGCCATTATTGGACTCAAGCACTTCATATCCTTTCCCAGTCAGGACCTGTGCCAGCAATCTTACCATTGCCGGATCATCATCAACAATCAATATCTTTTTAGCCATCTTCGCACCATTCTAAGCATCAATTTTCTTATATTCCTGCAACATCCGGGCGATAATTTCAGGCAGTTCACGGGTATTAATCGGCTTTGAGATATAGGCATTGCAGCCGGCTTCCAGAAATCGCTCCTTGTCCCCTCTCATGGCATAGGCAGTGAGCGCAATTATTGGTGTATGGCTGAAAACAGGCATCTGTCTGAGCCGCTTGGTTACCTCAACCCCACTCATTTTGGGAAGCTGCATATCCATGATAATCAGATCAGGCTGTTCCCGGGTCGCCGTATCCAGCGCCTCCTCTCCGTCACACGCCTTGAGCAGAACGTAGTTCTTCGCTCTTAAAAGCATCTCAATTAACTTCATATTCTGCGGGTTATCTTCAACTATCATTACTTTGTCCTGTAGCACTTTATACCTCCTATCAATTCGCCAGTTTTTCCCCTATGCTGGATGAATAACGCCCTTTCTGGCCAGGGGCAAGGTGAAGTGGAACCGGCTCCCTTTGCCATATTCACTGTCCACCCATATTTTGCCACCGTGCTTCTCAATGATTTGCTTGGTAATGGCCAGTCCGAGACCCGTACCACCTGCTTCCCTGAGCACCGGACCGTCAATCTGGCTGAAAGGTTCAAAAATGGTTTTCTGGTCCTTCTTTTTTATACCAACACCATCATCTATAACGCTGACCCGGCACCAGCCATTTTCCCTGAATACCTCCACACGCAGATGACCACCGTCTGGAGTGAATTTGGTGGAATTGCTCAGCAGATTGAGCAGCACCTGCCGTATTTTATTCCGGTCGGCCCGTACTGGTGGCAGCCTATTCTCAATGACCACTTCAAGGTTTTGCTTCCGCCGGTGGATGATGGGCATCAACTCATTTCTCAATGTATCCAGAATGTTCTGTAGCGCGATATTTCTCATTTTCAGTTCCATCTTGCCGGCCTCTATCTTGGACAGATCCAGAATATCGTTGATAAGACTCAGCAGGTGCTGCCCGCTGCCCAGAATATCTTTCAGGCATTTTATATGTTCCTCGCCCAGTTCGCCTACGGCGCCATCCAGCATCAACTCGGAGAAACCGATAACTACGTTAAGCGGAGTGCGCAGTTCATGCGACATATGAGCCAGAAATTCAGATTTAGCTTTATTGGCCACCTCCAGTTCCCTGGTCTTCTCCACAAGCTCCTGCTCCTGCTTCATCAGCTCCTGACTCTGCGTCTCAAGTTTCTTGTTCTTTACCTCCAGCAGTTTGCTTTTTTCCTTTAACTCCTGCTCCATTCGCTTCCGCTCGGTGATATCAACCCAGTTGGCCAAATAATATTTATGTTCGCTGTCTATGACCACTGGCGCAGAGTTTATGTTAACCCAGAATCGCTCCCCGTTTTTCTTCTGGAACAGCTCTTCCTTGCCTACGGCACCTCCACTCAGTGCCGAATAAAAATCCCGCTTGGTTCTGTCCCAGGTCTCTTTCGTCCACCATGGGTACGGCGCTTTCATACCAAAGACCTGAGCCATGCTAAATCCAGATAGCTCTTCCAGTGCTGGATTCACGTATTTGATTGAAGTATCCGCATTGAGCACCAGCAGCGGATAGGGCGCATTTCTCAGTAGTGCTGAGCTGAATTCTTCCGACTGCCGCAGAGCCTCTTCCCACCGCCAGCGCTCGGTGATATCAGCGATAACGTGCACCGCACCAATGATATTGCCATCATCGTCAGTGAGAGGGTCAACGGCGATTTCAAGCCACTTCCCATCCAGAAACATCTCCTGAGTTGCCCGACAACCAGTCTTTTTCATACGAACAAAAGGGCACCCTTTTACGGGTCCCTTCAGGCCATGTAAAAGTTCGCAGCAGTTTCGGCCATTGATATCGCTGTATGATTTATCTATGAGGTCGGTCATCGCTTTGTTACAGCGCACGATGTTAGCGTCATCATCCAGCAGGCAGACCGCGTCACCGATGGCATCAAACGTGGTTCGCAACTGATTCGCGGACAGTCGCAGCGCATCCTCAATTCGCTTGCGCTCGGCGATGTCATTCTGCAGCTTGTCATTGGTTTCAAAGAGCAGTTTACTGGAGCGCTGCAATCCTTCCACCAGTTTTTTATTCTCCAGAGAAAGCCGCTGCTGTCTGAGCGCATTGGCAATGGCATTTTTAATTTCATCCGGATTGACCGGTTTGACAAAATACGCGTAAGCCCCCTGATTGACCGCCTCCACAGCTGTCTCCACGCTGGCATATCCGGTAGTAATGATTACCGCTACCTCGGGATTAATTTCCTTGGCCATCTCCAGTATCGTCAGCCCGCTGACGTCGGGCAGCTTTATGTCCACGATTACGACGTCAAAATGGCCCTTTTTCATTACCTTCAGCGCATCAGCCCCTCTTTCCAGGCCGACGACTCCGTAACCGACTTCCTCAAGTATGCCACAGAGCGTTGTCCTCGCCCCCGCATCGTCCTCTACAACCAGTATGGCGGGTGAGAAAGGGTTCATTTCTTTTTCTCCCGGGATAGAGCCTCAATCATAGCGATTACTTTTTCCATATCAAATGGCTTGTACAGATACGTGAAGGCACCCGCCCCAACGGCGCTTTTCATCAGGTCTTCCTCAGCGTAGCCGGTCATCATTATCACCGCGGCCTGCGGGTCAATCTTTTTCACCTGCTCAAAAGTCTCAAACCCGGTCATATCCGGCAGTCTTACGTCCAGGAAAATTACGTCATAATGGCGGCTCCTGACCATGTCAATTGCTTCAGAACCGTCAGCAGCCGTGGCCACCCGGTATTCTTTTTCCTCCAGAATTGCTTTCAATGTCTCCCGGTCAGCATGATGGTCATCGACCACCAGCACCAGCGTTTTGGTGGTCAGCAACTCTTCGATGATGCCGATAACCATGCTGATATCGAATGGTTTATAGATAATAGCGTGGGCGCCTTCCTCCAGGGCTTCCTTGACCAGTTCCTCAACCGAGTAGGCGGTCATCATCACCGCAGCCACATCAGGGTCTATCTTTTTAATCTCCCGGAAAGTCTGCACCCCGTCTATCCCCGGCATCTTGATATCAATGAAAATGGCATCAAAGCGCCGATTCCTGACCGCTTCTATAGCCTGGTAGCCATCTTCCACCATCGTGACACTGTACCCTTCATCCTCAAGTATGCCGCCCAGTGTCAGACGCATGTTGCGCAAATCATCAACCACCAGAATATTGGTCTGTCCGTTATTTTTTCCCAACGATGCCCTCCTGAACCATTGCCGCCAGGGGCAACCTGATGGTGAATGTGGTACCCCTGTCAACTGCGCTTCTGGCTTCAATTTGCCCGCCGTGGCGGTCAATTATTGATTTACTGACGGCCAGCCCCAGCCCGATGCCTTTGGCCTTGGTGGTAAACAGGGGTTCAAAAATTTTGTCCTTGTTTTCATCCGCAATACCACTTCCGGTGTCGGTTACTTCCAGCTCCAGAAATCCTTTCTTTACCCTGGCGCTTATGGTCAATCTGCCTCCTTCTGGCATTGCCTGCACCGCATTGGCGATAACATTCGCCAGCACCTGCTGTATCTGTTCCGCATCAACGGCAACCTCGGTTGAATCGGAGTCAATATCCTGGCTCAGCTGAACATTCTCCGGAATAGGTACTTTGGATAAGGCCTCAGCTATCAGTCCTCTCACCGGTGTGGGCGCCACCATTGGCTTGCTGACACGGGAAAAACCGAGAAGGTCGTTGATGATTTTATTGGAGGCACCTACCTCATCTTCCACAATGTCAAGGAATTCCATGACCCGCGGCTCTTTTGCCACCAGCTCACTTTTAGCCAACCTGCCCTTGATATAGTAAACGGCATTCTTGATGGCACCAAGCGGATTTCTCAATTCGTGACCCACACCCCCCGCCAGCTGGCCAATCGCGGCCAGCCGCTCGGTGCGGACCAGCTGGTCCTGCGTTTCCTGCAACTCCTCGTTGGCCGTCGTAAGCTCTTCATTACTGGCCCGCAATTCTTCCTCAATTGCCCTCAGTTCCTCGTTAGCCGCCCTAAGCTCCTCCTCGCTGGCCTGAAGCTTTTCATTGGCCGTTTGCAGCTCCGCAGCATAGCTGCGGACATCCCGCAGGGCCCGTTGCAGCCCACTGGCAGCAAACCAGCTCATGAACGCAGCCGTGAAGAAGAACAGCACAAAGATTATCACCGTAATATAGGGTATGGCAATCGCTTCCGCTTCCGGCTTTATCAGGCTGGAAAGCAGACCCGTATTCTCGATGCCAATGGTGGCCAGATAAAGAACGCCGGATAGCGCCGCAATGTAGAAACCGGCCCGGATATTAATCATTACGCCAGCGACGAGGATGGCGAAAATATAGATTACGGGCAGCGGGCCGGTGAAACCGCCAAACAGCGGTGTTATCACCGAGCTGAACAGCACCACAGCAATGGTAAAGAAATAACCGGACAGCTCAACCCTGCCCGACCGGTACAGCCAGTAGGTCACCGCCCCGATAGCTATGGAGGTAATGGCCATCAGGGACAGTGGCAGCACAATGAAAAAAGGATTGAACAGCCAGACCAAGATGATGATAATCTGGCCGACGCAACAGGTCGCTGTCCAGAGCAGTGACAGCGACCTTATGGCCGCCGCTTTCCGCGATATTTCATCACTGGTTAATAACGAATTGCCCGCCATCTTCACTATCTCCTATATATATCAGCTGCCGCCAGCACTAACCTTCTTATATATCTTCGCCTTGCTATCAAGGCATTCCATTTTCTGAAGCAAGGCAGTGGTCGGGGTTTCCACTTCACCGAGAACCAGATAGCCGGGTACCACCAGCGAATGATAAAGCCTGTTGAGCACCCTCTCCTGAAGTTGCCTTTGAAAATAAATCAAAACGTTGCAGCAGAATATGCAGTCCATCGAGGGTAGCGCCTGCCCATCTGCTGCGGCAAGGTCAAGATGGAAAAAATGGACCATATGCCTGATATCCGGTATTACTTCATATTCTTCCCCATAAGAAAGAAAATACCTGTCCAGAATGGAACGTGGCAGGTCTTCAACCTCTGCCGCGGCGAAAACCCCGGGCCGCAATCTTTTCATATCGAGATAGTCTATATCAGAGGCATAAATGTTGATATTAAAGTCGGCACGGTTTTCCCCAAGAAAATCCGCCATCATTATCGCTATTGAATACGGTTCCTCGCCGTGGGCACAGCCGGCGCTCCAGAACTTCAAACCGAAATCTCTCTGTTTTATTTTATTTGACAATAGTTCTGGCAATATCATGGCCGACATCTGCTGAAAAGTATATCGACTTCGAAAGAAACGGCTGACCTTTATAGTCAGGTAGCTGACAAATCGGTTGTATTCCTCAGGGTGCGAGTCTAAAAAGTACATATAGTCAACGTAGCTTGTCACACCTGTGGCCAGCATTCTCCTCTCAAGGCGACGTGCCACGGTGCCACGTCTGTAGTCACGGAAATCATGGCCGCTATCCTGATATACTTTCTCCAGAAGAACATCTAGAGCAGCCTTTTGGTGCTCGGTAACCTTACTCTCCATCTCAAGTAACACAATCCTATTTACATGTATGCCAATTGTAAATTAATAATACTAAAAATGTCAATAGTCATACCACAATTATATGCACAAATATACAAATTCATCGACGTAATTTGCCATTTGACGGATAATTTGCTTGAAAATCGGCGCCATGCGCCGCATGCCGCGGTTTAAAAAAGTGGGGTATAATGTGAGGCGAATAGGGACGGCCGATATGGCCAGATTGCTCCGGATGATCAATTATTGACAGTCATCGTCTCGATGAGGGCGATGATTCTGGTGTAGTTATCGACACACCATTTGTGGTGTTCCCAGCTTCCCAGGTGCCATCGGCACCATTCAGGATTTTCCACATACGTCTGGTGGGTGTACTCAGCATACTCCAGGAATTTAATAGCGTCTTCTATTTTATAGGATTCCTCTATCTCATATGTTGGTTTCGCCCATACCCGCTTGTTCTCCTGCTCATAGAGCATGCCGATGGCAAAGCTGCCCAGGCCAAGCAGCACCACCAGGACTATTATGATGACGTTCCTCATTTAACTCGCCTGACCTCCGCCTGATAAAAGTAATAAGTATACCGTTGAAAAAGCACCACTGCGGTCATTTAGAACCACCTTTTGAGCCTATCAGCTCCGGCCTTTTCCTGAGAAAAATCGCTATGTCCTCCCAGAAATACCTGCGGTCCGCCCGCGGCCCAATCCGATAACCTCTCAGCAATTTACCATCACTCCAGCGCCTTATGGTGCCGGGATGGACATCAAGCAAGAAAGCGACCTCTCCCGTAGTGAGCATGGTTTTTATCCGCTCGTAGTTTCTCACTGACTACCATGCCTCTCTGCTTACGGTTTCTGGAATAGCGTCACTGCCAAACCATTCAATAAACACGGCATCCAGAGGAGCATCATTGATAATCTTCCCCCGAACCTTGTCATATGGACCCTGATAGGCAGTCATCTGTTCTCCCCGGCTATCAAAGACCATAACCAGGTCATTCCTCATCCTTATCACCGTTTTAATCATCTCTCTGCCGCCTCCTTTTTCATCTGTCTTTATAGTCCTATCTCCATCTTAACTCTGTGCAATTAATTCCCCATAAAAGAGGCATTGAAACTCTGTTAAAATAATGGGAACATTCCGGCCATTTCCGACCGCCGCCAGCTCTGTGCTATACTAATCCTGAATCAGCCCTTAAATGGGGATATTTATCTGACACAATGAGGTGGCATGAGCAAGCTTATCGATAGACTTATCCAGACCACGGAAACGATTTCCCTGCCGATGGGATTCAAAGCTAGCAGGACAGTACCGTCAAAGCCCAAGATGGCGCTTATTGCCAGAATTGAGGCGCCAGAAAACACTGCGCAACTGGCAGATTATGCTTCCGCCGCCGATGCGGTCATCATAGCGCCAACCAGCACCGGAAAGGATGTTTTTCCCTCCCCACCCAACACGGTCTGGGGACTGTGGCTGGAAGGGGAAAACGTCCCGCAGTTAAAAAGTTATATCCAGGCTGGCGCCGATTTTGCTATCCTGCCTCTGAATTCAGCGTTCGACCTTGCGGGCATTGAGAAGATGGGTAAAATCCTGCTCATTGAATCATCTTTAAGTGAAGGTCTGCTAAGAGCGATAAACGAGCTGCCGGCAGACGCGGTACTGCTGGCCGATGACGAAGAGGAAGCGCCGGTTATTACCTGGCACCGGCTCATGCTGTGTCAGCGACTTGCCAACCTTCTATCCAAACCGTTGCTTACCACCGTGCCAATGTCGGTTGGCGGCGATGAACTCAAGGCCCTGTGGCAGGCAGGGATGGACGGTGTGGTCATTACGGTGAAAGCAGCCCAACAGGCAGCAAAGCTCAAGGAACTGCGTCAAGTAATCAATAAGTCGGACTTCCCGACGCGACCGCGGAAAAGGGTGACCGCTTTATTACCACGCATCACCGAGGAACCAGGCGCCGCCGCTGCTGATGTGGAGGAAGAGGAAGAAGAAGAGTAGTCCTTTATCCTGGTCAGACTCAGGAACCGGACTGAGCTTTCTGCCAGGACTTGCCCTCTGTGGTAATCGTCGGGGCAATTACCATCTCTGCCTGGTGCATTTCCCGAATCGTGGTTACCCCACAGACGCCCATCGCAGTGCGGATGGCCCCGACGATGTTCTGGCTACCATCGGTGACCGATGTTGGCCCAAAGAGAATCTGCTCCAGCGTGCCAGTGGTGCCAACCTTGATTCGGGTGCCCCGGGGCAGTGCCGGGTGGGGATGAGCCATACCCCAGTGATAGCCCAGTCCCGGCGCCTCTTTCGCCTGGGCAAAGATAGAGCCGAGCATCACGGCATCGGCACCGGCCGCCAGCCCCTTGCAGACATCACCGCCCTTGCGGAAGCCGCCATCGGTGATTATTGGCACGTACCGGCCCGTCTCACGGTAATACTGGTCTCTGGCAGCGGCGCAGTCGATGGTCGCCGTCACCTGGGGGACGCCGACGCCGAGGACCTCTCTGGTGGTACAGGCAGCCCCCGGCCCAACGCCGACCAGCACCGCCGAGATACCGGTGCGCATCACATCCAGACAGGCGCTGTAGCTGACGCAGTTGCCCACCACCACCGGCATAGGTACCAACTCCCGCAGCTCGGAGAAAATCAGGCCGCGGTAACTTTTAGAAATATGGCGCGCCGTAGTCACTGTTGACTGGACAAACAGTATATCGGCACCGGCCTCAGCCGTTATCGGGGCAAAGCGCTTGGTATTGGCCGGCGTTACCGAAACGGCGCAGGTGCCACCCCGCTTCTTGATTTCCTGAACTCGCTCCCCGATGAGATTCTCTTTTATTGGCTCGGCATAGACTTCCTGCATCAGGCTGGTTATTTCGGACTGCGGCGCCTGCGCGATTCTGGCCAGTACCTCATTGGGATTTTTATAACGCGTCTGCACGCCCTCAAGGTGAAGAACGGCCAAGCCGCCCATCTTGCTCAGCTGCACCGCAAAATCGACGTCGGTTACCGCGTCCATAGCCGAAGCAATAATGGGCAGGGAGAACGTGTAGTTCTCTATGGTCAGGTCGATATTGGTCTGGTCAGGGTTAACCGTGACGTCTCCGGGGACGATGGCCACTTCATCAAAACCATAGGCTCGTCGCAGTTGTTTATACTGGGGGGATTCCGTCTTTTTTGACATCATTTGAATATCAACTATAACAAAAAGCCGGAGAACAAGTCAAGAAATTCCTCAATCAGCTCAAAGCTAGACAGGTTATGAAGCGTAGGCTATAATAATTAAGTTGGGGACATTGAGCATTCATGCCTAATTTATACGTGGTGGCAACTCCGATCGGTAATCTGGAAGACATCTCCCTCCGTGCCCTGCGTGTTCTGCGTGAAGTCAGATTGATAGCCGCCGAGGATACGCGCAAAACCAAACGCCTGTTGAAAACTTACGATATTCAGACGCCGATGACCAGTTACCACGAGCACAACGAAAAGGCCAAACTTGATTACATTTTGAATTACCTGAAAGAAGGTGATGTGGCTCTGGTCTCCGAAGCCGGAATGCCAGGAGTATCCGACCCCGGCTATGAGCTTATCGGAGCCGCCAACCGGAGTGGTATTCCGGTTATCCCGGTACCCGGCCCGTCTGCGGTCATCACGGCGCTGGTGGTTTCCGGACTGCCCACCGACCGCTTCCTCTATCTGGGCTTTCTTCCCCGCAGAGCCAGTGCCCGAAGACAGGCATTGAAATCAGTGGCTCAGGAAACGGGGACCCTGGTTATTCTGGAAGCACCGCACCGGGTGCAGCAGACACTCAATGACCTGCAGCTGGTACTGGGCAACCGGCAGCTCGCGGTCTGCCGTGAACTCACCAAACTTCATGAAGAAGTGTTCCGGGGAACCGTCAGCCAGGCCGTCGCCCGCTTTACCGAGCCTAGAGGCGAATTTACGCTGGTTATTGAAGGCAAAAGAGACACCAGTCAGCCAAAATTGAATAAGGATATAGAGAAACAGTTAGGTGACATGTATCAACGTGGCATCAAGGCAAAGGAAGCCATCGCCAGTGTGGCTGCTGAGACCGGCCTCTCCCGCCGCGAGCTGTACCGGGCATGGCTGAACCTGGATAAGTCCTCGGCCAAGAAACGGGGTCCATGTCACAGTCTGGAGAGGAGTTAAAGCCATGCGTCGTGGGTGCATTTCGCTGGGAGAAGTAAAATGCGACGAGTGTCAGCGCAATATCCCCTACCCCGAGCGCTATCTTGCCGTCGAAGAGCGGGACGGCATTGAAGACGAGGAGGGAGAAACCAAGCGGTACTGCGTTGAGTGCTGTCTGAAGAAAGGTTACGCCCAATATAAAACGGAAAAAGGCGAGCGGATACTGACCTTCCTAGAGTCCGGCGTTCCCGAAAGTGAATAAGGTTATCTGATGCCAGAGAAAATCTTTATTGCCGTTGCCTGGCCATATGCCAACGGCTCCCTGCACCTGGGGCAGATTGCCGGTGCCTACCTGCCTCCCGATATCTTTGCCCGCTACCACCGCACCAAGGGCAATGAGGTGCTGATGGTCTCGGGCTCTGACCAGCACGGCACACCCATCACCATCAAGGCTGAACAGGAAGGTAAAAAGCCAGGTGAAATCGCTGCCAGGTACCACCAGCAGTTTCTTGAGTCGTGGCAGAAGTTCGGCATCTCGTTTGACCTCTTCACCTCCACCGGCACGGAAAACCATGCCCGGGTGACGCAGGATATCTTTCTCGCCTTGCTTGACCGCGGGTATATCTTCAAGAATACGCTATCGCAGCCATACTGTCCCAAGTGCCAGCGCTTCCTCGCCGACCGCTATATCGAGGGGATATGCCCTTACTGCAATTCCCCCGGGGCGCGCGGCGACCAGTGCGAGGCATGTGGTAAGCCCCTGAGCCCCGCCGAACTCATCGACCCGGAATGTCGCATCTGCAGCGCCACGCCCACCTTCCGGGATACCGAGCATTTCTTCCTGAAACTGTCCGCCTTCAATGACCGTCTATTGGACTGGGTGAAAAAGCAGAAACACTGGCGACCCAACGTGCTGAATTTCAGCCTGCGCTATCTTGAGGAAGGGTTGAAAGACCGGGCCATCACACGTGATATAGAGTGGGGAGTGGCTATACCCGTCGCCGGCTTTGAAGACAAGAGAATCTACGTCTGGTTTGAAGCTGTCATCGGCTACCTGTCCGCGGCCAAGGAATGGGCTGCCTCATACGGCGATGGCGAAAAATGGCGCGATTTCTGGCAAAATAGCGATGCCAAGAGCTACTATTTCATCGGCAAGGACAATATACCCTTCCATACCCTCATCTGGCCGGCGATGCTGATGGGCTACGGGGACAACCTGAACCTGCCCTATGACGTCCCGGCAAATGAATTTTTGACCATTGAAGGCAGAAAGCTGTCCACCAGCAAAAACTGGGCGGTCTGGCTGCTTGATTATCTCGACCACTATGACCCCGACCCCCTGCGCTATCTCCTTTCCATCAATATGCCGGAGACGTCTGACACCGATTTCTCCTGGCGTGAGTTCGTGCGGCGCAACAACGACGAGCTGGTGGCCACCTACGGCAACCTGGTGCACCGCGTGCTCACCTTTGTTTACCGCAACTTTGAGGGCAAGGTGCCGGAACACGGGGAATTTGACGCTCAGGATAGCGAGATTCTTTCTTCCGCCAGGAAGACTCTGGAGACAATGGACGGATTGCTCCACGGCTGCCACTTCCGTGAAGCCATCAGGACGGCCATGGCCCTGGCGCAGGAAGCCAACCGTTACCTGGATGACAAGTCGCCCTGGAAAACTATCAAAGAGGAGCGCCAGGCAGCCGCCAGGTCTCTATACGTTGCCTTAAATGTGATTGCCAACCTGAAAACAATGCTCTATCCCTTCCTGCCTTTCAGCTCCCAGAAATTACATGAGTACCTGGGCTTTCCAGGTAGCGTTGAAGCTCGTGGCTGGAGCTGGCAGGAACTGCCGCCGGGGCAGGAGCTGCTGCCACCACAACCCCTGTTCACCAAGTTTGATGACAGCCTGGTAGAGGAGGAGACCAAGAAGCTCGGCCAAGCACCTTCATAGGTGGGAAAGGAGATATTTGGACCTCAACGCGGTGTACCAGTCAATACAGGGTGACCTGTCTCAGGTAAAAGAATGCCTCAGGTCGATTATCAAGGTTGATTTTCCCTGGCTCGCCAAGCAGCTGGACTATGTGGTGGGTGGCGGCGGGAAAGGCATCAGACCGGCCCTGACACTACTGTCAGGCAAATTTTACCAGTACAATCTGAAATTCCTCATGCCCATGGCCGCGTCCGTGGAACTGATGCACACGGCTACTCTTATACACGATGACGCTATTGACAAATCAACGTCACGGCGCGGGAGAGCAACCATTTTTAAACTCTGGGGCGAGGAACCAGCCATACTGCTTGGTGACTACCTCTTTGCCAAGGCAGGTGAATTCGTCTCGGATACGCAATGCCCGCGCGTTATCAAGCTCTTTTCCCAGACGCTGGCCACCATCTCCAGTGGTGAACTGAACCAGTTCTTCAGTGCCTATAATCTGAAGCAGACGCGGGAGCAGTACTTCAAAAAGATATCCGGTAAGACCGCCTCCCTCTTCTCCCTGGCCACCGAGTCAGGAGCCGTCCTGAGCGAAGCTCCAGAGAAATCAGTCAAGATACTCAGAGACTACGGGCATCACCTGGGCATTGCCTTCCAGATAGTGGACGATATCCTGGACTTCATCGGTACCGAGGAAGAGCTGGGCAAGCCGGTCGGCTCGGACCTGACGCAGGGAACCCTTACTCTGCCGGCCATGCTTCTGCTGAAACGTTACCCTGAAGACAACCCGGTAAAACGGCGCTTTGAGAACCGAGACGAGCAGGGTAACATCAAGCAGGCAATAGAGCTGATACGCAATTCACCGATTGTAGATGAATGCTACGCCGTTGCCACCGAATACTGCACCAAAGCCTGCCAGCATCTTAACCAGCTTCCCGAGAATAGCAGCCGGGAGGCGCTGTTCAGCCTCGCTGAGTACGTTGTTGCTCGCAACTACTAGCGAAGCGGTTATGATTCTTACCCCAGAAATGGGGCAATTAATCTTTAATCCCCTTCCCGGACGCTGCCGTCCAAGTAGGTCTCCTTTTTGCTTGTCGGCAGTTCCTGTTTGAACCGGTCAATGGCATATTGGCAGGCGGCAAATCCCTCGGCACGGTGTGCCGCCGCAATGGCAACGACCAGATTGATGTCACCGACCTCCAGCTTGCCCGCCCGGTGGTGAATAGCCACGTTGTCCACTGGCCACTGCCGTTTGATTTCATCAGCGATTTCCCGCAGCTTTTGCTCCGCTTTACCGGAAACGTCCTCATAGGCGACGGATTTAACCTGCCTGCCACGGGAGTAGTCACGTATCACGCCAACATAGGTAACCACGCAGCCGCTGCTGCTGACTTTGACCTCATTTACCACTGATTCCGGCGAGATTGGCCTATTTGTAATTTTAATCATCAAATATAAAAAAGAGGGGGCATGGCCCCCTCTTCACCTTCTCCCACGGATTTTAATCAGGAGATGCCGGTGTCTGCTTGGGAACTAGGCGAGGTACCAGAGGCGCCTTCCGTGATTTGGTCGCTGGCTCAGCCTCACCAACCGGCTCTACCGGCACCGGTTTTGGCTCTGGTCTGACCTTCCTTGATGGTCTCAGCGCCGTTTCGCTCAGGATAGCCTCCAGGTCATCTCCCTCCAACGTTTCCCGAGCCATAAGCTCTTCGGCTACCGCTACTAACTTATCCTGGTGCCTGGTCAAAATCTCACACGCCGTCTCGCGAGCCTCTTCAATAAAACCATAGACCTCTTCATCAATCTGTTCGGCGATTTTATCGCTGTAGTCCCTCTGCTCTGAAATTTCCCGGCCGAGGAAAACCATCTCCTCTTTGCGCCCGAAAGTACGCGGCCCGAGCTTATCACTCATGCCAAAACTGGTGACCATCGCCCGCGCGATCTTGGTAGCCTGCTCAATGTCATTCTGGGCACCGGTGCTCATTTCGTTGAAGATTAGTTTCTCCGCAGTATGGCCGCCCAGAAGGCCGGCCAGCATATCCTTGAACTGCGATTTCGTCATCAGGTGCCTATCTTCAATGGGCAGCTGGCGAGTATGGCCGAGCGACATGCCCCGCGCCACAATTGAAATCTTATGTACCGGGTCGGCATTGGGCAGCATCTTGGCCACCAGAGCGTGTCCCGCTTCATGATAGGCGGTTATTTCTTTTTCCCTCGGGCTTATCTTGCGACTCTTTCTTTCCGGTCCGGCAATCACCCTATCCACCGACTCTTCAAATTCCTTCATCCCGATGGCGCTCTTGTTCCGCCGCGCCGCCAGGATAGCCGCTTCATTGACCAGATTGGCCAGGTCAGCGCCGCTCAGGCCCACCGTGCCCTTGGCCAGAATCTCTAATTCAACGTCTTTGTCCAGTGGCTTGCCATTGGTATGTACCTTCAGGATGGCGGTGCGACCATTGATATCCGGCTGGTCCAGAATCACCCTGCGGTCAAAGCGGCCGGGCCGTAAAAGCGCCGGGTCAAGAATGTCCGGTCGGTTGGTGGCCGCCATAACAATTACACTGGTACTGGTGTCAAAACCGTCCATCTCCACCAGGATCTGATTGAGGGTCTGCTCCCGCTCATCGTGACTACCACCCAGACCGGAACCCCGCTGGCGACCCACTGCGTCAATCTCATCAATGAAGATGATGCAGGGGGCATTACGCTTTGACTGGTCAAAGAGGTCGCGCACCCTTGAGGCACCGACGCCCACAAACATCTCCACGAATTCACTGCCGCTTATGGAGAAGAAGGGTACATCGGCCTCACCGGCTACGGCTCTGGCCATCAGCGTTTTACCCGTTCCCGGCGGTCCCACGAGAAGCACGCCTTTCGGGATGCGTGCGCCAAGCACCTGAAACTTCTCCCTCGATTTGAGAAATTCCACCACTTCCAGAAGCTCCTGCTTGGCTTCCTCCACGCCAGCCACATCGGCAAAGGTTACGGTGGGTCGGTTGGCCGGGAAGAGTCGGGCGCGGCTGCGACCAAAACTCATCGCCTGGTTATTCGCCCCCCTCGCCTGGCGGAAGAGGAAAAACAGCAGACCGCCGAAAATAATGAGCGGCAGGAAGTTAAGCATCAGGCTCCCCCAGTTTATACCCGAAGACCCCTCAATATTCACCACAATGCCCTCAAGGTCCAGCCCCTCTATTTCATATATGGTGGCATTACTTTCCTTGAAGGCCCTCACTTCAGTATCATCAACCGTGGTAATGGTCAGCAGGTCATCCTCCACCGTAATTTCGGCGATTTTCTTATCCTGCGACATGGCAATTACTTCGCTGAGGGGCACTTCCTCAGGTTTGTTCGCCGTCGGCAGGAGATAGGAGAACAGTGCCACCGCTGCCAGCAAAATGGCGATGTAAATTAAGCTGCTACGTTTCCAGCTAGGTTTCACACTTCACTCCTCGTATAATCTCCTCCACCACACTCAATTATACCACAAATATACCATACCATATTTATTTAGTGATAATCACAGACTATTATAGACTGCCTGCAACAGCTGTGCATCACTCTCCAGATTTGGGCTTTCGCATATCACCATGCCTTTGACATTGTAATCCTTGAGCGCCCTGAGCAGTTCCCTATACTGCAAGTCAGACTCTTCCAGATTGAGATGTTTCATTTCACCTTTTTTACCATAGTGGATACCGGAAACGTGAATATGGATGTTTGCCAGTGCCTCGTCTCCCAGACGCTGCCTTATCTGAAGCAGGATAGCTTCGAACTCCGGATAGGAATTGAATTTGCCGGTCCGGGCATGCCAGTGGGAAAAGTCCAGACAGGGGGCTACTCCCTTTAGTTCGGCACTGAGGTTTATCAGCTCCTCAATAGTGCCGAACTGGCTGCTTTTGCCGGTTACCTCCGGCCGGATGCTCACCCTGATATCTTCACGCTCAAGCTGGCTCAACACCTCACCAAGGTATCTCTTTACGGTCTCATATACAGCCTCTGGCGGCTGCCCCATATAGAACGCGGGGTGAAACACCACGCTTTCCGCGCGGCAGATAGCTACTATACGCGCCGTCTGCAAAATACGGCCCTGACTGGCCCTTACTTTTTCCATATCCGGTGAGTTCAGGTTAATGAAATACGGAGCGTGTGCCGATAACCTGACACCGGTGCGGACTGCCACCTCACCAACCTGCCGGGCGGCCGCCTCTCCCATCTTCACCCCCTGGACAAACTCCATCTCCATACAGCCCAGGCCCAGTTCCATAATACGCTCAATACCGCTGATGGTTGAGTGTTGACGGGAACTGTGCGGAACCCCTGCCGTGCCGAAGAGCAAATCGGTCATTTTTCGCTCCCTAATATTCATGAGCCAGCGGTCAGATTCGAACTGACGACCGGCGGTTTACGAAACCGCTGCTCTACCCCTGAGCTACGCTGGCCCAAGGCAAAGTATATCACAAATATTGCCTGCATGAAATCTTATCACTCAGAGACTAACGCCGGCTTCCCGCTGGTTTGACACATCAGAAAGGGCAATGCTATGATTTCTTTTTGGTGGCTATTTCTGGTTATTAAACTCAAAGAGGTCTGTTATGATAGGTGACTTAGTCTTTGAACTGGTTCAAATTCCAGGTCCCACCGGTTTTGAAGGTCGGGTGGCCAATCGTCTCCAAGAGCTGCTTAAAGCTCACGTAGACGAAATGTATATAGATAAAATCGGCAACCTCATCGCCAGGAAAAAGGGAACCGAAGGGAAGCACTCGCTGGCGCTGGTAGCTCACACGGATCAGGTCAGCATGGTAGTGCAGAAGGTAGATGAATTTGTCTGGTTTGATAAGATAGGCTGGATTGATTTCAACAACCTGCCCGGCACCCCGGTGCTCATCCTTGGCGCCGAGCGGGATATCCCCGGCGTGGTCTGTGCCAGCAGCACTGTCGGCCGCCGGGAAATGGGTGCCCTGTGGATAGACGTTGGCGACAGGCAGAAATTGGTCTCGGTGGGGGACCCCATTGTTTACGATCACCCGCCGCGCTGGCTCAATGACGAGAAAACGATACTGGCCAGCCACTCCATTGATGACCGGGTGGGCTGTGCCGTTCTCGTTGAGGTAGCCCGAAGCCTGACCAAGCCACCACGTCATGATATTTACTTCGTTGGTGCGGTCCAGGAGGAGATAGGCTGTTTCGGGGTCCGGCATTTCTTGCGAAAGGTAACACCAGACTGGTTCATCGCCCTGGACACCGGCTTTGCCCAGGATGCCGTGCCCGATATACAGCGTACGGTGCCGATGAACACCGGACTGGGTGTGCGCCGCCTTGCCTTCGCCCAGCCTACGGTCCCCTACCCGGCCACGGTCAATTTTGCCAGCCCCCGCTTGAACCAGCTTCTTATAGACGCCGCCAGAAAAAAGAACATACCGTTTCACGTCGACGTGAGCACCGGGATTTTCTCCGACCATAACATTGCCTATGAGGTAAACCCGGAGGTTGAGTCGACGTTCATGTTCGTGGCGGCCAGAAGGTACAGCCATTCCCCAACTGAAGTGGCCGATTTGAGCAACGCCGGGCGAGCGGTGGATGTCCTCTGTCAGGCAATCGCCGACATGGACGGCTGGGACAATTAATGAAGAGCGACAGAGGCAGTGCTGGTTTGGGAGCAGCGATATTCAATTTCTGGCTTAAGGGCTGTTTTCAGATATAATTGTATTAAAATCATGACCGATTATTCATCGGTCAGAATCATCATATTCAGCACGGAACGGTAAATCTTGAGAGGGGGGTAGATATTTATGGCACCGATAAATTCGAATGAAGCGGAGAAAGAAGGGATTCTCACCGCTGCAAAACTGATGGCGGTCAGCGCCCGCACCGCCCCCAAAGGCAGGGGTCTTGACTCAATTAAGACGCTCATTCTTCATGAACGGGAGGAACTGGAAAAGCTGGCCACAGCCATGGAAGGGATTTCCCGTGAGGACCCGGAAAGGCTCGACTTCTTCCAGCGAAACGCCAACGAGGTCAGAAAGTCGACAGCGGTGCTGCTCATCGGCGTAACCGGTGAGCCCAAACGCGTTGAATCGCCGCTGAACTGCGGCGCCTGCGGCATGGACTGTCCGGGCATGGTGAAGTCAAAGAAGCGAGACCAAGGCATGATGCGCGGCCCGATGTGCCACATGCAGAGCATCGACCTAGGCATTGCCCTTGGCTCAGCGGTCAAGGCTGCCAGTGAGTTAAATATTGATAACCGAATGATGTACTCCATTGGCGCCGCCAGCCGCAGAATCAAGCTCATGGACGCCGACTTTGTTGTTGGCGTCCCGCTTGCGGCGATGGGTAAGAACCCGTATTTCCCGATTCGATAAACTGACGGACTCAGTTAAAACAATATGGACGGCAGGAGGTTATAATGCCCAAAGTTCACATTACCCGCGCAATCCGTACGGAGGCCATCGACCTGCTCAAGAAGCACGCCGAGGTCACCGCCCGGCAGAAAGAAGATGCGCCCAGCCGCGAAGAACTTTTCCAGAACATCGCCGACGTCGATGGCGTGGTTGCCTGGCAGGACAAAGTGGATGGAGAGTTCTTGGACCATGCACCGAACCTGAAAGTCGTTGCGCAGCGCGCCATCGGCTTCGACCTCATAGACACCGAAGAATGCGCAAGGAGAGGAGTCCGCGTGAGCAACGCGCCCAGCGGCGTCGACGATAGCACCGCCGATTTCGCCATTGCCCTGATGCTAGCCTCGGCGCGGCAGCTTGTAGATGCGGTCAACACAACCATGAAGGGAGGTTGGCAGAGATTCGGCCCCATGGAGAGCCCGTACCTCGGACATGACGTTTACGAGAATACACTGGGCATCGTTGGCATGGGCAGAATAGGCTCGAAAGTCGCCAGGCGGGCCCGCGGCTTTGACATGAAGATTCTCTATCACGACATCGTACGCAACCCGAAAGAAAAAGAACTCGGCGCTGAATTTATCCCGGACCTGTATAAAATGCTGGGCATGGCTGACTACGTCAGCATCCATGTACCGCTGAACGATAAGACCAGGCACCTGATTGGCGCCAGGGAATTAGCCGCCATGAAACCCACGGCAATACTTATCAATACCGCCCGGGGCGGACTCGTTGACCCGAAGGCGCTGTACAATGCGCTAAAGAGCAAACAGATACATGCCGCCGCCATCGACGTCACCGAAGTGGAGCCAATCGCACCCGATGACCCGCTGCTCACGCTGGACAATATAATAATCGCCCCGCACATTGCCGGGGCTTCAGCGCTGTCACGGCTGAAAATGGATATGCTGGCAGCGGAAAACGTCATCGCCGCACTTAAGGGCAAAGCGATGCCCAGCTGCGTTAACTGCCATTTAATAAAATAAGCGGTTCACGGTGGTTGAGTTTTTGTGGAAAGTAAGATAGGCATAATCGCCAATCCGGCTTCCGGAAAGGATATCAGAAGGCTGGTCGCCTATGCCAGCATAATGGACAACACGGAAAAGACCAACCAGCTGCGACGTATCATCATGGGCATTGACGCCATTGGCGCTGACCGTATCCTGATTATGCCCGATTATTACGGGCTCGGGCAGAGAGCTCTGGACGGCATCAGCCGGAAGAAGCTGAAGGCTGAGGTCTCCATCATGGACATGACCATCAGTTACACCAGTGAGGACTCCACCCGCGCCACGGAACTGATGGTCAAACAGGGTGTGAGCTGCATTGTCACTCTCGGCGGAGATGGCACCAACCGCGATGTGGCTAAAAAAAGCGGGAACATACCGCTGGTCCCGATTTCCACCGGCACCAATAACGTCTTCCCCGAGATGGTTGAAGCCACCATGGCCGGCCTGGCCGCCGGCATCGTCGCCCGGAAGCTGGTCAATAATAAAGACATAATCAAGACCCATAAACGCCTCACTGTCATACAAGACGGACGCGTGATTGACATGGCCTTAATCGATGCCGTAGTGTTAAATCAGCTATTCGTTGGGGCGCGGGCCATCTGGGAGCTACCGGAAATAAAGCAGATAGTCTGTACCAGGGCAGAACCAACCAACCTAGGCATGACCGCCATCGGAGGGAACCTGCATCCCGTAGGGCCTGACGATGCTCAGGGAATGTACCTGAGGCTTGGCAAAGGCCACCTCAAGGTAAAAGCAGCCGTGCTGCCCGGGGTTATCCACGAAGTCAGTATTGCCGAATGGAAACTGCTTGAACCCGGCGATGAAGTGCCGGTAAAACACAGGCCTTCAGTTATCGCCCTGGATGGGGAGCGAGAGGTCACCGTCAAAACCTCTGACGAGATTAAAATCCGACTTCAGCATGATGGCCCACTGGTGGTCAACATTGAGAAAACCATCCGTGCGGCGGTGGCACAGGGCTTCTTCAAAGAATAAGATACTGAGAGGGGAGAAAGATGGCCACAGAAATTAAAATACCGCGTGTTGGCATGGCAGTTGCCGATGCCACCATCATTGAATGGCAGTCCAAAGAAGGAGACCGGGTAGAAGAACGCCAGATAGTGGTGGTTATTGAGACGGAGAAAGTCAGGACCGAAGTCGAATCTCCGGCCACGGGCTTCCTGCATATCATTATAAACGAAGGTGAGACAGCCCCAGCCGGGCAGGTAATCGGTCTGCTGGCGGAAACTGAAGATGAGCTGGCCAAAGTACAAAAAGGGGCACCCGCAGGGAAACCGGCCGAAGCAGCGAAGGCAGCCGAACCGGTGGCCGCTGAGGCGCCACAAGCCGAGGCGGCGCCTCCCGAAGATGCTGCCCCTGCTGGCAGCGAGGGAGAACGCGTCCGCATCTCGCCTGTGGCCAGAAAACTGGCCGAGGAACATGCCGTTGATATCACCCGGGTGACAGGCACGGGACCGGCCGGCAGAATCGTCCGCGAGGATATAGAAAAGGCAATCGCCGATAAAGGGGCGGCTCCGGCACCAGCTCCCACGGCACCAGCCGCAGCTCCGGCCACGGTCATTGGAGACCGAAAGGTCAAACAGACCATACCGCTTACCGGAATGCGGGGCACCATCGCCGAGCGCATGCACCAGAGCCTTGCCATATCGGCTCAGCTTACCGCTATGGGCGAAGTCGATATGAGCGAGATTGTCAGGCTGCGCAGTAACCTGGTGGCACAGGAAAGCACTCTGGGTACCCGCATTACCTATACCGATATCCTCGTCTTTGCCATCGCCCGCTTACTGAAAACCAACCCGAAAATCAACGCCAGCATTGTCGGCAAGGAGATTGCAGTCTGGGAAGACATCAATGTGGGCGTGGCCACCGCCCTGGAAGACGGGCTCATTGTCCCGGTGGTAAAGCAAGCCGACCGGAAATCACTGGCGGAGATAAGCCAGGAGATAAAAGCGCTCGTTGAAAAAGCCAGGGAGAACAAGCTGGGCGGTGACGATATCAGCGGCGGCACCTTCACCCTGACCAATCTGGGCGCCCTCGGCAGCGGCTGGACCTTTGAGACCGCCATCATCAACCAGCCGGAATCGGCAATTCTGCGCGTCGGGGCGATTACCGAGCGGGCCGTGGTCAGGGACGGACAAATAGTTGCCAGACCAATCATGACCTACAGCCTGACGTATGACCACCGCGTCATCGATGGTGCCGTGGCCGCAAAATTCATGTCAAGCCTTATCAGCGCTCTGGAGAACCCAACGCTACTTCTGGCCTGACCATATATAATACATTAAGGAGGGCAAGAACCAAAGTGGAAAACATGAAGGAAGTCGTGGCGGAGTTCGATGCCAACGTAGCACGCTGGACAAAAGAATGGCCACAGCAGCGTCAGGGCTTTACGGCACTGACCCAGGCCGCCAAAGCGCCGGGGGCACTGGAACAGAAATACAAATATCTCATTGCTGTTGGTATCGCCGTTACCGAGCACTGTCACTGGTGCATTGGGGCCAATGTGAAGAGCGCGCTCGCCCATGGCGCCACCAAAGAACAGGTCATGGAAGCCGGTTGGGTGGCCGTGCAGATGGGCGGCGGGCCATCTCTGGCCTATCTGCAACTGGTGCAGAAAGCGGTTGATGAATTTGCCGCGTAGGGCTAAGCAGAACTGAATCAGCTTTATCGTACGTTATTCACGGGAGGTTTTTCGTGGAAGAAAGAGGGCTGGTTATCATCGGTGGTGGACCGGCGGGCTATGTAGCGGCCATCAGGGCGTCGCAGCTGGGCGGCCGGGCTACCGTTATTGAGATGGATGCTCTCGGCGGCACCTGTCTCAACCGCGGCTGCGTACCGTCGAAAACGCTGCTGCACAGCGCTGAGCTCTATGAGACCATGCAGAAGTCCGACCAGTTTGGCATCACCGCCAAGGATATCAGTGCCGACCTGGCTAAAATGCAGGCGCGCAAGAACACGGTGATTAAAACCCACGTCTCTGGCGTGGAGAGCCTGCTGAATGGGCACAAGGTGGAAATTATCAGTGGCCGTGCCAAGTTGATGCCCTCCCGGCAGGTGGAGATTCAAAGCGGAGACGGCCAGAAACAGGTCATTCAGGCCCAGAAAATAATACTGGCCACCGGTGGCAAACCGATAACTCTGCCCATCCCGGGCGCGGATAGCCCGTCGGGCATCATAAGTGCCGAAAAAATCCTCAACCTGGAAAGCGTTCCCAGGAGCATGATAATGATTGGCGGCGGGGTCATCGGCATTGAGATGGCCACCATACTGTCCAAACTCGGCTGTCAGGTAAGTGTGGTGGAGATGCTGCCCCACATCCTGCCTCTGGAAGATGCCGAGCTTACGGCGATACTGGCCAAAGCGCTGAAAGATGACGGCATTCAGCTATACGAGGGCACCAAAGTAGCCCAGATTGAGGACAGCGCTGGCGGCAAAACCGCCGTTATCTCGGATGGCAAAACGGAAGGGAAACTGGAAGCGGAAATGGTGGCCATCGCCGTGGGGTACCGTCCTAACACTGACGGCCTTGGTCTTGAGGAGCCTGGCATAAAGCTCAATAAAGGCGCCATCCAAGTCAACGAACGCATGGAGACCGGGACTCCGGGTATATACGCCGCGGGCGATGCCGCCGGCGGCATCATGCTCGCCTACGTTGCCATGGAAGAGGGCATCATCGCCGCCGAAAATGCCATGGGTCGCAGCGCTTCCATAAATTATGATGTTGTCCCGCGTTTCGCGCACAGCCTGATGGAACTGGCCAGCGTCGGCCTCACCGAGGAAGAGGCCAGAGCGCAGGGCCATGAGATAAAAATAGGCAGGTTTCCCTTCGCCGCCAACAGCATCGCCACCATACTTGGCGAGCGGCGCGGCCTGATTAAAATCATCTCCGAGCCGAAATATGGTCAGATTCTCGGTGTCCATACCCTCGGACCCCGGGCCACCGAACTCATCGCCGAAGCCACACTGGCCATGAAGATGGAAGCTACCGTGCCGGACATCGTCGCCACCCTGCATGCCCACCCCTCACTCTCCGAGGCCATGCATGAGGCCGCCCTTGATGTCACCGGCGAAACGATACACTACCCTTCAAAGAACAGGCAGTGAAGAAAGTGGAGCAAAGTATGTGGTGCGAAGTCCGCCAGCTCGGGCAGATTGAATACCGCGAGGCTTATGAGCTGCAGAAAGAACTGCTACAGGAGAGATTAAATGGCCGGATAGCCGATACGCTGCTTCTCCTGGAGCACCCCCCCACCATCACCGTGGGCAAGTCGGGCAAGCTAGAAAACATTCTGGAATCGCCGACAGGATTGGCCAGCGCGGGCGTGTCTTTAATCTTCACCGACCGCGGCGGCGACGTTACCTATCACGGCCCGGGGCAGATTGTCGGCTATCCCATCCTGGACCTGCGAGGGCGGGAACGTGATATCCACCAGTATGTCCACAGCCTGGAAGAAGTGCTCATCAGGACGCTGGCCGACTATGGTATAAAGTCGGGGCGTGACCACAACCACGCCGGCGTCTGGGTGAATGACATGGAGATAGCTGCCCTCGGACTCAGCGTCCGCAAATGGATTACCATGCACGGTTTTGCCCTGAATGTGAACACTGACCTTGACCATTTTTCCCTGATAAATCCCTGCGGTTTCACCAATAAAACGGCGACTTCCATGGCCCGACTTCTCGGCTATGAGCCGCCGAATGACGAGGTAACGGAACGTTTGCTGAACCGCTTTGCCGAGGTTTTCAAAGTAGAATTGAGGTTCATGAATGGCTCAGACGACAAGAACTACGACAAGAGGAAGACTGCCTCCCTGGTTTAAGCAGAGGCTGGCCGAGCCCGGCGTCATGTCATCGATGCATGACCTGCTGAGCGGGTTGAGCCTGCACACCATCTGCCAGAGCGCCCTCTGCCCCAACATCGGCAAGTGCTTCACCTCGGGTACGGCCACCTTTCTCATTCTGGGCGATGTGTGTACCCGGCGCTGCACCTTCTGCGCGGTAAAGAAGGGGCACCCCGCTCCAGTTGATGAAACAGAGCCGGAACATTTGCTTGAGGCGGTCAATGATCTGGGGCTGACCTACGTTGTCATCACCTCGGTCACCAGAGATGACCTGCCCGACGGCGGTGCCGCTCAGTTTGGCCGGGCTGTAACCCTGCTCCGGGAAAACGCGGCCGATATCACCGTTGAGGTCCTCGTGCCCGATTTCCGCGGCTCCGGGGAGTCCATCCGCACCGTTATCGAGTCTGGCCCGCAGGTCATCAATCATAACGTGGAAACAGTTCCCCGCCTCTACCCCGAGGTCAGAACCGGAGCGGATTACGCCCGGTCACTGGAACTCCTCTACACGGTGAAAAAGGCAAGTCCAGCCACCATCACCAAGTCCGGTCTCATGCTCGGGCTCGGCGAGAGCCGGGACGAAGTCATTGAGGTGATGGGCGACCTCAGGGAAACGGACTGCGACTTGCTGACCATCGGGCAATATCTGCAGCCATCCGCCCGGCACCATCCGGTGGTACGCTTCATACCCCCCGAGGAATTTGCCGAGTACGAAGTCATCGGCCGGGAGATGGGGTTCGCCGGGATGGCCTCGTCACCTCTGGTCAGGAGCTCATACCGGGCAGCCGAACTTTATGAAAAGGCCAAGGCCTGATTATGACTATTAATAGCAGGAGATTGACATGAGAAAAAACCGACTCCGGGAGCTTCTGAACGCCGGCAAGCCGACCATCGGCACCCACGTGATAACCACATCGCCTGAGATTATTGAGGTAATCGGGCACTCCGGCCTCTTTGATTATATTGAGCTGAGCGGACAGTATGCCACCTGGAGCCTTCCCCAGCTTGACAACTTCGCCCGCGCCGTGGACCTGTTTCCCCACATGTCCTCCATGATGAAGGTGGAGCCGGACCCGCGACTGTTCATCACCAGTCGGTCGCTCGGTGCCGGCATTCCGAACATCCTGTTCGCCGAATGCTCTACTGCGGATGAAGTCAGGGAATGCATCCGCATGGTCAGGGCAGACACGCCAGAGGACAAGGGCTTACAGGGCTGCGTCGTCCGGCGTATCACTGACTTCGTCCTTGAGATTGGCACCGAGGCCTGGGTCAAAACGCTCCGGGACGCCGTCATCGCCATTATGGTGGAAAAGGCAAGCCTGGTGGAACAGATGGACGAGGTGCTCTCAATTGAAGGCCTGGACATGATTCAATTTGGCCCGTGCGATTTCGCGGTTAACACGGGTCGGGTAGGCAAGATGGGCAGCTCCGAGTTACAGCGCAAACAAAGGGACGTAATCGAGATGGCACTCAAAAAAGGCGTCCATCCTCGCGTGGAAATTAATGACTTCAAAGAGGCTCGGGAATTCATTGATATGGGTGTCCGCCACTTCTGTATTGGCTGGGACCTTTTCATCATCTACCAGTGGTGCCAGCAACACGGTAAGGAGCTGCGCCGATTGCTTGGCGAGGCACATACTTAACCAAGCCTGCCACAGATGTTGACAATCAATCTGAACTTGTGGTAAACTTTCCTCTTGGATATTTGGCCCTCAGCAACAGCCGACGGATTGGGCCACGGGGTTCAATCCGTCGTTAAAATTTGTGGATGAGCCAAGGCTCATCCATTAAAATTGTAGGGCAGGAGGAGAGAGTTTGCCAACCATAAACCAGCTAATACATAAAGGGCGAAGGCAGGTCACCAAAAAGACCAAATCGCCGGCACTGCGCTTTACTTTCAACGCGCTGAAAAACCGGATGATTGAGGGCAAGGGCTCGCCGCAGAAACGGGGCGTCTGTACCCAGGTGAGGACCATGACACCCAAGAAGCCCAATTCGGCGCTGCGCAAGATAGCCAGGGTCAGGCTGACCAACCAGATGGAGGTAACTGCCTATATCCCCGGGGAAGGCCACGAACTACAGGAACATTCCGTAGTGTTGATTCGTGGCGGACGCGTCAAGGATTTACCCGGCGTCCGCTATCATATTGTCCGCGGTGCCCTGGACACCAGTGGTGTCGACAATCGCCGCCAGGGCCGAAGCAAATATGGCCAGAAAATGGCCAAAGAAAGAGCCGAAGTAGAGTAAATACAGGAGCCCAGAATGCCAAGACGTGCCCGACCAGAAACAAGAGATATATCACCGGACCCGAAATTTCACAACGCCACCGTGTCCAGACTGATAAACAAGGTGATGAAGTGCGGGAAGAAGAGAACCGCCGAAAGGATTGTTTACGAAGCCCTCGATGTCCTGGAGGAGCGGTCAAGCAAAGACCCGGTGACAGCGCTGGAACAGGCGGTTAAAAATGCGACACCACTGCTTGAGGTCAAACCGCGCCGCGTTGGCGGCGCCACCTACCAGGTGCCGGTTGAAGTGCGCCCGGACCGCGGTCTCTTTCTGGCCCTGACCTGGCTGCTGAAATCAGCCAGAGCCAGAAAAGGTAAGTCAATGACGGAAAGACTGGCTGATGAGCTGGCTGAAGCGCTGCGCGGCGAAGGTGCCACCATTAAGAAGCGCGAAGATACGCACAAGATGGCTGAGGCGAACCGCGCCTTCGCCCATTATCGATGGTAAAAGGTGAACAATAATTAGCACGAAGATTATGACGACAAACCCAATTCTAGCAAAGGCGAAAGCAATGCCCAGAACTTTTCCTCTAGAAAAAATCAGAAATATAGGGATCATTGCTCATATTGACGCTGGCAAGACCACCGTCACCGAGCGGATACTGTACTATACCGGTCGCACCTACAAAATTGGCGACGTGGACACCGGTACCGCGGTGATGGACTGGATGGAGCAGGAGCGCGAGCGGGGCATTACCATAACTGCCGCAGCGACCACCTGCTACTGGGATGACCACCGTATCAACATTATAGATACGCCGGGTCACGTGGACTTCACCGCCGAAGTGGAACGCAGCCTCAGAGTCCTGGACGGGGGCGTGGTGGTCTTCGATGGGGTGGCCGGGGTTGAGGCGCAGTCGGAGACGGTCTGGCGGCAGGCTGACCGCTACCGCGTGCCCAGAATCTGCTTTATCAACAAGATGGACCGCGTCGGCGCCAATTTCAAGCGAACTATCTCCATGATTGAAAAACGTTTGAAAGCGAGACCGCTGCCTATCCAGCTCCCCCTGGGCAGCGGTGAATCATTTGAAGGAGTTATTGACCTCGTCGAGAATAAAGCCTGGCATTTTGACAGCGACCCTGACTCGGAGCCAGCAGAAATAAAAATCCCTGATTCTGAGCGCAAGCGCTGTGATGAATATCGGCATGCCCTGGTGGAAAAATTAGCCGAGAACGACGACAATATTCTGGAAGCGTATCTGGAGGGCCATGAGGTCAGCCCGGCGATGATAAAACAGGCACTGCGCAAGGTAACGCTGGAGAACAAGGGCGTGCCTATTCTCTGCGGCAGTGCCCTGCGGAACAAAGGCGTACAGGCACTCCTTGATGCCATTATCAGCTACCTCCCCTCCCCTCTTGACGTGCCACCGGTGCTGGCGATTGACGCCGGCTCTGGAGACGAAGTCACCCGCCCGGTGAATGACGAAGCCCCGTTTTCCGCCCTGGCTTTTAAAGTTGTTACTGACCCATTTGTGGGCAGGCTTGTCTACCTCAGGGTCTACTCCGGCATCATGAAAGCCGGCAGTATGGTGCTGAACTCGACGACGGGCAAGCGGGAACGCATCGGGCGATTGCTCCTGATGCATGCCAACCGCCGCGAGGAGGTAGCTGAAGCTGATACCGGGAGTATCGTGGCCACACTGGGACTTAAGAACACCTTCACCGGTGATACCCTCTGCGACATTGGGCAGCCGGTGCTGCTGGAATCAATCCGATTCCCTGAGCCGGTTGTCTCCATCTCCATTGAGCCCAAGACCAGGGCTGACCAGGATAAAATGACCGGCGCGCTGCAGAAACTGACCGAAGAAGACCCCACCTTCAAAGTCCATTACAATGAGGAAACCGGGCAGACCATTATCTCCGGCATGGGGGAACTTCACCTTGAGGTCATCATCAACCGGATGATAAGCGAGTTCGGCGTCGGCGCCAAGGTGAGCAAGCCACGGGTCGCCTACAAGGAGACCGTTACCACACCGGTCCAGGCAGAGGGCAGGTTTGTGCGACAGACCGGAGGGCACGGCCAGTACGGGCATGTCCAGCTGGAAATCGAGCCACTGGGTCGGGGCGGCGGTTTTCAATTCGTTGACGCCCTCAAGGGCGGCGTGATTCCCAAGCAGTATATCCCTGCCGTTGAGACAGGTGTAAAGGAGGCCATGGAGACCGGAGTTTTAGCCGGTTATCCCGTGGTCGATATCAAGGCCACCATCTATGACGGCAGTTACCATGATGTTGACTCCTCGGAGCTTGCTTTCAAAATGGCCGGCTCTCTGGCACTCAGAAACGGAGTCAGGAAAGCCAAACCCGTTATCCTTGAGCCGATTATGAAGCTGGAAGTGGTCGCGCCAGAGCAATTCCTGGGAGATATCATCGGCGACCTCAATGCCAAGCGAGGCCACATCGAGCATATTGACTCACAGGGTGATATGTATGTTATCCAGTGCCTGATTCCCCTGGCCGAGACCTTCGGCTACGCCACCAGGTTGAGGTCACTCACTCAGGGCAGAGCCACACACTCGCTTGAATATTGTAAATATCAAGAACTTCCCGCAGATTTAGCTGAAGAAATAACGGCACAGGCAGTGGGGAGAGGACATGCCTAAACAGAAAATTCGCATCAAACTGAAGGGATTTGACCACCGGCTTGTCGACCAGTCGGCGGCCCAGATTGTCGATGCCGTAGAGCGCACCGGCGCGGTAGTGGTCGGGCCGGTACCACTACCCACCCATATCAAGAAATACAGCGTGATACGCTCCACGTTCATTGATAAGGACTCACAGGAGCAGTTTGAGATACGGACGCACAAGCGCATCATTGACATTGTGGAGACCACCTCGAAGACAATTGATGCTCTGACCAAACTGAACCTTCCTTCGGGAGTGGAGATAGATATTAAGTTATAGAAGAGCACTACAAAGATGACGCAGGGAATTATAGGTAAGAAATTAGGCATGGCGCAGATGTTCCGCGACAATGGCACGCTGGCGGCCGTAACCGCCATTGAGGCCGGGCCGTGCACCGTTACAGGGATAAAAACGACGGAAAAAGATGGTTATAATGCCGTCCAGCTCGGCTTTGGTGAAGCCAAACGGCTCACCTCGTCACAGCGCGGACATCTTAAAAAACCGGGCCATTTTAAACATCTTCGTGAATTGAGGCTGGATGATATCAAAGACATTGAAGAAGGCCAGAAGATAGACGTCAGCCTTTTTAAATCCGGTGACCTGGTTGATATCACCGGCATCTCCAAGGGTAAAGGCTTTGCCGGCGTGGTGAAAAGGCATGGCTTTGCCGGCGGACCCAAGACCCATGGGCAGTCTGACCGACACCGTTCTCCAGGGTCCATCGGCGCCAGCGCCACGCCAGGACGTGTCTATAAAGGGATGCGCATGGCCGGTCAGATGGGAAACCAGCGCGCCACGGTGCACAACCTAGAGGTATTTCAGGCCGACCCGGAACGCAATATCCTGCTGGTCGAGGGGGCCGTACCGGGCGCCAGAAATGGCCTGCTGCTGATCAAGAAGGCAAGGAAGGGGAGGTAAGGAAGTGCAGGTCCCGGTCTACAGCCTCACTGGCGAAGAAGTGGAAAAAATTGAAATCAGTGACCAGGTCTTTGCCGTGCCTTTTAATGAAGGCGTGGTGCACCAGGTCATGGTCGGGCAACTGGCAAACGCCCGCCAGGGAACCGCTTCAACCAAGACCAGAAGCGAAGTCCAGGGCAGCAGCCGGAAAATATTTCGTCAGAAGGGAACTGGACAGGCACGGGCCGGCAACCGCCGGGCGTCTACGCGGCGTGGGGGAGGCATTATTTTCGGCCCTAAACCGAGAGACTATCACCAGAACACGCCAAAGAAGATGCGCCATGTGGCCCTCAAGTGCGTGCTCTCATCCAAGGTGAAGGACAATGAGCTAAAGGTGGTGCAAGAACTGAAGCTGGAACCAAAGACGAAATTCATGGCACAGATTCTGAGTGCCCTCGGCGCTGATTCCTCAGCGCTGGTGGTAACGGCTGGTCCTGAAGAACACGTTATAAAAGCCGCCCGCAATATCAAGGGAATCAAGACAATGCCAGCAAATCTGCTCAACGTGCTTGACATCCTCTCCCACAAGATGATATTGATGACGGTATCCGCAATACGCCGTGTGGAAGAGCTATGGGGAGAAAAAGCAGTGGCAGAGGTCACAGATGCATCTGTTTGATGTTTTACAGCGTCCGCTGATAACGGAGAAGAATTCCGTACTGCAGGTGCAGAATAAATATGCCTTTGAAGTGGCCGAAGGGTCGACCAAGCCCCAGATAAAGCAGGCCGTGGAGAAAGCGTTTCGGGTGAAGGTAACCGGTGTGAATGTTATCAAGGTTGCCGGGAAAACAAAGAGAGTAGGCAAACGCATATATAACACCCCACCCTGGAAAAAAGCAGTCGTCACCCTTAGAGATGGCGATAAAATAGAATTCTTTGAAGGTGTTTAGAACAGAGAGAGGGATATTGAGTGGCTATTAAAGTATTTCGTCCGACCTCGCCGGGCAGGCGGGGGATGAGTGGCGCCACATTTGAAGAGATTACCAAGGACAGGCCAGAAAAATCGCTTACCGCGCCGCTGAAGAAGCAAGGGGGGCGTAACAATCGGGGCAAAATAACCGTGCGCCACCGGGGTGGTGGTGCCAAGCGGAAGCTGCGCGTAATCGACTTCAAGCGGGATAAGACTGGCGTGCCGGGCAGAGTGACGGCGATTGAGTATGACCCGAACCGCTCCGCCCGAATTGCGCTTGTTTACTACGCAGATGGAGATAAACGCTACATTCTGGCCCCGGTCGGGCTGAACATCGGTGATACGCTCATGTCAGGCACGGATGCCGAAGTCAGACCGGGCAATACGCTGCCACTGAAATCCATCCCGAGTGGCACCCTGATCCACAATATTGAGATGGAGAAAGGGAAAGGCGGACAGATGGTACGCAGCGCCGGCACAGCGGCGCAGCTGATGGTCAAGGAAGGCGATTATGCCCTATTGCGCATGCCTTCCGGGGAAATGCGGCGCGTCCGCGGCGACTGTCTGGCGACTATCGGGCAGGTGGGACACGTTGACCACCAGAGTATTGAACTCGGTAAGGCGGGGCGCAGGCGTCTGCTGGGCTGGCGGCCCACGGTGAGAGGCTCGGCAATGACGCCGCGAGACCACCCTCATGGTGGTGGCGAGGGCAGAAGCCCGGTAGGACTGCCCGGCCCGAAGACACCCTGGGGCAAACCAGCGCTTGGCTACCGCACCCGCAAGCCAAAAGCGTCTGATAAATTAATTGTAAAACGTAGAAAAGGCAAGTAGAGGTAACCAATGTCACGGTCGATTAAAAAAGGGCCATATATTGATGGCAAACTGATGAAGAAAGTGGACGCCGTCATAAAATCGGGCCAGAAAGCGGTCATCAAGACCTGGTCGCGCTCTTCTACCATACTGCCACAGATGGTGGGGCTGACCATTGGTGTTCACGATGGCCGAAGGCATTTGCCCATCTTCATCACCGAAAATATGGTCGGACATAAGCTTGGCGAGTTTGCCCTGACCCGGACTTTCCGCGGGCATGTTTCCAGGTCGGAACGAACGAGCCCGGTGAAAACACAACCGGCGGTTTAAGGTAAGGCAGAATATGCAGGTACGAGCTTTTGCCAAAGACACGGGAATACCGGCGCGCAAGGTGCGCCCGCTGATTGATATGGTGCGGGGCAAGACAGTGGACGAAGCGCTAACACTGCTCAGATTCGCTCCGTCACCCAATGCCCGGCTGGTGGCCAAGGCGGTAAAGTCCGCGGCCGCCAATGCGGAGAATAACTACCAGATGACACCGTCAGACCTGAAAATCATCCGCATCTATGCCAATGAGGCACCAAGGATGAGGCGGTTCTATCCCCGGGCGCGCGGGCGAATCAGCCCCATACGTAAAGATTCCAGTCACATAACGGTTATTGTAGCCGACGAGGAGGCATAATTGGGACGCAAGGTTCACCCGATAGGCTTTAGAATTGGCGTGGTACAGGACTGGCAGGCCAAATGGTATGCCGACAGGCATTACGCCGAGTCGCTGCAGGAAGACCTGAAGCTGCGACAGGCAATCCAGTCCAAGTATGCCGACGCTTCTATCTCACTGGTAGAAATTGACCGTCAGGCAAAAGAGGTAACGGTCACCATCTACACCGCCCGCCCTGGCATAGTAATCGGGCGAGGTGGACAGCGTGTTGATGAGCTGAGCGCCTACCTGGAAAACCTCGTCGGGAAGAAAGTTCGCCTTAATATACAGGAAATCCGCCAGCCGGAGCTGGATGCCATGCTCGTTGCCCGTACTATTGCCGAGCAAATTCAACGCCGCATTGCCTACCGCAGGGCAATGAAGCAGGCAATGTTCCGCACCATGCAGGCAGGCGCCAAGGGAATAAGAGTCAGCTGCTCCGGTCGGCTGGGTGATGCGGAAATCGCCCGCCGCCAGACGATGCATGACGGCCAGGTTCCCCTGCATACACTGCGGGCGGATATAGATTACGGCTTCATCGAAGCACGCACCACGCTGGGCAGGATTGGCGTTAAGGTATGGATATTCAAAGGTGAGATCCTTCCCGAGCCAAAGGAACTAGCCATTGAAGGGGCACCTGCGGAAACGGCGGTGAGCGCCGAAGCCACCGACGAGGCACCATCGGCGGCTGAACCGGCCGCTCAGATAACAGAAGAAGCCGTTGAGGAAACGGCCCCTGAGGAAGCCCCGATTGAAGCGGAAGCTGAAGCGGTAACCGAGGCCGTGGATGAAGAAAAACCGGAAGAAGCGCCAGCCAAACCATCCCAAAGGCGTAAAGTGGCCGCGGTGAAAAAGGAGAAGCCGGCAGAAACCCCGACTGCGGAGCCAGTTGAAGCCACCGTAGAAGAAAAGCCAGCCGCTAAAAGGAAAGCCCGGGCCGCCAAGCCGACGGCGGCAACCGCAGCGGCAGATACCGAAACCACCGAGGCAGTCGCCGAAGAAAAGGCTGAGACAAAACCGGCCGAGCCGATTACCAAACGAACTCGGAAAAAGAAAACCGCCAGCGAAACCGTCGCTGAGGCAGAACCGGCTGATGTAACCGAAGACGAGGAGAAAGATGCTACAGCCGAAACGGGTTAAATACCGTAAAACCCATAAGGGACACCGCCGGGGTAGTGCCCAGTCAAGCAATACGACTACTTTCGGCGATTACGGCCTGCAGGCACTGGAGTCGGCCTGGGTCACAGCGGAACAGCTTGAAGCCGCAAGGCGCGCCATCACCCGATACATTCGCCGCGGTGGCAAAGTCTGGATACGCGTTTTCCCGGACAAGCCGGTCACCAAAAAGCCAGCAGAAACCCGTATGGGCAGTGGCAAAGGCAACCCAGACCACTGGGTATCCGTGGTCAAATCAGGAAGAATACTGTTTGAACTGGCGGGCGTTGGCGAGAAGACCGCCAAAGAGGCGATACGTCTGGCTTCGCACAAGCTCCCGTTTGCCACCAAATTCGTGGAGCGGGAGACGGGTACCGCCCAACAGTGATGATGTGAAGGAACTGACCAATGGTTAGGATTGATGAATTCAGAGCCTTGAGCACGGAAGACCTGAAAGAGCAGATGGAAGAGTCTAAGCAGGAACTGCTTAACCTGCGCTTCCGGCTGGCCACGAGGCAGCTGGTTAACCATCGTGAGCTGCCCATGGTGCGAAAAAGGATTGCCCGCATCAGAACCATACTGAGAGAAAGAGAGCTCGGGATAAGGTAGCGTTATGGAAGAGAAACACAAAACCAGAGTTGGCCGCGTTATCAAAAACCGTATGGATAAGACGGTGGTGGTGGCCGTCGAAACACAGAAACGCTTCCCGAAGTACCGAAAGGCCATCACCTGGGCAATCAAGTACCAGGCTCACGATGAAAAAAATGAATGCCAGATAGGAGACGTGGTTAAAATCGCGGAGACCCGACCGCTTTCCAGACATAAGCGCTGGCGCGTTGTCGAGATAATCACCAGAGGAGAAGTCGCCGAGATTCAACCTCAGGAGATAACTTAAACATCAGGATTTAAGGACCATGATTCAGCAGTACACCAGATTAAGAGCCGCAGATAATACCGGAGCCCGGGAAATCATGTGCATCAATGTGCTCGGTGGCACGAGGAGAAGATACGCCCGGGTAGGTGATGTCATTGTTGCCTCGGTAAAAAGGGCCATTCCGGGTGCCGCCACGAAAAAAGGTGATGTGGTACGGGCAGTTGTAGTACGCACCGCTCAGCCCTTCCGGCGCCCCGATGGCTCATACATCAGGTTTGATGAGAACGCAGCGGTGATTCTGACCGATAAAAACAATCCGCGGGGAACCCGGATATTCGGGCCGGTGGCCCGGGAACTGAGGGACAAGGACTTTACCAAGATTATTTCTCTGGCGCCGGAAGTGCTATGAAGGTGAATGGCAATGAAGATAAGGAAGAATGATACGGTGCTGATAGTCGCCGGCAAGGATAAAGGGAAAAGGGGCAAGGTTCGCTTCGCCTATCCCAAGAAAAATCGCGTGATTGTGGAAGGCATCAACTTCATCAAAAAGCACTCACGGGCACGGGCACAGGTCAGACAGGCGGGCATTATTGACCTGGAGGCGCCAATTGATATCTCAGATGTCAGGTTGCTGTGCGGTAAATGCAATCAACCCACACGTGTGGGTTTCACCTTCCTTGAGGACGGGAGAAAGGTTAGAACCTGCCGCAAGTGCAAAGAGGTTATTGACTAGATGTCACGGTTGAAGGAAAAATACCGGAAAGAAGTAGTATCTGCCCTGATGGAGCGGTATGGCTACAAAAATGTCATGGAAGTACCGCGTTTGACCAAAGTGGTACTCAATATCGGCCTTGGTGAGGCAATTCAGAACGCCAAAGCCCTGAAATCGGCCGAGGCTGACCTGGCGGCCATTTCTGGACAGCACCCGGTCATCACCCGGTCCAAGAAGTCAATCGCCGCTTTCAGGCTGCGCACCGGCATGCCCATCGGCATGAAGGTAACCCTGCGCGGCGAACGGATGTATGACTTCCTTGACAGATTGATAAACGCGGTTCTGCCCCGGATGCGTGAGTTCTCCGGCGTCTCGCCAGACGCTTTTGATGGCCGGGGCAATTATACCCTTGGCCTCAGGGAACAGGTTGCGTTCCCCGAAATTGACTATGACAAGATTGAGAAACTGCGCGGGCTGGAAATAGCAATCGCCACCACCGCAAAGACGGATGAAGAAGGCAGGCACCTTCTGGAGCTACTCGGCGTGCCTTTTGCCAAGGATGGAACGGAGTAGGAATGGCAAAGAAATCAAAGGTTGTTAAAGCGAGCAGACCGGCCAAATTCAGAGTGCAGCAGCATAACCGCTGCCGACTGTGCGGACGACCGCGTGCTTATATCCGCCATTTTGGTCTGTGCCGAATCTGTTTTCGCCGCCTGGCGCTGGCCGGTCAGCTTCCAGGAGTAAGAAAATCAAGCTGGTAGAAAAACCGAGAGGGATAATATGGCCGTATCTGACCCAATTGCCGATATGCTAACCAGAATAAGGAATGCCCTGATGGCCAAGCATGAGCAGGTGCTGGTGCCGTCGTCACGGCTGAAGCTGTCCATCGCCCGTATTCTGAAAGAAGAGGGCTTCATCACCGATTACGAGGTGGTCCATGGCAAGCCGCAGCGGGTGATTAAAATCCAGTTGAAATATCATGACCATAATAAACCGGCCATCAACGGGATGAAACGGGTGAGTAAACCCGGGTTGAGAGCCTACGTCGGGGGGAAAGAGATACCCCGCGTCTTTGGCGGGCTGGGCATTGCCATTGTCTCCACCTCCAAGGGAGTCAAAACCGGCCATCAGGCATGGCGCCAGAGTATCGGGGGGGAACTGCTTTGTTACGTCTGGTAAACAGAAAGCGGAGCGATATGACATGTCAAGAATAGGACGGATGCCCATAACCATACCTTCAGGGGTAACCGTAACCATTGAAAAAAGCCGGGTGAAGGTGACCGGCCCGAAAGGCGAGCTGAGTCGCGCCATCAACCCGGAGATGTCGGTTACCCAGCAGGATAACACACTCATGGTAACGCGACCCAGCGATGACCGGGAACACCGTTCTCAGCATGGTCTCGCCAGGAGTCTCATCGATAATATGGTGACCGGCGTGAGCAACGGCTTTGAAAAACAGCTGGAAATAGTGGGGGTAGGCTACCGTGCGGAGAAATCCGGGGAGAAGCTGGTAATCCGGGTTGGCTATTCGCATACCGTGGAAGTAGAGCCGCTGCCGGGTATCACCTTCTCCGTTGAGGGCAACAACCGTATTAAGGTCAGCGGAATTGATAAAGAAGTGGTCGGTGAAATGGCGGCCAGAATCAGGAAAATCCGCCCCCCTGATGCCTATAAAGGCAAGGGAATCCGATATGCTGGAGAGGTAGTCCACCTCAAGCCGGGTAAGGCCGGAAAGGTGGTTGGAAAGAAATAGCTATGGCCAGAACAACGTCCAGAGTAGCACGACACAGACGACACCAAAGGGTGAGGACGCAAATAAAGGGCACGCCCAGCCGGCCCCGTCTCTGCGTGTTCCGCAGCCTGAACCACATCTATGCACAGGTCATTGATGACACAAAAGGGCAGACACTGGCTGCTGCCTCAACGCTTGATGCGGAAACCAGCGCTCAGATGAATGGCAAGAATAAATCCGGTCAAGCCGAGCTGGTCGGCAGTGCCATCGCTAAAAAAGCACTGGCCAAGGGTGTAAAAGAAATCGCCTTTGATAGGGGCGGTTATAAATACCACGGGCGAGTCAAAGCCCTGGCGGAAGCCGCCCGAAAAAATGGTTTGAAATTTTAAAGGAATATTAAAATGGCCGATAAACTTGTGCAAACAGTTAGCCGAATTGATACCGCGGATCTGACCCTGAACGACCGCCTCATGTTCATTAACCGCGTGGCCAAGGTAATGAAGGGCGGCAAACGCCTCCGGTTCAGCGCCCTAGTAGTCACCGGGGACGGCAATGGTCACGTCGGACTGGGAATCGGCAAAGCCAATGAGGTGCCAGCAGCGATAAACAAGGGTGGTGTTGCCGCCAAAAAGAACCTGATAAAAGTACCCATGGTCGGGAGCACCATACCGCATGAGATTACCGCCGTGTATGGCGCCGCCAGAGTCATGCTCAAACCGGCCGCTCCGGGCACCGGCGTGATTGCTGGCGGGAGCGCCCGTGCCGTCATTGAAGCCTGTGGTATCAAGGATATCCTGACCAAGTCCCTGGGCAGCGACAACCACATCAACGTGGCCAAGGCAACGATATTTGGTCTGAGCCAGCTTAGAGACCCCGTAGAGGAGGTTGCCCAACGCAAGGCAACGGTTACTGAAGAGGAGGCGGGAACAGGTGACTAAGCTGCGCATTACCTGGATAAAAAGCGCTATCGGCTATGAGGAGTCACAGCGGCGCACTCTGGAATCACTCGGTTTCCACCGTCTGAACCAGAGCGTCGTTCACGATGACTCCATGTCCCTGCGGGGTATGATTAATAAGGTCAGGCATCTGGTCAAGGTGGAGGAAGCCAGTGAGGCAAAATAACATCGCACCGCCGTCGGGGGCCAAGAGAGCCCGCAAGCGGATCGGACGCGGCAACGCCAGTGGCCACGGCACCTATGCCGGGAAGGGCCTGAAAGGACAGAAGTCCCGCAGCGGCGACAAGATGCGCCCGGGCTTCGAGGGCGGGCAGCTACCGTTAATAAAACGCCTGCCCCGCAAACGCGGTTTCGTCAATATATTCCGCAAAGAGTACAGCACCGTCAATGTGAACAAATTGAATGTATTTGAGCCGGGCAGCGAGGTGACGCCAGAAAAGATGCACGCTGCCGGCCTGGTGAAAACACTACGGCAGCCGGTGAAAATTCTGGCCAGCGGTGAGGTCAGTCATGCTGTCAACGTCAGGGCCAACAAGTTTTCCGCAGCCGCGAAAGCTAAGATAGAGGCAGCTGGTGGCAAAACCGAGGAGGTGGAGTATGCGGCCCAGACCAAGTAGGCCGCGCCTGCTTCAGGCAATGTTCGACGCTTTCAGCCTGCCCGACCTGAGGCGCCGCATCCTCATCACCGTCGGCATTCTGGTCATCTTCCGCTTTGTCGCCCACGTACCGCTTCCAGGCGTGGACCAGACCGCCCTGCAGGCGCTGTTTGAACGCAATGCCCTGCTCGGTATGCTGGACATGTTCAGCGGCGGGGCCATGCGCCGACTCAGTATCGCAGCGATGGGTGTTTATCCGTATATCACCGCCTCAATTATCATGATGCTGCTGGTGCCGGTAATCCCCCGCCTGAATGCCCTTTCCCGTGAAGGAGAGGCCGGCAGAAATAAGATAAACCTGATTACCCACTGGCTGGTGATACCGATGGCCGCTATCACGGGCTACGGCCAGCTTGTCTACCTGCAGCGCGAGGGCGTGCTCGCCAGCACCGCGCCTCTGGCCATGACGGCGATGGTGCTTTCCATGGTGGCCGGCACCATATTTCTGGTGTGGCTCGGCGAGCTAATCACGGAATACGGCATCGGCAACGGTATATCCATAATTATCTTCGGCGGCATCGTCGCGCGGCTACCGGAAATGATCGGGCAGGGCTTCCTGGCCAGAGAGAATTTCTTCGGTCTTTCCGTATACATCCTCCTGGTGGTTGTCACCATCATGGTCATCGTCATCTTTACTGAGGCACACCGCCGCATACCGGTGCAGTACGCCAAGAGCGTCTTTCGCAGCGGCCGGATGTATCGCCATTCCGGAACCACCCATATACCGCTCCGGGTGAACGCGGCCGGCATGATACCACTTATCTTCGCCATGTCCATCGTCCTGTTTCCGGGAATCGTGGCCAGCTACTTCTCCAATCCGGCTGAGCCTAACTTCGCTGACTGGGTCATGAAACTGTTTAACCCGAGAGCTGCCATGCCCGTGGGGCTATTCTACTGGGGTCTCTACTTCATCATGGCTGTTGCCTTCACCTTCTTCTATACCATGGTCATCTACCAGCAGCAGGACCTGCCGGGAGTCCTGCAGCGTCAGGGCGGATTTATTCCCGGCATCAGGCCGGGGAAAAACACCCAGGGCTACCTCAATGGCGTTATCAATCGCATTACCTGGGGTGGCGCTCTGTTCCTGGCCTGTGTGGCGGTCATGCCTTTTGCTGCCCAGCAGATAACCAATATTCAGGTCATACAGCTCTCCAGCCTGGGCCTGCTCATTATGGTGGGCGTGGTGCTGGACACCATGAAACAACTTGAAGCGCAGCTCGTGATGCGGCGCTACGAAGGTTTCATAAGATAATGCACAGGGAGAACAACGACAAGAAGTGCTTTAGAGATAACACTGAAAATATGGCCGACAAGGCTTATCAAAGTAGGGATAAACGTTGTATAATATAATTTTTGTGGGGGCACCAGGGGCCGGCAAGGGAACACAGGCCGCGATGGTCGCTCAGAAATTGAATCTGGTCCATGTTTCGTCCGGCGACCTGTTCCGGCGGGCACTGGAGCAGGGAACAGAGCTGGGCAAGCAGGCGAAGGCCTATATGGAAAAGGGGGTGCTCGTTCCCGACAAGATAACCATACAGATGGTGATAGAACGGTTGTCTGCTCCTGACTGTGAAAACGGGGTCATTCTGGATGGCTTCCCCCGCAATTTGCCGCAGGCAGAAGCACTGGATAGTGCCCTTGCCGAACAGGGAAAGCCAGTTGACAAAGTGGTTTATATCGGGGTATCTGAAGAGGAACTGGTCAGCCGACTGAGCAGTCGCTGGCTGTGCCGGCAGTGTCAGGCAGTCTATAATACGGTCAACTCTCCTTCCGCTGTGGAGGGAAAATGCGATAAGTGCGGCGGTGAACTTTACCAGCGCCCCGATGATGAACCGGGAACGGTAAAGAAGCGCCTTGACGTATACTTCGCCGAAACGGCACCGCTTATTGCCTATTATCGCCGTCAGGGCAAACTACTGGAGGTTGAAGGAGAAAGCAGCGTGGCAGAGGTAACACGAAAAATCGTGTCTGCCCTCCACGAGGAGAAGCTAGTCACCCGATGACGATTATCATTAAAACTGAGGATGAAATCGCGGCCATGCGCCAGGCAGGCAGAATCACCGCGATGGTATTAAAAACAATAGTGGCTAATATAAGACCGGAAATGGAAACCAAAGAACTGGACACCATAGCCGCCAGAGAGCTGGAAAAACTTGGCGGCAGGTCATCGTTCAAGGGCTACCGCGGCTTTCCGTCCAATCTGTGCGTGTCGGTGAACGACGAAATCGTGCACGGGATACCGGGAAAGAAGGTGCTCCACGAGGGAGATATCGTTTCCCTTGATTTTGGCGCCATTTATGATGGCTTCCAGGGAGATGTCGCGGCAACCGTTGGCGTGGGCAGGATTAGCCAGAAAGCCGAAGCCCTGATTGAAACCACCGGGGGCGCTCTGGAAGCGGGCATCGCTGCCGCCCGTGTCGGTGCCAGGTTGGGAAGTATTTCCCATGCCATACAGGACTACGCTGAATCCAGAGGCTACTCTGTGGTCCGGGAGTACACAGGACACGGCATTGGTCGCGAGATGCATGAGGAGCCGCAGATACCCAATTTCGGCCCCTCTGATTCAGGGCCAGTATTGAAAAAGGGAATGACCCTCGCCCTGGAACCGATGGTTAATGCTGGCGACTGGCGCACCCGCGTTGCCGATGACCAGTGGACGGTGCTGACGGCTGATGGCAGCCTTTCGGCACACTTTGAACATACCATTGCCATTACTGACGGCGAACCGGAGGTACTGACCAAAGAAGTACATGCCTAAGAAAGAGACTATTGAGGTTGAAGGAACTGTACTTGAAGCCCTGCCAAATGCCATGTTCCGCGTTGAACTGGCGAACGGGCATGTGGTGCTGGCGCACATCTCCGGCAAGATACGGATGCATTACATCCGGGTCCTGCCCGGAGACAAGGTGCTGGTTGAGCTCTCCCCTTACGACCTCGGTCGGGGCCGGATAGTCTATCGTTTTAAGTAGGTTAAAGGATTAGTATAATGAAAGTGAAAGCATCGGCCAAAGTGCGATGTGAAAAATGCAAAGTGGTGAAAAGGCACGGCGTGGTCAGAGTAATCTGTTCCAACCCGAAGCATAAGCAGCGCCAGGGATAAGGAGGCAACAGGATGGCACGAATTGCTGGAGTTGACATACCGAGAGATAAACACACCTGGATATCTCTGCAATATATTTACGGTATCGGGCCTCATCTGAGCCGCCGGATTCTAGCTCAGACCAACATCAACCCCGATACCAAGGTCAGCGAGCTCACCGAAGACGAAGTCAATAAACTGCGCGAGGTCATTGACAAGCAGTATAAAGTAGAAGGCGAACTCAAACGCGAGATTCAGATGAACATGAAGCGCCTTATTGAAATCGGCAGCTACCGCGGCAGCAGGCATCGCCGCAACCTGCCGGCAAGAGGGCAGCGCACCCGAACCAATGCCCGAGCCCGGCGCGGCGAGCGTAAGACCGTGGCCGGCAGAGGTCAGAGGAGAGGTATGGCCAAGAAATAAACAGGGTTAATATAAGGAGTCTATTATGGCACAGAAGAAGCGAGCGAGGACCAGACGACGGGAACGCAAGAATATACCGGTAGGGAAGGCCTACATTCAGTCCACCTTTAACAATACCATCGTTACCCTGACCGACCCTGAAGGCAATGTGATCGCCTGGGGAAGCTCAGGCACGTCCGGTTTCAAAGGTTCCCGCAAAGGTACTCCCTACGCCGCTCAGATGGCAGCTCGCGAGGCGGTACGAAAGGCAATGATGCACGGCCTGCGCCAGGTTGAGGTCTTCGTGAAAGGCCCGGGCAGCGGTCGTGAGGCAGCCATTCGTTCACTGCAGAGTTCCGGACTTTATATTACGGGCATCAAAGACGTTACCCCCATTCCCCATAACGGTTGCCGCCCGCCCAAAAGACGACGAGTGTAGAAGAGAGGAAAAATGGCAAGATACGCTGGCGCAGTATGTCGGATGTGCCGCCGCAGCGGCGAAAAGCTCTTCCTGAAGGGCGACCGCTGTTTCACGCCAAAGTGCAGTGTGGATAAGCGGCCCAGACCCCCGGGACAGCAGTTCCGCAGGCGACCGAAGATATCCGACCGCGGCATGCAGCTCCGTGAGAAACAGAAAGCTCGTTACAGCTACGGCATGCTGGAGAGGCAGTTCCGGAGAATTTTCGCTGAGGCGTCTAAGCAGGCGGGTGTCACCGGCGATAACCTGCTCATCCTGCTGGAGAGGCGACTGGACAACATCGTGTATCGTCTTGGTTTCTCTGACTCACGAAATCAGGCGCGCCAGCTGGTCAGACATGGACATATTACCCTAAATGACCGCAAGACAGACATCCCTTCGGCGCTGGTGAAGGAGGGGGATACCATTGGCTGGCGCAAAGAAAGCACCAAATCGGAATACTGCAAACAGTTAACGCAGACGATTGAAGCCAAGGTAGTGCCGGAATGGTTGAGCCTGGATAAAAAGAAACTGGTGGGACAGGTGGTTTCCCTGCCCACACCGGAAGACATAGAGGCCACGTTCGACGGCAAGACGATTGTGGAACACTATTCACGATAATAAGCAAGGAGGTAGAGACTTTTGTCTCGTCTGATAATACCGAAAATCGATTGTGTGGAGAGTGAGGACAACTTCGGCCGGTTCACCGCCGAGCCACTGGAGCGCGGCTTTGGCATTACGCTCGGCAACGCCCTGCGTCGTGTATTGCTGGGCCACCTTCCCGGTGCGGCGGTAACACAGGTCAGGATTGAAGGTGTCAGGCATGAATTCACCACCATTCCTCATGCCAAGGAAGATGTCACCGATTTCTTACTCAATGTCAAGGCGATACGGATAAAGCCGCTTTCCGGTCAAGCCGGGAAGCTAATCCTGGATGTGCAGGGTGAGGGCCAAGTCTGCGCCGCGGATATCAAGCCATCGACTGATTTTGAAATCACCAATCCGGAAATCAGCCTGATTACACTGGATTCCCCAGAGGCCAAGCTCTACGTGGAGTTTGATATAGAGCTGGGCGAGGGCTACCGAACGGCCGAGTCAAGTGAGGGCATGCCGGTGGGTACCATCCCCGTTGACGCCGTCTTTTCTCCGACACGCAAAGTCAACTTCAACACCGAGCCGGTTCACGTTGGGCGTGAGACCAGTCACGAGCGTCTGGTCCTGGACATATGGACCGACGGTACCACGACGCCGGTTGATGCCATAAGCCGCGCTGCCGGCATCCTGGTAGAGCAGCTCAGCCCATTTGTTGATTACGTCAAGGTGTCCCAGATGAAAGCCGAAGAGCAGCTTATCCGTCTCTCCATCCCCGACGAGAAATATAATATGCCCGTGGAGCAGCTTGACCTCTCCGTGCGGACGATGAATTGTCTCAGGCGCGGCGGCATCACCACGGTCGGCGAACTCATCAGTAAAAAACCCAAAGACCTGCTCCAGCTGCGCAACTTCGGTCAGAAATCGTTTCACGAGATAGAAGATAAACTGAAGGAACTGGGACTGTCCCTCTCACCACAGACCGGACTTATAGAAGAGACAGAGCCAGCGGAGACCGACACGGGTACAGACCTGCCAGAAGAAACCGAACCGCCATCTGGAGAAGCTGAAGATGAGACATAATGTAGCGGGCAGAAAATTAAGCAGACCAACCGGCCACCGCAGAGCGCTGTACCGCAATCTAGTGACTGACCTGCTCAGACATGAAAAGATTGTTACCAGTGAGCCGAAGGCGAAGGAAGTGCGCAGCCTTGCCGAAAAGATGATTACGCTGGGCAAGAAAGGTGGTTTGAGCGCCTTCCGCCAGACGCTGTCCTTTATATATGACAAGGATGTGGCCGATAAGGTATTTTCCGAGCTGGCCACACGATACGCCGAGCGACCCGGCGGTTACACCCGCATCATCAAGCTGGGGCCCAGATTGGGAGATGGCGCACCCATGGTGCAGCTCTCACTGGTCGAGTAACCGCCGTCACTATTGCGGAAATAAAGGGGTTATCAGCTTGGCAGAGCACATCAGAATGGTACTGATTATGGAATATGACGGCACAAAATACTACGGTTTTCAGCTACAGGCTAAACAGTCCACCGTCCAGGGCGAGATTGAGTCGGCATTGCTGAAGCTTACCGGAGAAAAAATCCGCATACTGGCGGCCAGTCGCACCGACACCGGCGTTCACGCTCGCGAGCAGGTGGTGAGTTTGCGCACCACCTCGTCATTGCCGGAACACGCATTTGTCGGCGGCCTGAACTATTACCTGCCCGAAGATATTGCGGTGAAGGACGCTTACAGGGTAAGAGACGCTTTCAACGTCCGCCGCGATGCGGCTAGTCGGGAATACCACTACCTTATACTAAATCGCGCCGCCCGCTCCCCCACCCGGCACCGCTTTGCCCACCATGTACCCGGCAGGCTGGATGTGGCGGCGATGAATGAAGCCTGCCAGTGCCTCATCGGTGAACATGATTTTGCCTCATTTGCCACGGCACTGGAAAGCAAGACGAAGAGCACCGTACGCCGCGTCTATCAGGCTGACGTAACCAAGGACGGCGACCTGGTTACTTTTCGCATCATTGCCAATGCTTTTCTGCCGCACCAGGTGCGGAATACGATAGGGGCACTCATCAGGGTCGGGCTGGGAAAGATGACAGCTGACGAATTTCGTAGTATATTAGAAAAGAGGAAGCCCGGGCTGGCCGGGCCAACGGCGCCTGCCTGCGGGCTGTGCCTGATGCAGGTGAATTATCCACATTCCTGGGAGGAGCTGCGTAATTGAAAACTCACGCCACCAAAAGCAAAGAAGTTGAGCGCAAGTGGCATGTGATTGATGCCGCCGATAAGACGCTGGGCAAGCTGGCCACGGAAGCAGCCAGCCGGCTTATGGGCAAACACAAGCCGATTTTCAGCCCCAATCTTGATACCGGCGACAACGTGGTGGTCGTCAATGCCGAGAAGGTCAGGGTTACGGGCAATAAACAGAAAGAGAAACATTACTACCGACATTCCGGCTATCCCGGGGGATTCAAGAGCATACCGCTGGAAAAAATGATGCAGGATAACCCAACTCGCGTGGTCGAGCATGCGGTCAGGGGTATGCTGCCGCGCACCAGACTGGGCGCGCAGATGTTTAAAAAACTCAGGGTCTACGCCGGTGATGCGCACCCGCACCTCGCCCAGATAACCCAATCACCGAGCACCGAGCCAAAGACAGAAAAACAGAAGGTAAGCTAAATGACAGCAAAACAATCCTATTTTAACGGTACCGGACGGAGAAAGACCTCAGTAGCCCAGGTGAGAATTTTGCCCGGCAATGGCGCCATAATTATTAATGGCGTACCCTTTGAAGAGCTGTTTACCAGCGTTGAACACCGCCGCACCATATTGCAGCCTCTGCTGGTCACGGAAAGCCTGGGCAAATACAATGCCATGGTCAAGGTGAATGGCGGGGGCAACACCGGACAGAGCGGTGCTATCTCACACGGCATTGCCCGCGCCCTTGTGGCAGCGGATGAGAGCCTCAAGCCTGTCCTGCGCCAGAACGGCCTGCTTACCCGCGACCCGCGCGTGAAGGAAAGAAAGAAGCCGGGGCTCAGGCGAGCACGCAAGGCACCTCAGTACACCAAGCGGTAAGCTTTAAGATTAAGAGAAAAAAGCAACGGTTTACCTCATTCTAGCCGTTGCTTTTGCTTTTAAGGCAGTCCAGCAACCTATCCCCCTTCCCTTGTTTCAGGGTGTTTAAGAGGGGCGCCAGCCCCTCTTTTAAAAAACTTCCCCCTCTCCTCTTAAGGAAGAAGGGGGAGCACAGGGGGCGAGGTTAATAATTAATAATCTATTTTATCCCCGCCAGTTTTTTCCCCGCCTCCAGCAGCTTTTTCACCCTGGCATCAGAACCACTCTCGGCGTAGATGCGGAGCACGGGCTCCGTGCCGGAAAACCTTACCAGCAGCCAGCTGTTATCCGCCAGGATATAGCGGAAGCCGTCGGCGGTTTCCACTTTAGCCACCTTAACACCTTCAATTTCTTCCGGAGGATTGTCCTGCAGTCGCTTGGTAATCGCCTGGCGTTCCTTTTCCGGAAACTCGGAATCTATGCGATGGTAATAGTGCGGGCCCACCTTGCTGTATAGGTATTCTAAAAGCTCCGAGGGCGTTTTTCCCGTCCTGAGCATGAAATCGAGAAAATAGAGGCCCGCCAGAATGCCGTCGCGCTCGGCCACGTGGCCGCGGAAGCCGTAGCCACCACTCTCCTCGCCACCAATGAGGGCGTTTTCAGCGTGCATGATTGGCGCCACGTATTTAAAACCAACCGTCGTCTCAAAGACCGACACATTATACAGCTCGCCCAGTCGGTCGAGCATGCTTGAGCTGGTGATGGTCTTGACCAGCGGGCCCCGCTCTCCGCGCGTTTCCAGAAGGTAGAGACAGAGCAGGGCGAATGTCTGCAGCGGAGTGATAAAGTTGCCCTTTTCATCTATTACGCCCACGCGGTCGGCATCGCCATCGGTCGCCAGCCCAACGCTGGCCCCCTGTTCCCTGACCAGTGCCGATAATCGTTTGAGGTTGACGGCTATCGGCTCGGGCCGCACCATATCCGGAAAAAGCGGATTGCGCTCGCCATTTATCTCGGTCACGCCAGCGCGTCCGCCCTGAAGCAATCCTTTCAAATAACCCATGCCGGCACCGTGCATGGAATCTATTATTATGTTAAGTCTTGATTTGCGTATTGCGTCAAGGTCTACCAGACTGGCAACCTGTTTGAGATAGACCGGCGCCAGGTCAATCTGCGCCACCAACCCCTGTTTCACAGCCTCCTTCAGCGGCATCTGCCCTGGTGTTTTACCTCTGGACAGCGTCTGGTCTATTGATTTTACTATTTCCCCGGTTATATCATCGGGCGCGCTAGACCCGTACTGGTCCTTGTACTTGAAGCCGTTCCAGATGCCAGGGTTGTGGCTGGCGGTGATAATAATGGCGCCAGCCATCTCATTGGCGAGGACGCCATAACTGACCACAGGTGTTGGCGTTGCCCTTTCGCACAGGTAGGTCTTAACTCCATTCGCCGCAGTTACTTCAGCGCAGGCGGCGGCGAAGTCCTCAGAGGCAAAACGGGTATCATAGCCAATAATCAGCCCTTTTTCGGCCATCCCCGCCTTTTTCAGGTAGTCAGCAACTCCCTGCGCGCAGACGCGGACATTATCAAAGGTGAAATCCCTGGCGATAATGCCCCGCCAGCCATCAGTACCGAATTTAATGACGTTTTCCATCTGCACCCCCTTCTACGGGCAGCAAATCACGGAAATGATAAGAATCCCTGGTGACGGCCCTGTCCATAGCGAACGGTATGCTCCGGCTGAAAATCGGCCCGTCAAAGACGAAGGAATGGAACTCGCCATTTTCACCGCAGGGGTCAACACCGGCTGGCAGCTCGGTGAGAAGACGCTCATCAAGCACCCGGCCCAGAAAGCTTTTCGGCATTAACTCGCTATTGACGCAGGTAATCACCGCTTTAAAGCCCAGGGAGATAAACGATTGCGTAAGCTCCAGGGTCTGGCGTCCCCAGATGGGGAGAATGGGCGTCATCCCCAGTTTGGCCAGGTTCCTCTCCCGGCGTTCCCTGAGCCACTCCAGAAAGATATCACCGAAAACTACCTGATTGATGCCGTCTGACTTCGCCCGACTGAGAACGTCCATCATCCGCGATTCATACTCCTCTTCCGAGCAATGTTTTGGTATAAGCACCTTTACCAGGGGCAGCCCCAGTGCCTGCGCCTGCTGTTCCAGCAGGACACGCCGTACGCCGTGCATACTCACGCGGTCGTAATATTCGTTTACCGTGGTGAGCAGAGACACGACCTGATAATCGCCGCCGCGCTGTATCTCATATAGGCTGAGAGCGCTGTCTTTACCCCCGCTCCAGGACACGACGACCTTTTCCATCATAGATAAACGGGTGCGACTATATATGTCTGCCAATAGATTTGGCAATCGCCTTCAGTTCCGTCATCAACCGGCTGAAATCCGAGATGGTCAGCGACTGCAGGCCATCCACCAGCGCTTCCTTTGGGTTGGGGTGGACTTCAATGAGAATGCCATCGGCGCCGGCGGCTACGGCGGCCCGGGCGATTGCCGGCACCAGCGAATAGTGCCCGGCCGCGTGGCTCGGGTCGACAATCAGGGGCAGGTGGCTGGACTTCTTTATCACCGGCACCGAGGAAATATCCAGTGAGAACCGGATGCTGTCCTCGAATGTCCTGATACCGCGCTCGCAGAGAATGACCTGGTTGTTCCCCTCGGCCAGCAAATAATCAGCGGCGGTCAGCCACTCCGTTACGGTGCTGGAAAAACCACGCTTGAGCATAACCGGGCGCTGGCTCTTCCCCACTTCGGTTAAAAGAGCGAAGTTCTGCATATTGCGGGCACCGACCTGAAGTATATCCGCCGATTTAGTCACCAGCTCAACGTCGTGCGGGTCAACGACCTCGGTAATGACCGGAATGCTGAAGGTCTTTCTCGCTTTGGCCAGCAGTTCCAGTCCCACCTCCTCCAGGCCCTGGAAGCTGAACGGCGAGGTCCGTGGCTTGTAGGCTCCACCACGCAATATGGCTGCCCCGGCTTCTTTCACCACCTTGGCCACTTCCATAAGCCTCTCCTCATTTTCCACGGCACAGGGGCCGGCCATAACCACGACACGCTGCCCTCCGATTTCCACCCCGCCCACCTTTACCACGCTATCCTCACCTTTGAACTCACGGGAAGCCAGCTTGTAGGGCTTCATGATGCGGGTGACGCTCTCCACGCCGGGGAGGACGGCAAAGGTCTCCGTGGGCACCTGTCCGGTATGGCTGCCCAGTATGGCCACGACCACCTTGTTCGTACCCAGGTTCAACTGCACCTGAAAGCCGAGAGCCTTGGCGCGCTGTACCACGCCATCCACCTGCTGGACATCCACGCCCGTCTGCATCTCAACTATCATCTCAGTATTACCTCCACCCCATAGTTGTTCCTACTTCTTCAGCGCCTCTTTTTTCAGTATTTCCGCCTTGTCCGTCTTCTCCCAGGGCAGGTCAAGGTCATCGCGGCCGAAGTGCCCGTAGCAGGCGGTCTGGCGGTAAATGGGACGGCGCAGGTTGAAGTGCTTTATAATCGCGCCCGGCCGCAGGTCAAAATGCTTGTTGACCAGCCCGAGGAGTACCTCATTGCTGACCTTGCCCGTGCCGAAAGTCTCAATGGAAATCGAGAGCGGGTGGGCAACGCCGATAACATAGGAGACCTGTATTTCCAGCCGGTCCGCCAGCCCCGCCGCCACCAAGTTCTTGGCCACGTAGCGTGCGGCATACGCCGCAGAGCGGTCTACCTTGGTCGGGTCCTTCCCGGAAAAGGCGCCGCCGCCGTGCCGGGCAATGCCGCCATAGGTATCGACCAGTATTTTCCGACCGGTAAAGCCGGTATCCGATACCGGCCCGCCGATGACAAACCGGCCGGTAGCATTGACGTAGTACCGGGTCTCCCTGTCCAGAAACGATGCCGGGACCACTTTATTGACCACGTGCTCGATAATATCACGCTGAATCTTATCGCGGGATGGTTCGGGGTCATGCTGGGCCCCGATGACCACGTTGGTTACCCGGACTGGCTTCCCGTTATGATACTCAACGGTAACCTGCGACTTGCCATCGGGGCGGAGGTATGGCAGTGTGCCATCCTTCCTGACCTCGGCCAATCGCCGGCACAGCTTGTGCGCCAGAGAGATGGGCAGCGGCATCAGTTCGGGAGTCTCGTTGCAGGCGAAGCCGACCATCATCCCCTGGTCGCCGGCCCCGATTTCATCCGTTTCCGTGGCCGATCTTTCGGTCTTGGCTTCCAGTGACTTGTCCACGCCCAGCGCAATGTCCGCCGATTGCTCATGAATGGAGACCATTACCCCACATGACTGGTACTCAAAGCCGTATTCGGGGCGGACATACCCGATATCGCAAACCACGTGCCGCACTATCTGCGGGACTTCAACATAGCAGTCAGTGGTTATCTCCCCCATAACAATGACAAGTCCGTTGGTCACCGCCGTTTCACACGCCACCCGACCGTACGGGTCCTGCTTCAGTATGGTGTCCAGTATGGCGTCTGATATCTGGTCGCAAATCTTGTCCGGATGTCCTTCGGTAACCGACTCCGATGTCATCAGGTATTTGGCGGAACTGGCAAAACTACTGGGCATCTTCCCCTCCGTTTATTATATTAAACCTGCTTTTATGTTCCCTCTTCCCAACTGGTCAGGTATTTCTTCTGCTCTTCGGTCAGGTTATCAATGATAACGCCCATGGCGGTGAGTTTCAACCGGGCAACCTCCCGGTCAATATCCTCCGGCACGGGGTGGACATTGGTTTGCAGCTTGCCCTTGTTTTTCACCAAGTGTTCAAGACAGAGTGCTTGGTTGGCGAAGCTCATATCCATAACGCTGGCCGGATGTCCCTCTGCCGCCGCCAGATTTATTAATCTGCCCTCTCCCAGAAGGTGCAGATGGCGTCCATCTGCCAGCGAGTACTCATCAACAAAGTCGCGTATCCGGCGCTTCCGCTTGGCCATCTGCTCCAGCGCCGGGATGTTGATTTCGACATTAAAATGACCGCTGTTGGCCAGAATGGCGCCATCCTTCATCACCTCGAAGTGGGCCTGGTCAATCACGCTCTTGTCGCCAGTCGTGGTTATAAAAATGTCGCCGACTCTGGCCGCTTCCATGAGCGGCATGACCTGGAACCCGTCCATCACCGCCTCCAGCGCCCTGACCGGCGCCACCTCAACGACAATGACATGGGCACCCAGCCCCTTGGCCCGCAGGGCCACGCCGTGGCCACACCACCCGTAGCCGCATACGATTACCTTTTTCCCCGCCCATAGAATATTAGTGGCGCGGGTGATGCCGTCAATGGTGCTCTGCCCGGTACCGTAGCGATTATCAAAGAGGTATTTGGTCTGCGCGTCGTTCACCGCGATGATGGGATACTTAAGTTTCCCCGCTTCCGCCATGCTGCGCAGGCGGACCACGCCGGTGGTGGTCTCCTCGGTCCCGCCCGTGACGTTGCCGAGCATCTCCTGCCTCTTGGTATGCAAGGTGGTCACCAGGTCGGCGCCGTCGTCAACGGTTAGCTGCGGCCTGTGGTCTATGGCGGTATTGATATGTTTATAGTAGGTCGTCTCGTCTTCACCTTTAATGGCATTGGTGGGAATACCATAATCCACCAGCGCGGCAGCGACATCGTCCTGCGTGCTCAGGGGATTGGAAGCGCACAGAATCAGGTCGGCGCCCCCCTCCTGCAACGCCAGCGCCAGGTTCGCCGTTTCGGTGGTGACGTGGAGACAGGCGGAAATGCGCACCCCTTTCACCGGTTTCTCCCTGGAAAATCGCTGCCGTATCAGCCCTAGCACCGGCATCTCCCGGGAAGCCCACTCAATACGCTGCCGGCCAGCTTCAGCCAGCGACCTGTCTTTCACGCCATAGTTATGTGAAGTCATTGCGCTCCTTTGTCAAAAATAATGCCACATTAGTTAATGATACAAGGGATTCGGCTTTTATTCAAGGCTGGCATATTGTATCGCTACTGCAACGATACGATATAATAAAGAGTGGGACTTAACCGATGAAACGATATGAGCTTATCGAGCATACGGCTGACATGGGGCTGCTCGCCTACGGGCATGACCTATCGGAAGCATTCGCCAACGCCGCCTACGGCCTTTTTTCCATTATTGCCGACCTCGGCGGGGTTAAGGAAAAGGAGTCCCGCCTGATAGAACTGAAAGAGGAAGACGCGGAGACGCTACTCTTCGAGTGGCTCAACCATTTGCTTTACGTCTTTGACGTTGAGATGCTGCTGCTGAAGAGGTTTGATATAGAACATTTTGACGGCTCCGGTTTGAAGGCAACCTGCTACGGCGAAAAGTACGACCCTGCCCGTCATCGATTGATAAGGGGGGTGAAGTCAGCGACCTATCACATGATGAAGGTCGACCGGGAGAGAAACCAGGTGCAGGTTATCTTTGACGTGTAGGAGATGACCAGATGGCGACGTGGAACGGACCGCTGGAAAAAATCGACGACTATCGCTGGCAAATACCGAAAAGCTACAAACAGGGCATGCGCGTGCCCGGCCTTATCTACGCCGACGCCGATATGGTAAAGCAAATAAAAGAGGAGCAGGGGCCGGAGCAGGTGGCCAATGTTGCCTTCCTGCCCGGCATCGTGGAATACTCGCTGGCCATGCCTGATATCCACTGGGGCTACGGTTTCCCCATCGGCGGGGTAGCGGCGATGAGGGTGGATGACGGAGTGGTCTCACCGGGCGGCGTTGGCTTTGATATCAACTGCGGGGTGCGCCTGTTGCGCACCAACCTGAGGAAAGAAGATGTCGCCCCGAAAATACAGCCGCTGATGGACGCCCTCTACAACAACGTCCCCTCGGGTGTTGGCTCCAGAGGCAAAATAAGGCTGAAGGGCGGGGATATCAACGAAGTGCTCAGGAAGGGCTCCCGCTGGGCGGTGGAACACGGGTACGGGCGACCGGACGACCTGGAGAGCACCGAGGAAAGCGGCGAAATGGCCGGGGCCGACCCGGCAAAGGTCAGCGGTCGGGCCAAGGAGCGCGGCGAACCGCAGCTGGGCACGCTGGGCTCGGGCAACCACTTCCTGGAGGTGGCACTGGTCGATAAAATAAATGAGCCGGACATTGCCAGAGCCATGGGCATCAATGAAATCGACCAAGTGATGCTTTACGTCCACTGCGGCTCTCGCGGGCTGGGGCACCAGGTGGCTGACGACTACGTCAAGGAAATGGTGCGGGCAATGGCCAAGTACGGCATTAATCTCCCCGACCGCCAGTTAGCCTGCAGTCCGGTCAAGTCTCCGGAAGGCCAGTCATACCTGGCGGCGATGCGCTGCGCCGCCAACTACGCCTGGGCCAACCGACAGTGCATCGCCCACTGGGTGAGGGAGGCGTTCTGCCGGGTGCTGGGCATAAAAGAGGCCGACGCCGGCCTTGAGCTTATCTACGACGTCGCCCACAATATCGCCAAGGTAGAGGAGCATCCGGTCAACGGTCAGAAGCTCAAGCTCTGCGTGCACCGCAAGGGCGCCACGCGGGCTTTTCCCGCCGGCCATCCTGACGTACCCGGGAAATACGCGCATATCGGGCAGCCAGTGCTCATCCCCGGGGACATGGGGCGGTTTTCCTACGTGCTGGTCGGTACAGAAGGGGCGATGAAGGAGACCTTCGGCTCCACCTGCCACGGTGCCGGCAGGTTGCAGAGCCGCTCGGCAGCAAAAAGGCACCTCAGCGGGCGACAGGTACTTGAATCACTGGAATCCCGCGGCATAACGGTACGGGCGGGCAGTTTGGCCGGTCTTGCCGAGGAAGCCTCAGAGGCCTACAAGGACGTTTCCTCGGTGGTGGGCATCACCCACCATGCCGGCATCTCAAAAATCGTGGCCAGAACCAGGCCCATCGGAGTTATCAAGGGGTAGAGGATTTAGCCTATCCCCACCCTTTCCCTGACCAAGGTCAGCGTCTTTTCGGCAATCGGGCGGACCTTATTTGCCCCCTCCGCCAGCAATCGGTCAATATGGGTCGGGTCGGCAGTCAGATCACGGTAGCGCTCCCGCACCGGTTTCAAGCCTTCAACGACCACCTCGGCCAGTTCACGCTTCAAATCCGCGTAGCCCTTGCCTTCAAACCGCGACTCTATCTCCTCCCGGCCCTGCCCGATGAATTGCTCATAGATGACGAGCAGATTATTTATGCCGGGACGGTTTTCATCAAAGCGTATCTCGCGCAGAGAGTCGGTGGTGGCGCGCATTATTTTACCCCTTATGTCGTCCGGGGAGTCCAGCAGATTGATAACGCGGCCCGGCTGCTCCTCGCTCTTGCTCATCTTCTGCGTCGGGTCGTCCAGGGCCATGATGCGGGCGCCCGCCTTGGCGATGACCGCCCTGGGCACGGTGAGCGTCTCGCCGTAGACGGAGTTGAAGCGCTGCGCCACGTCCCGCGCCAGCTCCACGTGCTGCTTCTGGTCCTCCCCCACCGGCACCTCGTCCGTATTATAGAGCAGAATGTCAGCCGCCATCAGCGCCGGGTAGTCAAAGAGGGCGGTGCTGACCTCCTCCTTCTGCTTCTGCGATTTCTCCTTGAACTGGGTCATGCGCCGCATCCAGCCCATCGGGATGAAGCAGTTGAGTATCCAGGTCAGCTCGCTGTGCTCGTGGACGTGCGACTGGACGAAGACATTGGCTATTTTGGGGTCAATTCCCGAGGCGATGAGCAGCCCCGCCACCTCCCTTATCTTTGCCTTCAGCGCCTTGGGTTCCTGGGGGACGGTGATGGCGTGCAGGTCGACCACGCAGAAGATGCAATCGCGCTCATGCTGTATCTTCACCCAGTGCTGAATGGCACCGAGGTAGTTGCCGATATGCAGGTCGCCAGTGGGCTGAATGCCGGAAAAGACGCGTTTTTTCATATATTTACAATACTCCTAATAAAATGGAATTATGCTTCTCATTTTACGCTGCTTCGATAGCTTTCTTCAAGGCCGCCCTCGCCAATAGCCTTGTCGAGTCCAGCGCCGGCAGCGGTGAGCTTTCCGGCGTAACTATGATGGGTATCTCGGTGCAGCCCAGGACAACGGCATCGCAGCCCTGGTCTTTCAGCCAGTTAATCACCCCGATGAAATAGGCGCGCGCCTCATCGGTGAAGACGCCAGCCACCAGCTCGTCCAGAATAATAGAGTTTATACGCTCGCGGTCTGCCTTTTCCGGAATAAGGTATTCAATACCGGCAGCTTCAATCCTCTGACGGTAAACAGGCCCCTCCACCAGAAAGCGCGTGCCCAGCACGCCGAGCTTCTTGTAGCCATTCTTCTTCGCCTCATCAGCCACCACCTGCGCGATGTGCAACCAAGGAATCGGCGACTGGTCAACAAAGAGCTCAAAAGACTGGTGGATGGTGTTGTCCGGGCAGATGGCAAACTCCGCGCCCGCCCCGGCCACCTTCTTCGCCGAGGCCAGCATGAGGTCGGCAATCCTCTCCCAGTCGCCAGCCTCTATGCTCTTCATGTACTCGGCAAAGTTAAAGGTGTGCATGGTGACCTCGGGATGGGCGTATTTCCCCAGCAATGCCGGCGCCTCCGTGCATATGGTCCGATAGCAGAGCGACGCCCCCTCCGCACTGCAGGCAACGATGCCGATATGCTTCATAGTATTCTCCCCTCCTGACGAAATTGTCCTGATTCGATCCAAAGCGCTGTCCCGATATTATACCACCCTTAACGCTGGACGGGACAACGCCTCTCGCCTATAATATCCGATAAGCAGCGCATTAAACGGAGGCCGGCATGTATGATTTCAAAGGCAAGGTGGCACTGATTACAGGAGCAGCGCGCAAGCGCGGCATCGGCCACGCCACGGCAGTACGCCTGGCCAGGTGCGGCGCCGACGTGGCGGTGAACGGTCGTCCACGCCCCGGCGAGGAGTTCCCGGAAGAGGAAAAAGCAACCGGCTGGAAGGGTCTGAAGAGCGCGGCGGATGAAATCAAGTCTCACGGCGTCAGGGGAATAGCCATCACCGCCGATATCACCGACCACAAACAGGTCCAGGCCATGGTGACGCGGGTTGTTAAAGAGCTTGGCAAAATTGATATATTCGTGGCCAACGCCGGGGTCTATGTGCCGCAGCCTTTCCTGGAGACCGAGGAGGTGCAGTGGCACCGCCACCTTGCCGCCAATCTCACCGGCGTTTTCTTCTGCGGCCAGGCGGTGGCCAAGCACATGGCAGAGAGGAAGAGCGGCGTTATCGTTAACGTGGCTTCGCTATCGGGCAAGGTGGGGCGGGCCAACGTGGCTGCCTACACCGCTTCCAAATTCGGCGTTGTCGGTCTGACCCAGGTCATGGCCGTTGAGCTGGCGCCCTATAACATCAGGGTGAACGCCATCTGCCCGGGCCGGTTTCTCACCGACCTGAGCGACTACGCCAAAGCCGAACAGATAGCCAGCGAAAAAGGAATAAGCGTCACCGAAGCTGCCCACATCATCCACGCCGATGCCGTAAATTTCACCCCCCTGGGACGCCTCGGCTACCCTGACGACGCCGCCAGTCTGATAGCTTTTTTATGCTCGGACGAGGCCAGCTTCATCACCGGGCAGAGCATCAATGTCGACGGCGGCCGTTTGACCGCCCACTAATTAATTTGCTAATCAGTCCAGCACCAGCGGATACTGCCCGAATTCACGGATAGCTCTGACCATGGCCAGGTAATTTTGGGGATTGACGCCGGAGTGGATGGAATTGCTGGACATGCAGATAAGCCCCCCACCCTTCCCCGCCTTCCTGATGACCTCCCTGGTCTCCTGGCGCACCTCCGCCTCCGTCCCGGAAACGAGGCTGAAGGCGCAGCTAACGTTGCCGCACAGGCAGATTTTGTCACCGAATTTGGCCTTGGCCTCGCCGATGTCCATCCCGGCCATGGGGTCGATTGGGTGCAGCCCGTCAGCGCCGGCGTCAATTATGGTGTCATAGATGGGCCAGATATTGCCGTCGGTATGCTTGATAACGGGGACTCCCCGACTGTGAGCAAAATCAACAAGCTTCTTAAAGGGGGGCGCCAGAAACCTCTCCGTGAACTGGCGGGATACCATCGGCCGCTCGGTCATCGCCCAGTCGCCGTTTACCCAGAAGATGTCAACACCAAGTTCAATGCAGTTCTGCATATACCTGGTCTGGTAGTCCATCAGGACCTCGTTGACCCGGTCGATAAATCCCGGATTTTTCACCATGGTGCGGAAATAGCCCACGTCGCCGAGGAAATTCTCGCGGCCCAAAGCAAAGATATCGGTAACGCCCACCACAATGGCACGTTCACCTTTAAACCTCTTTACCAGCTGCCGCAGGGTCTCGTAGCGCCATTCCTCATCGGGATCGGGCAGCTTGTAGCTGTCAAGGTCTTTCTCCGATTTAATCGCCGGCTCCATCGGGATGGGGTTATCCTCGGACGAGTAGCGGACGAGACCGCCCCACTGGTCGCGCTTAATCTTCTCACCCTCGCCCACAGTCTCGTAGCTCCAGGAATGCGTCCGGTCAATAAACCTGACGCCATCCAGGTCCAGGTGCTCAACAATATCTTCCTCAGAAGCGCCCGGCAATATGGCCTCTCTCACCCTCTTGGCAATCCGCTCAAAATGGGGCACCCGGTCCGGTTCCTGAAGCTTGAGTGCCGTCATTACCCGTTCCAGTCCGTTCATTTTCACTCCTATGTTTTCCCCACCAGTTTCGCCGCCGCAATTGCCGCCATAGGACCATCTTTGGCGTGAGCATCGGCGCCAATCTGCGCCGCCCATTCCGCTGTGGTCGGTGCCCCACCGACCATTATCTTCACCCTGTCCCTCAACCCAGCCACCTTCAAAGCATCAACGGTCAGGGCAGCGTTGGGCATGGTCATGGTCAACAGCGAAGACATGCCAACGATATCATAGTCGCCACTGGAAACCGCCGCGCAGAATTCCTGCGGGGGAATATCCACACCCAGGTCGGTTACCTCCCAGCCGTTTCCTTTCAGCATCATGATGACGATGTTTTTACCCAGGTCGTGAATATCACCCTGCACCGTGCCGATGAGGAATCTGCCCATGTATGGCGCCCCTTCCTTGCCCATCATCGGCTTAAGATACTCCAGCGCCTTGGCCACGGCATCTCCGGAGACGATTAACTCCGGTAAATAGTACTCCCCCTTTTCAAAAAGCTCACCAACCCTTCGGAGACCGGGCACCAGCCCGGCATTCAGGATATCAGCCACCGGGATTTTTCCCTCAATGGCCTCTTTGGTCAGCTTTTCAGCCGTGTCAATATCGCCGGCGATAACCGCCCGGCTCAGCTTTTCCAGATTCATCGCGATGCTCCTTTCCTAGAGTGCCGAAGGAAGTTTGATACCAAATCTTTCGGCAATACCGGTCAGGTTACGAATAGTCCCCTCGGGCAGCGGAATACCGTTCCTTATGCGCTCGTCGTAAGTCTTTTCCTCCGGCTCACCCGGCACCAGTATTTCCTTAAACCCTTCCGCTTTGGGCAGCCCCTTTATGCCATCAACGAGGTTGTCAATATGCTCCTTGTAGCTCTCCACATCGGTGAACTGCCCGATATCTATGGCGGCGACCACGCTGTTCTGCACATGGCGGGCCATGGCGTCGGGGTGACTGCCCTTGGCCCCGGCCTTTTCGGCTGGTTTAGGCTCCGCCTTTTTTCCCATCAGATGAGGCTCCAGCAACGGATTCCCGATTATGACGCTGGAGATACACTCAAACATGAGTGCCAGGCCGGAGCCTTTGGGGCCGCCGACCGGCAGGAAGAAGGCCGCCTGATTGGGGTCGGTGGTGGGATTGCCTTCTTTGGTCACCGCCCAGCCCTCCGGTATGGGAATACCCTTGTCCACCGCCAGCCAGATTTTACCCCGCGCCACGACGCTCGTCGCCATATCCAGGAACAACACGCGGTGTTTTTTCGCCGGCACGGCGATGGTTATCGGGCTGTTGGATATACCGGCGATTTTAGCGCCAAAAGGCACCATGTTGGGCGGGGCACAGACAAAGACGATGCCCGCCATATTATTGCCCGAGGCCATCTGCGCGTAGTAGCCCATGGCACCCTGGTGGGTGTGATTGCATATGAACCCCCAGCCGATGCCAGTTTTTCTGGCCTTCTCCAGCACTTTGTTCATGGCAAAGACGGTGACCACCGGCCCCAGGGCATGGTCAGCCTCAACCACCAGAGTTGCCGTCGTCTCCCTGACCACCTTGATATCCGGTTTCGGGTTCATGATGCCGTTGTCAACATTGCTCACATACCAGGGAATGCGCAGCACACCATGGGAATCTACTCCACGCAGGTTTGCCCATAGCAATACATCAGCTTCAATAGCAGCATCCCCGGGTGACATGCCCAAGCGCACGAAAACCTCCTCGGCGAACTGGCGCAGGGATGCTTCCGATACCTTCATCTCACTCTGTGACATTATGCCTCCTTTGACTTACTTCTTGTGCTCCTGAATGATATTGCCGCCGTCAATGACGATTTCCACACCGGTGATATATCTGGATTTATCCGAAGCCAGGAAAACCGCCAGGTCCCCCATCTCCTCAATCGTGCCCAGACGGCCCAGCGGGATATCCTTGCCGACATGCTTTACATACTCATCGGCTGACTTCCAGCCCCTGGGTTCGGCCACGCTGCGGAACATCGGCGTGTCAAACGAGCCGGGACAGATGGCGTTCACATTGATGCCGTGCTCCGCAACTTCAAGGGCCAGCGTCCGGGTAAACGCCGATACAGCCCCTTTCGAGGCCGCGTACACCGTCATTCCCATGCCCGAGACAAACGGCCCGGTAACCGAGGATATGTTGACTATTTTCCCGTATCGCTGTTTTATCATGAGCGGCATAACCGCTCTGGTGCAGTTCCAGACACCTTTTATATTCACGTCAAGGACACTGTCCCGCACATCATCAGGCATCTCCACAAAGGGCATTGATGGCGCGATGGCCGCGTTGTTCACCAATATGTCCACCCGCCCGAACTGGCTGATTACCTCCCCCACCGCCCGGTTCACCTGCGCCACATCGGCAACATCCACTTTAAAGGCAACCGCCTCCTGACCCAGAGCCTTGATGTCGGCTACATGTTTCTGCATACGCGCCATATCGCGACTGAACAGCGCCACGGCGGCACCTTCGGCAGCCAAGGCTTTGGTAATCCCCTCCCCCAGCCCCCGGGAAGCCCCGGTGACAATGGCAATTCTGTCTTTCAGTGTTTTTGTGCTCATGATTCACCTCATAGCCCCGGCAGAATCACGGGGTAACAGGCAATGCTCGTCCGCATTATAGCAAAATTTAGCAAATGATAAAAAGATATGTTAAGATATACCGCAAATAAAAGGAGGCCTATCATGTATGACATTGTGATAAAGGGCGGGAGAGTAATTGACCCGGCACAAAATATTGATGCCACCATGGATGTGGCCATCAACGGAAACAAGATTGCCGCTGTAGATAAGGACATACCTCCACAGGAAGGCAGGCAGCAAATCGATGCCAAGGGCAAAATCGTCACTCCGGGGCTGATTGAGATGCATGCCCACGTTTTTGACAGCGTTATGAAGATTGCCGTTGAGCCTGACATCGCCGGGGTGAAGCACGCGGTGACCACGGTGGTGGATGGCGGCAGTGCCGGCGAAGCCACTTTTAACGTCTTCCCTAAATACATCCTGCCGACTGCCAAGACGAGTGTTTTCTGCTTCCTCCACCTGTGCTCTCTCGGCCTGATTCCCGAGCCGGAATTGAGGGGCTGGGATGAAGTGAACCTTGACGGCATGGCCGCCACCATAGAAGCCAACAAGACTATCATCAAGGGAGTCAAGCTGCGACTGGTCGGCAATCTGGTGGCCAGCGCCGGCATTGAGGTGGTGAAAACAGCCAAGAAAATCGCCCGGCAGTTCGGCCTGCCGATAATGATTCACATCGGAGATATAGAGAAGAAAGTGCCGGCGTCATTAACCCCGGAATGCCTCAACGCCATGGAGGCTGGCGACATTCTGAGCCACGTGTATACCGGCAACCAGGGCAATGTCCTGCGCCCGGACGGCACGGTACTGCCGGAACTGAAAGCCGCCATAGAGCGCGGTGTCATAATGGATACGGCCACCGGGAAAAGTAATTTCTCCTTTGAATCAGCGCGCAAATGCCTGGCACAGGGCATACTGCCTGACACCATCAGCACCGACCTCACTTACCGGTCACTGAATGGCCCGACGTATAATCTGCCCTTCACCATGGCAAAATTCATGGCGCTCGGGCTGGACCTGAAGCAGGTGGTGGCCACGGCCACCATCAATCCGGCGTGTGCCATCCGTGAAGAATCTAAAATTGGCAGCCTGAAGAAAGGGATGGCAGCGGATGTCTCCATTCTGGAACTCAAAACAGGCGCCTGGACGCTTGCTGATACGCCGGGCGAGACCATGAAAGCAGACAAGCTGTTAATGCCGATTGCCGCGGTCAAAAACGGGAAGCTGATAAAGGCGGAGCCCGTGGCTTTACCGCCTTCGGCCAGCTGAATCAGCGATATAGTTGCTGCGCCCCGTAGAAAAACCTGGGCGGCCTGAGCTGGTGCCATACCTCATCGCAGGCTTTTAACTCCTCCTCGGTAAGGGTCAGCTCCACCGCGCCGATATTCTCCTCCAACTGCTTGACCGAGTTGGCACCACAGATAATTGAGGTTATGGCCCGGTTATTAAGTATCCAGGCGAGAGCAAACTGGGGCATGCTGCGACCGTGTTTCTGCGTAATTTCCTTGAACTTTGCCACTGCCTCAAAGTTGCTACCTGACCAGTAGCGGTCACTGTACATCTTTCCCTGAAGTTTGTTGCCGAACCTGGTACCCTCTGGCGGAGGTTTCCCCGGGTCGTGCTTCCCGGTAAGCAGTCCTCCTGCCAGCGGATTATAGACGCATACCCCCACCCCTTCATTCACGCATAGCTCGAGTAACTCATCCTCAATGCCTCTGGTAACTAAATTGTATGGTGGCTGCGTGCAGTCATAACGCGTCAGGTGGTGAACATCACTCGTCCACAGTGCTTTGCAGAGCTGCCAGACAAGATAGTTGGAACAGCCAATATAACGCACTTTTCCCTGATGCACCAGGTCATCCAGAGCGCGGAGTGTCTCATCAACCGGCGTGGCATGGTCCCAGCGATGCGCATAGTAAATATCGATATAGTCGGTTCCCATTCGGCGCAGGCTGCCTTCGATTCCGTCCATAATGTGTTTCCGTGATGTTCCGATATCATTAACATCCGGCCCTGACTGCCAGCTGCCTACTTTAGTTGCCAGCACTACTGATTGACGTATTCCCTTGAGCGCTTTGCCCGTGATTTCCTCGGAGAGACCATTAACATACTGGTCTGCGGTATCAATGAAGTTAATGCCGGCATCCACGGCCCATTTAATCAACTTTGTGGATTCCGCTTCATCTATCTGGTTGCCAAAGGTCATGGTGCCAAGGCAGACTTCAGATACCATCAAACCGGTCCGGCCCATCTTACGGTACTTCATGTCTTTCTGCCTCCCTCCTCTATTCTTAAGTTCTTGCACCAATTGTATCATTAATTTCTGTCAATGAACAAAGGTATCAGGCACTTCCCGAACATTGACAGTAGAAAGTTGAAAAGATAATATAACGAAAGGCCACCCCTTAGTATACTCGCTAAAAATCAGATTTTACATTAAGGAGAAATACCATGCCCACGGCGAAGGTGAACGGGGTCAATATATTTTACGAAGTCACCGGGGAAGGCTTCCCGCTGGTCTTCAGCCACGAGTTTGGCGGGACGTATAAGAGCTGGGAGCCCCAGGTGAGGTTCCTCTCGCGGCGCTACCAGGTCATCACCTACAACCACCGCGGTTTTCCGCCATCGGATGTACCGCCAAAAGCGTCTGATTACTCACAGGACATACTCATTGAAGACCTGTACCAGCTGCTACGGCATCTCGGCATAAATGAGGCGTACATCGGCGGCTGCTCCATGGGCGGCAACGTCGTCCTCAATTTCGGCATTGCCCATCCGGAGATGGCCAGAGCCCTGATAATCGTGGCCAGCGGTGCCGGTACCACCGGACGGGACACCTTTGTGCCCAAACTGGAAGGGATGGCGCAGCAGATTGAAAAAGTGGGCTGGAAGATGTTGGCTGAACAGTACGCCCAAGACCCTAACCGCATCCAGCTCGGGCGCAAGGACTCGAGAAGCCAGCAGGAGTTCATTGCTGACCTCGCCGCCCATTCCAATGAAGGGTCAGCCCACCTGATTCGGGAGGTCATCATCAAGCGACCGCCAGTCTCCGAGCTAGAGGCGAAGCTCAAAAAGCTCAGGATTCCAGCTCTCATCGTGATTGGTGATGAAGACGAGATGTGCATTGACCCGGCACTCATCATGAAAAAGCATATGCCCGGCGCCGGTCTGCTCGTCCTCCCTCAGTCCGGCCATGCCATCAACCTGGAAGAGCCGGATATCTTCAATCGGGCGCTGCTTGATTTTCTCACCGCCGTGGAGTCAGGGAAATGGGTGGTAGTCTAATCGGAAAAGCAACAGGTGAGGCCAAATAATGGAAGAAAAGCGTTCGCGCCGGCCGATTGAACGGAACATCGCCATGGAGCTGGTGCGCGCCACCGAGGCTGCCGCCATGGCGGCGGCGCGCTATCTGGGCATGGGCAATAAGGAGCTGGTGGACCAGGCAGCGGTGGATGCCATGCGCTTCGTTCTGGGTTACGTGGGCATGGAGGGCATCGTGGTCATCGGCGAGGGAGAGAAAGACGAAGCCCCGATGCTGTATATCGGCGAGCAAATCGGCGGAAGCTCAGAACTTAAGGTGGATATCGCCGTCGACCCGGTTGACGGCACCACGCTGGTGGCCAACGGTCTTCCCGGGGCTATATCAGCCGTGGCACTTTCGGCACGCGGGACAATGAACTGCCCCAGACAGTTTGTCTATATGGACAAAATCGTCGTCGGGCCGGAGGCTAAAGACGTTGTCCATATCAACGCGCCGGTTGCCGAGAATCTGAAAAACATCGCCAGCATGAAAAAACGAGAGATATCGGACCTCACGGTGGTGGTTCTGGACAGACCCCGCCACGAACGGCTGCTCTCCGAAATCAGAGCGACTGGTGCCAGGGTGAAACTGATTCCCGCTGGCGACATAGCGGCAGGGATGCAGGCTGCGCTGCCCGAGACCGGAGTGGACGTCCTCATGGGCGTTGGCGGCACGCCCGAAGGTGTGCTCACCGCCGCGGCGATACATTGCATTGGCGGCGTTATCCAGTGCAAGGCCTGGCCACGTAATGACGAGGAACGTGATGCAGCACTGGCAGCTAGCGTGGACCTGGACAGAGTCTACTATACCGAGGACCTGATAAACAGCGAAGATGTGTTTTTCGCGGCTACCGGGGTCAGCACCGGTGAACTGTTAAAAGGCGTCCGCTACTTCAGTAGCGGCGCGGAGACCCAGTCTCTGGTCATGCGCTCCAGTTCCGGCACCGTCCGCTGGATTGAAGCCACCCACAACTTCGACCGACTTAACAAGCTCACATTTCTCGAGCGCTCTTGAAGAAGCCCCGCATCAAGGGATTACGCCGCCACGTATTTCTTTACCAGCGCTACGGTATTGACCACATTTAATTTTTGAAATAGCTGAGCGAAGCGCTCTTCCAGCGCTTCCCCGATTCCCTTCAGATTATCCGCCGGCAGGCTCCACATTTCTCGCTTGAAATCGCCAAAGGCTTTCTTGCGCGTTTTGTACAGGAACTGCTCCTCGGTATCGCCCGATTTCCTCTCATCGGCATATTGCTTGAGAAGGTGCTGGTTTACGGTCTGCATCAAGTCCTGGGGGAAATGAGGGCTTTCATATATGATATTCTGAAAGCCGGTGGCCAGGTGCACCTCCGCAGTGCCGACCTCCGGGAACAGATGAAAAGCCTCGTCAGGAAGCGTGGAAGCGCCGTGTTGCACGGCACCGCTCATGCCGTACTCCTCACGGGCTACCTGAGAAAGCTCTTTTAACGTATCAAAAGCAAGGCTTACGCTGGCAATCTGACCATCCGGCAGCACTACGCCACCGTGCGTGGTACCGGTCTGCACGCTGATTTTGGAGATTCCCTTGATACCCGGCCCCAGCAGGGCCAGATAACCGCTCATAAACGCCCGCAGGTCTGCCACCGTGCTGTTCTGTTTGCCCACTTCCCCGATTTCACCACCGACGGATACGGTAATCCCCTCCGGCTCAATGCCGCGGATGAACCTGGTCATTTCCGCGGTGACACGGCAGTTCTCTGCCTGCTGTTGTTCCAGACCTTCCTTTTTCAGGTCCACCAGGGTGGAAGCATCAATATCAATATTATAAAAGCCGGCGCTGACCGCCTCCTGTATCAACGCCTTCATACCCTCCGTTTCCTGTTTCGGGTCGGCAGTATACCTCTTCTGGTTCATCTGAAAATGGTCACCCTGTATGAAGACGGGTCCCTGAAATGTCTCTTTAACGGCTGCCGCCAGTATACAGGCGGTATATTCCGCCGGCCGCTGCTTGGTATAGCCAATTTCAGAGCGCGCAATCTCAAAGACGAAGGCACCGACTTTATGCTTAAGCGCCGCACGAAAGACGGCCCGGGCCACCTCATAGGTAAGGCCGCGGATGTTAATCGCCGGCACGGTTTTGTTGCGATATGCCCCCGCCCCGGCAGCCTCATAAAGGCCCTGTATACTCGCCGGATAAACACCCTGACCCGCCGCCAGTTCCCGAATCTGCCGCCTATTTTCCTCCCTGACTGTTTCATCGGCATTGAAAACCGCCTGCTCTATAAGACTGTCAATTCTATCACCGGTTATGGATGCGCTCATCTTTGCTACCTCACTCTTCGTATCTGAAAATGGACCGGCGTCCGCTGTACCGCTCCAAATCATAATGCTTTTCGATGTCCACATAGCTTGTTCGGCCGATAACGCTATCCATCGGACAGGAGGTTACCTCACCATTTCGGTAACTGACCATCCTGCCGAAATCTCCGTTCACGATTAAATCAACCGCAGCGATGCCAAAATATCGCCCCATCCTGCGGTCATAGGCACAGGGGGCACCACCGCGCTGCAGATGGCTCAGCGCCACGCTCCTCGTCTCCACGCCGGTATCTTTATAGATTTCCCCGGCCAGGAAATCGCCCACCCCACCCAGCATCTTATGGCCGAAGCCATCCACGCCTTCCTGTCTGACAAACTCCTCATATCCAATCGGCTTGGCTCCCTCGGCGATGATTACGATTTCATATCGATTCCCCGCTTTCCTCCCCGCCATGAGCAGTTCATTGACCCTCTCAATGGAGAAATCACACTCCGGGATGAGTATGATATAGGCTCCACAGGACTCTCCGCCTTCCAGGGCCAGCCAGCCTGAATGCCTGCCCATCGTCTCCACCACGAAAATCCGGCGATGTGACCCTGCCGTGGTTCTCAGCCGGTCCACTTCCTCCGTGATTACGGTCACCGCAGTTTCAAAACCAAGCGTATAATCCGTTTCCACCATATCTTTGTCAATGGTTTTTGGAATGCCCACCACGTTGACGCCATCCCGTGCTAACTTGCAGGCCACGCCGAGCGTATCATCACCCCCGATGGCAATAAGGGCGTCCAGCCCCAGCTTCTGGATGTTCCCTAGGACCAGTTTCGATTGATCATTCTTGGGGTTATAAGGATTGGTCCGGGAGGTCCCCAGCATGGTACCGCCGTATCTGTCCCAGGTTCTTACTTTCTGTTCATCCAGAGGGGTAATATAGTCCGCCATTTGAAGGTCGGTGCCAGCCCCAAACATGAGCCCGCTCCAGCCGTCTTTGATGCCAATCACCTCGTACTGGACGCCTCTTTCCGTTTCCAATCGCTTGTCCATGGCAGTCTTGACCGCCCATTTTATCGCCGGATTAAGCCCAGCGCAGTCACCACCACCGGTTAATATGCCAATTCTTTCTTTCGCCATGTTATGAATAGCTTACAAATTCCTCTCCCACGCTGTCAACTGGCAGGTTTATACGGAAACGTTGACAAGGCAAAGAAGGGGGAAATAAAATAACACACCGACCTAAATGAGGAGGAAACCATGAAAGAGGAAATCTTTGAGGCCGCGTTAGCTAATGAGGCCAAGCTAAAAGAAGTGAGAGGCGAGGCACAACTGAGACACGCCTATGGCGCGGTGGCGCCCGGTCAATCGCGAATCAGCGCGCCCCAGTTTGATATGGACCGGGTCTGGAAACTGATGGAAGGAGCGATTGATTTTCACGTTCACAGTAAACCAGACGCATATATGCCAACCCCTTACGATGATTTTGAGATGGCGAAAGACGCCAGTCGCGTGGGTATGAAAGCCATCGTCTTCAAGTGTCACTCCATGTCCAGCGCCCGCACGACCTACTTCGTGCAGCAAATGATAGACCAGTGGACTAAAGAGAACAGCCGGAAAAGCGTTGATATCTTCGGCGGCGTGGTGCTGAACTACTGCGTCGGCGGGCTCAACCCGGAGGCGGTGAACGTCTGCCATCGAGTGGGAGGCAGATTTGTCTGGCTGCCCAACCTAGATGCCTCGTTCCACCGCAAGGTCATGGGCATGGAGGGCGGCATTGAGGTGCTGGATGAAAACGACAACATTGTGCCGCCGCTGAAAGAGATATTCGCCATGATTGCCGAGGTAGATATGATACTCGCCATGGGGCACCAGAGCACCAAAGAACGGTTTATCCTGATTGATGAAGCCAAGAAATTCGGCATCAAGCGCATTGAGGTAATCCACCCCAACCAGGTCACCTGCAAGATGACGGTGGACCAGGTGAAGATATGCGCCGACAAGGGCGCCTACATCGGCTATTACAGCAGCAATTTCCGCCCCCTGCAGTGGTCCTGGGATGAATTCACGCAGCTTTACAAAACGGTTGGCCCCGACCGTATCATCGCCGCCACCGATACCGGCATCTTCATGTCCCCGTCGCCGGTGGAGGCCATGCGACTCTATATTACCGGCATGCTGGTGCGCGATGTGCCGGACAAAGACGTGGAGAAGATGGTCAAGACCAATCCGAGCGCCCTCCTGTACCAATGATTTTCACATTAAACCTTGTAGAAACGGAGAATCCGAATGAAAATAACCAGAGTTGAGGCCATTGAACTGCGCCTGGCGGCAAAAGAAGTCCACGAAGCAAAATATACATCGGCGCAGGACGCGGTCATCGTCAAAGTCCACACCGATGAGGGGATAGTCGGCATCGGTGATGCTTATTCCCTGCCCCACGTGGTGAAGGCGATGGTTGAAGCCCCTCTGAGCGGTGCCAGCGCCAGCGGCCTGGAAAGATTAATCATCGGCATGAACCCGCTGGACATCGGGCCCATCAACCACCTGCTTCAGTCCCGCAATATCAGGCTGGGGCGCCGCGGCATCATCTGCCACGCCATCGCCGCCATTGACATCGCCATCTGGGACATCGCCGGCAAGTATTACCACCAGCCGGTCTACCAGCTTCTGGGCGGCGCCTTTCACAAGAAGCTGCGCGCCTACGCCAGCATACTGTTCGGGCCCGACGGCAAGGCAACCGCAGAAATCGGCAAGCGATGGGTGGACGAGGGGTTCACCGCGGTGAAGTTCGGCTGGACGCCGATGGGCCAGAGCGAGAAACTGGACCTTGAGCTCGTGGAAGGGGGGCGGCGGGGTGTTGGCGATAAGAACGACCTCATCGTGGATGCCGGCTGCTGCTGGGACGCCAATACCGCCATCAAGCGGGCGCACCAGTTCCAGGACTACAACGTGCTCTTCCTTGAGGAGCCGCTGAATCGCGAGGATGTTGAGGGCTACCGCAAACTGACAAATGTTTCCCCCATCCCCATCGCCGCCGGCGAGGGCGAGGCAGGTCGATTTTCCCATCAGAGTTTTATAGAACGGAGCGGCGTCAATATCATCCAGATAGACGTGGAAAACACTGGCCTGACCGAAGCTTGCCGTGTGGCCGATTTCGCCGAGGACCACGGCGTGAAAGTGGTCAACCACTTCTACACCAATACCATCGGCTCCGCCGCCGGCCTGCACTTCCTGGCCTCCCGCCAGAGCGCCTTCATCATGGAGTACTGCGTGGAAGAGACGCCGATACGCTGGGAACTGACCAAGCAGAAGATGCCGGTGGTGGACGGCTATGTGGAGGTGCCGGAGGGGCCCGGACTGGGCGTTGACCTAGACGAGGAAGTTATCGAGCGGTACAGAGTGGGGTAAATTGTAAAAAGACTATAACTCCACGTTCGTGCCTATACCGGCCTGCACCGCTTTGTCATAGACCAGTTTGGCGGCGGCCACGTCCTGAATGGCCAGCCCGTTGGACTTGAACAGGGTTATCTCCCGGGCGTCGGCCCGGCCCGGTTTTTTCCCCATAATCACCTCGCCCAGCTCAGCATACAGATGTGATTTATCTATCGCCCCCTCCTGAACAGGAATCATGATATCCCCCGCCTCGTTCAGGCACGCGTCATAGGAATCGGCGATTACCTTTGACCGCTTGATGATGGCCGTGTCCATCTCCCGAGCTTTTGGCGTGTGGCTGCCAACGCCGTTGATGTGCGTCCCCTCCCTGACCTTATTCCCGTCAAATACGGGCGTAGGCGAGGAGCTGGCGGTGCAGATGATGTCCGCCTCTTCCAGAATCTGGTCAGGCGACGTTGCCCTGACAACATCAAGCTGGAGCTTGTCGGTCATCTCTTTGATGAAGCGGCCCACCGATTCGTCATCGACGTCATAAACATAGGCCCCGGCGATATCCCTGGCGATGGTCATCGCCCAGAGCTGCGTTCGCGCCTGCGCCCCGGCGCCGAATATACCCACCTTCTGCCCGCGTTCTTGACGGGCAAGATACCTGGTGGCGACCCCGCTGACGGCACCGGTCCTGACCGCAGTGAGATACCCACCATCCATGATGCAGATAACGTCGCCCGTCGCTGGGTCCTGGAGCAGCACCTTGCCCAGGATGGTGGGCAGGTTATGTTTCGCCGGGTTGTGCACGTAGCTGGTCACCACCTTGCAGGCCAGCGCGCCCATCTCTTTGAGGTACGCCGGCATGTAGAGCCCCAGACCTTCCTCGGTGAACAGGTTGATGCGCGGGGGCAGAACCGCCGTGCCGGAGGCCAGCTCGGCAAAGGCTTTTTCCACCACCTCCATACACGGCGCCATATCAAGCACCTGTATCACGTCATTCTGATTCAATAAAAGCACCGCTCTCTTCTCCCGTGAAGTTTATCAGCACTATAGCACGGACAACCGGTTCTGGCAATCGCCGCAGCCCATTGCCTTAACAGGTTCATTTCTGATACAGTGAATAATAATTTTATATTCCTCAGCAGTGAACGGGAGGCACGTGCATGACAGACAAAGCCGATATCAAGCACAAGGTATTTCGTTATATTGAAGGCAAACGCGATGAAATCGTCCGCACTCTGCGCGAGCTGGTCCGGATTCCCAGCGTTACCGGGCAGGAAGGCGAGGCCCAGAAATACATGCACCGTCTCTACTCGGGCATGGGATTGAAGGTCACATCACGAGAAGCGGATTATGCCAGAATACGCCACCATAAAGCCTTCGTGAAATCGGACTTTGATTATCGCGGGCGACCCAATGTAATTGGCGTCATGGAGGGCGAACCGCCCGCGAAATCTCTGCTGCTGAACGGACACATTGACGTCGTCTCTCCAGAGCCGGTTGCGGAATGGGAATTTCCACCCTGGGAGGGCAAAGTGGCGGGGAACAAACTGTACGGTCGCGGTGCCTGTGACATGAAGGCGGGATTAATCGCTAACTATTATGCTCTGAAAGCCCTGCTGGAGAGCAACCTCAAGCCTGAAGGCACGGTAATCCTGCAGAGCGTAATTGAGGAAGAGCCGCTGGGCGGTGGCGGTACCCTCGCCTGCCTGCTCGATGGCTACACCGCTGACGGGATGATAATTCCCGAGCCCAACATGAAGATAGTTATCGCCCACCCCGGGGTCCTTTTCTTTAAAGTAAAGGTGACCGGCAGGTCAGCCCACGCCGGCATGGCCCACACCGGTGTCAACGCCATCGGCAAGATGAACCGGGTCTATGAGGCACTGGTGGAACTTGATGAAAGGCGAGCGCAGGAGAATCGCCATCCCCTTTTTGAAAAACAATCCGGTCGCTCCTGCCATCTGAATATCGGTACCTATCAGGCCGGCGACTGGATTTCCACCGTGGCTGGATGGGCGGAGCTTGACTGCCGCCTGTCATACCTTCCCGCCGAGAATGCAGATGAAGTGAAGCAGCAGGTTGAACAGGCGGTAAAGAAAACCGCCGACGATGACGAATGGTTAAGCCAGTATCCGCCGAGAATAGTCTGGTATGAAAGAAGGGCCGAGGCCTGGGAGCAAAGTCCGGAAGACCCGTTTGTTCTGGCGTTCAAGTCAACAGCGGACCGCACCCTCAGGTCAAATACCGAGATTGTCGGGGCTACCTGGGGCATGGACACCCGCCTGGCACCGTATTTCAACATGCCCGCCATCTCTTTCGGGACAAGCGGCGGAAATGTCCACGGCGTGGACGAGTACGTGGAAATTGACTCTGTAATCAACTGCGCCAGAGTGCTCGCCGCCTTCATCATGGACTGGTGCGGCACGCAGACAGTTTAAATAAGGGGGCCGATATGAATAAATTACAGGTTAACGGCGAAAGACTATGGAATACCATCATGGAGACCGCCAGGTTTGGCCGCATCGAGAAAGGCGGCGTCTGCCGACTGACGCTGTCCGATGCCGACCGCCAAGTGCGCGACTGGTTTGTAAAAGAATGCGAAGCGGCCGGCTGTGCCGTCAGCATTGACGAGATGGGCACCGTTTTCGCCCGGCGCTCCGGGAAAGACAATACTCTGCCGCCGATTGCCATCGGCAGCCACCTTGACACCCAGCCTTCCGGAGGCAAGTTTGACGGCATCGCCGGCGTCCTCTCGGGGCTTGAGGTACTGCGTACGCTGAACGAGGCCGGGTACACCACCACCACCCCGCTGGAATTTATTGACTGGACCAACGAGGAAGGCTCCCGATTTACACCGCCGATGCTGGCCTCTGGCGTATTCGCCGGCTTGTTTGAGCGCGATTTTGCCTATGCTTCCGAAGACCGCGACGGTAAGAAGTTTGTGGCGGAGCTGGAGCGCATCGGCTACCGTGGTGAGCGCAAGTGCCCCGACCATAAACTCGGCGCCTACTTTGAGCTTCACATAGAGCAGGGGCCGGTACTGGAAAAGGAAGGCATATTGATTGGCGCCGTCACCGGCATGCAGGGACAGAGATGGTACGAGATAACCGTGACCGGACAGGACGCCCATGCCGGCACCACGCCCATGCCCGCCCGCCGTGACGCTATGGTAGCCTGCGCCCGAATGGTCGAGGCAGTCCATGCCATTGCCCTGGACCACTCCCCACTCGCCATGGCCACGGTCGGCCTCGTGGTGGTCAGACCAAACTCAAGAAACGTGGTTCCAGGGGCAGTCTTCTTCACCGTCGACCTCCGCCACCCGGATGATGCGGTCCTGCTCCAGATAGACCAAGAACTCAGGAAAATGGTTGAGGCTACCGCCAGAGACTCGGATGTGGAGGCGAAGCTGGTAAACAACTGGAACGTCGCGCCAATGAAATTCGACCCTGATTGCATCAATCGGGTGCGCAATGCTGCCGAAAAGCTGGGCTATAGCCACCGTGATATTATTTCCGGCGCCGGCCATGACGCCGTCTATATCGCCAAGGTAGCGCCAACAGGAATGGTCTTCGTACCCTGCGAAAACGGCATCAGCCACAATGAACTGGAAAATACCAGGCCGGAATATCTAGCCGCTGGTGCCAATGTGCTCCTCCATGCGGTCATGTCTTATGATGAAGCTACATAAATAGATGTCGAAAGAAAGGCAACATCTATGAAAAAGATTTTAGTAACGGGGGCCTGCGGACAGGTGGGTTCCGAGCTGGTGCCAGCTCTGAGGGCCAGATATGGACCGGATATTGTGATAGCCACCGGTCATAAAACCAAGCCCAGCAGGGAATTACTTGATGGCGGGGAATTCCACTATATTGACTGTACGGAAATCAAATGCATCGCCGAAATAGTGAAAAAATATGACATCGGCACCATTTACAACCTGACCACGATTCTGTCGGCAAAAGCGGAAGCCAACCCGCAACTTGCCTGGGAGGTGAATATCAATAGTCTGCGTAATATACTTGAAGTAGCCCGTGAATATAAATGCGCTGTTTTTACGCCGAGTACCATAGGTGCGTTCGGGCTGGACACACCTCTGGACAATACCCCACAAATCACTGTCCAGCGCCCCAATACCATGTATGGAATCACCAAAGTCGCCGGGGAACTGCTATGTGACTACTACTATCACAAATACGGAGTGGACACCCGCGGCGTGAGATGGCCAGGGCTTATTTCCTATGTTACTCCCCCAGGTGGTGGCACGACAGATTATGCGGTGGAGATATTCTATGAAGCCGTCAAGCACGGGAAATATCCACACTGCTTCATCAGGGAAGGGACCTACCTGGACATGATGTATATGCCTGATGCGTTAGAATCAGCCATCATGATTATGGAAGCCGACCCCCGCCGATTAAAGCACCGAAACGCTTATAATGTCACCGCCATGAGCTTTGCCCCGGAACATATCGCCCGTGAAATCAAAAAACATATACCTGGTTTCACCATTGGCTACCGGGTTGACCCCGTCCGGCAGGCAATCGCTGAGTCCTGGCCCAATAAAATGGATGATAGTGCCGCACAAACAGACTGGGGATGGAAACCAAAGTACGACCTGGCCGCCATGACCGCCGACATGATAGATAAGCTGTCCGCCAGATTTAAAAAGTAATCAAGACCTGCGATGGCCTTACAGCTTATTCAGTCCTCCGTCTCTAATTCAAAACGGTTTTACCATACAGGTCAAGCCACCATCAATGACCAGAGCGGCTCCGGTGATGTATTTTGCCTCGTCAGAGGCCAGGAATACAGATAACGAGGCAACATCCCACGGTTCTCCCTGTTTTCCCGTAGGACACATGGCGTCGCGCGTTTTCATCATTTCCTTAACATCGCCACCGAAAGCATCGGTGAGAGCAGCCACGACCATAGGAGTATTCATCATACCAGGTAAGATGGCATTAACTCTGACCCCTTTTGACGCATATTGCATCGCCACCTCTCTGGTAAAGGCGATGGCACCCGCCTTTGAGGCGCTGTAAGCAATGGTTATATACGGCAGGTTCCTGATGGCATTGATAGAGGAAATATTAATTATGGAGCCACGGCCCTGTGCCACCATGTGGGGAATGGCATATTTACAGGTGAGGAACATGCTCTTCAGGTTAACGGCCATTGTTTTATCCCAGTCTCCCTCGCTCATATCCTCCACCCCACCCGGGATTTCAATGCCCACGTTATTGTGCAGAACATCAATTCGACCGTATGTCCCGAGGCATTTATCCATAATGTTTTTGCAGTCCTGTGACCTGGTCACGTCCGCCTCCACAGTGATACATTCCCCCCCTTCGCCATCAACGATATTTTTGGTCTCCTCAGCCGCGCTCAGGTTACAGTCTACAAGAACAAGTTTTGCCCCTTCTCTGGCATATAAGACCGATGTTGCCTTCCCATTCCCTATCCCCGGGCCTATTGAACCAGCACCGGTCACTATAGCCACCTTATCCTTTAACCTATCGCCCATTTTCACTCCTTCCTTATGGGTGTAATAGAGACAAATATCGTCATAATTTCCTGATTAACTAGATTCTACACGATTGGCGATGAATAAGCATCACCAAATCAAAACGCGAAACTGAGATGTTTAGAAAATGTTTAGAAATCCGGCTTAAATTTTAAGGCTCTGTTTCGCATCTTGGCTATAAGTTGTGACTAGGAAGAGAAAAGGGCAAGCCGGGATGCGAAACAAAATAAAATTCCTGTTCCCCCTACTAGTATTATTATTTTTTGCCTGCTGGCCGATAGACTACGCCCAAGGCTATGATGACAATACCCACAGGCAGGATTCTACCCAGATAGAGCCCGATAGACCCCCGATAAAATCAAGCCCGACCAGTGAGCAAGGCTCTTCTCACCGCCATAGTTGCCCGGTTCCCGAAACCAGAGACTATGTTGAGAATAACTCCGGTGAGGAATTCCCCTATCGGACGTATGTAACTCCCGAAGACCAGGCAATCCAGGCATTAGCAGCGCAGATAAACGGGGTTGAAGAAGCCTATAAGGTAGCGGTTCAATGGACATATATCTCTGAGCGAGAGCTCAATCATGTCGCTGATAAGTGGCTGACACCACACGAGTTTTTGACCAACACACCACATTATCCAAGTAATCCGCTGCAAGGCAAAGAAGTCAGTGACTGCGAGGAACAGGCCAATACGCTGGTTTCCCTGCTTCGTGCCGAGGGCATTCCCCCAGAGGAAGTCAGGGTAGCTCTGGGGGAGGTAATATTCAATGATATAAAAATAGGACATGCCTGGGTCGAATTACTAATCAAGGGAGACTGGCTGGCGTTAGACCCCAGTCTGGGGCCATACTGGGACGATAAAGCTGGGAAGCTAGTGCAAAGGCAGGGCATCCCCCTTGACCACTACGCCAGCCATACTTACCCGGTACACCAAGCATGGGCTTATTATAGCGATGTCTATTTCCTGGACCCAAGAAAAGGCCAGGTGGATGCTCCGGTATCATGGCGTACAGCTACCCAGGTTGCGAAGTAAACAAAGAGGCCCTACTATATCTGATAATTAAAATGTTTTTCCAAGGAAGAACTATACCTTGGTCCTACGCCAAACCAGAAAATAGATTGCCAGTGTTACTACCAGTACCCCGAATGACAAAATGTAGAATCAGCGAACCTATCTTTATCCTGTGCCCCAAATTTAACAATATAAAGGGTCTGGTTTTTAAAGGGACTGGCGAATTGAAAGCAAAGACTACCTTGAGTATACTTATGACGAGGCATCAGAAAGGAGCAAATACCAACTTTGAAAGTAATTGACCTCACTTTTACTATAAAAGAGCACTGGCGATGGAAATCGAAACTCCACTCGCTTCGTACCTTTGAGGATTACCATTTCCTGATTCAATCTTTCCATTTCAACCTTCACGGTTTTACCCATGTGGACGCCCCCTTACACTTCCTGCCTGATGGGCTTTCCATGGAAAAGGTATCATTAGATAGGTTTATGGGCGAAGCCACTGTCGTGGACCTTTCCCACCTGCGCGAAAATGGTGAAGTAACTTCAGATGATTTGGAGAAGAAAGGTCAGCATGTAAGACGTGGTGATATTGTCCTGCTGCGCACAGACTGGCCACTCAAGTGCGACTATACGAGCCGTGATTTCTGGGCCAAATCCCCCTATACTTCACGCGGTGCCTGTGAGTGGCTGGTACAGCGAAATGTTAAGGCTGTTGGTTATGATTATCCCCCGGATTACGTGTTAAGAGAGATATTGTTTAATCCTGAATACCAGGATAAACCTGAAGAAAGTACCACACACCATGTATTCTTCAAGGAAGGCATATTCGTGATAGAATACCTGCACAATCTACATCTAATTGGTAAAAAACGCTTTCAATTTATGGCGCTCCCTCTTCCCATAGAGGGCGCCGGTGGTTCACCAGTCCGGGCAATAGCAATTGAAGAAGAGGAGGTGTAACCGTGGTAAAAAAAGACGTCGTACAACGTATTGCTGGCTATTTTAAATCAGAGCAGTGGCACCGGTTCATGCAGATGCTCACTCAGACAGACGACCCGATGTATCATATGCACATATATGTGGAAAATAGTATCCATCCCGAATCACTCCGCAAGCTGTTTACGAAATATCATAAGCTGAAGGGCGTGGTTCTAGACCGTGGTATTCAGTTCTCCGGTCTTCCTGGCGTGGGCATGTTCATCAATGTTCAGCCTGTAGACTCCAAAACCCGCCGGTTTCTGGCCAATTATGAATTATTCTGGTTCTACAATCCGGATGTGCTTATAGGGCCAGCACAAATTCGGCCGGACGCAGACCTGAACAAGACCCCTCTGTACAAAGACGTTCAGGAGGATAATCTGCATGGCTGGGGTAAAAAGTTCATGGACGACTACTACAAGCAATTTAATTTCAAATGCGTGGGGCCACACGAAGAAACTGAGATACGCGAATACTTCAGGTCTGACCATTTTAAAAAATGGCTCAGGTTAATTGAGGATTCCCCCGCCGACCACGTCCACTGTAACGTGGAAATCAACTTTGACCCGTGGATTCTGAAGATGTACGCCGAGGAAGCTTTCAGAGAGATAGGCATCAAGATTGACTGGGTCGTACCCAATGTGTTTCGTGTGCCTTCAGGCTATCGGGGTAAGTTGATTTTCCTGCTTGCCTACCCGGAGTGTCAGCATGATATCGCCTGGGACTACAATCCGGACGTGGTCATCAGGCCAGCTACCAAGCCGTTCGTGGGGCAGAGAATGCCTGCCGATGGTGACATTACTTTTGACTTCAACCTTCACAGCGATTTTGAAGCATCACTGGCAGAAGGCGAGTACGTGAAGCTGACTGATGAGGAGATCGACGAAATTCTGTCTCAGGTATAAACATATACCGGCAATATCCGTCTGAACATGGTGAAAACGCCTGCTTCCCGGTGTGGGCTAGTCTTATTCCAGGCTGGTTGAATCACTGAAGCGTCTCAACGTTCATTACCAGATGCCCGCTGGCTTCATCAAGCCTCTCTACCATTCTGACACCGGCGATTTCGCCTACCAGTATGACGAGCCTTGTCTGAACGGGGTTGCCGCCTTCAATTAAATGCCCTCCGCAAATCTTAGCGTCGGTATCAGCAAATAAACCGTGGATATGATAGTCCATCTCACCTTTGGCTGATTCATAAATAAACCCCTCAAGGCTCATCACCTGCAATGGACCGGGGAAAACCTTGGGCGGGCCGAAATCGGCACCTGTTTTTGATGTCTTGCTGGCAATCACGTTCTCTATCGTCAACTGACGCAAGCTGCCAACCGTTGATAGAATTGCCGCATAACGAATCCCGTTATCACGGCAGGCCTGCTTGAGACTCACCACCAGATCCTCGCCGGTTGGTAGCTGTATCGGTAATACCTTGCCTATATGACCACAAACGTTCTTACCCTTATGTTCCACCACGCTTAACCTGCTCCTTCCCGTCTGATTTACAGCTTGAAAAGCTTTAGGTAATATATCACCGCCGCCGAGGTTAGTCAATACAAAAGCGTCAAGGGGAAAGAAAAACCTTTAATATAAATTGTTGACAGACTTTTATATTAGGGGTACCATTTACCAAGCCAAGTCAAAAACAAGTGCGAGTCAGCAAATATGTGACTTTATAATACAGGGGGAATTAATACAGTGCAAATAAAGGGCTGGGTTGCCATTGTGACCGGAGGTGCCAGCGGCATCGGGCGTGAGACTGCTTTACGCTTGGCCAGAGAGGGCGCCAAAGTAGCTATAGTTGATATAAACCCTGACGGTGCCAATAAGGTTGTGGCAGAAATTAAAGCCCTGGGTGGAGAAGCATTGGCCCTGAAGGTGGATATAACCAACCTTGATGAGGCCCATCGGATGGCCAAGGCAGTTCTGGACAAGTTCGGCCATGTGGACATACTGGCTAACATTGCCGGTGGCGCTTTCCCAAGCAAGATGGGGTCATTTGCCCAGTCGGACAGACAGATATGGGACCTGAACATTAATCTCAATCTGTTCGGAACATTCAATTGCACTCACGCCATTGTCAACCACATGATGGAAAGAAAAAAGGGCCGGATTGTAAACATCGCCTCGGTCGCCGGAATGGTGGGACAGGCCACCACGGCTGATTATGCGGCCGCTAAAGGTGGTATTATCGCTTTCACCAAGTCGCTGGCCAAGGAGCTGGCACCATACGGGATAAACGTTAACTGCGTTTCTCCGGCCATTACCGGAACCGAGCGTGTCCGCAGCATGCCAAAAGATTTCCTGCAGAAGCAGATTGATACCATTCATCTGCACCGGTTCGGTGAACCCGAGGAAATAGCCAATGTCGTCGTCTTCCTGGCTTCGGATGAAGCCAGTTTCGTTACCGGCGCCAACTATGTGGCAGATGGCGGCATAACCTTATCCTACTAGAGATACTTAGCAACTGGTAAAAGACCGCTACACAACATGCCTGACGACCGCGTGTAGGTTCTCCAGCTCATATAAAGTAGCAGCCCTCCGGACAATAGAATTACTATCGCATTCCAGAGGGCTGCTACTTATTTTTCTCATCGTGCTACTTTATCATCATGCCGGGTAGCCAGAGGATTATCTGCGGGAAAATGGTACACAGTACGAGCCCAATGATAATGAGAAACACGAATGGTATTACACCCCGTATGATATGAGCTGTGCTTACTCCCCATTCTGGCTTGGAAATACCTTTGACAAAGAAGATGGCATAGGCAAAGGGCGGCGTCATGAAGGACATCTGAAGGTTAACGCAGACCATCAGGGCGAACCAGATGGGGTCAAAGCCCAGGACATCGCCAATGGGGGTTACAATGGGCACCATGATAAACAGAATCCCCAGCCAGTCAATGAACATCCCCAGGATGAAGATTATAAACATGATGACACCAAAGGCTCCCCATTTGCCGCCCGGCATGGCCAATACCAGGTTCGTAACCACCTCACCACCTCCCACTCTGAGGAAGGTGCCGGTAAACATGGTCGCTCCCCAACCAATGAGGAAAGCCATGCAGGTGATTCTTAATGTCTGGAGCATGCTCTTGGTGAATACTTCCAGAGTGAGGCGACGGTAGGATGCGGCTAGAATTACCGAAGCCAGCGCACCCAGAGCCGCCGCTTCCGTTGGCGCGGCGATGCCGAAGAAGATACTGCCCAATACCGCCAGTATTATGAAGACAGGAGGTATCAGTCCGCCCAGCAGGATAGTGATTTTCTTCCCAAAGGGCACCGCTCGTTCTGCGGCTGGCATTGGAGGGCCGTCATCAGGTCTGATTAAACATCTAATGCCAATATATGAAATATACAATGTGGAAAGCAACAGGCCTGGCATAAAGGCACCCATCATCAGTTTACCTACTGATAGGCTTGACATTGGTCCATAAATGACCAGCATAACGCTCGGTGGTATAAGTATGCCCAGTGTACCACCAGCACACACCGAGCCGGTGGCCACCTCCCGACTGTACCCCCGTTGGATCATGCTGGGCAGAGCGATAAGCCCCATCATTATCGTGGAGGCAGCAATTATGCCCACGCAGGCAGCTAAAATGGTGCCCATTAATATCGTGGCTATCGCCAGACCTCCCCTCAACCCTCCAAGCCATAAATAGAGCGCCCCGTAAAGCTTCTCCGCTGTCCCGGACGCTTCCATCATGGCGCCCATAAAAATAAACAGGGGCACCGCCAGCAGGATGTAATCGGACATGAATCCCAGTATGCGCAGTGGGAACATTTTAAAGACCATCGGCCCCAGAAACATGACGCCGGCAAACAAGCCGACACCGCCAATGACGATGGCCAGAGGATAGCCAAGGAGAATGCCGAGAAGTAATCCCCCAAACATCAATACTGTTATTATCTCAGGACTCAGTTCTACCAAGGCTCTTCACCTCCCTTCACGAAGGTTCTTACATCCCGTATGAAGGTGGCTATTCCTTGAACGAAGAGGAGGGCAAAGCCAATTGTGATTGCGGTCATATATGGCCACATCACCGGATACCAGATACTATTGATATCATATTTTTTAATGAGAAAGGCATGCCAGGTGTTCACGCCAAAGTAATAGGCAAGTAAGCCGTACACCGGGAAAAAGAAAATAACCGTGAAAAAGAGGTCTATGAGCATTCTCATTTTGAGCGGGAATTTAGTATATATAACATCAACCCGTACATTGCCGCCGATAGAATGCACATAGGCCAGGCCGAGGGCTGAAAGAGAGGCTCCCATCATGTAGCTCAGAGCATACGACCATACGGTAGGAGCATTAAAAAGATACCTCATGAAGACGTCGTAACAAATGCTGAGGATTAGCAGAGCGACTATCCACGATGCTACCCTGGCAATTCGCTCACTGGTTAAGGTCATGCCGTTATAAAATCTTCTCATTAAAACCCCTTCAGAACCTGAATATTTCTAGGTAAAAATCTAGAGAAGAGATACTTTACACCTAATTATGCCACGCCTTTGGTAGCCCTCATGCTTATTTGCCGGAGGGCTACCAAAGGCAAGACTTGGCCGGGTCTAAGGTCTAGTCGTATATTGAGTATTTCAGCGTCGTTGCAGTCTGTCCCTCTTTGTAGGTCTTCACGAACGCCTTCTTGTTTTCCCAGATTTCCTTGAATCCCGGCTCTTCATCGGCGTATTTCAAGGTTATCTCCAGAGTTCGTTTGGCAATTTCCGCCTGGAAATCATCGCTGACGGTGAAGATTTTGGTGCCGTAATCCCGGTACTTCTGTAAGCTCGCGCTGTCCGTGACCAGCAGCTCGGTTCTCCACTCATAAGCCTGTTTCTCAATAGCGGCAATCAATATCTGTTGCAGGTCACCGGGAAGCTTGTTCCAGGCCTCGGGATTAACCTGGATGGGATGACTAGCGCCCGGTGAATGGATACCGGGTATGCCAACGTATTCCATTATCTCGTGGAAACCCATCGGCCAATTTACCGTAGGGCCGGCATATTCGAAGGCGTCAATGACACCCTTCTCCGCAGCCTGGTAGACCTCGCCTCCAGATATGGTTACCACGGAAGCGCCGAAGGTTCCCAGTACCTCGGCCCAGAGGCCGATGGTGCGGAACTTTACGCCCTTCCAGTCAGCGGCATTTGCCAGAGGTTTATGAGAATGGCAAAAGAGCTCCTGACCTTCTGTCAGCATGCCGACCACTACGCCGTAGTCTTTAAAGACATCGCGGGCCAAGGCAAAGCCATCGCCCTGATAGAACCAGGCAGCATCTTCCCAAACGGTGGTGCCGGCCGGATAGCCCGAGGCACCCAGAAGCAGCGCCTTCTTGCCCACAAGGGCCATATCGCCACCCAGGTCCGAGTGTACCATATCAAGTATGCCGTCTCTCACCGCCTCGGTCTGCTCATAGGTGGGGACGATCTCATTGCCAGGATGTAGAGTAATATCGAGTCTGCCTCCGGACATTTCCCTGACCAGGTCACAGAGTTTGACGTGGAACCCGGGATAAGTTGCTGACCCAACTGGATGGAGAGTTTGATATTCCCACTTAAATACCTCAGCAGGTTGTGCTGGCGCTGGGGCTGGGGCGGGTGATGGTGCTGGCGCTGGGGCAGGGGCTGGTGCCGGAGCAGGGGCTGGTGCTGGTGCCGGTGCCGGTGCGGGGGTGGGGGCAGGTGCAGGGGCTGGTTTTGCACAGGCAGCAGTAATGCTGCTGATTAAAACCACCACTAATACCAAGGATAATAACAGCCTTCTTTTCACGGTCTCCTCCTTTTAATTAGGATACCTTGCTGTTTTGATACATTTTAGTATGAATTTCATCACCCCCCACATCAATAATTTAAATAAAAGGGCACTGCTTGCCTAATAAAAAAGGCCACAGTGCCCTGAGCAACTTACCTTCAATTTTCTATGCCTTTAATTTATTAAAAAGGCAGGTATCAGGTAAACTCAATTATAGTCCTATTTTTATTATTGTCAATACATTAATTCAATCTCACCATTGTTATAGCCAAATCATTGCACAATTGCCCATTTTGTAAAATTAGAGCAAGCAATTGTATACTTCCAACTCCTCAAAGCTACTTGAAAGATTGATGAAAAGAAAAGGCCTCCTATTCTAGGAGGCCCGTAACGAGGGGTAAAATGTGGAGGTTAGTGATTTTCAGTTATGCTCTTTTGCCGTCCGCCTCTTCATGGCTGACTATTGGCAGAAATCGGTGAGCTAGCCAGATAACCAGCAAGGCATCGGCGACAAGCCCCACCGAGATAGCGAACTCCATCCAGTGAGGGAAGTAAGTGTAGCCTGGCCGGATGTCAAGAGCCAGCATGCTCACGTTGAAGCGGTTAAGCATCAGCCCGATGACTACCAGAACCGAAGTCCAGAACACAGCGCGGCGGCTTTGCTTCACCTCGGACATCGAGAAGAGGATGATAGGCAAGACAACTCCGATAATAATCTCCCCCCACCAAAGCAGGTTCTGGGGGTATGCTGAGAAGACGAGCCCTAATTCACCTACTGCCGTCAGTTCAATCACTTTCAACAGCAGATAAAGCCCCAGGATGTAGGGAATAGCCCTGGCCAGACCGCTCAGCACATCCAAGTCTAACTTGTGGCCGAAGACCTTGGTGCTGAGGGTCGACTCGAAGATAACCATGGCTGGCCCTACGGCTATCGCCGAGGTGAGGAAGAGTATCGGCAATATTGGCGTGTACCACAGGGCATGCAGTGTTTCCGGCATCATCAGCAGCATTGACCCCAGCGAGGATTGATGTAACGTTGAAAGGACAACGCCGGCGATTATCAGGGGTATCTGTATTGCCCGAATGACGCGCCAAGGGATGTGCCAGTTGATGCGCCTAACGATCGGCAGGTCGCTCTTACTTAAGCCTTCAAAGACCGCCGGGCTGAACTCAAGGGCAAGCACAACGGTATATGACATCACACACATCCCTACCTCAAACAACGGGGAGTGGATGTTCCAGTTGATGATGATATGCCATATGTACCAGGGCTGCCCCAGGTCTACCAACAGGGCTAGGATCACCAGCGTGTAGCCCAGGAAGGCGGTCAGAACCGCCGGCCTCACTACAGCGTGGTATTTTTTTAAGTTAAAGATGTACACTGCGCCCGCCAGGGTAAATCCGCCTGCTGCCAGGGCGACACCACAGTACAGGTCGAAGCTGATCCATAGTCCCCAGGCACGTCCATCGCTCAGGTTACTTATAGCACCAAGTCCATTAAGATAACGAATAACTATTACTACCAGACCAAGGATAACCAAGACACTCAAGATGGAGGTACCAACGGGGAATGAACGCTTCTCCTGTATCATTTCGTTGCCTCTTCTTTCTCATCGACCTTTTTACGGCTCATGCGGTCACGTCTTTTAGCAAGCCAGTATATACCGGACATAGCGGCTGCTACTCCCAGGAGCACCGGCGGAACGGCACCCATGGCACGTTCGACATCGACAGTAACCGGCTCGGAACCGAGGGTTGGCAACCCCAGCATCTCAAAGGGAACAGGAGATAGATATAGCCAGGATGTGCCGCCTACTTCTTTCTCGCCATAGATATGATTTACATATTTGTCCGGCGAGGCGGCGATGCGCTCCCTAGCCTCGATGATAAGCTCCTCCCGCCCACCAAGCTTGAGTGCGTCGGTGGGACAGGTCTTAACACAGGCGGGCTCCCAGCCCTCATTCAAGCGGTCAGCGCAAAAGGTGCACTTGCGGATCCATGGTAACGGCTTGTCCCACTCAAAGGTCGGTATGCCGAAGGGGCAGGCTACCATGCAGTAGCGGCATCCGAAGCATCTCTCATCATCATAGAGCACCGGCCCTTCGGCTGTCTTCTGCAGAGCGCCTACCGGGCAGGCTGCCACACAGGCCGGGTGCTCGCAGTGCATGCACTGGAGCTTGGTAAAGACCCAGTGAAACTTGCCATTGTACTCTAGCTCCGTGAAGCGTATCTTGGTCCAGGTACGGGCGGACAACTGCGGCGGGTTCTCATAGCTACCCCAGTTCTTTGACTGCACCCCGTTTTCCTCTACAGGTATAACCTCGTCATTCTCATTCCACTGCTTGCAAGCAACCTGACATCCCCGGCACCCGATGCATCTATTAGCATCATACAGCACGGCTATAGTCATTCCACAATCTCCTTAAAGGCTAGTAAATAAGGGTAAGTAGGCACACTCACTTTGCTAATCTGACAATCAAAATTCCCGGATCACTTTGACTTCCTCGTACGGACTTGCCTCAATGGTAAAACCGAGTTTTTTCGCCAGACCAAGCATTTTCCAATTATCTTTTAGTACTATTCCGTAGATATTTTTTAATTCTTTTTCTCGGCCAATATCGATTAAGGTATGTAGGAGCTTCGTGCCTAAACCGTTGTTTTGAAAGTCATCAGCCACTACAATGGCGAATTCACCAGATTCCTTGTTAGGTTCAATTATTAGCCGACCAACGCCGACGTTCCTCTTCTCGTCACCTGCTTTATATTCAGCGATGACGGCTATCTCGTGTACGTAATCAATGTTGCAAAATTGATTCAGCATCTCCGGCGTGGCCTCTCGAATCCTATCGAAAAATCTAAATCTGGATGATTCGGCAGATAGACGCTCGATAAGTTCTTTTTCTAGAAGTCTATCTTCTGGTTCGATAGGTCTTAATACCACGCATCTTCCATCTCGGCAAGTCCAGGGCTGGATATATTTGCCAACGTGTAGTGATTTGTCTAAATTATATGCCCTCTCTTCTGGGATTGGGTCATACCCCTGGAGGACTTTACCTGGGTTCTCTGCCAATCGGGCAATGAACTTGTGGCCATCAGCAGCTCTGGTTAACACTTCAAGGATAACTCCTTTGTCAGAAGGCCCCTCCTTATGCACTATCTTCGCCCCCTTAGCTGGTAGATTTTTCTCTGGCTCCTGGGGTATTGTAGCGATGCTGGCGTAACTTTCGTCTTGTCTATTATCAGCTACCGCCTTCTCCATATCTGCCACCTTGTAAATTGGAGGATCAAAAGTCTTATTTGTGTGTAAGTTTAGTAGTTGAGTGTAAAGTCCGCATTGAAATTAAATATGGATCTTGTGCAAATTCCTCACCTTTTTTATCAAACCAAATATCTGCACTGCCTGATTTAACCCAACGTATCCAACAGATAACTAACACCGTGATTAGCGCAATTGGAACTGCCAAGAATAATGCCAGAATTGCTTGCCCTGCCATTTTATTCCACCTCCTTCCTTATTTACCCCCAATATCAGCTTATCAACCGGGGATGAGACCTACATCTGGTCATACCTGCAGTCATTTGCCACTTTACCAGCACTAGGCAACCTTCTGGATATTCAGTGTCTCGGTTGCTCTTCCCCCTAGCTTCCTCCTAGCTGAGGCTCTCTCGCGGATAGTACCGCGGATGAATTGGTAAAGGCCCCATATCAATCCGGCTAAGAAAATTGCCGGCAAAATGGTAATGAAGGGTATCACCAGCATCATTATTATCAGCAATCCCCAATCCATTTTTATCCCCTCCTTCTACTTGATATTCCTCGCGGCTTCATTTCCGCATCGACCGCATTTTGTTGATTAGTGCTTGCTTTCCGCATGTGACACAGAAGCCGCCAGTTTCTCACTGTGCAGGCGCTCGGCAGCACGTGCCTCTCTCACGAGAGCATATATGCCACCGACATTCAGGTACCAGATATAGGCGGCTGGGATGAGTAGCACAGGTATTGCGATTACCAGAGCGACTACGATTGGCCATTCCATCTTCTTGCCCTCCTTTTTTAAACTCTCCCTTTTTCCTATTTTCAGATTAACACCTGCCTGTCCCGCCAGACTTCCGCCATGTTGCCTAATTTCAGCTTGCAAAAGTATGGTATTTACACTTATTCTCAGGGCCGAGACTAGTTATTTATACTTAACCTGTTTGCTGGGAATTAACCAGAATCCGTGACGTGTAATATCAATGGATGGGAAAATAGACAGGCATATTGTGGACTGGGTAAAAAATCGAGGGCTGATGTTGGCTTAACTGCCGTCACTACCATTATGGTTGAGCGGTCCCAGCTGACGGACCTGTTCTGTCATCTCGTTAACGATGGCGGCGAAATGGTCTCCCTCTGAGGCTGACACCCAGTCCAGTCTTACCCGCTCCTCCTCAATGCCGAACTGTGCCAGCATCTTTTTCAGAAGGGGTATGCGGCGCTTTGTCTGCATATTACCTTCCAGGTAATGACACTCGCCGGGATGTCAGCCGCAGACAAGCACCCCATCCGCGCCCTGAGCAAATGCCTTGATGATGAAGCTCGGCTCCACCCGGCCACTGCACATCACCCTGACCACGCGGACATTTGGCGCATATTTTTTACGCGATGTTCCCGCCAAGTCAGCGCCGGCATAAGAACACCAGTTGCAGAGAAAGCCGACTATTTTTGGTTCAAAGCTCATACCGTCACTCCTTCTATCTGTGCCATAATCTGCTCCGTGGTGAAGTGCCGGCTGGTGATGGCGCCGCTGGGGCATGTCGCCGCACAGGTGCCACAGCCCTTGCACAGTGCCTCATTTATCACCGAGACCTGTTTCTCCTCGTCAAAAGAAATCGCGGTGTACGGGCAGATTGAAACACAGGTCTTGCAGCCGCAGCAGAGGTCCTCGTCAATCACCGAGATGGCGGACTCAATTACAACGCTGCCTTTGTTTATCATGGCCAGGACGCGGGCGGCGGCAGCGGCGGCCTGGGCCACCGTATCCGGGATGTCCTTTGGCCCCTGACAGCAGCCGGCAACGAAGATGCCATCGGTGGTGGTGGCCACGGGGTCGAGCTTGGGATGCTTTTCCAGGAAGAAGCCGTCCTTGCTGCGACTGATGGAGAAAAGCCGGGCTATCTCGTCAGCATCCGCCCTCGGCTCCAGCGCCGTGCTCAGAACGACCATATCCACCGGGAGGCGCCTTTTCTGGCGCACCAGCGTATCTTCCACAATCACCACCAGCCTGCCTTCCTCTTCAGGTGTCTCGGAGATATCGGTAATTTCACCCGCTTTGCCCCGCACGAAGTTGACCCCTTCTTCCTGAAGGCGGTTGTAAAATTCTTCATAACCCTTGCCGAAACAGCGGAGGTCAATGTAGCACTGGTAAATTTCTGCATCGGGAATCTTTTCCCGGAGGAGGTGAGAGAACTTCAGTGAATACATGCAGCAGACGCGGGAGCAGTATTCATGGTAGTTCACGTCCCGGCTGCCGATACAGTGGAGAATGGCGATACGGTGTGGCGTTGAGCCGTCTTTGAGCAGTATCTTACCGCCGGTGGGACCGGAGGCGTTGCTCATCCTCTCGAACTGGATGCCGGTGAAAACGTTATCGTATCTGCCATAGCCGTACTGTGCCATCGCTGACGGGTCAAGTGAGTCAAAGCCGGTGGTCACGATAATGGCGCCCACATCCACCTCAACGGTCTTTTCCACCTGCTCAAAGTCAATCGCTTTTGCTTCGCAGAGCTTCTGGCAGGCGCCGCACTTCCCCTTGGTGAAGTGGATGCAGTTCTGGGTGTCAATGACCGGGACGTTGGGCACGGCCTGCGGAAATGGTGTATAGATGGCCTTTCTCTGCCCGAGGCCGAGGTCAAATTCGCTGGCCACCTTGCTCGGGCACTTGTCCTGGCAGGTACCGCAGCCGGTACACCTGCCGGCGTCCACGTAGCGCGGTTTCTGCCGTATCTTCACCTTGAAATTGCCCACATAGCCGGAAATCTCAGCCACTTCGCTGTATGTCATCAGCTCGATGTTTTCGTGTGACCTCACCGAGGCCATCTTCGGGGTGAGTATTCAGGCCGAACAGTCGAGGGTGGGAAAAGTCTTGTCCAGCCGGGCCATATTGCCGCCGATGGATGGCTCCCTCTCCACCAGATAGACCTTGTTCCCGGAATCGGCAATCTCCAGGGCTGCCTGTATGCCGGCGATGCCGGCACCGACCACCAGCGTGCAGGGGTTCATGGGCACTTCTTTTTTCTCTAAGGCATCGTGGTAGAAAACGCGCCTTACCGCGGCGCTCACCATCGCCTTGGCTTTCTCCGTGGCCGCCTCTTTGTCCTCAATGACCCAGGCGCACTGCTCACGGATGTTGGCCATTTCAAAGAAATAAGGGTTCAGGTCAGCGCTGGCCAGCACCCGCCGGAAGGTCGCTTCGTGCAGTCGCGGAGAACAGGAAGCGACCACTATGCGGTTCAGCCCCAGTTCCCTTATATCATTCTTTATAATTTCCTGGCCCGGGTCGGAGCACATGAACTTGTAGTCGCGGACAACCACCACGGAAGGGATACTCCGGGCAAACTCGGTTACCTGCTCAACGTCGACGGTGCCGGCAATATTGGTACCGCAGTGGCAGACATAAACGCCGATTTTTCGCTCCATCTTATGCTCCTCATAAATACTTGGCGAGAGCCTTTTCCGCTGGCACGATGCAGTTTTTCAGGCCCAGTTCTTCTTCGCTGAGTCCAAAAGCCACCCCCATGAGCTGGGTAAAGAACAGGACGGGGAGGTTAAAGCTGGAATGCAGTTTCCTGTTTACCTGGCTCTGATAGGCATCCAGGTTCGTCTGGCACAGGGGGCAGGGCGTTATAAGACATTCCGCTCCTCTGCCAAGTGCGGAGTTAAGAATCCTGCCAATCAGTCCCAGAGACAGGTCTTCTTCGGAAATGATAAGGGAGCCGCCGCAGCAGCGTGCCTTCATGGGGAAATCAATCGGCTCGCCACCGAGGCTCGCAATCAGTCGGTCCATGGACCGGGGGTTCTCGGGATGGTCAAAGCCAAACCTGGGGCGGACGAGCTGGCAGCCGTAGTACGGCGCCACTTTCAGACCTTCCAGGTTCTTTTTGACCTCTGCCGCAATGGCATCATAACCGATGTCATTGACCAACACGTCCAGCAGGTGCCTCGCCCGGACCGTCCGGTGATATTCCAGTCCGCCGGCGGCCAAAGCTTCTGCCACTTTGGCTTTGAGCTCCGGGTACTGCTTCAAGTAGCTATTTGTTCGATTTAGAATCACGTAGCACGAGCTGCATGGAGTCACAATATCAAGTCCTTTCTTTTCCGCCAGTGCCAGATTGCGGGCGGAAAGACAGAATGAAGCCAGCTCCTCAACCGAACTGTAGGGAGTGGAGCCGCAGCAGTTCCAGTCCTCCAATTCAATTAATTCCACCCCCAGGACTTTGCAGACCGCCTGCGTTGACCAGCCATACGCCTTGGCGCCTCCATCAGAGGAGGAACAGCCCGGGAAATAGGCATACTGTCTCAACCGACACCTCCCATCAACTCAGCTTTTTCAAGAATGGCACGAAGCTGTTTCGTTCCTTGTGGCGTCAATCGCCTTGCCTTCACGTTAAGGCGTCCATGTCTGAATAAACGTATGGCTACAGGGAGCATTCTGAGAGCACGCAGAGGATTAGTCCACATATAGAACCAGGTCATGAATCCTACCTCAGGAAGACTCCCTAAACTATAGACAAAGTCGCTAAAACGGCGATACATGGCTGGTGTTAGCGTGCGCCCATGACTCAAACCTTCCCGAACTGCTAAGCACTCCAGGGCGTGCATGAGGTCGGTTTGTTTTATGCCGCGGGGGCACCGCACCGTGCAGAGGTAACAGGACAGGCAGTACCACATGGCATTGCTGGAGAGCACCTGCTGCTTCATACCAGCTCTGACCATGGCAATGAGCTCTGAAGGCGTATGATCCATCCGCTCGGCGTTGGGACAGGAGGCGGTACACGTACCACACTGAATGCATTGCCGAATGCCTTCACCACCGGGAAAAGCGCAGATTTCCTGGATAAATGAATCAGTGGGCAGTTTGTCTCCCATATATCTCCTTAACTAAACATATGCGAAAAGATTATTGACGGCTACATAAGCCGGCTTTTTACCTAACTGTAGGCTCCCTGACCAGGCGAACTTCTTTCTCTCTCTTTCTACGCGCTGCCCGTCTCTTCATCGTCTCTCTGATCACAATGTAAATGCCACTCACGTTGATATACCAAATGAAGACAATGGGTATCAGTATTACCGGTATAGCTAGTATTATGGCTAATATCGCGTACCACTCCATTTCATTTTCTCCTTTGCTTTCCTACTATAAGCGTATCTCCTTTTAGATAATCTAACTTCCGTAATAATGCCTAATTATTCATAAGTAATAATGCCTACGTGTTCTATTGATTAAATCTTATAAACTTGCTGCTGCGCCGCCGGGAAAATGATAGGGTTGGAAAGAACCATCCCGACGACTATGGAAGTGGACAAAAATACTGAAAAACCTGGCTAATTGACAAGAGAAGCCGATATAAATACTTCTACTTCCGGTTAGAATCCGGATTGAAAATTTGAGGGTGGCAAAGCAAGTATACCAGTGAGCCAAGGCAAGGCAGAAATATTATTAATACCGCCCACGGCGGCTTACGCCCCCCCAGTACTTTTTGCCTTGATGCCAGGTCCTGTATCATGAACCAGGCCAAGACCCAGTGCACCACACTAAACAGGAAAATTCTTAAGAACCATTCGCCGTCCATGGTCATAATTCGCGGTAAAATTCCCTTAACAACTTTGTCGTCAATATGATAAATCATAACCTGGGAGAAGACAAAGAACCTTTCGTGAGCTCAGAGAGCGCCAGTCAGGATTACTTTTTATGGGTAACATCTCGAAATACAGAAAGCTGACAGACTATACCATCGGCATCAACATAAGGTGAAGCGACAACTTCACAGGTCCTGCCATCTGGAAGGCAGTATCGCCATCTCTCAACGGTTCCTTGTATCACCTTTGGCATCTTGCAGACTGATTTACACGATTGATCAAGGTTTTGTAAATATTCGTAGCACAATGAATCAAATCCCTCACCAAAATTTCTTCTCATAGCCAAATTGGCAAACCTTATCCTGTAATCCGGACCGATAATGAGCACTCCGTCTTCTATCCTATCTATGATGCCAAGAAGTTTACTTCTTTCACTTCTTACCTCCGCTTCCAGCTTTCTGCTTCGCTCTAGTTGATTGCGTACGATTCCGGTCATGACACCAATAGCGCCGGCAAAAACGGTGAAGAGCAGCATACGAAGTAACGGGTCGGGAAAGGGAGATATAAAGAATGCCCGCGGTAAAAAGATGATGAACGCCACCAAGGTAACTATCAACGCTCCTTTAACCCTGGCAGTGTATCCGGCATAAATGATTGGTGCCAGAAATAGGAGGCGATGTATATCATGAACACCGTAAAAAAATTTTATACGGAAGGCTTCCCACGCGGCCCAATCAACCAGTTCTCCAAAATAGTAGAACAGGGTACAGCACACTATCAGTAAGGGCATGATAAATAGTTTTAAGGTTGCTTTATTCATTCTATCCCCTCCTCATCATTTCCCAATATAATTGACGGTCATGTTAATAATCCTGGCTGCCACTGCAGGGTGGTAAAGATTTCGGCGGTATGCACGGTAGCACTGGCAATCACCGGTAAGAGACCACCAGCAATGAGAAAAGAAACAAGGAAAGAAATCGCACCATCTATTTTCTAAGTGCCAGAGATGGTATTGAGGTCTCACTAGGCCAAGATAAAGAGATACAGCTAACAAGCTTTGAAATATGATTTATCTGCCGGATTTTGTTTCTTAAATCGCCAATTGCCGTCAAGTTATCTCCTTCTAGAACCGCGATAACATCATAAGGGCCAGACACCGGGTCGGCTGATATGACCCCCTCCAATTGCCGAAGTGCATAAACTACTTCTTTTACTTCACCTCTATTGGTTTCAATGAGCAAAAAAGTCTGAATCGCCATTCTAATGCAACCTCCTTTCTTCTTTACAAGCTTTTTTCACAGGTTTTGCCAGCCACTATGCTGTGAGCAGGTTACAGATTCTATTATTCCCGGTCATTCCGGCGCGCGCCGTTTTTATTTATAGACCCTCTAATGACCAGGACGATGCCTATTGCCAGAACCACCGCTATTACAATTTCCCACTGCATAAGTTGTGACCTTCTCCTCAAGCCGCTTTAAGTGTTTGAGTAAATCTTAACCATTGGCGTGATGTTCCGTTACAGCTTCTCTATGAGTCTTCTTTGCACGAGCCATTTTCTTCTCTCTGGCTTCTTTAATAATGGCGTAGATACCACCAATATTCAGGTACCAGACAAAAACCGGTGGGATAAGTATAAGAGGTACTGCCACTATTAGCGCTACTACGATTTGCCACTCCATCTTTCCTTCCTCCTTTCCAATCTGCCTATTGCATTCGTTTGGCATGCTTTGGAGTTTTCAACTACATTTGATTTCTCGCCTCTACTGTTAATTTATTACTATACATGCGGGCCGGCCTTCCGCTGTCATGCCTATTTTCATTTTTAAAATCATAGTTGTTTGCACTTACATTCAGCCTATCAAGGTAAGTAATTATGCTTACCTGCAATACTGGCAACTCCCGAGCACAGGGCGTCTTTTTAGTTGAGTCTGGCATATGCAGGGTGTATCATTAGGATGGCTGATATCAGGGGATGTTACATGGAACAGATTAGAATTTTAATTGCTGATGACCATGCCGTGGTGCGGGAAGGTACTCGCCGGATTCTGGAACAGGAACCAGACTTAACTGTCGTTGCGGAAGCTTGCGACGGCGAAGAAGCGGTGAATTTAGCCAGCAGTGCTATGCCCAATGTAGCCATAATCGATATTGCTATGCCGAAAGTCGATGGCATCGAAGCGACCAAGAAAATTAAAACACTTTACCCCAGCATAGCGATACTTATACTTACTGCCTATGATGATGAACAATTCATCTTCAGCCTTCTGGAAGCAGGTGCCGCTGGTTACCTGTTGAAAAGCGTCCGTGGCCGTGAATTGATTGACGCTGTGCGCCGGATTTATGCCGGTGAGTCAGTTCTCCACCCAGCAATAGCGCGTAAGGTGTTAAATAGATTTGTTCCCGGTTCGGGCAAGTCAACCAAACATGAACAAGTGGAGGTGCTGAGTAAACGGGAGAGGGATGTCCTCAAATTAGCGGCTAGAGGTTTGAGCAATCAGGACATCGCCAATGAACTTTACCTTAGCCTGCGCACTGTTCAAGCTCACTTGGGACATATCTTTAACAAATTGCAGGTTGGCTCACGGACGGAAGCAGTCGTGCGCGCTATGAAAGAAGGCTGGGTTACTTTAAATGATATATCTTGATTATTGAGGTACCGGTTACTATCCGGGTGCTAATATGAAGCACTATGCATCTTTAGGCTGGTTTTTCAATATAATTGGCAAACCTGGATTTTGGTTTATTCTTGCCCTACTTATCTTTATCACATTATTACATTACCGCGAGGTCCAGACATATCCCGGATTTCTCGTTCAGGCAATGTCCAGTCTCGGATTAAGCCGCCACGCTCTTGAAAGGATACTTTACATGGCGCCCATGGTCTGGGCTGGTTTCCTGTTTGGCTGGAAAGGTTCCCTCATAACTTCAATAACAGCTTTGGTTTGTATGCTGCCTCGCGCTCTCTTTATTTCGCCAAGTCCGCTGGATGCCATCGTGGAGACAAGCTTTACTTTTGTTATTGGCATTGTCCTGTCTGTTAGTTTTGTTTCGCTGCGCAAAGAACGAGAGTACCGCGGCAAACTAGAGGCAGCTCATCACGAACTTCAAGCCAATATTCAGACCATAAAACAGAATGAAAAGAGACTTGCTTCAATAAACCAGATATCGAGCACTATTTCGCAATCTCTTGAGCTGCATCAAGTTCTAGATAACGCTATCGACAATGTTATAGATGTTATGCAGGTTGATGTTGCCCTTATATTTCTTATAGATGAAAAAGCTTTCGAGCTTGAATTGGTTGAACATCGAGGAATATCGGAGGAGCTAGCTAAAGGGGTAGATAGACTTACAATCGGTGAAGGTTTAAATGGCCAAGTAGCCGAATCAGGGAAACCACTGTTCGTTGAAGATGCGTCAACTGACCCTCGGCTGACTAGAGAAATGGTAAGCGAGTATAATATACACTCCATGCTCATAGTGCCGCTTAACTCTAAAGGTAAGGTCAACGGAACGCTCTGCGCTGCCATGCGAAGTCACCGAATGTTTCAGGAGGAAGAAACGGAGTTGCTTACTGCTATCGGCAATCAAATCGGCGTTGCTGTTGAAAATGCCAAGCTGTATCAAAGCCAACAGGCAGTTGCCGAGCAACTAAGAAAAATGCAGGAAAACCTACGCTTCTATTTGCTGCAGGTAACAAAGGCCCAAGAAGAGGAAAGAAAGCGCATTTCTCATGAATTGCACGATGAAACCATCCAAGCTCTGGTTGCGTTATCCCGTCGTTTAGACGCCCTGGCATCTAAAAACAAAGAGCTGTCAGGAGATTTAAGCCACGAATTAGAGGAAATATGGCAGCAAATTAATGATGTGATTAGGGAAGTTCGTCGTCTGAGCCAGGATTTACGCCCAGCAGCCTTAGATAGACTTGGGCTGTTGCCAGCTTTGGATTGGTTAGCTTCTCAGGTAACCGAGTACTCAGGAATAACCACAAATGTCAGTGTGACTGGGAAACAGCGTCGCCTTTCGGAGGAAATTGAGTTAGTACTCTTTCGTATAACTCAAGAAGCCCTGAGAAACGTGTGGCGTCATTCTCAAGCCAGTAAGGCAGAAATCATGGTTAAGTTCGATAAGGGTAAAGTAAAAATAAACGTTACTGATAACGGCCAGGGGTTTCACATTCCAGATAAAATAGAAGATTTAGCCAGGCATGGGAAATTAGGATTGGCCGGGATGTACGAACGTGCTCAGCTGATTGGCGGGGTGTTAACGGTAAAATCCAATCCAGATAGCGGAACCAGTGTTAGCATAGAAATGCCAATATGATATCAATAAATTAACAAAACCTTGAATTGTCCGACTGGGTAACAATTGTCTGAATTGTGACATCGAGCATGATAAATAATGCCAGAGTTCAACAAACATTACGTGTGAATTTTTGACAATTGAATCTTAAGTATGGTAATATTAATAAAAGCCCTGAAAAGGGCTTTCGGTATTTTAGAGGAGGTTGTCCACCTGGTTTTCCAAGTGGTATTAGCCTGACTCTCTAAAAAATGAATGATTCCCGGGCCGATTGCAGCTTCAGATTAATTTTTAATATCAAGTTCGCCGATTATGATAAGCCACCAGAACTTCAGGCTTCTCACTCAATGCAATCACTACCGAAGATGATTGGCCTTTCTCAGCATCAATCAGCATGTATGCCCTTTCCTTCATTATTCGTCACCTACCGGTTGAATTGTTGTTCTAATAAAAGGTATTCCTAACGGTGCGAATACATCGATTACAAAGAAATACTTGTTATTATGGGAAAATACCACGAATCTGGATGGCACGTGCGATGCGGTCTATGGCCAGCATATAGGCAGCGTCTCTCATGGTCACCTTCTCACGCTGGCTAACCTCCATCACTTCATGGAAAGCGTTATCCATAACTTCTTGCAATCGGTTATTAACCTCTTCCTCACGCCAGAAGAAATATTGTGTTCCCTGTACCCACTCGAAATAAGATACCACCACTCCACCGGCGTTAGCTAAAATGTCGGGTACAATAAATACCCCGTTCTCGCCCAATACCTTGTCTGCTTCTGCAGTAGTTGGCCCGTTGGCACCTTCGACAATCATCTTGGCCTTTATTGATGGAGCGTTCGGAGCGCAGATAGTACCCTCAAGAGCCGCCGGCACCAATATATCGCATTCTATGCCTAGAAGTTCAGCGTTGGTCATATTGTCACCGTCCCTGAAGCCGATTACGGAACCGGTTTCCTTCTTGTGACGCAGTAAACTTTTTATATCCAGGCCCTTGGCGTTGTAAGTGCCGCCCGAGGAATCACTTACGGCTATAATCCGACTGCCGTATCCGGACAGGATTCCAGCCGTCGTGCTGCCAACATTGCCAAAGCCCTGCACGGCAACAGTAGCCTTGTCCAGGCTCATTCCCAGATGTTTGGCAGCAAACTGAGAACAGATAGCGCAGCCACGGCCTGTGGCCCCAAATCGCCCTTTGCTCCCTCCGATTTCAAGGGGTTTCCCTGTGACTACGCTAAGAACCGAATATCCCTTGTTCATGCTGTAGGTATCCATGATCCAGGCCATGATCTGCGGGTTGGTGCCGACATCAGGAGCGGGTATGTCACTCTCCGGGCCTATGATGATGGAGATTTCGCTAGCATAGCGCCTGGTTAGCCTCTCCAGCTCATTCATTGACATTTTCTTAGGATCGCAAGCAACCGACCCCTTGGCACCTCCAAACGGGACATTGACCACAGCACATTTCAGCGTCATCCAGGCAGCCAGCGCCTTTGTCTCGTCGAGGTTGACATCGGGGTGGTAGCGGATACCACCCTTGCCCGGTCCACGGTCGGTGTTGTGCTCAACCCGATGGCCGATGAAAATTCTGACCTTCCCGTCATCCATCTTCACCGGGAAATTGACCGTCAGCTCACGCTTGCAGTACCTGAGCTTGGCGTTTATGCCTTCGTCAATATTCAACCGGTGGCAGATACCGTTAATCCGGTTACCTACCTCTTCAAAGTGACTGGTAACCTCGCAAATTTGGTTTTCAGCCGTTTGTTTGTCAGACATACGCTATCCCCTTTAATTATATAATATACTGGTAATAAATGGTGCTATTTACTAGGGCGTCGTAACTTGTTTACTACTGTCCCGACTCTTTATAGTAAAATGTCAAGACTTTCAACTTATTCCAGAAAAAAACAACAGGAGGCAATCAGGTGATTATGGATGAGCTCAACCTCGAGGGAAAGGTAGCCATTGTAACCGGTGCGGGCCGAGGAATTGGAAAAGCTATATCGCTTGCCTTGGCGGAAGCAGGGGCGGATATTGTGGCTTTCTTACGCTCGTTTATCAATGGGATTGCGATACACGAAAATCGGGTGATAATTAACTACGACCCACCTTCTCCAAAAGGCAGCTTTAGTGGAGATAGGGGGATTCGAACCCCCGACCTCTGCGATGCGAACGCAGCGCTCTCCCAGCTGAGCTATATCCCCACCGACACTGAATTATATCACAGATTTACCAGCGAATTAATCCGCCGGCGTCAGCGCTCAATCCGTTTGACCTGGTAGCGAAGTTTGCCGGCAGGCATGGTTACTTCCACCTTACCTCCCTCACCCTGCCCGATAAGGGCCTTGCCCAGCGGGGAGACACTGGAGATTTTACCCTGCGCCGGGGCCACCTCTCTTGGATTTACTATCTGGTAGCGCAACTCTTCGCCGGAAGCCAGATCCTGCAGGACAAGGCGGTCGCCGATGCCGATTTTGAGACCCGGCTTCGCCTGTTCTCCGATAATCCGGGCTGCCTTGAGCGTCTCCTCCAGTTCTCTGATTCGCCCTTCCAGATGCCCGCGCCGCTCCCTCGCCGCCGCCAGAGGTGCGTTTTCCCGGAAGTCTTTGTCAGCCGCCGCCCGGCGTATCTGCTCTATAAGCTCGGGGCGTTTGCTCTTCAGCACATCCAGCTCGTTTTCAAGTTCGGCATACCCCTGGCGTGTGAGTTCAATAACCTCGGGTAAGCCCTGCCTAGTCGCCAGGGAAGAGCCGTCCTTCACCTTTTTCTCCTTGAGATGAACCGCCAGGTTCGCCCGGCTCCAGCCCGCTTTTTTAGCGTGTGTTAAAAAGGCGCGTAGCTGGTCAAGTTTGCGCCCGTAGCCGGTATCAGACGGAGACAATCGCCCGGCATAGCCAGCCACTTCCCGCCCGTTGAGGTTGTCCAGCACCCGCTCCCGGCCAAACCAGCGGATGAACCTGTATATTTCCGGCTGGCTGTCTCCCCTTTCTTCGGATGTCAGCCGGGAAAGAAACTGGCTGGCGGCTTCCTCCAGAGTAATATTCGACGCGCTTTTATCAATCATACCACTGCCCGGACAGTTATTATTTATCGTTGCCGCTCTGTGATGGAACCCTGCTACCCCCGAACACACTGGCCACCACGGCGCGCCTGAATAGCTTCGCAATTGCCCGACTGTGCCAGTCAAAGGAAACGTCGTCATCGGCAAGCAGCGTCTTATCAAGGTTTTTTTGCATAACCACATCAAATAAACGGTCTATTCTCTGGTCACTGAAACGCTCAAATAGTTTCCTCGCCCAGTAGCCCACCGTTAGCTCACGTCCAAGCCTGCGCCTCCACTCCCGCTCATACTCGGACAGCTTTCTGGCCGATAAGTTATCATGGTGCAGGGCTTTGTTCAGGACGCCAGCCGCGATGTCGGCACAGAGCATCCCATAATAAATGCCGCCACCGGTGGTTGGCTTGACCTGACCGGCGGCATCGCCCACGGCCAGAATCCTGTCGCCACACGTCCTGCGCAGCGGCCTGAGCGGTATGGTGCCATAGCTCGGCTTGCCTTCGCCGGGCGCTACCTTGCCCTGCAACGTCAGCGAATGCAGCAGTTTTTTCAAATAATCTTCGGGAGCACGGCGTGACAGCAGACCGACACGAGCCTTTCCATCAGCCGTCGGCACAAGCCAGCCGAAGAACCCCGGCGCCGTTTCCCGGCCGAAATACACTTCAACCTCATCGGCCTCTTTTGCGAGCACCTCTACCTGCGCACCGACGACAAAATCGTCCGTTTTTCCCAGCCTCATCGCTTCGGTCAGCCGAGTGCCGTAGCCACTGGCGATAACCACTGCTCTCGCCATGAGATTGCCGCCCCTTTTCTGGCAATAGACCTCCACCCCCTCCCTGGTTATCCGCATATCGTGGACAGAGCTGTCAAACAGGCACTGCGCCCCGGCATTTTGCGCCCTTCGCGCCATAGCGACGGCAAATGCCGCTCTGTCCAAGATGCTGGCCTGATGTTCGTCTCGCTTTATGTAAATCATTTTCCCCGATGGCGAGAACAGGCGGGCGCTTTTCACCTTGCGCAGGATAACGCCGTCATCGATTCCAAAGCTGCGGACACATTCCTGCCCGATGATGCCGGTGCAGCTTGGCTTTTCCCCCACCCCATTCTCCTTCTCCAGAACGGCGACTCTCCACCCCTGCCGTGCCAGCACGTAAGCAGCGCGATTTCCCACCGGACCACCACCGATAACAATCACGTCATACATCGCCAGTCAACCGAGATAATGAAATAACCAATGATAAGACAATGCCATAATATGAAATTCAGCACCGAAATTCAAGGAGTCATTCTGGGCCTCAGCAACGCTCGCGGCTTTTTATTGCCCGCCCTGAGGTATTATGCTACTATATTGAGGAACATTCAGTCCATATCGGGGTGTAGCGCAGCCTGGTAGCGCACCTGAATGGGGTTCAGGTGGTCCCCGGTTCAAATCCGGGCACCCCGATTTTCGAACAGGCATTTCCAGTTTCAGTATTGTTCATATCTATTTGACACTATTTATCCATTATATGAAGCTCCCGAAATATAACCAGCGTCCATACCAAGCCAGGGATTGCCAAACAGAACTACCTTTCCGCCATTTCGATATGCGCCAATGATAAGTTCGGTGACAGCCTGAATTTCTCCTGAACTTCTTCTGGCTATTCCCTCATTGATCCTGGCACTTTCATTAAGCCTTTTGGCAATTTGCTGGCTCACTGTATCTGACTCGCTGGTCATAGTACACCTCGGAATCTTGCTTCTCAAGTGAATGTAACAAAAGTAAAATTCAGTAATTTTGTAGCTATTATAAAAACTGTCAACGTATTACGCCCTATTCTACTTCCACTTTGCCCAATTTGTCTATATATGTCCAAAATAATGACAAAAGTCTTGACAATCGGCTATATATATATTTATAATAGAGTTACGTGACACTTCAGGAAAATATTAACGAGGTGTATCGCAATGAAAAAGGCCAATATTAGAAAGTGGGCTAGATTGGCTGTAATCGCTGCTATCTTCGCCATACTGCTGGTGCTGCCTCAGCCAATTCAGCAATATACAGCCTACGGACAGGGTTATGGCTATGGCGACGACCAACCACCCGCAACTACCGGCGGAGGGACCAGCGGAGCCACCACGTCAGGAGGCGTATTTACCAAGGCGGTCAGTTTCCAATCGGCTGACCAGAAACTCACCCTTGACATTCCGAGGAATACCGTTGGTAAAACCAAAGGCGGTGACCCGCTTCCTGAAGTACGCTTAACCGCAGTGCCTATCCCACCTTCTCCACCGAAGGATAAGGGCTTTATCGGCCTGAATTATGACCTGAAACCGAATGGAGCTACCTTCGACCCACCAATCACCATCACTTTCGCCTACAATCTGAACTGGATACCAGCCGGTCTTGGCCCGGAGAATCTCACCGTCGGTTACTATAACGCGGATACGGGGCAGTGGGTGATGCTTGACGCCAAGGATATCACCATTGACCCGGCGACCAATACCATCAAAGCCAAGATAAGCCACTTCACCTACTACAGCGTCATGGCATATACCGCGCCGGCGGAATTTACCGTCAGCGAACTGACGGTCCCGGCAACTGCCATTGGCATAGCCGAAAAAGCAGTCTTCAGCACGATGGTCGCCAATACGGGAGATGTCGCTGGTACTTACAAATTAACACTCAAGATAAACGGCGTAGAAGTAGCCAGCAAGAGTATCAACGTGCCCGGCCATGGATCCAAGAAAGTATCCTTTGAAACCGTTCAGGGTAAGGCTGGCACCTACAAGGTGGAAATCGATGGAATTACCGGAACGTTTACGGTACAACCGTCACCGGTCAAATCGATAGTGGTACCCGCGACAGTACCTTCAATCTCAGCACCATCAGTAGAGTATCCGGTGCCCACTGCACCGGCACCGCCAGCAATGCCCGCCCCGGTTCCCGCACCAACACCCTGGCTGGCCATCATTGCCTCACTGATGGCAACGGCTATTGTCGCCGGAGTGGTTGTCTGGTACTTTGGGTTCCGCACCGCGTAATAAAACTTCGGCAACTGGCTGAATTGACTATTCCCGGGCCAAGCACCCGGGAATAGTTTTTATATTCAGGCTGACAGTATTAACGGAAAGCCAGGATTCGGCTAAATATCAGGGGCAGAATAAACAGCTCCAGCTGACCTATAAAGAATACCCAAGCCACAATTATCAGAGCAATCTCATAAGTTATGAAGTAGAACATCACCGCCAGAATTGCCAGAAAGCCGATAATTACTGACCAGGAGACGAATATCCGCAGGGTTTTTATCCTTTTTTCGGACATCCCGAATTCCCTGACAAATCTCTCTCCATCTCTGATTATCTTGATGAGAAAAATGCCGCTGAAACCCACCAGGGCTGTCGAAGCGATAAGCAGCGACCGTAAGAGGTTGATCTTATGCTCTATCCCGGCCGGCCAATAAACGTAAAGGGCAATTAAGCCCCACGCACCTATGGCTATCAGGGCCAGTAACATCCTCAACAATATTTCAATCGCCTTTTTCACCGTTACCTCCCCTGCTGTTCCTCGTTGCCGCTATTATCCACACCAAACGCAATATTACCACACCGCCAGCATGACTAACGAAAAATAATAATTTTCGCAAACACTAAGGGGAAAACTAATAGCCCCAACTGCAGTATAAAAAATAGCCAGGCGATAAAAAATAGATTTACTTCATCGGTTATGAAATAGACCGCGATTGCCGCAAGCGTCAGGCAGCCCAAAGCAGCCGAGCGGTAAACAAAAGTCCTTAATTTTGTAATTCCACTGTCGGATATCCCGAGCGCTATGCTCAAGTCTCCATCACCACGAATTAATCTAATAAGCATAATGCCGACAAAACATACCAGCACCAGTGAAGCAATAAGCACCGACCGTAACAGCTCAACTTTCATCGCTATCTCTACAGGCCAGCTGACATACACCAGAATAAGAACCAGGCCCCCAGCCACCAAAACGGTTATTACTGAGGGTAAACTATCGACTGCCGACCATATAATCGCCCTGATATTTTTTATGAATACCACCAGCAGAACAATGCCGGCCAGTGCCAATAGGCCAATATATACCGGTTGTAACGGCCCAATGCCCTTCTCCATCTCCGGAGCCGGGCTAGCGAAAAAGAGCAATCCGCCTATGACAATGACAGAGACTAATCCCAGTATAATGACTTTCGCTTTTTTCAATATTGCACCCGAATTCTTATATTATCGTTATATTATCACACAGAAATAGATATTGTAATAAAGTTGAAATAGCAAAAATAATTACTAGTAGCGAAAAGGGCAGATCAAGTCAGCTTATCTTGAATCAAGGCCGATTATATCTTCGCTTTTTCAGCCTTAAAATCATCATTCCGCCGATTATCTCCGGCTTGTACACCGCCGGATCAGTAAACAGCCCGCGCAAGATGTTGAGCATCCAATTACTCGTATCCACCCTTTTAAAACGGCGACCGAACAACGGCCAGAAGAGAGTTGCCGGTTCGCGCCACATTTTATCCAGTATTAAGTGAGCGAAGGCACCCAAAGATAATGAAATGCCACAGGTTTTGCCGTAACGGCGATAAAGCAAAGAACCAAGAGCCGCCAGTACCGTAGGGAAAAGAAGTGTGTGGGAAAATATCCGGCCGTTGCTAAATCTATTCTTGCATATCACAAGCCCGACCGGTTTATCTATGACATCCGGCAGAAGTGAACCCAGAATCAGAGATTTGTTATCCGCCAGAGACGCATACCATGAGCCTCTGTTCCCGGCAGCACGTTCTGGAGCAGCCTCGGCATTCGCTGATGACGGCGAATGCCCTTCTTTATCAGCGGTGATATTATTAGTGATTCGCTCTATGGCGCCGGCCAGCAGTCCTATGGCGCCCAGAGTGATGCCAACGTGTCCCAGTAATAACATCTGCTTTCCTATACACTGAAAATAATAAATTCAAATACATTTTACAATTGATTATTGGTAATTTACTACCTGGGATTAGTGATATCTGAGTTGCTAACTAATAAATCAGTAAGCTACAATAACACCCGAATATTGCATTTTTCCCAATTAGATAATCCGCCGAGATTTCCGGAGTAAAAGTATTGACATGGCAACAGAAAAAGCTGACGTAGTTATAATAGGCGCTGGTGCTATCGGGTGTGCCATCGCATATTTCTTAAGCAAGGAAGGCGTGAAAGTTGTTATTGTGGAACAGGACAGCATCGGGGACCATGCTTCAGGTCACGCTCCAGGGATTCTCAACCCACAGGTGGTAATCCCGGAATATACGACTATCATGCTTCCGCTTACCACCAAAAGTTTTCAATTACACAAGGAACTCTTCCCCCAACTTTTAGAAGAGGCAGGAGTTAACTATTATTTTCGCCAGTCAGCGCTTCTCACGCTGGCATTTACCCAGGCTGAGGCACAGGAAATAAAGAGCAGAATCGGAATGCTGCAACAGCAAGGATTCGAAACAAGCTGGTTAGATGGCGATGCTGTCCGTTCCATAGACAACCGTATTTCCCCGAAGATAATAGGCGCCGCATATAGCGAGGACGCGGGAGAGCTGGACAGCTACCGATACGTCTTGGCCTTAGCCCAGGCTGCCGAGAAATATGGCGCCGAAATACGCAACGGACGGTTCATCGGACTCAAAAGAAAGGGAACAAAATTAACCGGTATACAAATGGCATCTGGTGATATTGCCTGCGATTGCGCGGTCCTGGCTATGGGCCCGTGGACAGGGCAGGCCTCTTCATCTCTGGGGTTATCCATACCCATCAAGCCACAAAAGGGGCAAAATATAAGAGTCCGGGCTTCAGGCTCACCCTTTACCACTATACTTGCCTGGGACACCAATTACAGCACAACCACAAGACATGATGAACTTATCTACCACGGCGCGACTCATGAAGACGCTGGTTTTGACGAAGAACCATCAGCAGAAGGAAGAGACAAGTTAATAAATAGCCTGGTTACCATGGCGCCTTCGCTGGTGGAAGCCGAAATTGTATTGCAAACAGCCTGTCTCAGACCACTCTCTGCTGACGGGCTACCTATAATCGGAGAGGTTCCAAGTTGGAACGGCGTTTATCTGGCCACCGGTCACTGGACAAAAGGAATTTTGCTCAGCCCGGTAACCGGGTATATAGTGACGGAGTTGATATTAAAAGGCTTTACCTCTATTCCAATCGAGCCTTTCTCCATTGCCCGCTTTAACTCTTCCCGTTCCTGAATATTTTTATCACCTTGCTTCTTAAATCCCCTACCCCCTACAGAAACGAGCATGCCAGTTATACCAACTTAAAGAGTGGGCTAATTAATGGGGGCAATGGGTATGAATATAGTTATTGGCTCTGCTCATCTAATCAATATGCGTTAAGGTCGATGATGGTGGTACCCGCTACCGCGCCGGGCTCGATTTCGTAGAAAGCCTTCAGGTCAGTGCCATCACCGGCGCAACTTATTCCCAATAGCGTGCGCGAAACTATCACCCTTCAGTTCTCCACGCGGCTATTTTACCCTTAACTGCGTAGGTAATTATATGGTCCAGGCTCAAATGGACATCTTCAACCTGACCGTAATCCCGGCTCGACACTATGATGGCTTTATCAACCAGTCCTTTTAATTTCCCGCCATCAAAACCGGTAAGGGCAATGGTGATGGCCCCTTTCTGGCGTGCGTACTTTATCGCCTCAAGCACATTTGGTGAATTACCGGAAGCACTTATCCCTATCACGACATCACCTTCATTCAGCTGGTCTACCAGCTGCTCCTTGAATATGTAACTATAATCCATATCATTGGCTAAAGAGGTAACCATAGCCATATTATCCGTTATGCTGGTAGCGCGTACCCTTGGTTTACCCTCCACCTTTGATCCTATCCTGAGGTCACGAGCAAAGTGGGAGGCCGTCGAGGCACTGCCGCCGTTGCCCATAATTATTACTTGCTTATTCTTCTGATAGGCTTCAAATACGGTCTCCACGATATCAGTAATGGCTCGTTCCGAAAGTGCCTTGAGGCAATTTCCCAGACCGTCTATGTAATCGCTGATTAATGACATGCCCACCTCCAGCTATCTATCAGCCAGACAGCCATGCTTGCCCGGCACATACCTGCAGCTATTATGGCTCAATAACCGCTTACCCCAAATAGTACTACCTTTACATTAAATTTTCCAGAATGCGGATAGAGTGTCAGCATAAATTTTATGCATTTCCCTTGACGGGGCGGACCTCACTTCATCAGGCGGCTTTGTTCTCCTCTGCTCAGGCTGAATCCAGAATGAATCAAAACTGAGAACGGCAAAATTTAGAAAATATTAAGGAAGCACCGGCAGATATTAAGTGTTTATTAAGAATCATTGCTTTAAATTGGATAATCCGTAAGGGTAGTTAATCTTGTGAAAAATGTAGCAAACGTTAAGCAATGTCGTGTAACACCGGGCAAAGTGTTTCGGCCGTCAGTGGCCCGGAGCAGTTATTTTTAAGGAGCACATTTTGAGGCAGAAGTCGAAAAATGGATATCTCGCTACTGGCGCCATCGCCAAGCATTGTGGCGTGAGCAAGGTAACCGTTCTGCGCTGGATAGAGAAGGGAGAGCTGAAAGCGTTCCAGCTTCCCAGCGGACAGAATCGCGTGCAAAGAGACGATTTTCAAGCATTCATCAAAAAGTATGGCATACCGATAATGAAAGAGGACTCCACGGAGTGAACGGGAGGTACAGGGCAATGGCAAAATCTAAAAAGCGGGCTTTTAAAGCACTCAATCACTTCCTCCGCATCCTGTTTATAGTCAGTTACTTACTTGTCTTATTGCCAGCAACAGTGCTGGCAGTGGGAAACGGCACGGTTGCGGGCGCGGTTACGGATAATAGCTCCAGCGACCCCATATCCGGTGCCACGATTCTCATCTATGAATCAGGCGCCCAGCAGCCCAGCTGGACCGGCAGCACCGCCGCCAGCGGTAATTACAGCATCCCGGTAACCGAGGGCAGTGACTATCGGGTAGCCGCTTACAAGGCGGGGTATATCACCCAGCAGGCGAACGGCACTAATGTTGCCGCCAATGCTACCACCACGGTCAATTTAGCGCTGACCGCGGGTGGAATTATCCAGGGAACGGTGACGGATAACGCCACCAGTAATCCCGTCCAGGGGGCCAGTGTCCGGGCCTTCCAGTCGGCGTCCCCCGGAACCTTCTATTCTTCCCTACCCACCGACTCCTCCGGGAATTACGCCCTGACGGCGCCACCGGATACGGGTTACGTTGTTCAGGTGGATAAACAGGGCTACAGCACCGCCAACCAGACCGGTATCACCGCAGCACTGGGTTCACCGGCAGCCGTGAATTTCTTGTTGCTGCCTCCACCGCCTTCGGATACCACACCACCAGCCGCTGTCACCAACCTGGCCACCGGCAATGCGTCCACTGACTTTATTATCCTGACCTGGACCGCCCCCGGCGACGACGGCGCCACCGGCCAAGCAGTCGCTTATGACATTCGCCATGCCGCGGCCATTATAGATGATGAGACCAAGTGGACTAACGCCACAGCGATTCCGAACCCGCCAGCGCCAAGTGCCGCCGGCACTCCCGAACAGTTCACCGTGTACGGACTGAGCGAAAACACCACCTATTTCTTCGCCCTGAAGACCAAGGACGACGCCAACCTGTGGTCAGGCCTGTCCAACTCTCCCACTGCCAGCACCACGGTAACACCACCCCAGGCCAGCTTTACTGTTGCCCACAGTGGCGGCAAATTCTCCTTTATGCTTGGTGCCGGGGCTAATATCACAGAAACATTTAATATAACATCGGTAAACAATTTTGAGGGTACTATTTCGCTGAGCCTGCACGGCCCGCCCGAGATAGCAGCCAGCTCCAGCGTGTCACCAGCCCAGGTAACCCTGACGGCTGGCGAAACCCAGACCGTAACCCTGACGCTGGGCGCCAGCGCCATGACGCCATCGGGGACATACCAGTGCGAGCTGGAAGGCCAGACGGCCGCCTATGGCGGCCAGCAGAAAGCCGCCTTCTTTACGGTAATTATCGGCGTGGCCGGCCAGCCGCTGCTGTCGGCATCACCGGCCGTGGTGGCGGCGGACAGCCAGACCACCTTCTTCGCCTCACAGTTTACCCCGAGCGAGAACGTAACGCTTAAATGGGATTCAGGCCCCAAAGTTGGGCAGACCCTAGCCACGGGGCAGATTGGCGGTGACGGCACCTGGAGTACCCAGGTAACCATACCCGCCGACATGCCCGGCGGTAGCTTTGCCGTGAAGGCAACTTCGGCTTCCAGCAATGCCGTATTTCAGCTTACCGTCACTTCAGGTGCCGGGGCCGATTTCCTCATGTCAACCTCACCCCAGTTCGTTTCCATTGAGCCGGGGAATTCCGGCAACGTGACTGTCTACGTACAATCAGTGAACAGCTTCAGCGCCGCAGTGGCGCTTTCCACAGCCTCACCACCCGGAGTAACCTGCAGCCTGTCAGCGAGCAGTGTGACACCAGCTGCCGGGGGTACTGCATCAACCACCCTCACCATCACGGTTGCAGATTGGGCATCGCCCGAGATGTATCATATAAATGTTGAGGGCCAGTGTGCCGACACGGCTATCAATAAAATGATAGACATCAGCCTAGACATCCCGCCACCGGCAGCATGGGGGGCCAGTATCTCCCTGTCGCAATCTTACGGGCAGGCGGGTGATGCTATTACCGTCACCGGCTCCAACTTCCCGCCAGCCACCCAGGGACAGACGGTGACCATTAAAGAGGCTGTCTCTGACGCCACGCTGCAGACCAGCCCCGCCACCATCACCGTGAATGGCGGCAGCTTTACCGGGACTTTCACCGTTCCTACAGGGGTACCGACCGGTAACTACCGCATCAAGGCCATAGTGACCAGCACCGGCGACTTTGCCGAGAGGGATTTCCAGATTATGGGAAGCGGGTCCACGTTCACCCTTGGCGTATCTCCTCAGTCGGCCACCGTCACCACAGAGACTGGCCAGAACTCGGCATCAGTCTCGGTCAATATCTTCTCCATGGGCGGGAGCAACCCTTCGGTCAACCTGGCATTAGAAGGCGCCCCTTCCTGGCTTACGTACCAGTTCGGCTCGCTTGCGGTCAATACACCCGCCTCCGGCGGCAATGCCGTCTCAGTGCCAGCAGGGGGTTCGTCCTCACGTAATTTATCCTTGACCGCCAGCACCACGGCACCCAGCGGCACCTATTTCATCACCGTAAAAGGATGGGAAGACGGGCAGCCGGAGCAGCGGGTCTCGCTGGAACTGGTGGTACAGCCGCCGGCCGGCTTTGGCATGGCGCAGCTCACCCTGAGCCCTACCTTTGGCGAGGGCGGGCGTACGGTAAGTTTCTCCGGCTCGGGCTTTATCGATTGCAGCCCCAGCCAGGTAACCATGCTCAAGTTCGGCGAACTTGATATACTCACCGGCCAGAGCCTGCCCACCATCACCGTGCCTGAGACAGGCACCTCAGCCGGTAAATTCTCCGGGACTTTCCGCGTTCCGTCAGTACTGACCCCCGGCACCTATCCGGTCAAGCTCAGAGTGGGCACATCGCCTGATGAAAAATTTGTTACGAAATCATTCACCATCACCGGTAGCTCTGACACATTCGTGCTGCAGGCTTCGCCCTCTTTCCTGTGGGCCGAGCAAGGAGAGTCAATCCCCACCATGATAAAGGTGCAGGCGGTCGGCTCCTCTTCACCAACGGTGAACCTTTCCGTGGAGGGGGCTCCGGCCGATATTACGGCCAGCTTTGATTCCAGCAACGTTACCGCACCGCCCGGCGGCGTGGCCAGCACAGACCTGACACTGGCTATCAGCGACTGGCTACCCACCGGGCATTATACCATTACCATCAAAGGTCAACTCAATGGCGGTGCCGAGATACACCGGATACCGCTGGAGATAGACGTGGTGCCCCCGGCCGGTTTCGGCATGTCTTCCATCTATCTCAACCCAACCCTCGGCTCCGAGGGCACATGGATAACCATCAGCGGCAGCGGTTTTCAGGCCGATACGCCCATGACGCACCTATACTTTGGCCCGCCCAATTCGGGTAATGACCAAGTGGCCAACCTGCCGGCTATTACTACGGATGGCTCGGGAGCACTGTCCGCAGTGCTCCAGGTTCCCGCTGGACTCACGCCGGGCATGTATCCCGTTGAGGTGGCCGTGGGCACCTATCCCAATGATAAGATGGCCATGTCTGAGTTCACCCTGGTCAGCGACCAGGCGAGCTTCAACGTCAACCTGTCACCGAACATGATACAGACGTCACCGGATGTGTCGGTCTACGTTTCGATAAACGTACAATCGTTCGGCTCATCAGCCGCCAATGTCACTCTACGTGTTGACGGACCGCCCAACATCCAGTGGCGCTTTGACGGCGGTGCTTGGCAGACACTGACAGTGGTATCACCGCCTATCGGCAGCACCATAATGTCATCCCTGGAAGTGAAGCCCAAGGCGTCAACGCCCATGGGCCATTACTCACTGGCGGTCAAAGCCACCGCCGGGGAGCAGCAGGAAATCCGCAACCTGGAGCTGGATGTCGGTGCCGCCGCCGGCTATGACATGCCCATATTCTCGCTGAATCCGAACAACGGTACGGCAGGTACCAGCGTAACCTTCAGCGGCTCCAACTTCCCGGAAAACGCCCAGGTTCTGGAAATTGACTTTGGCGGCGATAATATCACTCTGGCTCAATCAATTACCACGTCACCCACGGGTTCGTTCTCAGGGTCATTCACCGTGCCCGCCACGGTTGGCGGCCAGACGACCATTCCCGGTTCTTACATGGTAAGCGTTACTGTAGCCACCAACACCCGAGCCGACGTTAGCTTCAATGTATATGGCAGCGATGATACCTTCACCATGAGCCTTTCCCCGAATTACCTGCATGGTGAGCCCGGAGGCCGGCCCACTACTTCCGGTCTCCTCAAAGCACTGGGCGGTGCCTCACCGACGGTGATGATGGCCGTCAGAGGGCTACCGCCGGGCGTCACCACGGAATGGAATAATATCGAGCAGACCGTATATACCATCAGTGCCCCACCGGGAGGCCAGAACAACTTTGAGCTGGCGCTGATGCTCCCCGGCATGATAGCAATGGGGCAGTACCCAGCCATGCTTGAGGGCTGGGTTGACACCACCCCGAACGGTGTCTGGGATGAGGGTGAGGATATCGCCCGGATCAACCTGGAGCTGGCTATAATGCCGCCTCAGGGCTATGGCATGGGCATGCTTTCGCTTAGTCCCACTTATGGTCAGGTCGGGGATACCGTTACCTTTGCCGGTACCGGATTCTCCGCCAATACCTCGGTGGCCAGCCTGACTTTTGCCAACACCAACATACTGAGCAATGCCATCACCACGGCTGATGACGGGTCATTCTCCGGTGTGTTCACCGTACCTTCCACTGCTTTCGGCCAGGCCACTGGCCCGGGTATGTACCCGGTTGATGTTGTCGTGGGTATACCACCGGACGACCGCAGTGGCCACTTTGAATTCCAGATAATCGACTCAAACCAGAAATTCAGCGTCAGTGCCTCGCCGCACTGGCTGGTGCGTCCCGCCGGTGACACCGGCAGCGTCAGCATCATGGTGCGGTCGCTGGTATCCACCCCACCCAGCCCCACCGTGGTCATGCAAATTGAAGGGCTGCCGCGAGGCGTTACTCCCAGCTTCACCAGCGCCACTGTCACACCACCTGTCGGCGACATGGAAAGCCGGGACCTGCAACTGACTATATCCGACTCCTGTACGCCGGGCAATTACCCGATATCCATACGGGCTTATAGCTCGGCTGAACCTAATAATATAATGGTATCTGATTTTACCCTGGAGGTTACACCGTCGTCGAGCTTTATGGACATGGGTATGGCCATGGTGACCATCTCGCCTACCTTGGGCACCGAGGGCGACCAGATAACCGTCAGCGGCTATGGGTTTCCCAAGAGCCAGAGCCTGACTTATATCAAGCTCGGGCCGAACGACGTTACCCCCACCGTGAACACAGCCACCGACGCGGAAGGCGCCTTCTCCGCCGTGATTACGGTCCCGGCACTGAATCCCGGGCCACACCCGCTTGAGGTAAACGTGCAGGGCACCACCCGGATGACCCAGTTCAGTATAATGAGTGCCGATGATACCTACTCCCTCAAGGTCAGTCCGATGTGGCTGGAGTCGATTCCGGCGGGTGACCCTAGCGGTCGCAAAATCAGTATTACAGTTGGTGCTCTGGCCGGCAAGACACCAGCGGTCAGTTTGAGCACCGAGGGGCTCTTCACTGCCTACGGCAGCATCACCGAGGTCTGGGACCCGATTTCCCAATCGGTTAATATCACCAGTGCCGGCGGCGCCGCCACGGCAGTGCTGACTTTGAAACCTTCTGAAAATACCCCTCCGGGGCCATACCCCTTCATCATTGTTGGCCTTGACGGGGACGGCCACCGGAGCGAGGTCTTCATGGAACTTATGGTGGGGCCGCCCATGGACTTTATGGGTGGCATGATGGGCATGGACCAGGGCGATTGGAGCCAGCAATGGCAGGGTACGGAATGGGAATATGGAGTATTCTTCTCTGAAGTGATACTGTCGCCCAAGAGCGGGCCGGCTGGCACGCAGGTCAGCTATACCGGCACCAACCTGCCTGCAGGAGCCAATGTAACCCAGATCAGATTCGCCGGGAACTCCGTGCCGCTGCCCACCGGTGGTCTGGCGGCAGACGCCAGCGGCGGTTTCTCAGGCTCATTCATTGTCAATGAGGCATGGGGGCTGCCCGCCGGCGGCATGTACTTTGTGGAATTTGACATGCAAAAATCCGATGGCTGGTCTCAGGTCATTGGCGAAGATTTCAACCTCATGAGAAGCAATGCCGAGTTCAGCCTTGAAGTTACGCCTGACTGGATACCACCGATACCGCCGGGAAGCTACGGGCAGACCAAGGTTAATGTGAAAGCCCTGGGTTATAACAGCCCGAACGTAACGCTGGCCGTCATGGAAAACTTTGGCGGCAGCAGTATATCGGGCGGAGCCCAGGCCCACTGGGGCGCCACCGATGGTCCGAATACGTCTACTGTCACGGTGTCCACCGCTGGCCAGACCGCCAAGACCTTCTACCTGCAGGGGGCTGACCCCGGTTTCTACATGATAACCATCGTTGGCTGGATAGACAGCAACGGCGACCAGATACTGGACCAGGGTATACAGTCAGAAGCGGAATCGGCTTTCAGCGTGCCGCTTGACTTCGAGGTCCAGCCGCCGCAGGAGTTCATGAACTGGGACAAGGGCGCCATGATGACCCAGATGGGCATGGCCACCGACGATATGTACCTCTTCTACTTCCCCGAGATAACGCTAAATCCCAACATGGGACCGGCAGGCACCAAGGTTAGCATCAAAGCCACCGACTTCCCGGCCACGGCCACTGTCACCCGTCTCAGATTCGCTGGCATGGATTTGCCGGTGCCAGCGGGCACAGCAGCCGACAGCGAAGGTGGCTTCACCCTCGTCTTCAACGTCCCCAAGACCATGTGGAGCGCCAATATCACCTCCGGCTGGTATGATGTCGAGGTGGAGGCACAGAAGGTCGGCGAGCCACCGGTGTTCATCATGAAACCTTTCCAGGTCACCGCCTCTGACGTCGCCTTCACCATGAGGGCCGACCCCGACTGGCTACCACCCATCCCACCCGCCGGCAGCGGTTCCACGCTGATTCGAGTTAAATCCATGGGCAGCGGCGCCAACGTCACCCTGACCGTGGACAGGATACCGCCGGGAGTTTCGACGTCCTTCTCATCACCTCAGGTTACGGTATCAGCCGGAGGCTCTGGCCCTTCTACACTTACCCTGACACCAAACAATATACCGCCAGGGCACTACTTCGCTGAGATAAAGGGTGCGGCTACTATTGATGGCGTGGAGAAAGTATTCTTCACTCATCTGGAGTTTGATGTCGAGCCGCCCATGGGCTTCATGAACTGGGATAAGGGCGCCATGATGACCGAGATGGGCATGGCCACCGACGATATGTACCTCTTCTACTTCCCCGAGATAACGGTAAATCCGAACATGGGCCAGGCGGGCACCAAGGTTAGCATCAAAGCCACCGACTTCCCGGCCAGCGCCAACGTGACACATCTGAGGTTCGCCGGTATGGATTTGCCCGTACCAGATGGCACGGTTGCGGACGGCAATGGTGACTTCACCCTCGTCTTCAATGTCCCCAAGACTATGTGGAGCGCCAATATCACCTCCGGCTGGTATGATGTCGAGGTGGAGGCGCAGAAGATCGGCGAACCACCGGTGTTCATCATGAAACCTTTCCAGGTCACCGCCTCTGACGTCGCCTTCACCATGAGGGCAGACCCGGACTGGCTACCACCCATCCCACCCGCCGGCAGCAATACCACGATATTAATAAATTCGATGGGAGAAGGAGTAACGGTTAATCTGAGCGTGGACAAGATACCGCCGGGCATTACCACGTCCTTCTCCTCCAGCCAGGTAACCGTATCGCCCGGTAGTTCCGGCAGCACCACGCTGACGCTTACGCCGACCGGTATACCGCCGGGTCATTACGGCGCCGAGATAAAAGGCACCGCCACGGTGAGCGGTATCCAGAAGGAATTCTACACTCATCTGGAGTTTGATGTTGAGCCACCCATGGGCTTCATGAACTGGGACAAGGGCGCCATGATGACCCAGATGGGCATGGCCGCCGACGATATGTACTTCTTCTACTTCCCCGAGATAACGTTAAATCCGAACATGGGCCAGGCGGGCACCAAGGTCACTGTGAAGGCCACCGACTTCCCGGCCAGCGCCAACGTGACACATCTGAGGTTCGCCGGCATGGAGTTGCCGGTACCGTCGGGCACGGTTGCCGATGGCAACGGCGACTTCACCCTCGTCTTCAATGTCCCCAAGACTATGTGGAGTGCCAATATCACCTCCGGCTGGTACGATGTTGAGGTAGAGGCGCAGAAGGTCGGCGAGCCGCCAGTATTCTTCATGAAGCCATTCCAGGTGACGGCGTCAGATGTTGCCTTCACCCTGAGGGCCGACCCCGACTGGCTGCCACCTATCCCGCCCAGCGGCAGCACCACCACTATTCAGGTGGACTCTATGGGCGCCGGCGTTACCGTTAATCTGAGCGTAGACAAGATACCGCCCGGCATTACCACGTCCTTCTCCTCCAGCCAGTTAAACGTGTCGCCCGGTGGCTCCACCACTTCTACGCTTACCCTGACGCCGACCAGTATCCCGCCGGGTCACTACGGCGCCGAGATAAAAGGCACCGCCACGGTGAGCGGTATCCAGAAGGAATTCT
>CAZBMB010000001.1:116333-155440 GCA_964493435.1 uncultured Dehalococcoidaceae bacterium | reverse complement strand
CGGTTGCGGACGGCAATGGTGACTTCACCCTCGTCTTCAATGTCCCCAAGACTATCTGGAGCGCCAATATCACCTCCGGCTGGTATGACGTTGAAGTAGAGGCGCAGAAGGTCGGCGAACCACCAGTACATATCATGAAACCTTTCCAGGTTACGGCCTCTGACGTCGCCTTCACCCTGAGGGCCGACCCCGACTGGCTGCCACCTATTCCACCCAGCGGCAGCACCACCACCATAATGATTAATTCCATGGGCGCTGGTGTTACCGTCAATTTGAGCGTGAACAAGATACCGCCGGGCATTACCACGTCCTTCTCCTCCAGCCAGTTAAACGTGTCGCCCGGTGGCTCCACCACTTCTACGCTTACCCTGACGCCGACCAGTATCCCGCCGGGTCACTACGGCGCCGAGATAAAAGGCACCGCCACGGTAAGCGGTATCCAGAAGGAATTCTACACTCATCTTGAGTTCGACGTAGAGCCACCCATGCTGTTCATGGATGCAGCCTGGATGCAGCAGCAGGGTGTCTGGTTCCCTGAGATAACCCTTAACCCGAATGCCGGACCAGTAAAAACAAAGGTTAGTGTTAAGGCTACCGACTTCCCGGCTGGAGCTGAGATTACAAGTCTGCGCTTCGCCGGAAGGGATATGCCGGTACCCGCGGGTACCACGGCCGATAGCAACGGTGACCTTACGCTCGTCTTCAACGTACCCAGTGATTTCGGCCTCGGTCACTACATGGTAGAGGTGGAGGCCCAGAAAACGGGTATGCCACCAGTGTTCATCGCCAAGCCTTTCTATATTGAAGACTCCGGCGTCTCCTTCAAGTTGGACGTTGTTCCAGGCTTCATCCCTGGCGTCGCCCAGGGAGACTCGGGCGAAACCACCGTCTTTGTGAAGTCCACCGGCCAGGCGGTGACTGTAGATTTGAGCGTCGACGGTCTGCCGCCGGGCGTTACCGCCACCTTTGACAGCTCCAGCCTCAGCGTCCCGCCGGGTGGCTCCAGCAGCACCAGGCTGACCATCACCACCGGGGCGTCGACCCCAACGGGTCACTACCCGCTGTCAATTCGCGGCGTCAGCGGTGCTGAGGAGAGAGTGATGCCTTTCGGCTTCGGCGTCATGCCACCGGCCGCTTTCCAGATGCCGGAGTTCAGACTGGAGCCTGACTATGCTCCTGCCGGCTACACCGATAAGAGTTTCAAGGTGACCTTCTCTGGGACCGGATTCCCGGCCAACCAGAGCGTCTCCAGCCTTGAGTTCGGCTCACAGTCGGTAGCCATTCCCGCTAATCTCACCACCGACGCCAACGGTAACTTCAACGGGGTATTCCTAATGCCCACTGGACTTACCCCCGGAACCTATGACGTCATGGTTACCGTGGCTACCACAGGTGGTGGTTCAATACATGACTCCAGACCGTTCACCATCAAGGGTGCTGACACCAAGTTTATTTTGAAACCGTCACCGCCTTACCTGCCACCCGTTGTCCAGGGCGGACAGGTTTCAACTATGGTAACGGTAAGGTCAGTAGGTACTTCTTCGGCCAATGTCACCCTGTATATCGAAGGGCTGGCGCCGGGCATAACGGCTGCCTTCTCACCAAGCAATGTGGTCGCAATCACACCGGGTGGTTCCGGCAGCACTACGCTGACAATTAGTGTTGGCGCCAGCACGCCGCCGGGCCCCTATCCGTTAAGCATTCGCGGCGTCAGCGGCAGTGATTCGGTCGTCGTCCCGCTCGGCTTCGGTGTCATGCCTGATATAGGCGCCGGCGAAGGCCATGCCACCATCACCATCAACCCGCCACGGGCCAGGCCCGGCGAACACGTCGGCATATCCGGTGCTGGTTTTACGGACAACAGTACCATCACCCTGACCGCAGCTCCACCGGGAGCGCCGATACCGATTGATATCACCCCCGGCGCCATTCAGGTACAGACGGATGGAACCTGGGCTACACAGATTACCATACCCGCTGCCGGACAGGTGCCACCAGGAACCTATGTTATAAAGGCTTCCGATGGCACCATGGCCGCCAAGAACCCCTTCAGTATTGTGCCTGCGGACAGTGCCGACTTCTTCCTAAATGTCTCCCCGATGTTCATTGAGATAGTTCAGGGAGCCAGCGGCAATACCACAATGAGCCTGAGCTCTAAGAACGGCTTCCAGGCCGCGGCGAGCTTCAGTGTGGGGCACCTAGCACCGGGCGTTACCGCCACCTTTAAAGATACCGCCGGCAGTACCATCGGCCAGTTCACCGGAGCGCCGGGCGGCATCAGGGAAATCATCGCCCCGGTGGCACAGACACCTGTGCCCGGTGAGGACCTTATCGTCAATGTGTTGATAGACGTTGATTCCGGCACGCCAATCGGTCCGTATGACATTGCCCTTGAGGTAGAGACGGCGAACATATTCCGTGCCATCCCGCTCGGCCTCATGGTGGTTTCCCCCGGCGCCAGCATGGTCATCTCACCGATGAGTGGCCCGGCTGACACTGACATCAGACTCTCCGGCTCCGGATTCACCGCCGGCGAGAACGTGACGGTAACCTTTGCCGGTAATAGCATTATCACCGTACCGTCGACAGTGACCGTTGCCCAGGACGGCACCTTTACCGCCGTCATCACGGCACCGTCCCTGACCGCCGGTATTCACCCGGTGAAGGTCACCGGCGCCACAAGCGGTATCTCTATTGACCGGCCCTTCGGGCTTAAGCCTTCGGCTGTCGATACCTTTGTCGTGTACGCCAGTCCACCTAAAGTGGATATCCCCAGAGGTGGTTCAAGCACGATTACCGTCAAGATTGAGCCTCTGGGCAGCTTCCAGTCTGCGGTTACGCTCAGCGTTTCCGGTTTGAGTGCCATAAGCGGCGCCACAGCCAACATCACGCCATCGTCAATTTTGACGCCGAGCATCGCCACGCCGACAACGGCCACCCTGACCATCAGTGTACCAGCGGGAGCCACGGTGAGCAGGTATCCCCTGACCATAAGGGGCATCAGCGGTGCCATCACCCAGACACGCAAGGTAACCGTCAACGTGGTGCCGCCGGCTGACACTCCGGACTTCTCCATCAGCCTGGCGCCCAACACGGTGCCCATCAATCCGAATTCAAGCGGCAACACCACCGTGACCGTGCAATCTATCAATAGCTTCAACGGAACGGTGAGCCTGGACGTCGCTATGATGGATACATCGGCAGAATGGCCATCCGGCGTCAGCTACACCGCCGGCAGCGTAGCACCCTCGGCCACCACCGGCCTAGGCAAGCAGACGGTCACCTTCACGGTAGCCGCCGGCACCCAGCCCGGTAACTGGTCATTCAAAATAACCGGCACCAGCGGTGCCCTGGAGCACAGCACTGATGTGATGGTCATCTGCACGCCTTCCGGGACCACGGTGACCGCTTATAACTCGCCTCGTCTCGACCCGACGACGGTTACGGCCAGCACGCCGATGGGTATGGAACCTCCTTGGGGCGATAAAATCACCATCAACGGCCTAATCAATGAAGGTGCCGAAGCCAGTGTTATTACCCCGACCAAGGTAGACGTCACTCCGAATACCCTGGCGACACTACCAGAAGGAGCTTCAGACATACTGGGCCGGGTAACCAATGTCGAGTCAGACTCGCCGGTAGACGGCGTGGAGTGGGACCTCGGCTTCCCCTACAACCCGGCCACTGTGACAGCAGCCAACTTCACCGAGGAGAACCTGAAGGTAGCCTATCTCAATCCTGACACTGGTGCCTGGACGGAAGTGACCACCACCGTGGACACCGTTAATAAGATGGCCTACGCCTCACTGGACCACTTCAGCTCCTGGACGCTCATCGCCACGCCAGCCCCGCCACCATCTGTCGTTGTCAATAATAGCGGCGGTGGCGGTGGAGGAGGCGGCGGGTTAGGCGGTGTGACTCCTGTCCTCAACGTTACCACCAATGAAGGACGATTCCTGGAAAATATTACTGCTCAAAGTGGGGACAAAAACGTGGAGATATACATCCCCAAGAATACCATCGGTAAGAACAAGGCTGGCTCGCTGATATCATCTATCGGCATCACCATAAAGGACGATCGCCCAGCACCACCAAGCAGCACCAAGGTTATCGGCGAAGTCTACGAAATCAAACCCGATGGCGCCGTCTTTGCCCCCCCAGTAACGCTCACCTTTTATTACGATGTCACGGAGCTGCCTGAGGGCGTTGCGGAGACGGTTCTGGCTGTGTACAGATGGAATCTGTCTGAGGAGCAGTGGGACCAACTGGAGAGCACCATTGACCCGGAGAACCATACGGTCTCCACTGAAATCGGCGGCTTCTCAATCTACGCCGCTATGGCGCGCACCCTGCCGGCCAGCTTTGAAGTTGACCAGATGACCATAGTTCCGGAAGTGATCGACGTCGGGGAGAGCGCTGATATTAATGCCGTGGTCACCAACAACGGCGACCTGACCGGCAGTTACGAGATATCCCTGACGATTAATCAGGCAGTTGTCGAGACCAAGGAGGTAACCCTTGACGGAAATTCCAGCCAGGAGGTGACCTTCAAGGTCACTCTGGAAGCCGCCGGAAGCTATGCAATAGGTATTGCTGAGATGACCAGCACGCTGGTGGTCAAGGAAAAGCCGGCGGAGCCTGAAGAAGCATCAGCCCAACCTGAGACGCCAACGGCACCTTCGGCAGCGCCAACGGAGCCAGAGCCTCTGGTGGAAGAGGAGGTAGCCGAAGAAGCGCCCGCACCAGCGGTGACAGAACCGGCTCCCATTGAACCGCAGGCGGAACAGCCGGCTACCACACCTTTGCCGATTAGCCTGTGGCTCATTATCGGCGGCGCCACCGGGCTGATAGCTGCCGGCCTGGTCACGTGGCGGCTGGTAGTGCGCAAACGGGGCAAGTAAGCTAATTAATAAACATCCTGGAACTGACTTCCCTTCCTTCTCGTTGCAGGGGGTAGGGAAGTCAGTTTTTCTGCGCTTTCCTGACGTGTCTGTAAATATAGATGATAACTGTGGCCATAACCAGGATAATAATGAGCGGGTCAAATGGGCGCATAACGTCTCGTATTTGCTCCCAGTGCACGCCGAGCAGATAGCCTCCATAGGTCAGGCCAGCGCTCCAGATAAATGAGCCGATGAATGTATAGACCAGAAACTTGATAAAATTCATCCTGGCTATTCCAGCCGGCAGGCTGATGAAAGTGCGCACCACCGGCAATAGCCGGGAAATGAATATTGACCAGCTGCCCCTTCTGACAAACCACCGGTCCGCCATCTCCAGGTCATGTCGGTAAATTAAAATATACTTCCCGTATTTTTCCAGTAGCGGACGGCCACCCCACATTCCCACAACGTAGGCAATCACGGAACCGATAGTATTGCCTATAGCACCGTAAACGCCGGCCAGTAGAATAAATGTAGCCGCCAGTGACTCTCCTTTAATAAGCATCCAGCCGGCAAAAGGCATGATAATTTCACTCGGGACCGGAATACAGGCGCTCTCCAGAGCCATGAGGGCAATGACCCCGGGCCACCCTATAAGTTCGTAGGTGTTACTTATGAAATCCAGTATTAACTGTTCAATAGCCAGCATCAAGTAATTGTATCAGGCAATTGACATTACGTTCAAGGGATTCCGAACCTGAAGTGAACACTGATGCCGCCAATTCCAATGGTGCGGCCGCACCAGTTGACCCTGTCACGTCTTTCCAATTAGAATTACGGTATATTATGAATCCATTCAACTATTCAAACGACGGGCTTCAAGCCCAGATGCAGCTAAAGCAGGCGCATGACAAGTGGGCGCGCTATACAGTGCAGTATCCCACCGCCCACCCAACACGCTATGAAAAGAACAATACCGTCCTGGCCGATTATTTCCAGCCGCTGAACGCCGAAGGCGCCCCGCTGGTCATCTTATTCCATGGCATCGGTGACCAGCTTCTCATTCCCTGCAAATCACTGGCACGCTCTCTGGTCAGGAAAGGGATGGCCTGCCTGGTCCTGTATTCGGTCTTTCATTCCCAGCGCATGCCGGATGAGGTAAAAAAACGCTACCCCTCCCTGACCCCTGATGAGTGGTTTGAACACTATATGATTTCTATCACTGACATCAGACAGGCAATCGACTGGGCAAAAGGTCGCTCCGAAATAAATGCCGAAAAAGTGGGGGTGATTGGCATAAGCTTCGGCGGTTTTATCTCGGCAATCACCATGGGCATTGACGACCGCATAAAGGCGGGAGCCTTCCTCATCGCCGGCGGGAACTCCCAGAAGATAGGCCGTTTCAGTCGGAAGCGCTCCATGAAAAAAGAGTACAATGTAACCGAGGAGGAATATCACCATAATCAGCAGGCCTACCGGCAATACCTGAGTGAGGTTGCCGAAAGAGGTTTGGAGAACGTAACATCCCCCAACCGCGCCTATCTTATCGACCCCATGACCTTCGGCCACCGCCTGCAGGAGCGCTCTGTACTGATGCTGAATGCTCTCTGGGACGAATATATCCCAAGGGAAGCCACGCTTGACCTCTGGGAGGCTGCGGGCAGACCGGCCATAAGCTGGTTCCCGGGAACACATACCACCTTCTGGCTCTGGTATCCGCTTATCCGGCGCAGGATATCCCGCTTTCTGGTATCCACGTTTGATACCGAAGGCAATGTATAATCTCTGATTATGGGAGAAAGGGAGAAAGCCATGCCACAGGAATATGAAATCAACGAACTGGCCAAAGAGGAATCCTGGCGCATGTTCCGCATCATTGGTGAGCTGGTGGAGGGTTTTGACCGACTTTCGGGAGTAGAACCGGCCGTTTCCATTTACGGTTCGGCAAGAGTACGGCCGGCTGATGAGCTCTATCAAAAAACCGAGAAAATCGCCCGCCGACTGGGCGAGGCGGGATTCTCCATTATCACCGGCGGCGGACCCGGTGTCATGGAGGCAGCCAATAAGGGGGCTGCCGAAGCTGGAGTCAAATCAGTGGGCGTGAATATCGAACTGCCGGAAGAACAGGAACCAAATGCCTATTCCAATATCTCCCTTTCGTTGCGCCATTTCTTCGTCCGCAAGGTGCTGCTGGTGAAATACGCCACCGCTTTCATCATCATGCCCGGCGGTCTCGGGACGCTGGACGAGCTTACCGAAGTGCTGACGTTAATGCAGACCCATAAGATTAAACCTTTCCCCGTGCTCCTGTACGACAGCGGTTACTGGAACGGTTTCCTGACCTGGCTGAAGGACCGCACGCTGGGCAACAACTTCATTTCCAAAGAAGACCTGCTCCTGGTCCGTGTCTATGACGACACCGCTGAAATCGTCGACGCTGTCTGCAGATGGCATCGGAACCAGGAAATCGTCGGCAAAAGCATCACGGCAAAGTAGAGGCAAGAGCACCCCTGCTGCATTATTTCCCACGGTTTATCATTCAGCAAAGATATTGACGCCTATGTGACTTAAATCACAGTCAGCGCCCAACAATAGGGTTAACATATCGGTAGAAATAAACGATTACACCGCATGGAGGGTGTCGGTTTCATGACAAATTGTCCCGGTCAGGATATGCGAAATCTGAGAGTAGCCCTCTACAAGTGCCCTAACTGCGGCGCCGAGGTTGAAATGTTCTCCGACGAATTAAGGATGAAATGCCAGAAGTGCGGCCAGTACGTGTACAAAGAGAAAATGCCCTCCTGTATTGACTGGTGCGCTTCCGCCCGGCAGTGCCTCGGCGATGAGAGATGGAAGGCGCTCAGGGGTGAGGATTAGACAGTAGAAGGAGAGATAAACATGGGCGACAGACAGCTGAGGAAAATAATCAGGATTGATGAAGATAAGTGCAATGGCTGCGGCCTCTGCGTGCCTTCCTGTGCCGAGGGAGCTTTACAGATTGTGGACGGCAAGGCAAAACTGGTCAGCGAGCAGTACTGCGATGGTCTTGGCGCCTGTCTGGGTGAATGTCCGCAGGGAGCGCTCATGGTTGAGGAGCGTGATGCGGAAGAATTTGACGAAGAGGCGGTGATCCATCACCTGCATGCCGCCGCGCATGAGCAGGAGCTCCCCTGCGGCTGCCCCTCGGCCAACGTGGCCCGGTTTCAGCGCCGGACAGCGAACCTGACCGAACCCGCGGCGACCGGCACCGTCATGTCAACTCTCGCTCACTGGCCGGTGCAGCTCACCCTGGTGCCGCCTTCGGCACCGTTTCTGAAGGGGGCCGATATCCTTCTGGCCGCTGACTGCGTTCCCTTTGCCTACGCCGAATTTCACCGGGAGTTTTTAAAAGACCGCGCCCTGCTGGTGGCCTGCCCCAAACTCGACGATTTCAGCGCCCACCTGAGCAAGCTCACCACCATCCTGCGCCAGGCGGAACCCAGGAGCATAACCGTGGTGCACATGGAGGTGCCCTGCTGCTCCGGGCTAGTGCACATGGCACAGAAGGCTATAGAAGCCAGCGGCTTGAATATACCCATGCATGAAGTAACCATCGGCACGATGGGGGACATATTATCACACCGCGAGTCAGTAACATCCGCTTCTACTTGATAAGTAAAAGCCAAATAACTAGAATACTCAGGTGAACCGCAAAATCGTTCTGGGCATCGGTAATCCCCTGGGCAGTGATGATGCCATCGGTTTGTATGTCGCCCGAAAGCTGAGCGAAAGACTTGCAGAAATCGGGCGACAGGATATCACCGCCATAGATACCGGCTCCGCCCCGGAGAATTACACCTCCGTTATTCGCCAGGACCGGCCGGAACATTTAATATTGGTTGACGCCGCGGACATGGGGTTGCCCGCCGGCTCAATCAGGTTGCTCTCCGCCGACCGGATAAAGACCGTGTCCTTCTCCACGCACGCTATGCCGCTATCGGCGTTTAGCTCATACGTTCGGGAGTTCTGCGGACAAGTGTACATTATTGGCGTTCAGCCAGCGCAGACAGCGACCGGAGATAAATTATCCGATATCGTGCAGGAAAGCGGGGACCGTATTGTGGAACTGGTACTTGAGGACCGTCTGAGCGAAATCGGGGGTTTTGAGTGAGCCGACCTTATGCGCCAGCTTACTCTTCTTCTGCTGTTGACTCTGCCCCGGCGCTTTTAGCCTTCCGCTTCACTGACCCGGGCAGCTCCCCGCTATCCGTTACTATGAGCTCGTCGGCAAATTTATCATAGCTGGAGAGCAGGAACTCATCCGTCATGGCCAGTGTATGCACCGGGCAGACGTCAACGCACTGGGCACAGAAGCAGCAGCGGGCGATAAATATCTTTATCTTACGCTCTTCAGGTAAAAATTCAATAGCCCGGGTGGGGCATATTTTCACACACTGCTGGCAGCCGGTGCAGTTCTCCCGGTCGTAAGCTATCTTGCCCCGGAACTGCGGCGGCACCGCCACCGGTGGATTGAGCGCCACTTCCTGTTTGGCCACTTTAGCCAGCAGGTCAAGCGTCGACTCCGGCGCGTATTTAGCTGGAAACAGGTTGGTCGCCGGTTTCGAGAACAATTGTTTAACTATGGTAATTGCGCCTTCCCACATATCATACCTCAAAAGACCATGGAATCAATCCAGATAAGCAACATGCCAATCAGAGCAACGGCGGTCATGGCCAGAACGTACACCGCACTGGCCTGTGAAATTTTGAACCGCGCCATACCGGCACGTATCAGCGTGACGCTGAAGAACATGACCACAAACACCTTGACCAGGAAGAACAACCCATCAATGATGCCCGCGGGCAGCGCCGCCTGTATCCCGATGTAGGGCGACAGGTTATAGGGGATGAACAGTGCCACCACCACCGCCACCATGGCAAACGCCTTGATGACGTCCGACAGGTAGAAAAGCATGAGGTTTCTTCCCGAATACTCAACCAGCAACCCGCCGGCGATTTCCGTTTCCGCCTCGGCGATATCAAAAGGAACCTTGGCTGCCTCGCCAACGGTAACCACCGCCAGGGCGAGCAGCATAAGCGCCGCCCCGGCCATGCCCACCGGCCCCAGCAGAGTCCAGATTGGATACGTTCCTATCGTGCTCATCAGGAACGGGTTGAACGAGGTTACCTGGCTGATTTTCCAGGCAATAGTGAGCGCCACCACTGCCAGCGGCAGCTCATAGCTCATCATGATAATCATCTCGCGCTGCGAGCCCACGGTGGCATACGGGGAACTGGAGGCGAACCCACCGACAACAAAGGCCAGCGACGGCACAATGAGCAGGTAAAGCACCAGAATTATGTCACCGTACCGGCCGAGCAGTGCCGGCTGACCAAACAGCGGGACATACAGCAGCAGTACACCGGTAGAGACGACGGCTAGGAAAGGTGCCGCCGTGAACAGCCACGGAATGGCACCCCTGGGGATAATGCTCTCCTTCATCAGCAGCTTCTGCACATCGCGGAAGGGCTGCACTATGGGTGGGCCTACCCTTCCCTGCATATGAGCCACCAGCTTGCGGTCAATGCCACGGTACAGCAAGCCAAATATAGCGCCAATAGCCACGACAATGGCGGAGCCAATGATGATGATTATGGCATTAATCCACAGATTATTCCCTAATAAATTCATCTCATTAACTCTTTCGTCTTTTGTACCGAGAGCCGGTGCATCTCCTCATAGTCTATTATGGATTTCTTTCCCGTTGCCTTATCGGTGACGATTGCCCGGTTGGTGCAGGACATGCACGGGTCTATGGAAGCGAAGGCAATAGGCACATCGGCAATCTGCATGCCCTTGAGTATGGTGGGCACAGCCACCAGGTTGATGTAAGTTGGCGCCCTTACTTTCCACGTGGAGAGGGTGCTCTCTCCCGCCACCAGGCGAACGTAATGGATGTCCTCGCCGCGCGGTGCTTCCACGCGCCCTACACCCTCGCCTTCGGCATCGGTGAGCAGTTTCAACAGCCTCGGCATCTTGGATTCGGTGAGAATAGGTCCCTCGGGCATGTTCGCGATGCAATCCTCTATTATCTGAATCGACTGCGCCACCTCAAGAAGGCGGACGATGATGCGGTCGTAAACATCACCGACCACGTTGCCGGTGACCACGTCGGGTGTTATCGCCTTTATATTGAGGTCAGCATAGGCCGAATATGCCTGGTCCTGTCTTACATCTTTGGGGACACCGCTGGCCCGCACCGTCGGCCCTACCGTAACCAGCTTCAGAGCATCTTCATGGGGGAGGATGCCGACGTTACGGCATCTCATCTTCACCGTCTCGTCCTCCAGAAAGATGCGTCTCAGCTGTTCAAAAATGCTCTTGTAGTAGTCCAGCCCCTTTTGCAGCAGCGGCACCTGTTCCGCGGTTATATCCCTTCTCACCCCGCCAAACTGGAAAATCGCCTTGGTCACCCGGTTGCCGAAGACAAGCTCGATAAGGTCCATGATTTCCTCACGGACCCTCCAGGTGAGATAGAAGACGGTGTCAAAGCCAATCTCGTGGGCGGCCACGCCAGCCCACAGGATGTGAGAATGGATTCTCTCCATCTCGGCGGCGATGACCCGGATATATTCAGCGCGCTCCGGCACGGCGATGTCCGCCGCCTGTTCCACGGCCAGAACCAGACAGTAAGGATGACAGACATTGCAGATGCCGCAGATTCTCTCGGCAAGGTATAATGTCTGGACTGGGTTATTGCGGTTCATCCCCAGCCACTCCACGCTGCGGTGAACCTGACCCACCTTTACATCAACGTCAACGACCCGCTCACCGTCAATCTCAAGGTCCAGCTGTATCGGCTCCTTGAGTGCGGGATGAATCGGTCCTATCGGTATGGTATAGGTCGTTTTCTCCGTCTCGTTAACTGCCATTTTGGCTGCCGCCTCTCCTTATTCTTTCCCCTTCGGTTTCCTACCCGGCAGGACTCTCAGGTATTTTTCCAGTTTCTTATCGTCTTTTCGCCACGGGTGTATACCTTCGGGAAGGTCTCCCGCGAGAAACAGCCTTCTCCCATCCGGTATATCGGCAACCTTCACCCCCATCATCTCCTGTGTCTCACGCTCTGGGAAAATAGCCCCCGGTATGAGGTCGGTTATGGTAGGAATGGTCAGGTCCTTCTTGGAAAGGGTTACCCTTATGCCTACGCCTATCTCCTCCAGGTGATAGCCGTAGTATATGGTGAAGTGGTAGATAAGCTCCACGTTGTCTCCGAGGTCACTTGAGGAGATGATGACAAGGTGAGGATATTCCTGAATCCTGGAAAGATGCTGGACTGCCTCCCGGAATGCCTCTCTCTTGACGAATATCCATATGCGGCGATAGCGGTTCTTCTTGACGGCCACCTCGCGCTCGTAGATTTTGCCGTCAACAAGACCATCGCCCAGCGCTTTTTTAAAGCTATCAACTATTTGCTGCGGACTTAGCTTCTCCACCTATGAAACCCCCTGCTTGACCAGTGTCTCCAGTTTCGCCCAGACCTTTACCACTCCTTCAATAATCGCTTCCGGCCGGGGCGGGCAGCCGGGAACGTACACGTCCACCGGTATAATCTGGTCTAATGGCCCGACCAGGCTGTAAGCTTCGTGGAAGACATCACCTTCCGCTCCGCAGTTGCCCACCGCCATGACCACTTTGGGGTCGGGGGTCTGCTCATAGATGCGGCGCACGCTGTCCTCCATGCTGCGCCCCACCGGCCCGGTAGCGAGCAGCACATCGGCATGCCGCGGCGAGCCCACCAGCATGATGCCGAAACGCTCGGCGTCATAGCGCGGCGTCAGCACGGCCAGAATTTCAATATCACAGCCATTACAGGACCCGGTGTTGAGATGGTATACCCAGAGTGCTCGGTTAAATGCTTTTAAATTCATTGTCTTTCCTGCAACCTGTTCTCTGTTCTAAATCACCACGGCCAGAACCACCACCGTGAGCGCCATTACGGCTACCAACCACAGGATATAGTCATTGATTATGCCGGTATGCGGTCGCATCATGGCGCTGTAAAATCCCTTCAGCGCCTCAAAGAAGCCCCAGTATATGTTATGCGCCGGCACATGGCGCTGTTCGGCCGGCGGCACCTGAATGCCGGAGATAAAAACATCGGTCTGCGCCGTCCCCTTCTTGTACCGCTTCTGACCGCGACTTCTCACGTAGAGCACAATCACCCCCAGAACGACCAGCACCACCAGCCAGACGATTGGACTCCAGACCGCGTATCCGTAGGTTAAAACTGACAACTCCCTATCTCCTGACCTCTATTTACCTTTCTCAATTAATTAAAGTATTTCTAGGGCACAGCCCCCATAACGCCGTTAATGTATCCCGCCTGGTCAATCAGGGCCTCCGTTGCCGGCGCCACGATGGTGTCCACCACCAGGCCGGGGAAGACGCTGAAGAAGATGATGCAAGCCGCCATGATGCCCATGCCGATGAGCAGTGACTTGGGCACTTCACGCACTTCCTTATAGGCCGGCATTTCTGGCCCGGTGAAGGCGGAATAAAATACTTTGGTGAATGACGCCAGCGTTACCAGCGACACGAACATGGCGATAATCGAAAGCAGCGGATTAAATCGGAATACCGATTCGTATATCAGCAGCTTGGAGGCAAACCCGTTGAACGGCGGTATTCCGGAAATGGCGAGAGCCCCGATGATGAAGAAAGTCGTTGTCCATTTCATGTTATGGCCCAGGCCGCCCATCTTGTTCAAGTCCCTGGTCCCTATGCGGAAGAAAATCGCTTCCGCAATGAGGAAGAGCATGCCCTTGTAGAGAGCATTGTTTATGATGTGGAATATGCCACCGTTCATGGCATCTCTGCCATAGGCGGCCAACGCCCCCGGGTCGGTGAGCACCGCCAGCCCCACGCCGACGCCGAGCAGCATATAACCGCTCTGCGAGATAGCGTGGTAGGCCATGAGACGCTTGATATCCGTCTGATGAATGGCCATCATAACGCCGATGAACATGCTGAGCACGCCCAGAATGATTACTATCCAGCCGATAGCCGTGGTATCAAAGTGGCCGCCGTACAGGGTGAAGGTTACCCGGTAGAGTGCATACATGGAGACGGCGCTGGAGGTATAAATCATGGGCGTGATTCCGGCCGGCGCCACGGCGTATGTGTCCGGCGCCCACATGTGCAGGGGCACGCCCGCCAGCTTCATTACGAAGGCGATGGCCAGCATGGCCAGGGCAATCATGTCCAGAGTGGTGAACTGCATATTGTGGGCCAGCGCGGCGATGCTCAGCAGGTTGTACTGCCCGTACAGAATGCCGATGGCAAACAGCACCAGCAGGGCGCTGACCGCAGAGATGACAATGTACTTGAAACCGCCCTCCATAGCGTCAGCCATATTGGTACGGTATGAGGCAAGGCCAGCGCCGGCGATGGACAGTATCTCCAGGAAGACGAACAGGTTGAACATGTCGCCGGTGAATACCAAGCCTATCATGCCCACATAGAGAAGCATCAGGAGGGAATAGAACCGGTCCTGGCCGGTCTCGTTCCTCACAAACTGGAGGGAATAGATAAGCGCCGCCAGCGCGACCACCGTCGTGGTCAGGCCCATGAATATGGAGATGCCGTCTACCTGGAACATAATGCGCACCGGAATCATATAGTTTTCCGGTATAGCCAGTTCTGGCACCGTGGCACCGAAAGTATAGATGCGGGTGCCGTTGGCATAGATATCTATGGCCAGTATGGCCACCAGGAAAGTGACAAAGCCGAAAAAGGCGACATTTAACGTATCACGGAATTTACCACCCACCCGGCTGGTCAGCGGCGTTATAAATGCTGCCAGCAGCGGCACGGCCACAATCAGTATTGGTGAGTGTACGGTTAAGTACTCCAAACTCTATCCTCTCAGCAACCTCGATTTCTTGGCGTCAATATCTCCCATGTGACGATAGATATACATCACTATGGTCAACATCAGTGCAATCACGGAAACACCGATGACGATGCTGGTCAGGGTCAATGCCTGCGGCACCGGCAGCACCATGGCGCCTTCCGGTGTCACTGTATAGATAGGGGCCACACCCCCCGCCCGGTAGCCCAGGGTTACCAGAAACAGGTTGACCCCGGCTTCCAGTATGGCGATGCCCATAATTATCTTTATCAGATTGCGTTTGAACAGAATAATGAATAGCGCCACACCCACCAGGAGCGCCACGGCGATGAACGGGATGTTATACGGAATGTACTGCATCATTCTTCCATTTCCTCCCCGCTGGAGAATAGCGCCATGGCCAGAACCACTGCGGACAGCCCGGCGATTACTTTCAGGCCGACACCGAAATTCATCAGCGGAATGACACCACCCGTCCAGACATTGCCCGGATTGGGGCCGGTGGGCGGAATGCCGCCAAACACGGGTGTGCCGACCAGGAAATTGTAGAAGAAGATGGTGCCCATACCGGCAAAGGCCATCCCGATGAATATCAGGGCGCCGCTGCTTTCAACTAGAGAGAGATGACTCTCGCGGAGCGATTTTTTAATCTCGCCGGAGCCAAACGCCACTATCATCATAACCACGCCGGAAGCGACCACGGCACCCCCCTGAAAGCCTCCGCCCGGGGTGACGTGCCCGTGCATGATAATATACAGACCGAAAATCAATATAAACAGTATCAACTGGTCAGATATGGTGCGTACAATCTTGGACAGCATCTACGATTTATTCTCCTTCTTTTTCAAAACCCGGAAAAGGAGCAGTACTCCGGTCACCGCCGTGAAGAGGACTGTGGCCTCCCCCAGCGTGTCCAGACCGCGATAGTCAAACAGCACCGCCGCCACCACGTTGTTGTTCGCCGTTTCCGCCTGGGAATTGGCAATCATGTAATCGTCCATATCGGAAGGAGGGTAGCCAAACGGGTGCATGAGCAGCGCCCCGGTAATCAGGAAGGCAACCAGAGTTATTAATACAAACCAAGCAATAACCTGTCTCATGGCTACTCCATACGTTTCGTCGCCCTGATGGTAATGATGAAGATGGCCGTCGTCACCGCCGCGCCGATGCCGGCTTCAGCGATGGCCACATCAGGAGCTTTCAGCAGGAAGAACTCAAGGGCGAGGAGAAGGCTCAGCACCGCCAGCGCCACCGCGGCGTACAGCAGGTCCCGGAATATGGCCACGAATATGGCGCAGATAACAATGGCCAGCGGCGTTATAATGTGCAGGACGGCAGCTTCAATCATCGATTTCCTTTCCCTCAAGATCATCAACAACTGCTCTGGCGGGCTTTTCGCCGCTGCGGTGTGCCGCCCGAGCAATCGCGTGCGCGCCTGTCGCGTTGGTGATGAGCAGAGCCACCAACGCAATTACGGCGTGTATGGAGAGAATTGACTGTGGTGAAGAAGCTCCCTCCATCGCCCAGATGCCGGCTGATTGCGCAATCACGGCCAGGATAAGGAATATCGAGCCGAAAGTGGTACATTTCGTAGCGGCGTGCAGCCTGGTGTATACATCGGGGAATCGGTTCAGCCCGATACAGCCCACCACATTAAAGAACAGGCCTATAACAATAAAAATGTAGGTTACTATACTTAACGCACCCATTAAAATTTCTTTCCCTCGATAAATCTGGCTACGTAAAGCGTCATTATAAACGATAGCAGCGCATAGACGATGGCAACGTCCACGAAAACAATCTGCTTGAACATGAAAGCCAGTACCACCATGAGAGCCACCACCAGCGTATTGGTGGTGTCAAAGGCGACCAGGCGGGTTGGCGCTCCCGGTCCGATAAAAACCCTGGCAATGCATACCAGCATACAGACGACCATTACAATGGCTACTGCAAGCCACATTATCCCGCTATCCTCCTTGCCCAGTCGGGAAAACTGTTGCAAATCGGGTGGTAGTCCCTGGGCATCTCCTTGAGCACATCAGGCCGCACATTAATCCAGTGCACGTACAGGTCGTTGGTCTTTTCGTCCACATCAACGCTCAAAGTCCCCGGCGTCAAGGTAATGGAATTGGCCAGGATGGTGAGCGACATGTCGTTTTTCAATCTGGGGGAAATTTTGACAATACCCGGATTTATTCTGCCGGTGATAACGCGGTAGGCAACGTCAATATTTGCCACCGCCATGGCGAAGAAAAACGGGAACAGATAGATGAGCCAGATGAACCATCTCACGGGATTGAGCATGCGGAGGCTTTTCTTGAGGTATCTGTTTTTGAGCAGAGCCGCTACCACCAGGGCGAAAATCGCCCCGATGATTAATTCTGCTTCATTCCAGAGAAGTAGAGTGCCGGAACCGATAGTTAGAATAAGGTACAGTAAATAGGCAACAATAGCTGTTACTAAAAATCTCATAACGAACTGTATCAAAAAAAATTAAGTCGTATTATTTCCACTGACTTAATCAAGGGTTTTCGGGACACAATTCTGGATTAGGATACCAGACGCATTATATCCTTGTCAAGGATACTCCAGAACCTATTTTAAGTCAAATCAAAAATTTTTTTTAAAAAAAGATATTTTTGCGCAATCAAAACGAGCGAAACGGCATCCGTATGCAAGGATTAATCTCTGCCAGCGCCACTCCTTGAACAAGCCCACGACTAATGGTATAACAATAAATATCAAACGCGTTGTTGCTGCAGCCAACCAGATTTGGGGGTGGATATGGATATTAAGAAATATGAAGTTCCGATTGATAAACTGCGCTGGGAATGCGATCCCAATATCTTTGAATTCAACCACACCAAAAACCTGGCGCCACTGCGCGAGTTCGTCGGCCAGGACCGGGCGATACGAGCCATTGAGTTTGGCCTGTCCATGGACCGTGAAGGCTACAATATCTACGTCGCCGGCCTGACCGGAACCGGCAAAACAACGGTGGTGAAGACCTACATCCAGCGGCTGGTGGAGAGAAAAAAGGTGGAGGAAAAGCGCCAGCTTGAGGACTGGTGCTACCTCTACAACTTCACCGACCCGGACCGGCCACAGATTATCAACCTGTCGCAGGGAAAGGGTAAGCCCTTCCGGGACCAGATTAACAACCTGATGCAAAAGCTCAAGGAGGAACTGACCAAGGCTTTCTCCAGCGAGGAGTATACCTCGGAGAGAAAAAAGGCCGTGGAGGAAAGCCAGGCCAGGCAGCAGAAGCTCCTTGAAGAGACCGCCGCGGAAGCGCAGCGGCAGGGCTTTCAGATGCAGATGACATCGGTGGGGCCAGCCCTGTTTCCGGTGGTTGACGGCAAGGCTATTTCCCAGGCCGATTATCTGGCGCTGGACAACTCGGTGCGCCAGGAAATAGAGAAGAAACGCAACGACCTCCTAAAAAAGGTGCGCGCCACCTTTGAGAAGCTGCGCGAAGTTGAAAGCCAGACCGTGGAAAAGCTTCAGAACTCGGATAAGACCGTAGCTGATTACACCATCTCCCGTCTTTTCCGCAACCTGCTCACTGCCTACAAGGACTCGGATAAAATCATACAGTATCTTAACGACCTGAAGTCATATACCCTGAACAACCTGGATATGTTCAAGGAAAGAGAGGAGCCGCCGCAGCAGGTGCTAGGTATAACACCCGGCCAGATGATGGGCGGTCGGGACCCCTTTTTGCCGTTCCAGGTGAATGTATTCGTCGATAACAGTGCCGCCGGTGGACCGCCCGTAATCACCGAGCCGAACCCGAACTACGCCAACTTGTTCGGTAAAATCGAACGGCGCTTTTTCTTCGGCGGCTACCTCAGCGACCACACCATGCTGAAGCCGGGAGCCCTGCAGCTGGCCAACGGCGGTTACCTGCTGCTCAGCGCCAATGATGTCCTGACCAATACCGGCGTCTGGACAGCGTTGAAACGCGCTATCCGGACCAAGGAAGTACGCATTGAGGACCCCTTTGAGCAGTACGGGCTCGTCGCTCCGCAGGGACTGAGACCGCAGCCGATGCCCATCAACGCCAAGATAATCCTCATCGGCGACGGCATGCTCTACCAGCTCCTCTCCACGTATGACGAGGACTTCTGGGAGATATTCAAGGTCAAGGCCGACTTCGATTTCCAGCTTGATAAGACCAAAACGAATCTCAAAGCCTTCGCCGCCTTCATCGCCGGCTACTGCGAGGACTGCGAGCTGCACCATTTCGACCGCTCCGGCGTGGCCAGGGTGGTGGAGTATGCCGCCCGGGTGGTGGGCGACCAGGAGAAGCTGTCTTCCCGCTTTGCCTGGATTAAAGAGCTGGTGGAGGAAGCGGAGTTCTGGGCACGGAAAGAGGACGCGTCGCTGGTCAGCGCCGGCCACGTGGAAAAGGCAATTGAGGAGCGGCGCTTCCGCCATAACCTGCCTGACGAGCGCATCAGGGAGCTCATCGAGCGCGGCACCATCTTCATTGACACCGAGGGCGAGGTGGTGGGCCAGGTAAACGGACTGGCCATATACAGCCTGGGCGATGTCATGTTCGGCAAGCCCTCGCGCATCACCTGCAAGACATTTCTGGGCCGCAGCGGCGTCATCAATATTGAAAGGGAATCGCAGCTTAGCGGTCGTATCCACGACAAGGGCGTCCTAATTTTGAGCGGCTATCTGGGCTGGAAGTATGCCCAGGAGCACCCGCTATCACTTTCCGCCAGCCTGTGCTTTGAGCAGTCCTACGAGGGCGTGGAGGGGGACAGCGCCTCCTCCACCGAGCTTTACGCGCTGCTCTCCAGCCTGTCGGACGTACCCATAAAGCAGAACATCGCCGTCACCGGCTCGGTGAACCAGAAGGGTGAAATCCAGCCCATCGGCGGCGTCAACCAGAAGATTGAGGGCTTTTACCAGATATGCCGCGCGAAGGGAATGAACAGCAACCAGGGAGTGCTGATACCCAAGTCCAACCTGAAAAACCTGATGCTGCGCCCCGAGGTGATAGAGGCGGTAAAGGCGGGCAAGTTCCACATCTACGCCGCCGGCACTGTTGACGAGGGCATTGAGGTGCTCACCGGCGTGGCCGCGGGCAGGCGGGGCAAAGACGGCAAATACCCGGCGGGCACCATCAACCGCAAGGTGGCCGATACCCTGAAAGCAATGGCCGACAAGCTCAAGAAATTTTACGGGCCGGCGGGTGAGGAAGGGGAGAAAAAGAAAAAGCAGACCTAATCAAGCTCCCGCACCAACCTCTCGCCCAGGGCAAAAGCCTCTTGCAGCAGGTCGGGGTGCTCTTTAATCTCTCCCCTTTTATCCACCCCCCGCACCAGCAGCTCGTCAGCGTACTCCGCGCCGAAGGACTGAAAGAAATATTTTATTACCAGTATTGAGCCGTCAAAGAGCTGTTTACCTTTGGTCGCCCCCACGCCAATGAAGGCGCCCTTCTTTCTGGACTCAGGAAGGTTTTTAAGAATGTTCCCTCTCACCCACAGCGCCTGGCAGCGGTCAATGAGCGCCTTCAGCTGCGCCGTAACCCCGTAAAAGAACATCGGCGACGCCACGATGATGCCGTCGGCCTCAATGAGCCTGGGGATAATGATGTCCATATCGTCGCGCATGACGCAGTTGCCGTCTTTAAGGCAGCCGTAGTACTCCTTGCAGGGCGTTATCTTCATCCTGTCCACGATGATTTTTTCTATTTCGGCCTGCTGGCTTCGCGCCCCTCTCAGCGCCTCATCAAGGAGCAGGTCGGTATTGCCCTTTATCCGCGGGCTGCCCATGATACCCAGAACTTTCAAAATTCTCCTACCTTAATCTTATTATTATTGCTTCTCTTTCCGTTTTAAGAGAAGCCAGTTCTTGCCGTCGGTGTTGACGAGCACGTAGTCGCCCGACAGCTTTTGCCCTTGCAGGTTGAATTCAATCTCATCGGCTGATTTGCTGTCCAGCCGGAAGGTGCCTTTGTCCCAGATTTCCACCGTGCCGGCGCCGTATTCTCCCGCCGGAATGGTGCCGGCAAAGTCTATATAGTCAACGGGATGGTCTTCCGTCCGCACGGCCAGTCGCCTCACACCGGGCGCTTCCGGCACACCTTTGGGCACCGCCCAGCTTTTCAGCACGCCCTCCATCTCCAGGCGGAAATCGTAGTGCAGGTGGCTGGCCTGGTGCCTCTGCACCACGAAGCGATTGCCCTCGCCGCCTGCTACTTCGCCAGCCGGCTCAGGGGTCTTGCCGAATTTACGTTTCTTCCGGTACTCTTCCAGTCCCATGTCTGCCCTGCCCAGAGCGGTGACTCAAACGGTGAGTGATATTATAGTTCCCGCCCTGCCCACAGTCAAGTGTAAAGACCTCTTGACAGCCCCCCTGTACAGGAATATTATATTGCCGCAATAAATATATGCTCTGTGACCTAAGTCACTGAAAGCTGAATCTTACCAGCCTATAATGAAGAAAATCACCGATTCCGGTCGGTAAATAAGGGGAAAAGGAGGACAGGGAGATGTATAAAAAAATAATGGTCCCAATGGATGGCTCTGAACTTGCGGAGTGCGTATTGCCCCACGTCAAGACCATAGCCGAAGCCAGGGGTGTGCAGACGGTGGCCTTCGTGCGCGTCGCCGAGCCACTCAGTTTAACACCCGTCCGGGGGGAGATGGGGTGGATGACCGATGAGGAAATAAAACAGGTGGATGCTAAAAGCCAGGCGGCTGCCGAGAGATATCTGGAAAACCTGGTGAGCGGTCTGGACTACGGACGGGTATCCATCCAGAAAGAGGTGCTGGTCGGCAAAGCGGCTGACTGTCTCGCCGAATATGCCAGCAAGAATGATATCAACCTCATCATTGTGGCCACCCACGGTCGCTCTGGCGTCAGCCGGTGGGTCTGGGGAAGCGTGGCCGATAAACTGCTTCGTTCCGCGCATGTACCGGTGCTCATGGTGCGTTCTCCAGGCAGTTCACCACGCGCTTGATTCAAAATCCATTGCAGGAGGAAGGAAATATGGCTTATCAGGCAAAAGATTACAGCTATCTAATCGGTATTGAAGGCTTCAGCGAGACGCTGTTGAAGAACCACTTCACTATGTATCAGGGCTATGTCACCAACACCAATAAACTGATGGAACTGCTGAGCAGCAAGGCGAAGGATGCCGCTAATCCGGAATACGCCGAATTGAAACGCCGTTTTGGCTTTGAGTTCAACGGTATGCGCCTGCATGAATACTATTTTGAGAACCTTGTCTGCCCGACGACCAGGTCGGATAAGGTGACCAAAAGGCTGGCAGAAGCGTTCGGCAGCTATGAAGCCTGGGAGCAGGACTTCAGAGCCACCGGCGCCATGCGCGGCATCGGCTGGGTGGTACTCTACCAGGACAATGTCACCGGCCAGCTTTTCAACCAGTGGATAAACGAGCATGAGGCGGGCCATATGGCCGGCTGCAAGCCCATCCTGGTCATGGACGTATTTGAGCATGCTTTCATGACTGACTACGGCCTGAAACGAGCCGACTACATCGCCGCTTTTTTCAAGAACATAAACTGGGAAATCGTGGCAAAAAGGCTCGGCTGACGCTATTTCAAGTGAAGCGTGATAAAAGTCGCTGACCGACTGCCAGCACTGGGCATATCATATATAAATAAAAGGAGGAGGTGCCCAGATGGCAGAACAGATTTGCCCGACCTGCGGCTGTGTTATTGTCAGCGAGGGACACGAAAAAGAAGGCGTCCTTTACTGCTGTGAACCCTGTGCCACCGGTGGACAGTGCGAGTGCGGCTGCTGCGAGATCGTCGAGGAAGAAAAGAAATAAAATTGCGGCACTGGTTGAGGTGGGGCTGGCCAGCGTCTATAATAGTAGTTGACTGTAACGACTACGGAGGTAACGGATGGGCGACGAGACAAGGCCACGCCTCACTGAGACCGTTCATGGTGCGGGTTGAGCTTGTAAAATAGGTCCGGGAGACCTAGCTAAAGCATTAGCCAATCTTCCTCTAGCCTCTCATCCCAACCTAATCGCCGGTATGGAGAGAGCCGAAGACGCTGGCGTGTATAAGCTGACTGACGACCTGGCGGTCATCCAGACGCTGGACTTTTTCACGCCCATCGTGGATGACCCCTACTCGTTCGGGCAGGTGGCGGCGGCCAATGCGCTGAGCGATGTTTACGCTATGGGCGGCCGACCACTCACCGCGATGAATATAGTCTGCTTCCCGATAAAGACCATGGACATCTCGGTGCTACAGGATATACTGCGTGGCGGCCTGGAAAAAGTGCACGAGTCGGGCGCTATCGTGGTGGGCGGGCACACTGTGGAGGACGACGAGTTAAAATACGGCCTCTCGGTCACCGGCACTGTTCACCCCGCAAAAGTGGTCCTCAATACCGGCGCCAGGGCCGGCGACAAGTTGATTCTCACCAAACCGCTGGGCACGGGCATTATCAGCACGGCCATAAAAGGCGGCGTGGCGGATGCCAGTGCGGAAGCCAAAATTGTGAAGAGTATGACCACGCTCAATCAAAAAGCGGCCGAACTCATGCAGGAAGTCGGCGTTAACGCCGGCACTGACGTAACCGGTTTTGGCCTTCTCGGCCATGCCAGCGAGATGATCGACCAGAGCGACGTCGGCATGGTCATCCATTCCACCGCCGTGCCGTTCTTTGCTGAAGCCAGAAAGTTCGCCGAATTGGGCATGATTCCCGGCGGCCTGCACCGCAACCGTGATTTCCGCGCCGACACGGTCACCGTTGAGAAGACTGTCCCCGATTATCTGGCCGATATCCTCTTTGACCCGCAGACATCGGGAGGACTTCTTATCTCCGTCTCTTCCGAAAAAGCTGTCGGGCTGCTGGCAAGGATGCACCAGGAAGGCGTTCAGGAAGCGGCCATTATCGGCGAAGTCGTTGCCGAACCGAAAGGCAAAATAGTCGTAGATTAGAATCCCCTTAGATTGATAAAAGCCGGTTTGTCTACCTCCCGTAAAGGGCTGAGCCCCAACGAGGAGGTATAATTATATAGGGCATATATTGACTTCGCTGGTTAGCGACGAGATGACAGAAGTAAAGCTCATTGACAAAAAGGGCTCCACGCTGCACGATTACCCGTACAGCACGCCCGCCCGGAAGTGCCCCCATTTCTGGATAATCAACGTTACCCCGCCCGGCCCGGCCCACTGCGTGCACCACTGCCTTTACTGCTATGCCCGCGAGGCAATATATTCCAACCGCTCCGCCGAAACGTTAATTTACCGCAACCTGCCGGAGCTGGTGGCAAAGGATCTGAAACGGATAAGCCTCTGCCCGCCCGTCTTAATCTCTACTGTTTCTGACCCCTGCCAGCCCATCCCGGAGTTACGGGTTGAAGTGAAGCGACTGGTATCATTGCTGATAGAGCACGGCGTTTCCTTTGCCATCACCACCAAAGGTGACCCGGGCTTTCTCCTTGACCTGCCCGGTTTCATCAGCCACCGACCGAAATTCATCGCCATCACTATAGAGGGCACCGCCGATATCCTGCGCCTGCTCTCGCCCGCAGCACCGCCGCTGGAACAGAGACTGGCAGCGGTGCGCCGACTTTCTGCTCTGGGCATTGATACCCTGATACGCTTCGACCCCATTTTCATCCATCTTTTTCAGGCGCTCTACGGAAATGCCTGGTTCGAGAGAATTGAGCAACTCATGCGCATTTTCGCCGAGACTGGTGCCAGGCACATCGTCAGCAGCACCGGCCGACTATCCAAAAAATCAGCCGGGCGGGATGACACAAGCCTGTGGCACCGCGTAATGAAGGTGATTTACCGCCAGTCCCCTGAAGCTGCCCGACGCTTTGCCGAGGAATACGGCTATGAGCGCGGCGGCACCAGTCAGGGATACCAGCTGCGTAAAGATATTCGCCTGGCGCTGCACCACCGGCTGAGAACGCTGGCCGAAGAAAACGGCATGACTTACGCCACCTGCCAGGAACTCAGCGCCGCCGAGTCGGACTCACCCGACCTGCCGCACTGCGAGCGCTTTGTGCTGCCCTTCGCCCGCAAGCAGGCGGACGGTCAATTCCAGACCATTGAAAAGTGCACCGCTAACTGCCACGTTACCTGCCGGGACCTGAAACTGCCACCCTGCGGGCGTCCTGAACTCGCCTCACCACGCCCGTTCCGGACTGGCTGCCTGAAATAGCCAGAGGCGGAAACCAGACCAGACATCAATTATGTTATAATGAGACCATATGCGCAGCATTTACGCAACGGGAGGTCGCTGCAATCACTAAAACGGAGAAACGTTTTCACCTTGCGGGCTGGCTGCTGTTCCTTGTCTGTGCCATCTTCTTCATCGCGCAGAGCCTGACTGACAATGACCTGCTTGGTCTCAGTGGAAGCATAGTTTTTTTCGCCGGGTGTGTGGCTTTCCTGATTCCACTGGTGCGTAACTGGCACCGCTAATAACAATAACGAAGCGATTGAGGTGATTTGATTATGGATGTGCGAGGCATACTGTTCATTATACTGATAATCTTATTATTCATCGTGTCGGTTATCTTCATTCCCTACTGGATGATAATGCGCGCCGTCCCCAAGGTAATCAAGGCGTTCCGGCAGAAAAATGCCATGAGTTCAAAAAATGCCATGACCATTGAAGAACTGGAACTGAAACCCAAGTCCATATTCCATAGGTTTTTCGCCCGACGTGATTACCGGCAGAATGCCCTGCAGTTCCTCATCAGAGCCGACGTTGTTGATATAAGTGAAGAAGGCAAGTTTTTTCTCAACGAAGAAAAGTTGATGCTTTCCAAGTGGCGACATCTCTAACGCCACGTTCTTCAAATAGCGTTCAAAGCCGACAGGGTCTCCACCATGGCACACTGGACAGAAGAACTATTCAAAAAACACCCGGAGCTGTTTGTTGGCCACTTTGAAGAGCGCCTCAGGCAAGCGCCCAAGGAGATAGACGCCCTTCTCGGCCATCTGAAAGAGCACGGCTTCCAGCCGGAGCGAGTCCTTGATATGAACTGCGGTATCGGCCGCCACTCCATGGCGCTGGCACGTCGCGGCATTCAGGTCCTGGGCACGGATATCTCAGCGCACTATATTCAAATCGCGGCCGGCAAAGCCCGGGAAGAGAAGCTGGCCGAACGGGCAAAATTCAAGGTGGCGGACATGCGCCGGATTACTTCCAGCCTCACCGATGAGCCGCCGTTTGACGGCATTGTCTGCCTCTGGACTTCATTTGGCTTTTACGACGACCGGACCAATGAGAACATACTGCGCGACTGCCTCAAGCTGGTGAAGCCCGGCGGCTTCTTCGCTCTGGACATCGTGAACAAGGAATGGCTGCTCCAGAACTACGCGGAAAAGGGATTTTCGCGAAATAAAGACTGGATTGTCCTGGAGGAAAGGAAATTTGACCTCAAGAAATCGCGGAATTACAATACCTGGTTCTTTCTGAAGCAGACCGAAGAGCTTACCTTTAAACTGGAGAGGATAATCGAGCTTGACCACCACATATGGAGCCTGCCGGAGCTTATCACACTTTTCAACGGCACCGGCTGGCAGTTTCAAAAGGCTTACCCCGGGTTCGCCACCGGATTTACCCGGAGGAAGGTCTCTTCCCTATCGACAGAAAGCAAGCTTTCGGAACCACCGATGCTTCTGGTCATATCGCGCCGTCCCGATTAAATAAGGGTTTTAAAAGGTATGGCAGACAAAAACGCTGTTTACATCGGCACTTCTGGCTGGTCCTATCCCAAAGGTAAGGGCACCTGGGCCGGTTACTTCTACCCCACCGGCACCCCCAACGAACTGGAATATTACAGCCAGTTTTTCAATACCGTGGAGATAAACAGCTCCTTCTACCGCCCGCCAAATCCGGGCTATGTTGACAACTGGGTGCGAATAACACCGCCTGATTTCCGCTTCGCGGTGAAACTGTGGCAGAAGTTCACCCACCCCGGGATGTACCAGGCAGCCACCGGTGAAGCGGCGGTGATATCACCGGAAGACGTCAACTTGTTCCATAACAGCCTGGAACCGCTTTATAAATCAGGTAAACTCGGCGCGCTTCTGGCCCAGTTCCCGCCCAGCTTCAAGAACGACCGGTATGACCAGCAGATACTCACCGCCATAATCCGGACATTCGGGCAGTACCAGCTTGCCGTCGAGCTGCGACATCGCAGCTGGAGCGATGACAGGCACACCACCGACCTGCTCCGGGAACATAATGTCGCCTGGGTGCAGATTGACGAGCCAAAATTCCCGTCCTCCATCGCCGCCGATATCCCGCTGACGGCTGACATGGCCTATTTCCGTTTTCACGGTCGCAACAGGGAAAACTGGTGGATCGGTGACAGCGAGACGCGCTACAAATACCTGTACTCTCTGGAAGAGATAAAGGAGCTGGCGAATAGAATGAGGCCCGCTCTGGAGCAGTCCAGGCTGACCTTCGCCTTCTTCAACAATCACTGGCGCGGTTATGCACCGCGCAACGCCGTTAATTTGAAAAAGGAGCTGAAGCTGCCCGTTGAGGAGCTACCCGCCGCCGAAAAGCCGCCAGATGAGGAGTAGTGGCAATACTGCTATAATAGGTTAGAACCATGAAATTCTGGTCCCTTAAATCAAGATTAACGATACCTCAGTCACTTGCCTGGGCTGCAATCGCGCTAATAATCGGCACCATCGCCAGCGATGGCAGCCTCCAGACATATACCATCTACCAGAAAAGCATCGATTATGCTGATTTTTGCATCAAGCTACTCACGCAATGGGTAATGAATTTAATGGGCTAAATATGGCAGCCGGTGGACTTGTCTCCCGCGAGGCCCTGCTGATTATGCTGAAGAAAGGGGTGTAAAATGAAGGTTCTGGGTATCGTATGCAGCCCCAGAAAAGGGGGCAATACCGAAATTCTGGTGCAGGAAGCCCTCGCCAGCGCACAGGCCTGCGGCGCCGAGACCGAGCTTGTGACTGTCTGGGACAAGGATATAAGACCCTGCGACGGATGTCTGTCATGCGAGAAGACCGGCCAATGCCATATAAAAGATGACGTACAGGAGATTTATCCCAAACTGATAGAGGCGGATGGCATTATCTGGGGTACACCGGTTTACTTCTGGAGTGCGACGGCTCAAGCCAAGATGCTTATTGACCGCTCCTATGCATTGTACACCAACAACAACCGGTTGACGAACAAGGTCAGCGGTGTCATATCAGTCGGCGCCAGTCTGGGAAATGTGGCCGTCTGGAACCTGTTCAATACTTTCTTTTCCGTGCACCACATGCTTTCCACCGACTTCGTCTATGGCTACGCCAGAAAAAAGGGGGAAGTCCGCAAGGATAAGCACGCCATGCAAGCGTCAAGGGAACTGGGCAAGCAAATCGTGTTGATAGCGGAGCAGAAATTCAAATACCCGGAAGAGTATGATGTCGCTATTTACCGCTTCGTGAAAAGAGAGCATGGCATAGATAACTGCGTGGGCCGGGACAGGTTTGCTGATTAAGCATCTGAGCCGTTAAATACAGAGCCGGCGGCGGGTAAATTTGAATCAGTTCTTTGACCAATCTTAAGGAGGTGAATCACGCCTGATAATCTGCTGGAACTGAAAAAAGCCATAGTAGAAGGCAATGACAACCTGGCTGTGACCCTAGCCCAAAAAGCCCTGGAAACAGGTGCCCCCTCAGCAAGCATAATCAGTGACGCTCTGGTGCCGGGTATCCAGGAGGCGGGGGAATTATGGAATAAGAACGTCTATTTCTGGCCGGATGTTGTCATGAGTACGGAAGCTTTCCGGGCAGCGATGGAGGTTATTGAGCCTCATCTGTCCTCCGGGCAAATCGGAACTGCCGGCAAAGTGCTCATTGGCACTGTCGCCGGTGACATGCACAACCTGGGTAAAAAGATAGTTATTGACATGCTGCGGTGTGCCAATTTCAACGTCACCGACCTGGGAGAAGACGTGCCTGCGGCGACTTTTATTGATAAAGTAAAGGAGAGCAAGCCTGATATCCTGGGACTGGGCTGTTACATGACCACAACTATGCCGGAGATGAGAAATATCATCACCGAACTCAAGCACAGCGGACAGAGGGACGGTGTGAAGGTAATTATCGGTGGTGTGCCGATAAGCCAGGAGTTTGCCGACGAGATTGGCGCTGACGCCTGGGGCAGGGATGCCTTTGATGCCGTGGAGAAAGCCAGGCAGCTGGTGTCATAAGCTGCAATGCTAAGCGAAAAAGAAAAGGTTTAAACCATGACAGTCAGAGATTTGAAAGGTTTCTTTATAAATCAAGACCGACCCTGGATTCGTGTCTTCGCCCAGATGCACGACCATGCCATGGCCATTGCCGGGGTACCGGCCAGGACTTTCTACTGGGACGCCAGAACCTTTGTTGATACCATGGCCGAGGTGGCCGTTTACTATGATATGGATAATCCTATGCCCGTCGCTGATGTGTATAATTTCGAGATTGAGGGTATGGGCGGGAAAATGATTTACAGTGACAATGCCATGCCCACCATTGATTTCCGCGACCCGCTGGTCAAGGAACCAGACGATTTGCGCCAGCTCAAAACGCCTGATTTTTTCCGCGATGGCCGCTTGCGGTACGCCCTTGACTGCATCAAGTTTAGCACCGAATATGGGGTGTATCAGAGCCGATTCTGCGCCCCGTTCAGCATGGCGGCGGGCATGCGAAGCTACCCGTTACTGGTCAGAGATATGAGGAAGCAACCTGAATTTGCCCGCGAGCTGTTCACCTTCATCGTGGACGAGGTGCTGATACCGTATCTCAAGGTGCAGAAGGAGTACTGCGGTATAACCACCGCCAGAGGCGCTGACGCCTGGGCTTCCGTACCGAATCTTTCGGTTAGAGATATGGAAGAATGGGTCGTTCCCTACAACCAGCGTCTGATGACCAAAGCTGGAGAACTTGGCATAACGGCTACCTCTAACAGTGGCGACTATAATGAAGAGCGTCCGGAGAAGTTTGATGCGGGAATACTGCACGGCTCCTTTGATGTGGAGATTGCCTCTCAGGGCAGTCCATCACTGTTTCTGGGTATGGGCCGCTGGGAAGAGTACCCCCTAGAGCCAGTCCGCGATTATACCGCCAAGTATCGGGAGCAGGGCATCAGCGTTCGCGTTACGGCCGGATTGAATGCCCGCCTCTTACGCGACGGGCCAGTAGAAAAGATTGTGAGCACCGCTAAGCGCTTCATCGATGCCTTTGCCCGGGACCATGAACTGAACATATTCCTGGCTAATATTCCAATGGATACCCCTCCCGCTCATGTCCACGCCGCCGTCGCCGCCATACATACCTACGGGCGCAAGCCAATAGCGGATAACCTGGACGAAATAGATTTCAGCATACCTGAGCGGAGATCATTTCCGGAATGGAGAAAAGGAGTCCAGTAGTGCCAAAATTCAAATTCAATGCCATATTTGGTCTCAAGCCGGGTATTAACCCCGATGAGACATACCAGATGTGGCGCGGCGAACACGCTTTGTACGCGAAGAATCTAACGCTCCCGGAAGTAAGGAAATACAACACGAATAGAGTAATCCATAGATTCGGGGATGTTCCCGTTGAAGATATGTGGGGCATTGCCGAATTCTGGTTTGACGATATGGAGTCCGCGCAAAGAGCCGTGGGACGAGTTCAAGGTGCTCAGCCAGATGAGTTTCATACAGAGCGTATCACTCCTGCTAAAAGGTTTATCGCCCATGAAGAAGAAATTGAGCTTTAGATTTCCGGCAGAACACAGGTATCAGAAAACAGGATTTCGAGCGAGAGGTAACCTAAATGGTGAAGCTCATATCGGTATTTAGCCTCAAACCGGGTATTGACCCTGACCAGGCGTACCAGGCGTGGCGCGAAAAGCATGCTCCATGGGCAAAAGACAAAATGCTCCCCGAAGCAAAGAAATACACCATTAACGTAGTCATTCACAAATATCCTCCGGCCGGAGGAACCGTTGCCGAATTTGACATCTTCGGATATGAAATGTTCTGGTTTGACGATTTGGCATCGGCTCTGAGAGCCACAGAACGCTTGCGAAGCGCTCAGCCAGACGAATTTCTGACTGAATTCATTGCAACTCCCAAAATGGTTATAGCTCAGGAAGAAGCCGTTGAACTTTAACAAGTCACCTGTATAATTGTGGAAAAGGTCAGTGAGAAAGCACATGCCTGAAGTTAGGAACTCAAAGCTCGTTCGTCAAACGGGTAAGGAATTGAGTAACTGGGGGAAGTGGGGTGATGATGATGAGCGCGGCACACTGAATTACATTAACCCGGATTGCATTATTGAAGCAGCAAGACTGGCCAGAAAAGGCGAAGTCTTCCGGCTGGGGCTTAATTACGATAAGGACGGTCCCGACCTGGTCAGCCTGAGGCGATTCAATCCCGTTCACCTCATGCTGGCGCACGGAGGTGATGCCGCGATTGGCGCCCAAACATTGCCCGGCGGAGCACAATTTGCTGATGATGTTTTAATCATGCCTCTCCAGAGCGCCACCCACTGGGATTCGCTGGCGCACGTTTTCTACGATGGCAAATTATATAACGGCTATAGTATGACCGAGGTTACGGGCACTGGCGCCAGGCATAACAGTATTGATAAGGCCTGTGATGGTATTGTCGGCAGAGGCGTTTTACTGGATATCGCTCGCTCTCAGGGCAAGGATATACTGGAGACCGACCACGGTATCACCCCCGAAGAACTTGACGCTTGCGCCAAACAGCAAGAAGTTAACGTACGCCAGGGCGATATAATATGCATACGAACCGGTTTCATTCAGAAATGGCTACGTGAGCATGATAAGAAAGCTTATACCGATACCTGGCCCGGCCTGAGCTTTGAGTGCGCGCGCTGGTTGTCTCAACACAGGGTAGCTGCCGTAGCTGCGGACACAATCGGCCTTGAAGTGTTTCCCTGCGGGTTTGCTGATGACTGTTTTTTACCACTGCACATGGTAGCGATACGTGACATGGGCATGCTGATTGGGGAAATGTTTAATTTTGAGGTCCTGTCTGCCGATTCTGCAGAAGACAGGATATATGAGTTCTTATTTATCGGGACACCTCTGCCAATCACCGGCGCCGTAGGCTCCCCGGTCAACCCTCTGGCAGTCAAATGAAGAAACCGATAACCATGTGACAGCGGCGGATTCGAACCGGTGTATCTTTATTCCATCAGAATTATATTATCAGTACCAGAGGTACGATAAGCGCTATCAGCCCGGTGAATACCACTACGAAAAGAAAGAGATTGTATCTCAGCGCGTAATTGCTTAACAGAGACTCATCGTAGTATCCTTCGACACCCTGGTCTTTGTACATCTTGAGAAGCCCGTTTATCAACTTGATTCTGGTTTGTTTTCCTTTTAATAGTCCCAGCTCTACAACAAAATTGACCGCGATGACGAGGCTGAAAAAGGTAAAGAACACGGTCCAAACAGTAGCATCTTTATCTGAACCTTGAGCCACTGCCGAGTTTACGCCCAGAGCTATAAGATTCAAGAGAATCGCGGTGAGTATGAAGATGGTATCGGTACGAGTATTTTGTTGAAGTTCGGTTATGATATGTTCATGAACACGTTCAATCATATTTCACCTCCATTTGGCGGCTAACTCAAATTGGATTGCAGGCTATTATTACCAATAATAGACCAGCAGACCTTAAAATTCAATACCAGCTGTGGGGGCCATGAGTATCTCTGCTCGAGGCATTTCAAGCGTAAAGCTGAAGCGAGCGTATTCGAACCACCGACTAAGGGCTTATATTCCTAAATCCCACCGAATATACCCAGAAAACGCAATAGAGAACGCAAACCGAAATGACCTATATAAGCCAGGAGCATCGCCTGAATTGTCTGGCCTGCCCAGCAGGCCAGTAGTAATTTCATCAAATTGAAACGGGCTGCTCCCAGACTGAGAACCATGGGTGTGAGAAGAGGATTGGGGAAAATAGACAATAAGAAAACGGCTACCACCCCCTCTCGATTAGCGAAGCCCAGTAATCGCGACCCCTTTATCTTCTTAAAAAATCGCCCTATTTGACCAGAGTCAGGTTCACCAGCCTGGCTAAAAATGCCGATAGTCGAAAAAAATCGGATGCCACCACGGCCGGTCAAATAAGCAAGGATATTTCCCGCAGCATTACCCAGCCCGGCAACTACTCCCACCAACACGGGATTTAAAATGCTGCCAAGAACAAACGTGACGATAATACCTGGGGTCAGTATCGGTATCGGCGCACCAGCCAGTAAGGATATGAGAAAAAGCCCGGAATAACTGTGGGGCTGAAGTCGGCTCACGTGTTCCCAATTCACAATAAGAAAAACAGAACCAACAACTGTGATACACGTCGTTGTTATCAGCAAGCCGATAATGATATATTGCCTCTTGTGCGAGCTTTTACCAGTCACCATTACACGTCCATTATATTAAATACAGGTGAAACTACAAAGAGCGGTATGCCATTCTATTCTTAAATAAGTGATATAAGTCATATGTTTATGTGCAATAGCCCATTAGAATCAAAGTAATGGAAGCAATAGGTATGTGAATGTGAAGGAGCATGCAGTATGGACAAGAACCTGAAGATAGGCTTGATAGTCGGGGGAGTAATACTGGCAGCTCTGGTTATTATACCCCTCGTTGCCGCAATGTCGACAGGATGGGAGGCCTGCAGAACGGAAATGTTTGAGCATGGAATGACGGGGCCCTGGATGATGACCGGATTGGGAGGTTGGTCAATGATGGGCATTATATGGTTGGTCGTAATTGGGCTGATCGTATGGCTAGTTGTTTCTCTCGCGCGCAGTAATCACGCCACGTCCTCGAGCCACACCGGTGGAGATGTCAGGGCGCTGGAAATACTCAAGACCAGGTATGCACGCGGGGAAATAGACAAAACAGAATACGAAGAGAAATTGAAAGACTTGCAGTAATAGCTCCAGCAGCTTAGCAGTCCAGTAAAAGACAGGCAGGAGAAATAACGACTGACAGCGGGTGAATCTAATGACTTCTGGGTAATCTGTATTTTTCGCTGAATTCACTCGCTGACATCTTCCCATCAAATAAGGCCGTAATATCTTCAGTAAGTCCCAGTGCCTCTTCAACCGACATGCGCTGCCACTCTTCTTCCGGTATCGCACTTTCCAGGTAGTGGTGAAAAATATGTCCGGCATCCAGAACCGTACCCATCATCTTCCCTCCTTTGTTATAATAGTTGACCGGCCGTCATGTTGCTCAATATAGAAACGATATTCTTATTTTGCGTACTGCTCCCGATGGTGAAGAGACTAGTTTCGGTAGCAACACAACGAAGTGTTCCATCTTGGGCTCTACTTGACATTCACTGCCATTTTGGTGCATTTATTTAAGCATATCATATGCTGAGATCTGAGTACATGTGGGGCGGGTTCACCCTTGCCTGACAAGCAGGGCATAGAGCCCTATCTTAAACGTTATCGGTGGGCCATCCTGACCATGGTATGGCTTCTGTACGTTGCTTTTGGTCTGGTCAATCGCTCGATAGCTCCTCTCGTCACACCAATCCTAGCAGACCTTAACATGTCCTACAGCCAGATGGGCATTGTCCTGGGTTCCTGGCAACTGACCTATATATTTGTCGCCATAATAGCTGGTACCATCATTGATAAGTGGGGGGTGCGGAAATCTCTTTTCATCGGTACCGTCATCATTGGCTTATCGGTGTCTTTACGTTATTTCCCCACTGGATTTGGCAGCTTGTTACCCGTCGTCGCTATCTTCGGTATTGGTGGTCCCCTGATATCTATAGGCGCCCCTAAAACGATTGCCAGCTGGTTCAGGGGAAAAGGTCGTGGGACAGCCGTTGGTATCTATACCACTGGACCCTGGATTGGAGGCCTGTTCGCTCTGGCGGCGACAAATAGTATTATCATGCCCATAGCCGGGTATAGCTGGAGACTTACCTATGTTTACTATGGCTTTCTGGTCTTCATCATCGCCTTGCTGTGGTTGTTACTGGCTAGAGATATTGAGCCAACCGGGTCTACAGAAGGTGAAAATATCGGCAGGGTCTTCAGCAGGCTCATCAAAATACGAAACGTCCGCCTTATTCTGATAATGGGGCTTTTATCATTCGCCATCATGCATGGCTTTACCAACTGGCTTCCCAAGATTATGGAAAGCAATGGTATGTCGCCGGCAACGGCAGGGTTTGTGGCTTCCATACCCATTATTGCCGGCATCGCCGCAGTTTTAGTTATTCCCAGGCTGGTGCCGCCGCACTTGAGGGGTCGGATTCTAGCCCTTCTGGCTTTGGCAGCAGCGGCGGCACTTTTAGTGTCGGTGAAGACATCGGGCTTCCCCCTGTTTGCGGGGTTGGTCCTGTTCGGCATTGCCGGGCCGTCCCTGTTTCCCATTGTGATGCTCATATTGATGGATACCCCTGAAGTAGGCGAAAAGCATATGGGGCTGGCGGGGGGCATATTCTTCTGTGTTGCCGAGATTGGGGGATTCGCCGGACCGCTGGTAATGGGAACACTTGCTGATTTGACCGGGACTTTCCTTGCCGGAGCCGTCTTTCTGGCCGGTTTAGGTCTAATCATTTTTATGATGACATTATTTCTAAAATCAACTTCTGAATCTAATCAATAAGAGTTAAAAACAAATTTATGGCGGGTGGATTCTATCATTAGCAGCAATGGTATTGACTTCAGTGATGAAAGGAATATAATAGAGCTTACCTGATGTAAAATACCTTAAAAATAGCATATTGGCTTAGGTGTGTGATGATGAAAGGGGTGTCAGCAACCGTAAATCAGGCGGTGGTTGCTGGTACCCCTTTTTTATTTAATAAGCGAGATAGAATGATATGTACGGAGCAGAAGAAACCGCGCATAGTTACCCGAATATAGAAGAGGTGGCTATGCAGAGTGCGAGAAACAAGGCAAACGTAGCAAGGTGGGGCCTTAACATAGCTATTTTCTTGTTCGCTATTTTGATTACTATCATCATCTTAATCTCGCTGGGGATTGGAATCAATGTTGTAGCACCGTTGGCTATTTGTGGATTAGCTACGGTTTGGCTCATAGGGTGGAGACGGGGGGGCCATCTATACAAGCGTTTCTACGCCGAAGAACTATCAAACCTGCAGCAAAAGATCGGTGAGGAGGCTGCAGCCTTCGGGATGCGGCTCACTTCCAGAGAGATGGAAATCCTTAATTATATCGCTCAGGGCTATCCCAACAAGCAGGTCGCTGCCAAGCTTGACATTAGCGAGAGCACCATCAAGAATCATGTCACTGCAATATTGGTCAAGCTGAATGCCAATGACCGCACTGATGCGGTAGTGATCGCTATCAAGCACGGCTTAATCTCTGTCAAATAACTGCTTACCCCCTCCAGAGCCATAACTACATTCCTCACGCCCAGCTATGGAAAAATTTTCTGGTAGTTCATTCATTAATTAACCACAATACCACCATCCCACCCCGCTTCCAAGATAGCCCACAGTTTACTTAAACTTGTCTCGTTACTTTTCTATCTCAGTCTCTTCACCCATTAAGGTTATAAATGATTAAAAAAAGGACTAGTATATTAGTCCTGCATTGAAATCAACAAATAACAGCAATATTGAAGCTAAAGAACCTAAACAGGTCAATAATGGTTGATGAAATGATAGTACTTTCGTCCTGCACTGAAGCTAGTTTAAAAGTAATAATTTCAAAATAGGCCGAAAATTAGAAGTATAGAGAGATTGCAGAAGTTGGTGAGAATAAGCTCTTCTCCAAAGCGTCCGTATGTTGTTTTGCACCTGGATAGGACACCTCTGGTATTATAAATCCGCATTAGTAAAATGGTGGCAATGTCAGCTGATGAGAGTGAACCAGCGCCGTTCCGATGTTGAAATAATCGCCGAGATGTTGAGAATAGGTGCGAATGGCGCCGCCAAAACAAAGATTATGTATAACGCTAATATGAGCTATATTCAGATGAAGAAGTACCTGGGTTTCCTTATAGGCCAAGGCTACCTTGACATTGTGAAAGCAGGTAATCCATCAGTGACGTATCAGGCAACGGAAAGAGGTTTGAATCTACTCAAGTGTATTGACGCCTTCACTGAAATATTCGGCCTTGATGATTAAATTGGAGCACGCTGCTTACACCCTCATGCTACCTTCCACCAATACCGATTTACAGTTAATTGGCGTCAGTATATTCCACACGCCCAGAAGCTAAATAAAAACTGGCAGCGGGTGGACTCGAACCAGTGGCAGTTGTAGTACAGCCAATTAATAAGCTATCTAGCTTACTTTACTAACCGCATTCTCCACGACCAAGGTTAGGGGGAGTGACCAGTTGATACCAATTTACTTCTTTCACTACCCCCCTTTGCTGAGGATTTGCTTCAGGTTAGTACCTTCTAAATCTCCCTCCGCCACCGCCTCCGCCACCAGGCCCACCACCTCTCCTGCCTCCATATCCTCCACCACCTCTGTCATCAGAACGAGGTCGAGCCGCGCTAACCTTGAGGGTCCGTTCTTTTAGTGTTTTCTCGTTGAGTCCGGCAATCGCAGCCTGACCTTCAGATACTGAAGGCATCTCAACGAAGGCGAACCCTCTTGGTCTGCCACTATATCTGTCGGTTGGAACGGCCACGGACTCTACTTGCCCAAAAGCAGCGAATTCCTCACGAAGCTCCTCTTCGGTCACATCAAAGGGTAAATTGCCTACATAGATTTTCATGATATGCCCCCTTTTAGAATATCGTTTCCCTCTCCACTCAATAGTTCTGACGCCGTCTTCTCTTGGCGCTATTTTTAGCCTTAATACGGGCAGCGTCTCGCCTGGATATAAAATGACGATGTGCCTTCGCTTCTCTCAGAACGCCACTCATCTGTACCATTCTTTGAAAGCGACGCAATAATGCTTCCTGTGACTCACCTTCGCGTATAACTACTTCCAACGATAAAACTCACACTTTCCAGGGTCACATCAGGGTCAGTTGCCCAACCCTGATGCGACTCGAATTTAAACCTTCCTTACTTACTCGATCTTACTTTGCGAAAGCAATCGCTGCAATATACCGGCCTATCTTCTCGTGGCTGGAACGGAACTTCCGTCTCCTTGCCACACTCGGCACATACCGCCGGGAACATCTGGCGATAGGACGTGGAGCCGCTGTTCCCGTAGCGTGTTTGCTTTCTCGCCTGGCGACATTCGGGGCAGCGTTTGGGCTCGTTTGTGTACCCTTTTGACTCAAAGAACTCCTGTTCTTCAGCGCTAAAGGTAAACTCACTCCCACATTCGGAACATTCGAGCGTCTTGTCTTTGAAAGACATTGGATGACCTCCTCTCTTCTTATTTGGTTAGAGCTTGGTCACCCAATAGAGGAAACCTGTGAAGTTCGACTCATTATGTGATAACCAGTACTAAACCAATTATCATTATACGCTAATTTATACTGCTGCGCAAGAGAACCAGAATGTTCAGACAATTAGAGCGTCTTCTGAAAAGCAATACTGGCAGCGGGTGGGTTCGAACCGCCGACCAATGGCTTATGAGACGACAAAAAGTGCCGGATAAAAGGTGGAACCAAAACCTTATCCAAGACCTTTGCGCTTATCTACAGGAGGGATATAGGTTTATCACCTGAAATTTTCGATTAATCTAACTTCTACTGGCAAATTTTATCGCTCCCTGGGCATACTGCCAGGCCTTCTCAAAATACAGGATTGCCTTTCCCGGGCTGTTATCGAGTAACTGCATGGCCCTGTCCAGTTCGTGTTCAGCTCTAGCTATATACCGGTCATAAAACCCCTCGAATCTGGGATTCTGAACCGGCGTATTTCGGGCATCTTCAATGGCGACTTCGGCAAGCACCTTATCGGCTTCAGCAAGGTCGCCCAGAACCTCCTGAAATACCGGCAACGCCGCCTGAATTGCAGCCAGGCTGGCTTCTTCCCTATCGGTGGGGCGCCCTCTCTTTTCCTTCCGAGCAATAGTCCTTTCCAATGCCGGTACCTGCCGCTCAAACAGCTTTATCTGTACCTGTAAACTCGTGGCGGCGGCCATTTCCCAATTAAACACCCTGTTGCCATGTCTGGCATCCAGTCGTGATTCATTATCTTCCCAAGAGTTACTATTCAGGCTGGCTTTTATAAACCAGATTATTCTGTCAATTCTTTTGTTAGTTAACCTGTCTTCACCCTTGGCATCTTCTAATTTGTTTACGGCATCGCTCTTGATTTCATAAGCACTAGCAACCGGCGGCAACTCCTCGGTGAAATAAGCCGTGATGTCCATATCACCTTCAATGGTGAAGGAGGCAGGATTATCCGAGCCGCTGAG
>CAZBMB010000001.1:0-116233 GCA_964493435.1 uncultured Dehalococcoidaceae bacterium | reverse complement strand
GCGCCGCCGTAAGATGCACGGTATCGCCATAATGAAGAGGACCCGTCGGGTCAACGCTGACCGTGCCGCTGCCAGCTGGGTCAACACCAATCGTCAGCGTGTATTCGGACGATGTGAAATAAGCCATGATGTCCATATCACCTTCAATGGTGAAGGAGGCAGGATTATCCGAGCCGCTGAGGTCTCCACCCCAGTGGTCAAAAACATAGCCACCACCGGGCGCCGCCGTAAGATGCACGGTATCGCCATAATGAAGAGGACCCGTCGGGTCAACACTGACCGTGCCGCTGTCAGCTGGGTCAACACCAATCGTCAGCGTGTATTCAGGTGAGACAGTGAATGACCAGGAGTACGTAGCCATGGGATTTCCCGCCGCATCGCTAGCATCCAATGAGACATCAACCACCTGACCAATAGCGAAGGCAACTGCCGGCGTGTAGGATACGGTGGAACCGTCCCAGCTGTGAACGACTGAATCTCCCTCAACCGTGAGCGCTATTGTAGCCTCGTCAACGCCGCTCTGGCCGTCTGCTAGGTCGACAGAGATATCAGGAGTGGTATCAGCCGTATATGAGCCATCAGCAGGAATCGGATTTGAGGCTGCGGGCGGTTCTCCATCCGAGGAACCATACTCATAGGCTCCCATGTCAACCACCGAATTTACTATTCTCGTATTGCCGTCAAGGTCGGTTAACGGAGGACCACTGAAAGCCGGGTCTCCAGTATCAATACAGGACGAACCGGAATCCAGGTGGTAATCTCCTGAACCGACAAATGAAGGGTCATCACCGGTATTGCCGGTCCCTGATGACCAGCCACCACCAATACAGCAGTAGTTCACGCTGGGACTCGGGCTGCCGCTCACGGTGAGATTACCGGTACTATTATCGTAAATAATGGTATTGGTTATGGCAGAACCCGACGAAACATTCAAAATTCCCGCGCCGTTACCCGCCGTATTATTCACGATGGTGCAGTTAAGGATGGTCGGCTTTGCCGAACCGGCGATATAAATACCACCCCCGCTGCTGGTGGCCGTGTTATCTTTTATCAGACAATTGCTGATGATGGGCTTACTGGATGAGAAATTGATGAGAATACCGGCCGCGACGGGGCCAGTATTGTTGGTAATGATGCAGCTGGTAATCGTTGGCGAACAAGCGTTGATGTATATGCCACCACCCCCCGGTGAACCGTTGCCGTTGGTAATGGTAAAACCTTCAATCCTGGTATTTGGACCCACGCCATTGGCATTTATTACGGACCCGCTGCCGCCACCATCGATAGTTGTACCCAGAGCCCCGGCACCTTTTACAGCTACATTCTTGCCCGAAGGTATGCTGATACTATCGTAATCACCCGCGGCAACATGAACCGTGCCTCCGTCAACTACAGCGTTAATTCCATCCTGGATTGCAGCGAAGGCATCAATCCCAATGGTATGCCCATCCACCGAAGTGCCGTCGGCTGACCCATCCCAGGCATCATCCACCCAGACTTCGGCAGGAGACTGTGCACTAACAGGGTAAGGTATTATCACCAGACTAATGAGCGAAATCGCTACAACAGAAATGTAAAATAACCTTTTCATTTTCAGCCTCCGTTGCCAAATGGCAAACTGAGAATTAAAAAATTTACTCATGACCGGTGGTCTTCTGATATACCGTGCCGCTTGTATCAACGTAATATGTGCCCGTGGTATTTTCCGTGGTAACATAGTTGACCAAGTTATTAGTGGTTCCATCGGCATCAAGGTCATGCTGATAAAGGATATAGCCATCTTTGTCAGCCAGAAAGGTGAAATTATCTCCGTTAGCGTCAGTTAGCTTAGCAACCCCACAGACAGACGTATCCGGGAAAGCGCCCATGTTATTGGTGGCGTTCGCTTCCAGCACGGGATTCGACAATGAACTTAACTGGTTATCCACCATCATCGCTACCACTGCTGATTGAACATTGGCAAATTCCGTCTCGGCGGCCTCCGTTTCTCCCCGGCCGATAAATCTGCCCACATTGGGTATGACCACTCCTGCCAGAAGGCCAAGGATGGCCACCACGATAAGCAGCTCAATTAAGGTGAATCCGTATTCACTTCTCCGTCCCCATTTCACTGCCCCGATTCCCCCCAACAAATAAATTATTGCAATACCATTACCAAAATACTAGGCTAATAGTGCTAATTATATTACAAAAACATTACAAAAGTACCACCAATAGAATAAATACTGGGCAATTAAAGGTCAAGCGCATGTCTAGTTGGAACACTTAATTCTATTATGTGCCACCATCATATATCTTTGAACTGACGTTAGCCCAAGACTCGGAGATGCCAGATTTGATGGCAAGCCAGGACCCGGGATATTTATAGGCTAGGAGCCTCCGAAAAACATACTGGCAGTGGCTGGCTTTGAACCAGCCATAGTTGTAGCATACCTTGCCTAATAAGCTGTCTGGCTCACTTTTTTGCCACATCTCACATGCCCGGGTATTAATCTCCGCTGCTTGATATTACCAACTCATGATATAGTGGTATAATTCAATTCATAGCAGACAACGCAGGAGTGGAATAGAAATGCGACTAGAAGGACAGGTAGCCATAGTTACTGGAGCAAGTCAAGGAATTGGACAGGCGATTGCCCTCACCCTGGCTAAAGAAGGTGCCGCCGTAATAGTCAATGGCAGGAACATCGAATCGATTAAAAAGGTGGCTGACGAAGTTAAGTCTCTGGGGGGGCAGGCACAACCGGTGAAAGCTGACGTATCCAATAGCAAAGAGGTCAGTAACCTGGTTGCACAAACGCTGGATAAATACCAAAAGATAGACATCCTCGTGAACAACGCCGGTGTAAATAAGCTTGTGCCGACATTAGAACTAACCGAGAACCAGTGGTATAACATCATAGACATTAACCTTAAAAGTCAATTCTTGTGTAGCCAAGCGGTTGCTAGGCACATGATAGAGCGGAAACGGGGAAAGATTGTTAATATCGCCTCAATTGGAGCACATATCGGTACACCGGGGCAGGCAGCTTATGTTGCCAGTAAAGCTGGCATTGTTCAGCTTACTAAAGTGCTAGCCGTAGAGTGGGGGAAATACAATATAAACGTTAATGCAGTGAGCCCAGGCATGACCATGACGGCCATGATGGAGGCTCTAATAAAAGACCGTCCCGATTTCATTGAGGGTATAAAGAGAATACCTTTAGGGAGGCCGGCAAGGCCAGAGGATATAGCCAATGTCGTCTTGTTCCTTGTTTCTTCTGAATCAGATTATATAACTGGACAGGAAATAATTGTAGATGGTGGAACACTTGCCATACATCCCCGCATGATTAAGCCAACGGAATAACATATTATGATAAACTGCTTCACTAATATCGGCGAGTACATCCCGCACGCCCCAAGTAATATAAAAAACTGGCAGCGGGTGGATTCGAACCATTACCTACCTATCCATTTTTTCTATGTATTGACCTCCCGCCAAACAGGACTATAATTTAGCCACTCGTGCATATAAAATTCAGTGAAGTAAGGAGAGCCGTATGAAAAAAGATATCCCTTTCCCTGAGATACCCCGCGAGGAATACGATCTAAGGCTAGAAAAGGTCCAGAAAAGGATGAAAGAAACGGGGGTTGATGCGCTGTTACTCTTTGCCAAAGAAGATTTAACTTACTTCACCGGTTTTCGTAAAACCTGGTATTTCCCCTTGCTTCACGGCGCAATTGTCCCTCAAAAAGGAAACCCTGTTTTAATTGTGCCACAGATTTGTCATGTGCTGGCAATGCATATGAGTTGGGTTGAAGACGAGAATATCCTGCCCTGGGGAGGAGCTGACCACTGGCATTTACCTCAGGAACCTACGGGGATCTTTATTAAAAAAATAAAAGAGCTGGGACTGGAAAAAGGAGTGATCGGAACGGAAGAAGGTGGCCCGGCCTACATCTATATGGAAGCCAGCTTCTCCGAATTTGAAAGGATCAAGAAAGGCCTTCCCAAGGCAACTTTCACCAATAGCACGGATCTTATCTGGTCTTCGCGCTCTATCAAAACCAATTGGGAGATCGGCGTCATGCGTGAGGTCTGCAAGATCAGCGTAAACGGGATCCAGGAAGCCGTGCAAAAGATAAAGATCGGTATGACAGAGCGTGAACTCCTATACATCCTGGAGAAGAGTTTTATAGACCAGGGTGCCTATGATACACCGATGCATGGAGAGATAATGTTTCGGGGCGGTGCCAGGCATTACAGCATGTCCACCGGACGACCCTCGGATAAAAAACTGGAGGCAGGCAGGCAGCTCTATTTCGATGGCGGAGCAAGCCTGAAGGGGTATCGAGTGGATATGCAGAGAATGGTGTGGTTGGGAGAACAGAGCCAGCTTGAAAAACGCCTCTTTGGCGTTGCGGAAGAAGGGCAAAAAGCAGCTGAAAAAGCCATCAAACCAGGAGCGAAAATATCAGATATTCATGCGGCAGCCATGACCGTCATTAAAGATGTGCCGAAGGATCTGAAGGCCCAGGGGGTAGAATGCCTTTATTCCCACCTATTCATGGGACATTCGGTCGGTCTCTATTTCCACGAACCTCCCTGGATTACGGCAACGGACCATCGTATTCTAGAACCTGGGATGATCTTCACGATTGAAATTCCTGCCCTGGATATACCCAAATTCAGAGAATTAGGAAATTACCCTGAGGATGTCTATTTAGTCACAAAAGATGGTTATGAAAATTTGACCAGGGCGATTTCTCGAGAACCCTGGGTTGTGAAATAGGAAATTGAAAAAATCTGCAAAGCCTTTAATTGGAGGAATTCTCTCAATCCTTTCTGGAGTCCTCGGCGCGGTTGGAATTGCCAGTTACGCAATCGGCCTAGGTGATATTGGCAGCGGATTTGCCAAGGGAGATATGCCTCCGTTTGTGCCAAGCATCATATTCGGTATGTCCATACCGGCCGTCATAATTGCCCTACTTGCTATAGTAGGCGGAATACTCGCCGTGCTAAGGAAGCGATGGCGGTGGTCTCTTGCTGGTTCAATTGCAGCTGTATTGTCTTTAATTATCCTGGGGATACCAGCCGTAGTACTGATTTCTCTATCTAAAGACGAATTTGCATAGAGTAAGAAAGCAAATAAACTGGCCGCGGGTGGATTCGAACCGCCGACCAATGGCTCGGCACCAAGTCTAGTTTTTATAATTCCTCCTTATTAGTCACTCCGAATATTTAACTTTATCTGTCCCACCTGTCTATGTGATAAAAGTCACTGATGTTTATCACAAAAAGCGTCACCATTAAATATGAGACTGATTTGAGCCAAATCTGGAAGTGGGGGCATATGTTATGAGACGCAAACTGCTTTATATCGGGATCCCTTTGGCAGTGGTCTTACTGTCTGCAGCTGGAATTTTCTTTTCAATCCAAAAAGCGGGGTTTACCAGCAATGTCAAATCTGCAGAACTGCAGGCTGTTGAGATCAGGGAATACGAAGGGAAAAATCTCTCCTCGGTTAATGACTTCCGCGAGAACTCCATCAAGGGACCACAGTATGTTGATATCGCCACATATGAACTCGAAGTCAACGGCCTAGTGGAGAAACCTCTGAACTTTGCCTATGACGAGGTGATTGATACTTACGAGCCATACACGAAAATGGTAAGGCTGAATTGTGTGGAAGGATGGAGTGCCGATATCCTCTGGGAAGGCATACTGGTGAGCGATATATTGAATGACGCCGGGGTACTGCCGGAGGCCAAGACGGTCATCTTCCATGCTTACGATGATTACACCACCTCCTTCCCTATAGACTACATTATGGATAACGATATCATCATGGCCTACAAGATGAATGAAATCACCATGCCACCGGAACGGGGCTATCCATTCCAGCTAGTCGCGGAGAGCAAGTGGGGCTACAAATGGATAAAATGGATCACCAGGATTGAGCTCTCCGATGATGAACTCTATCGCGGCTACTGGGAAAGTCGCGGCTACTCCAATATAGGAGACCTGGATAAGAGCTTCTTTGACTACATGCCATAAGATATCTGAGATACCTTAGCTACCCGCAATTCCAAGCGGATGGAAACATATCACAGGTAACCTGGAAACTGCTATTGAAGTAACAGAACCGGCAGCGGGTGGATTCGAACAGGCGATAAGATTATTTGAGTTTTTGCCCAAAGTTCTTACCGTAGTCCTGACAGGCACGCTTGCCATCTGGTGTATCAATAAGGTCCTCTTTCAGGTTAAATGAACCGAGTTCAAATGGTTCCATCTTGAAGACGTACTCCATCGTCTCCAAAATAAGTGACGGCGCGTCACCGCTGTGCGTATATGAGCCGAAGGCGCCAGCTGACCTCCCCTCTAAATTCGCTCTCTTAGCTAAGAAAAGAAAGGTCTTCATGTTACCAGCCATGTCACGGTGATAGGTTGGAGAGCCAAAGATATATCCATTAAACCCTTCTAAAGCGTCGGCGTCCTTAATCCCTGAGATATTTTTCGTCACCGCTTCACACCCGCTAAAACGCACTCCCTCAGCAATATATTCAGCCATTTTTTCAGTGTTACCGGTCATACTGGCGTATGCAATCAGTACCCGAGACATAATGTCACCTCCCATGGCTTTGGTAGTTTGAAAAATAGCACAAAGTACAGAGATAGTCAAAGCAGGACGATTCGAAGCGCCGAACTCTAGGGTATTGACAAATAGTACAAATAAAAATAAATTATTGCAGTGTGACTAACAAGGGGGCCAGTGATGATAACTACAATTATTCCTCTAATGATCGTCACTGGTGTTCTGGCGTGGATACTTCGACCTCACAAGAGTATGACCAAGCCCCGTAAAGTCGCAATATTCGCCACAGCAATTCCACCTCTTGTTGTAGCCATAGCTGCCGTTGTCTTCCAGCTGGTGCACAATGCGGCTGGGAGGACGTGGGTATCGAACATATCAAATGCTTGTTTCATTGTCGGCCTTGGCCTAGTAGGTGCAGCTATTTTGGCATCGGCCGTTTTTGCTTTTACGCGTAAAGGCGAAATAGCGAAGGGGGCAGGTTTTGGTATTTGTATCGCCGTTGTTATATCTATCATAGAATTTGGTTTGTTGGAGTGGTTGGGTGGAGTCTAGTAACCATGCTACACGTAAAAATTGCCAGCGCAGCCAAAACAAACCTGGCAGCGGGTGGATTTGAACCACCGACCAAAGGCTTATGAGGGCCAGTTTCGCTTTTCTAGTTCTTAGCTATGTTCTCAATTTCTTTATCAAAAGGGCTGTATTCTTACTGAAATTCCGAGCTGTTATAAACGCTTCCTCATCTTTTTCAACCTCTCCCCTATCCCATCCAAACGAAATATTAGGATGATTTGAGCCAGGTATAAAAAATCCTAGTACATGAAACCAGAAATAAATTTGAGCCTGGGTAAAGAACTGACTAGAGCGGCGTGCCACCACAAAAGGCCCACCCACTTTCCCTTGGAAAACATTACCTTCGCCCCGGGAAATAAAGCCGGTTCTTTCCATAAATGCCCTCAGTAAAGCAGTTGCTGAGCCATAGTATACTGGGGACGTCAATATTATGGCATCTGCCTCCTTCATTTTAGCGTATATCGGGAGTAAATCATCGTCTATAGGGCATATCTTTCCGGTCTGGCAGGCTCTACAATCATCACAAGGGCGTATATCAAGGCCGGCTAGCCTAATAAGTTCAGACTCTATTCCCTCCTCCTCTATTCCCTCCTCCTCTATTCCCTTTAAAATATATCTGGTAATAGTCTCTGTATTGCCATTCTTCCTTGGGCTGCCAACAATACCAATAGCTTTCATCCTACTACTCCTTCATAGTTTTACCAGCTTATTCAATTAGCGCTGATGAGTTGTACATCGTTCTCTCATTATACAATTGCCTCCGTCAATTTTCAGGAGTAGAGAGAAGGTCAACAGGAATGTGGCACATATTTTAGCTGTAAATTGGAAATGGTCAAGATTAAATACGGTATAATTACTGCATAATAAAAGTAGCTGTTATTGTCTGTAGGGATTAAGTATTAGGGGAGGGAAACCATGACGCTTGAAAGAGAAATAGCAAAACTATTTAAACTTACAGATGAAACCTGGATGAAACACGCAAACCCTTGGAGTGTATGGACGAGATATTCAGTGCTGCCAATAATTGTCCTAGCTTTTTGGAGTAGAGTTTGGATAGGATGGTGGTCCTTTATACCAGCGATAATAGCATTGGCTTGGATGTTCTTTAATCCCGTAGTTTTCAAAAAAACTAAGTCGACAAAGAGCTGGGCATCAAAAGCTGTTCTAGGAGAACGTGTGTGGTCGAACAGGGATAAAGTAGATGTTCCCAGTTATCATCAAAATGTCCCTAACATCCTTAATGGTATCTCCTTAGTAGGAATGGTCTTATCAATTTGGGCGATAGTCACTCTGTCCATATGGCCAGCAATACTGGGCATATCCTTAGCGTATTTGGGTAAAAGTTGGTATCTGGATAGAATGGTTTGGATATACGAAGATATGAAGCATTTACCCGAATATGGAAAGTGGGAGTATTAGTTCAAAAAGTAAGTGGCTGCTGCTGGATTTGAACCAGTGGGTAAGGCAGGCAAACGAATGAAAAAACTAGTAGAGAGATTTGGCAAACTAATAACAGCCTCATTGTTCATAATGGCAATCGGGATCGTCGTTTTCCTGCTTACAATTCCATTGTACGCCAATTTTGGCATAGATACAGATATAATTGGGTTCACCATCTTTACCACCGGTTTGGCAGTTTGCATCATAGGGATAATTCGTGGAAAGAAGCTACATGGATGGAAGTTAATAGCCCTAGCAATCCTAACTGCAGTCCTATTGTTACCTGCATTGTCAGCAATTGTTTCCCTAATTTACTTCCTGATAACAGGCAAAGAACTGGGGAATTGAAGGGGGAAATAAGGCTGTGTCAATAAGAGAGAGGCGAGTCATAAATGAAGTAATTTAGGCCTAAAACTAAGTGGCAGCGACTGGATTTGAACCAGTGACCAAGGGCTGATATATGAACATCAACCCTGCTTTTGCACCATAACCTCAATATTACTAGTAGGGTTACCCCTCGTAATAACTGCGTAACGACTGGTGTTTATAAACCAGAGTTTCCCATCAACCTCTATTCTTGCACGTAATGCATAAACATAACGTTCATCTATGTCCGCAGGATTATACTCGACTTCAAAAGGTATAGGAACTTGACCGTAATTCTCAATTACTTGCTGCCCAATAGTAACTGCAGGAGCATCAGCCCGAGATACATCCTCAACCCTGACAGTAACTACTACGCCCTCCGCCGGCAGCGCTATTTCTCCTACATATGTTATGGTTCCTGTCACGGTAGCAGTCCTAGAACAGCCAAGAAGTATCAGTAATATAAATATAATAACTAATGATAAGCCTATTTTTTTCATGTTATACTCTCTCTCCATATTATACAATTGCTTCCGTCAATTTTCAGAAGTAGAGAGAAGGTCAATAGCTTTGTGGTATAGAGTTTAGGTGTAAATATTTATAGACGATGTCCAAATACGGTGCTATAATCTGCATGCCAATAAAATGCGGATGGAATATTCATCACGAAAAATATATTCAAGGCAGCAGCAAGTCTAGTAACTGGTGGGTTTTATGTAGTATTCCTGATTTGGGTGGCAATTACATATGATATACCATTAGCAATATCTCTAGGTGCATTTGCCGTAGCTACAGTTGCAGCTATTTCAAACTTGCTATCACTTAAATGGTCGAGAGATGCGGTTAGGCCATTTCTATACTACCTTTCAGATAGTGTAGATTTAGACCGAACAAAAGATTACGTTAAATTGGCCTTTAAAATATTTAACTCTGGCTCATTACCAGCAACTAATATAAACGTTGATATAGACTTCTTTGGGAAGGATGAGGAGATAAAGGGTAATAATACTAGTAAAATATATTCAGTAGCTACTAAGGAACCGATTACACCTATGATACTACCGAATGACTATTTTACAGAACAATACATCTTTAATTTGAAAGACATTAATGACGTAAAAATGTTGCAGGATGTTGAACAAGGTAAAACTAAGATTAGAATGCGGATTAGCTATAGCAGTCTAGATCGAGAGCATCTGACTGTTGAAACCTTTAGTTTATCTAAGCCAGAATGGGAAACAAAACTTCAATTTATTCCTATAGAACCTCAAAGTTGGAAATAACAACTAACTGGCAGCGAGTGGATTTGAACTTAAAATGATATGCTATAGATACGTAAGGAGCTATTGATTGAGGAAAGCCAGACTAATAATTGGACTCGTTTGCGTCGCTATTGCGATATGGATGTTCTTATCCGGTGAACTCGGCGAGAACCCAGCACCGGCAATAGCAGTTCTCATAATAGGGATAATCCTAATAGCAATTGCAAAACGTAAAAAGTAAAAACAACTGGCAGTGGGAGCCTTCACTTGAATAAGAAACAGCTCGTTACCTTTATTATTCCCCCTGTGTTGATAGCCTTTATGTACCCTATTTTCAATTCATTAGCCGGAACATTAGCTAATGATAGAATTGCCTGGTATCTCGGACTTATAACATACTGGATAATCTGGGGGATGTTATTTCCTCTAATTATGATTGGGAAGCAAAACATAATAGAACTAATCCGTCCTCAAAGACCGACAGTGGGGATAATTATACCTATATCGATAATCATAGTGGGTGCATTGTCTGCTAGATTACTTGTGCCAGGAATGGAATACGAGAAACAGAGTGTGTGGATATATATCCTGTTATTATCAACCTGCTTCGGTAATGGATTTTTTGAAGAATTATTGTGGCGAGGAGTGTACTATAAGCTTTACCCTAATAACATTTTCTATAGAATGATCTGGCCTAGTCTTTGGTTTGGAATCTGGCACTACGTACCAGTCTCAATAAATAACAAAGCGTTAACTGCTTTGATAGGAATGATGATTGGACCTATTCTGATGGGATTGGTTTTAAGTTATATGGCTAAGAAGACAGATACATTGTGGTGGGCAATATTAGCCCACAGTTTAGGTGGTATTATTATGGTTTCATAACTAATCGGATAATCAGAGGAGAGGTAATTATAAAAGTTAGAAAAACTGGCAGCGGGTGGATTCGAACCTGCGACCAACTGTATTATTAGAATTGCCGGCATTTCCCTATAATTATTTTCGGGGTTGACTTGAAAGAAGATAATTCTAAAAAGACTGACACGTTTATGAACGGAGGAAAGTAAAAGAATGCGAGAGTTCCTTAACCATTGTCTTCTTATCAAACCCGCCGTGCGCACGGTAACCGAACTTCCGATAATCATTCTGTTGGGCATATTGGGTGAGATATTCTCGTGGCACAGAATACCCTTCTCACCTTATTCCAACATCGTTGGTGGAGCGATTTTATTGGCAGCCTTGATTGTACATATGTATTGTCATATGATTCACAAACAGGCTCATGAACAATCCCAACAAATTAGTGTTCTCGTCCAAAGAGGGATTTTTCTTAAAATACGTCACCCCATGTATTTGAGCCTGATTCTGATGTATCTTGGTTTAGCCCTTGCTTGGGGAGTAGTTTGGATGCTTGTTCCTGTGGTTTTCTTTTCAACATTGACTGTTTTTATCGCGATTAAGGAAGAGGCATTCATGTTGCAGAAGTTCGGGCGTCAATACGACAATTATATGCAGAAAGTCCCCTGGCGATTCATTCCCAAGATATTTTAAGAAAGCAGACTTTAAGATAATATCGATATAACCGAGTGCGATTTACTCGGAGTCAATTTCGATGGTGGCAGCGGCGGGATGCGAACCGCCAAGATGGTCAACTACCAATAGTGGTATTATTAGCTATACAAACAATAAACCTATAAGCTTGATGGTAGCAATGAACATTGGTGACAAAGTCAAAATAACGTACGGCGAATTTCAAGGCAGAGTCGGTCAAATAAAGGCCCGTCACATGAATGCAGTCCCGAATGAAATGAAAAATATAAGAGCAGGTGTAATAATAACCAGTAGAAATAATGAAACGCTGTATAGCGTTCTTCTTGAAGGGGAAAAAGACATCATGTATTTCCCGAAGAGCTGTCTTGAATCAATTTCCGATTAATAGTGAACAGATGTAAAAAACATTAGTATTCGTATCTGTGAAAGTAACTGGCAGCGGCGGGATTTGAACCCTATATTCACTGACGGAAACACAGAATTACTTCAAAATATTATAATAGAATTATTCCAAAGGAAAACCAGCAAATTGATTTGGCAAGACTATATTCTGATGACGGGAGGCATAATACTCTGGATTTCCATCATACCTATGATCCGAGCCAAGGAGAAGCCCCCTTTTCTGACCAGCATTCCTACTTCTGTGATACTCACCATATTCGCAGTATGTCTTGTGACTTTAAATCTATACTTGGCAGCCTTCTCTACGGCTTGTACTGCGATTTTCTGGTGGATTCTTGTTTTCCAGAGAATGCGACCTAATACTGGAATGAGAGATTGATCAGCCTCCACAAAGAGAAGAGGCGAACTGGCCTAAATAAGTGGCAGCGGGTGGATTCGAATAAGCTATATACGGGGAGTCATTGCTGAATATCAACTTATAGAAACCCTAACAGCTTCTGCTCAGTAAAGCCATTCTTTATATTCAGGAAGATGCTTCATATCCTCATAAAGCCAAGCCATACGGTCTACAAACCAGAGTTTCCCAAGAAGAGTGATCGCGGCACCGGAGAATGTAGGCCAGATTTCTAATACAACCAAGCCGTAAATCAAGACTGCCAGACCGATTGCCGAGATTGCATTTATTATATTTGCCGCAGTTACATGATGTTTGGGGATTTGTGTTTGCTTTTTCTTACGTTCTGTAAAGATTTTCTCCCCGAACACGACCTTACTCATCCAGTTGTTGGTTGATTTTGGCTTTGGGAAAACACGAGGATTAACCCAGATCCAGGCAAATAGGACTGCAACGGGAATTAAGAACCAGATGTCCAACCAGTCACGACTCCAGAAAGCCAGAATCAGAAACGGATAGGTAGCAAAGCGTGTCCAGCCACTCCAGGGGTTAGCATGTTTAAACCAAACTTCATCTGACAGAGACATTGATGCTGATGCGAGCTTGAGAATTTTATCTAACACGGTACCATTACCTCTTTTGGATAAGAGTAGACCAATTATAATGCAATTATATGAAAAGAGAAACTGGCAGCGGGTGGATTTGAACCGCTATCAACAATAGTATTGACTTCAGTGATGAAAGGAATATAATAGAGCCTACCTGAGAGAAAACACGTTAAAATAGCATATTGGATTAGGGGTGTGATAATGGAAGAGGGTGTCAGTGACTGCTTTGTGAAGAGCAGTACCTAGCACCCTTCTTTAATTAGGGGTGATAATGAAAAGAAAAATTCTTAACGGAATAATTGTTGTAATCGTTGTAATTGGGATAGCGTGGGCGATTAGTGCTTTAATTCCGTTTTCTTTAGCAATCCCCATATTCTTGGCACGGATCGTTTGGAAAAAGAAAACTCAAATATTCCATGACCAGATGGAACCAAAGTCTGCCGAAAGACGTTTGAAAATGCTGAAAACATCCCTGCTGGTAGCTTTAATATCATTTGCGATGATTGTGCTCACCATCCTTCTGGGGCTTCTAGTATTTCATTTACCCGAAGATGTTCTTTTTTTCATCGGATTTTTTTGGCTCTGTATGTTTGCTATACCAACTAGTGGCAGCTTGGTTATATATTACAAAGGAAGGCGAAAAACAACAAAAAGTAATACCGAAATCGGGTAAGGCTCAAAATATAGTGGCAGCGACTGGATTTGAACCGCCTAATAATCAATTCCCCCTTATGACGTAAGGGCAGACATCACAGCACCAACGATATAAGCAACTACCCACCAGCTATAAGCAATCCTTGTGTAAAGGTGGATTTTTCTTGGTATAGCGTTACTACCGTTATTAATCCAATGTTTCCAGACGAGGATTGAGTCAATTAGCATTGCTAGGAGTGCAGAATAACCGATACAGCCGTGTACTGTGAGTGGGATATTTGTTGAGCCAACTATCATGAGGACAGTGGAGGAAATATCAAGCAATACTCCACCGGTCAGAAAGAACAGAATACGTTTAGTTACTGTTGATTTCTTCTGCTCGGTAATAACGGCCACCGAATAGAATATCAAGGCAAGGGTAACAACGATAATGGCTCTAATGATTACAGAATTCAAGGCTTAACTCTCCAGGATAACGATAAATAGGCATAAAATAACTGGCAGCGGCGGGATTCGAACCTGCGACCAAGGGCTTATGAGGCCGGAAACCACATTCAGTTGCTTAACTCTCTGAGCGTAACACAAATTTCGCTGTTAAGCAAATTCTCAAAAGCCTACATTTCCCAGGTAAAATGGGGCATTCGCCCGCCATCTAAGAAACTACTGAAAATCCTTGAGGACCACCAAAGAAGCACTACAACCGAGACTGAGATCGACTACTTCAATCTCTTCATGACTTCCAGAAGATCCATGGCAGCATCCACAGGAACCATGCAATTCTATCGCACAAAGCTCGGCAAGTTCCTATCCGAGGTAAATGCCGACACTGCGACCAGGCAGGATATTGAGACATTTTTGCTGCAGTTTGACAATCCCGGTAATCGCAATGCCTATCACCGGGTGATCAAGACTTTTTATAATTGGAGATATGAGACATTTAATCTACCTAGCCCAGTAAAGCATCTCAAAGCCCCCAGACTTGGAAAGCTTATCCTGCCTAGCCTGTCCAAGGAACAAGTCAATGACCTTCTTAAGATGGCAGACAATGCCCGTGACAAGGCGATAATCGCAATGTTTACTGAAAGCGGACTCCGACTGAGTGAACTTGTCAACGTATGCCATGCAGATATCGACTGGGATAACGGGACCATTCGCGTCATGGGGAAGGGACGAAAAGAGGCATTAGCTCCCCTTGGGAAATTAACCCAGAAACACTTGGAAGAACTGATAAAACCAAACGACATGAGGGGATCAAAAGATGATAGCACAAGGGGAACAAAAGTAGACGACACGAAGGGATCCCCGATAAAAAACACTAGTAAAATAAATCTCGACAGCATGAGGGGAGAAAACTACGTTAACCGAGAAAATATCTGGGGCCTCAATCAATGGGGCATTATCTCAATGTTGAGAAGGCTCGAGAAAAAATCCGGATACCCATGTAATCCGCATGTTTTTCGACGGACCTTCGCATGTTTACTAAGGAAATCGGGACTGGACGTGATGACAATAAAAGATCTGGGCCGATGGGAAAGCCTTGAGATGGTACAGCGCTATACCAGGTCGGTGACATTTCAGGATAGTCTTAAGTTCTACCAGTCAGTACTGGGTTGAGTAGCTGGTCTGGTGGGGCCTAGTGAGCTGCTCCCATTGGACCTGATCCGATAAGGCACTCCCCTTCTGGTGGGGCCTAACGAATTGCTCCCATTGGACCTGATCCGATAAGGCACTCCCCTTCTGGTGGGGCCTAACGAATTGCTCCCATTGGACCTGATCCGATAAGGCGCTCCCCTTCTGGTGGGGCCTAATGAATTGCTCCCATCTGACCTGATCCGATAAGGAGAAATCTGACAATATCCTCTTGACAAGAGAACATATGTTCTAATATAATGTAAGTCCCTTTCCTTTCGAGGAGCTACGTATGTCCAAGCTCATCGGTGAGCCAGTCAGGACTCACGAGAATAAAGACACTATGCCAGATGCCTTTATATGGCGGAAGCGCCTCTACCGCGTGGAGGAAGTTGTCAAATGGTGGCGCGAACCGGCGGAGTGGTGGCACGACAGGGCCATGCGCTTCTTTGTCCGAGTCGTCGCCAGAAACTCAAGCGCCGGTACCTATGAGCTTTACCGGCTCGGAAATCAGTGGTTTCTGTACAGAGTCCTCGACTAGGTAGCGACATGAGCTTTGTTCATCTTCATGTCCATTCGCTATACAGCTTTCTCGACGGGGCTTCTTCCATGGACAGGCTGCTGGAGAAGGCTGTAGAGCTCGGCATGCCTGCGATGGCCCTCACCGACCACAATCGGCTTACCGGAGCGATAAGGTTCTACGGGAAAGCCAGAGCCCTTGGCATCAAGCCGATAATCGGTGCCGAAGTCGAGACAGAGGGAGGGTACCACCTTACTCTACTTTGCAAGAATAGGAGTGGCTACACCAGCCTCTGCCGGCTGCTGACGGAGGCCCATCTCAACAACCATGGAAAACCCCCTGCTGTCACCCGTGAAATGCTCAGGAAATTCAGTAACGGACTGATTGTCCTTTCCGGTTGCATGCGAGGAGAGATCCCTGCCCTACTGGCACATGGCAACTATGAAAAAGCAAAGGAAACAGCCCATTTCTTCCGGAAGGTTTTCGATGAAGACTTCTATATCGAGCTTATCCGCTATCCCTCTCACAATAGATGTGCCAGCAGCTACCGACTGGTGGATTTCGCCCGAGAAAGTAACCTTCCCATTGTGGCAACGAACAACGTCCATTATGCTGAGATGCCGGAATACGAGGTCAAGGAGTTGCTCAATGCCATAGACCAGAATATCCCGGTATCAATGTTGGCTGGCTTTCGTACCGTAGAACAGTATCTGAAGTCTCAGGAGGAAATGACAGGGCTTTTCAGTGATATACCAGAAGCTATCTCCACAACTGAGAAGATTGCCGAAAGGTGTAACCTCGAGTTTGAGCTGGGAAAGCTGCATTTCCCCAGATATGATATTCCGCCAGGTGAGACCGACTACGGGTATCTTTACAAGATTGCTTATGCTGGTAGCCGCAGAAAATACGGGGAGTTATCCCCTGCTATCAAGACACGCCTAGAGAAAGAACTGGACACCATCCATACTCTCAGCTTCTGCGGCTACTTTCTGGTGGTCTGGGACATAGTCCGGTGGGCACGGGAGCACGGCATCCGCTGCCAGGCACGGGGCAGCGCCGTGGATAGCCTGGTGGTCTACGTGCTGGGCATCAGCACCGTGGACCCGGTAGAGCATGAACTGCTCTTCGAGAGATTCATGCATCCTCTGCGTCACGAGCCCCCGGACATCGACCTCGATATAGACCGCAGACGAAGGGCCGAGGTCAGGGATTATATCTATGCAAAATACGGTACTGAAAATGTTGCCTGCGTCGGCACAATCAACACGTACATGGCCCGGGGAGCCATTCGTGATACAGGAAAAGCCCTGCAGATGCCGCAGGAGTTTATCGACCAGGCGCTCAGTGGCGTACGCTGGCATTCAATGGCCAGCCTGCTTAAACATGCCGATGATCTGCCGGAGCTGAAGGACAATGACATCTACAGGAATCTGGAGTTCCGGAGATTCTTTGAGTTATGCTCTGCCATCGATGGTTTCCCCAAACACCTCTCCGTTCACCTAGGCGGCCTGCTGATTGGTAATGGAAGGCTGGCTGACCTCGTTCCGCTGGAGCGATCGAATGGCGGGGACATCATCAGCCAGTACGATAAAGACGATATTGAGAAGCTTGGCATCGTCAAAATGGATTTGTTGTCCCTGCCGACTCTCACCGTCATCGGGGACACACTGGTTAACATTCAGAAGAGCCGAGGCATTAAGATTGATCTTCATAAGATAGACAAAAACGACCCAGCTGCCTTTGCCATGCTTCGGGACGGCAAGACCATTGGTACTTTCCAGCTTGAGTCACCGGCCCAGCGGGATATGGCGGGGCGGCTGCTTCCGGACAGGTATGAGGATATCATTGTCTCTATTTCTTTGGTCAGGCCTGGCCCACTTAAATCGAACATGGACAAGGACTACCTGCCACGAAGGCATGGTAAAAAGCCGATTACTTATCTGCACCCAAAGCTGAGGAACGCCCTTGGAGAAACGCTGGGTGTAATACTCTACCAAGAGCAGGTGCTAAAGGTAGCCCACGACCTGGCAGGAATGAGCTATGCCGAGGCAGATGGTTTCCGCCGTGCTATGACCCACGACCGAACCGAGGAAGAGATGGAAAAGATGCGGGAGTCCTTCATCTCTTCCAGCGTCCAACGTGGCGTGAGCAAAACTATCGCAAAAAGGGTCTTTGAGCAACTTGCGGCCTTTGCTGCTTACGGGTTCTGCAAAGCTCATGCTGCTGCCTATGCCGAGCTTGCCTACCAGACCCTTTGGCTGAAATGTCATTACCCGGCAGAGTTTTTTGCAGCAGTGCTCTCCAACCAGCCAATGGGATACTACCCAGCGCGGGTTCTGGTAGCCGAGGCAAGAAGGAGCGGAGTTGAGATATTGCCTGTCGACATCAACCGATCCACTGGAGATTACACTGTCGAAAACGCAGCCATCAGAATAAGCCTCCGTCAGCTCAAGGGTATGTCAGAAGTTGCTTTGAAATCCATATCAGTTGCCAGAGAAGAAAAGGCTTTTGTTTCCCTGAGAGATTCCGTGGTGAGAACGGATGTTAACCAACCAATTATAGAAAACTTAATTAAAGTTGGAGCTTTCGATTCTCTCGGCAATAGAGAAGAACTGATGCACGAGCTTTCACGGCTTACCGCACTCAGACGAACGGCAGGAGAAAATGCCAGGCTATTACTAGAAGATACAAAACCTGAAACTATACGGGTTGTTACCCCCGGTGATAGGAAGAGAGGCATGACTACAGAAAGAGAACTCATGTCTTTGAACCTCTCGGCACATCCACTTGATTTCCTTTTCCGTGGTGATGGTTTTACCCGTATGAACGACCTTCGACAAGCAGTAACCGGACAACGGGTTAAAATCGCCGGATCTGTTATACGCTACCAGACACCACCTGCCCGGAATGGTAACCGGGTAGTCTATGTAATAATGGAGGATGGCACTGGTATAGCTGATGTGACCGTCTTCAGTGATGTCCAGAAAAAGTGTGGCAACGTGCTATTCAAAGATGGCTGGCTGATTGTGGAGGGGAAAGTGCAGAGGCGGGGGCCAAAAGCGCTGTCAATCATAGCAACCAATTTAGTACCGGCGACTAGCAAGTCCCTTAAACGCGTGTAACAATTCGCTATTTTGTTGGGTAACAATCTACTAGGTTCGGAAAATTCCAGCAATTATAAGCACAATCGAGGCTAAAACGGGGTGCAAAACAGGGGTAACAAAAAACGTCGTTTTTTTAAATAATTTTCTCCTCTACTTTTTGGGGGCAACAAAATGAAGTCCAGAGTAAATAGCTTTGGCTATGCCTGAAATAGCTTCGGCGAAAATATGTGGAAATAAGGGGTAGCAAGATGAAGTCCCATCGCTATTGACTCTATTATACCAGTAATAGCTTCGGAAATACATGGAAATCGGGGGTCCCCAATTAATATCCTGTTGTAATTGCCTCAATTATGCCTGAAATAGTTTCGGTGGAAATACGTGGAAATTGGAGGTACCAATACTTACCAGCTTATCTCTCAATAATTTCAAATTAATTACATCCTCTTTATTATAGGCAAGTAGCTTATTTAGGGCATCCGTGTCGTGGTAGTGCAAATATTGCCACCAGAGGCGAACAGCCTCGTATCCGCTCATTTTAGGTAACTGCCTTATTATCCCGAGCTGTTTCTCTATTGATTTCAACCCACCAAACAGGCTACATTGTCGACAATCTAATATAAGGTCACGATGATTGAACAATTTGTCTAAGTAAATATTGAATCTACTGGCGATAAATGGTAAGTCAAATTTAGTGCCATTATAGGTATATATTGTATCGATATCTGTGTAACTATTTGAGATACTATCCTCTGTGATATCATCACCCACTAACTGGATGAATTTTGTATTGGAATCACTACACTTGTAAATGCCAATTACTGTAATTTCGCTATCAGCAGGCGAGAGACCAGTAGTTTCAATATCAAGAAATGCCTCAGTTATATGCTGCACTTGTTTCCTCTAATAAAACTTTTCACTATCTATATTACTTTTGCTGTCATCCACTCTTCAATCTCTTTTACCACTTTATTTTTAGGTTGGCTTCCATCAAAGACCATATCCGCTATTTTACGTAATTCGGAGGAAACCTGACTTTCTGAAGGATGAGCTTCTATTTCGAGTAATTCAGAATGACTGGTTATACCCTTACTTTTTACACGTTTATACTGCTCAGCTTTTGAGATTGATAGATATATTAAAAAGACCTTTGCCGGATGACATATATCTCTAAGTGTTGTGATTGCCTCATAATGGCGAACACCATCAACAATCAGGTTCTCTGATTCGTTCCATTGGACTTCTTTTAATACCGATCTGCAAAATATTTCCCACCCTTGCTTTATGAGTACATCGCTTACATATTGCAATTCTCGGCGTGAATATCCAATCGATAGTTCTCGGGCAATCTTCCTTACATATTCACCAAAACTAACCCATTTCCAACCCAAGGCACTTGCAAGAATTGAGGAAATTGTGGTTTTCCCGCTACCAATAGAACCGGAGAAGCAAATAACCTTGCCTTGCGGTTCCATTATATTAGAGCTGGTTGAAAACGTCTCTCGTGTAACATAACCCAGCCTCTTCGGTCTCGTTTTTGGATGAATCTTGGAGTTATGGTTTTAACGTGAGAAATCCTGATTAAGGTAGCATATATAGCTGATTTTCTAGAATCCCAGAATTCAGGATCTTGTGCACATAAAGCAGATGCGAAATCTCTTTTAATTTTTTTCCAGGCATTCTTATCTAGTTCATAGAACCACGCGTCCTCAACTTCGCATAATCCAACGATTGGCCCACTTGATTGCTTTAATAAAATAATATCGCCTCTATCAATGCGCTGATATGGAGGAAAACGACGGCTTGAAAATCGAGATTCGATTGTTTTTTTCCCGGTTAATATGTATTCCAAGTAAGGTTCTATAAATACTGCCAAATGAATCGAAACTGACGGACAATTTTCGCTCATCAATAAACGAAAGCGATTCTCCCAATAAGAATCGCCTTCGACTAGTTCATCTATCCTGATCCCTGTTGGATTCTCAAATTGTATCAATAGCCCTCCAACAAGACCTCGAGTTTACAACATTCTACAATTACTTAATACATTATGCAAGTCAATTAACAGAATTGTAGGACTATATATCATGCTGTTGCTATCTTACTATCTTTAATAAGCTCTCTCATTAGTTTATTTAATGCTTGGCTTTCATCTGTTGATAATCTTTCTTCATTAGTAATACTTGTTATTATCTCCTTGATCGACTGCCCACTACTATATTGCGATAAAGCGTTCTTTAAATACCTTAATCCTGTAACGCTAAAAACGCGATTATTTGAAGTCCATACATCGATTTTCGAACGAATAGCGGATCTTCTTGAGACTGTATCAAGGAATTCATAATCAGCCGTCAATGATTGATAGCAAAAACGTACTGACCCTGGTTCCACTTTATTTCTAACCTTTATTTTATATTTACTGATGCAATATTCATCCCATTCAGGTTCATCACGAGGGCCAGTGATATCCAATCCAACTTCTGCAACAGTTGCTCTACGAAAAACAAATAGGTCACCCATCCTCCAATTTTTCGGTTTTATTCCCTTTTCTCTAAGTGCAAGATATTCAAATTTTGGGGTTTCATATCTAAGCAAACTGGGAACCGCTTCAACTACATCAAATCCCGCTTTTAGAGAAAAAAGCAATATATCAATCCGATCCTTTAGAGCGCTTGGTCTAGTCATCCATCCGAGAACGCTTAGCAGTAGAATCCCATTAGTTTTTAATAACTCAGAAGCTCTAAGAATGAAAGCCTCTTGAAAAGTTGGGTACCAAGGTGGATCAGCAATAATAATATCAAAATTGTGGGAGAATCCCGGGACGGGTTTAAATAAGTCATGTAAAACAACATGATTTTCATAACCCTGAGATTCAAGATCAGATATTATTGATTTACTTCTATCAAACAAAATAACATGCACGTCACGTGCGGCCAAATGAGGTAGTATTGTTGGAGTTCCAAATAAGGCTACCGAATCATTCTGCTTTAAAAGTCGTAAACACCTTTTTACTAACTCTTTCTGGGTTGAATAAGTAAATCGCCAGTCATAGTCTGCAGGATGAGGATCCGACAAGCTACAGAATTTTTTATCCTTTCTGATGTTTAACTTCCTCTCATCATTTGATATTCCACCGCTATTAATTATACATGCGTTGTTATCAGACAATATATATGTACCGTGAATCTGCTGAACTTGGTGGTTATCCATCAATATTTGAAGTGCATGCAATACGTCAGTTGGATAAGCTCCACCAGAGCGCTTCACAATGCCATGCAGTCGGGCTGGTCCCTTGCTTAATAAATCCTTTATGTAAGCAGTTAAACGAGTCAGATAGATTTCAGGTTCCTTAGCCAAGATATTTCCTCTATAAAAGGTGAATTATTACTAATTTATTTTATGTTCGAATATTTTTTTAATGCGAGTTTTTTGGTCAAAACGTTTCACAAGTTCCTCCTGCCAAGCCTGGACGACATCGTTTTGTATCTCCAACGCACGATAATGTCTGCTATTCATTCTTGTACCTGTAGGTGAGAACTTGAAAACTCGTTGAGGAATTGTCCTCAGCGGGAACAATGGGTGGATCTCAGATTGAATTCTATCTATGAAATCTGAAATATCTCGTGCGAGGTTCGCATCTCTATCTGACGTAAACGTAGCATATCCATATACATCAAAGCCAGCTTTCACGATACTTCCCATATTATAAAATTGTTGAGCGAAACCTCCACGGTCAGCTCTCGTATTAAATGTAAATGAGTATCCGTTGAAACCTTTGAAACAACCAACTCTACCATAATTACGGTGTTTGAGTATACGGTGGATGTTTGTAACACTTAAATATCTAAAAAGAAAATCACAACTGAGATTATCATCTGACCAAACATAGATATCTTTTGACAATCCGCGTTCTTCTATAGAATTGAGAAACCAGAGTATCCATTCTGGGACAAGATCCGGTTGTCCTCCGCTCAATACTACGATGGGGGGTCTCTCTTCAAGAAGTAGATATTGATCGATTTGTTCATCTACAGTTAAAAGCTTTGAATTATTCGGATCCGCGTTGATGCGATTGGAATCAACGAAGCAATACCAGCAATTAAAATTACATATTGCACATTGAAATATTTCCGCTGTAATCTCGTCACTTTCTGGCAAATTCAAGTAGTGAGTTGCAGGATCTATTGGCAAAGGATCTTCAGGCCAATTCTCTCCTTGAAATCGGCGGAAATGGTGAACTCGTCCTATTCCACCACAATTAGGTGGCAACTGGAGATCATTTGCTTGCGCAGAATCCCGAATATCTGCTAACCGGATCTTTCGGTTTATCAAATCGATCCCTTTTTCCCGCAGTATAGCCGATGTACTTATAAGATTTCCCAATTTATTCCCACCAAGGAACAATCCCGAGAATATATAGAATCGTTAATACAGCTGCAAAGAGTAATACGAACCCAACGATTTTCGAGACAGCGCTCCTAAATAAATTCCCCCATATTCTGTCGTACGGTACGAATTTATCTTCACAATGCTTCGTTAAATCGTCCCGTAGATCTTGCTGTACCTTAGAATAGTATTGGTACAAGCGACGTTCCATTGCATCACTATAAAGATCAAACAATGCGTTACTCAAAGAATGTGCAGCTGTTTCTTGGACACGCGATATCATTTTTTCCCTTGGGTACGGTATGTGTTTATACAAGGTATCACCCTTTTTTACATCAAGCGTATTAAAAACGATAGTGAAGATTGGTTCTCCAATTGTCAAAGGCCATGTATCTGCCCGGAGATTTATCAGTCGGATTACAATCGGGCCGTCGTAACCAGGATCAACATGACCAGCGTTTAGTGCGAGGATACCTTTTAGTGCTAAATTATTACGGGAGTACACAGTAGCCGAGAGATCTTCAGGCATCACAACATCTTCGCGCGTGATAACAAATAGCATTTGCCCTGGGTGGATAGATATAGTAGGTGGATCATTTTCAGGCATTTGAATGTTTTGGGGATAAGTAATAATTGTTGATTTTCCATCATTATCAAGTTGATTCCATATCGCAATACCGGCTGTCAGATCATAACTATCACACTCTATATCGTAGCTACCATCAGCTTTTTTCCGAGGATTTCTTATTAGTTCACCTTTTTGGAAACGTCGTTCTATTTCACTCTTAGTTAAAACTCCCATTATGGTGATCCCCCTTACAATGCGGGTTATTGAAGGATATCCTTTAAAGAGTGGATAATATTATTCCTAATTGTCACTTTTAAAGGGACCCCGTTTTTCGATATATGCTAATATCAATTTCCCAAAATAATCCAATTCTTCATCGGTTAAAGGTCTATTCCGATCGATCCCATGCCATTCTTCTAGGCATTTTCGGCAACATGTAGCTGTTGCATGCTGTGCATAGTAGATAATATTCCCGCGAAGAGGGGTTTGTATACCGTCTCGGAAGTGTTCTCTTGATGGTGGTTTTAAGTGTGTTTGTAGTCTCTTAGCTATATCGGCTTTAATTTGATCAAGGCCTTTTTTCAGCGCTTTTTGGATGGCTTGTTCGTCTATTGTTATATGCCAATAAACATGGCGAAACAACTCATGGTTTAAAGCTTCAATAGTATACGCAACATCATTTAAATTCTGTTTATCAATACGGTCCCAATCAATAAGATCCGCTCCACATACTGCACATTTCCCGTTCCTATAGGTTGCGTAAGCGGGCGGTCTCTTTTTACGGAAGCAATGAAGATCTCTCTCACACATTGAACTCGAACAAGTAATTTTCCCAATTTCTGGTAGTTCTTGCCAGGTTGGTTTACTATCAGACATTTCCTCTACCTCCCCTTGGGTTAATTGCCCTTGATAATAAATCCATGTCTGGTTCAGATAATGTATCTAGTTTAACGTATTTTAACATCACATCTCTCGCTATTGTAGTGGGGTCGATGTTGTTTTGTAACTTTGCAGCTACTCCCCACCAATTCCACCCTTGGATTGAAAGTAGAAAAGCTAGATAATTAGCCAGCGCATCAACCGGAGCCCCTTCTCTCTCGGAGACGTTTTGAACTACCTTTTTTAATCTCGAAACATCATTATGAGCCTCTTTCAAACATATTTCTACAAGTTCCTTAGCTCTCGGCCCAATAAGAATTGCTCCGGCGAATTGATTAGCTGTTGTTTCTTCTCTCTGGATTTTCAAGTTCTGGCCAAAATATTGAGACCAGTCAATATCAATCTCAATGCGATTTAATTGGTCAGGGTTCTGTATGGCATGCCACAATTCATGGAAAATATCGAATATCCAACGAGATGCGGAAAGAGTTTTCTGTTTGGCAATAATAATGTTTCGGCCATTTTCTCGGAAACAAGCTCCATGAAATAATCCCGAATCGTCCAATGCTAATACAGGTATTCCATGTTCCCACAAATATTCAAGTGCAGAAGTCAGATCTATCTTTCCATATGTTGCTAAGATTGTATTCCTAATTTCATATGGATCATTCGGAACTGGTTTGATTACTAGGTGTGAAGTTAATTGTCCTACCAGCAAGGCAAGATAATGAGTATATACAGTGTATGCACTTACTTTTTTTTCATCCACAATAGTTGTTGTTTTATACCGGACACTTCTTACTAAATCTGTGTCAATTTCAAGGGGAGAAGGGCCTAATATATCACCAAGCGTCCACTTGAATACTCGTGATATTCGACCAAGTGCTTTGAGTATTGCTCCTTGTATATCTGTAGTGTCATACTTTTTTATCGCTTCCGAAACGTGTAATGGAAGCACCTTTTCTAGGATAAATCGACGTTCAACACCAGCTTCGGACAATTTATCAAATATTTTATTTAATGAAACCTTTTCTAAAGATAATTCTGTACCTTTGGTAAATTTAATTCCTAGTGTTCGAGCGATTTCAATCAATCTGGAATGACTCACTGATGCATAATCTGTGGCTTCGTATATTTGAATTTGTTGTTCTTTCATACCGAGCATATCAGCTAATTCTTTCTGGCTCAAACCTCTCATGATTCGTGCTTTAACCAATGCTATAGGTATTTCCTCCAGTGAAGATATTGTTATCTCGGTTTTTTCGCCAGAGCGTAGTAGCTCATATTCAGAAACTTGCTGCTGAAGTTCCTCAATCTGAGAATTAATAGCATTCCTATTAATCGCAGATACATCATCATATTTTAGGCTCTTATCGATTTCAGCTAACGTTTTATGAAAATCTTTAATTCGAGATTTTGATATTCTATACTGACGTTCATTCTTTATCATAATACACTCCCTAGATCTAACTGAATGATACCTTTGGGATTATCATTTTTATCAAATTGAAAGAAATCCAAGAATGTCATCATGTTGGGGTCGTTTATTTCTGGGAGGGGGAAGAATTCTCCAGAATACTTCAATTTTTGAGCTCTCCTTTTCGACGTGAAATCGAGAAGTACCGGGTCTAGGCTGGAAATATTTACACCTGTCGTTCTCCAACAGCAATCATAATCATTTGGATATGCTTTTGACGTCACAAAACTACCATCCACATATAACTCGCCACATCCCGCTTTGACAAATTCATATATTGCAGATTTCAAACTAGATATCAATCGCTTTCTGTGATCATTGAATCCAAATTTCCCGATAAATTCATCCCATTTCATCAAATGGATCCCTTGCTGAAGATTCCCATTTAAATCGAATTCAGGTGTCATATCAACACAATTATATCATTGTGTTGATATTTTGTCAAGTAGCTCAACGAACTTATAGCGTTTAACATGGATTAAACGCATAATGTAACACCCTGACTTAGGTTTATGGTGTTATTTATAACCAAGCGCCACAGGCCGAAAGAATATTAGCCCACGATTGATTGATCCGATTGAGTATAATTTCTACTTCTATGCCCTTGGTATTTTTCTTACGGTTAAATGTAGATTTAGGGTTAAAAAATCCACTGACAACATCATGTTTTGATAAGGAAATTTGTGGAAAAATAGCTGGAAAAATCGAGATTTTCGCGCTTTTTTCCACAAAAACGAGGCTAATTTACACTACCTGAATATCTACTAGATGTGGTATATCCGCCAAGCAGATTGAACGAGAAACAGGCGTTACTTATAAGACGGCATGTCGTATGTTTAATCAAATCCGCACACTTCTTAATGAGGATACTAAATCGCTCACAGGCGAGGTTGAGGTTGATGAGACTTATATTGGTGGTAAGCGTGAAGGCAAACGTGGGTGTGGAGCGGAAGGCAAGACACCTGTTGTCGGAGCAGTTCAGAGAAAAGGGAGAGTTATTGCTAAAGCTGTTCCCCACGTTAAGCGTTCCGTTCTTGTCCCCTTTATGAATGACACGGTTGCTCGTGATGCCACGCTTTACACCGATGAATTCCCTGCCTACGACCACATGACCAGAATTGGATACAAACATCTTAGAATTGAGCATGGTGCTAGAGTCTATGCTCGTGGCAATATCCATACCAATGGCATTGAAGGCTTCAGGTCTCTGGTCAAGCGTGGCATTTCTGGTGTTTATCATGCCGTATCCCCTAAATATCTCCAGTCATATCTTGATGAATACTCATTTCGCTACAATCACCGTAAGGATGAAAAGGCTATGTTTAAGACAGTATTGCATCAAATTACTTCTTAACCTTGCGACTGGCTTTTCGTAAGTCACGCTCAAAATCGGCTTTGCTATATGTTTCTTCTTCAAACGAGCATTCGTCCTCATGTGATATATATACCCCAAGAACAACTCCCTCCCCTGGCTGAAGTTCGCCACCATTAGTCAATTCCCTATCTATTATTTCTCCCGATACTTTGATAGTCATATCAACCTCCATTTTTTATTCTATAGTCAACTGCGGTTCTTTTATCCATTGCCACCCTTTATTTTTGTCTGGTAATATGACAGCCACTTGTAAAGAACCGCCACAAGCTGGTGCAGGGTTTAGTTCAATAGTAACCGCCCCGATAGTTGTTTCAAGAATATACACTGCAAAATTAATGGCGTCTTGAACAGGCATACTATCATAGGCAACAGGCATCTGCCATCTTTGTCCACCCAACACCTTTTTAATAACATCTTCTTTAACGCCCTCATCTTTCATGGCTTTGGCAATACGCATATCAAATCCATTAAATAAGCGGTGAAAAGGCGCACCTATACCACGCCAGCTAACACCAAACCTGTCTATAGGTCTTACTTGCTTAATATCTTCATCATCCGGCAATGCAAATTCATATTCTTCTGCCAAAAAACTATTAGGGGAGTAACCACCTATATAAAATCCAACCTTTAGGAATTTCTTTTGTTCCGCAATGGGAACCCCGCTAAATACTTCGTCATATTGTATCTTCAGAAATTTATAAAGACCACGAGCTACAGTCTCAACTGACTGATTATCGGCATATTTCCCAAGGTCACGGCTAAATTCCAAGATGAGATTTTCTACTGACCTTGTTCCCATATTACCCAATCCAAAAGACATTACACCAATGGGTAAATCCATAATACGGAATAGTTTCTTTGCATTTTGGTAGGTCTTGGATATTGCCAATTTCCCATCATCATCCCTCCTCGCTAACTGCACCATGCTATCAGTAGCCAAAACAATACCATCTCTAGCCTTCACACTAGCTACTATTGTCATAGACTGCCTCCCTCCTTGACCTTTCAGGGGTTTCAGTCTATCATGTAGCTTACTTATAGTCAATTCTAGGTCAACAGGAGGTGGTATTATGCCAAGAAAAGGCTCAGATGCATGGCTAAATACTATACTCAATAAATATGTCAAAGCTCCAGCCATAGTTATTTTGGGAATGGCAGTCGTCGGCATACTAATTGATTCCTTCGCAAACACTCAGAATACCTTCACTATCATATTCGTAATTCTTGGTGGTGTTGGCGCAGTTGCTTACTATTTCTGGGAATTTTGGCAACATAAAAATTAGACTCTCCTAAATACCTACTTTGTAGGGATAGGTACCTTGTGGAATTTGTGGAAAAATAGCTGGAAAAATCGAAGTTTCTCCGTTTTTTTCCACAAAAACGAGGCTAATTTGCACTACCTAACTATCTCTAAAAAGGTTATGTATTGTTGACAGCTAGAAACGGTTGTATAATTAGCTACACCAAAAAGACTTCTTTTTAGAGATCCGCCGTAAGCAGAAATAAAGCTAGCCATAAACAAGTAAGACAATTATTGTAGGAATTTGACTATCTAAAGATCTGTCAATCTTCAGAACCTAAAAAGCAATTACTTGGAAATTGGGAGATAATTATGACAGAAGAAAAGAGCATACAAATAACGAGGGGAACCAAAGATTTAAGCAAACCTAGCTCTAGGTATGGAATTGAAATTAATCGGACAGGCAAGCCAATAGTTGGAAGTGTTCCCGAATTATTAGAACTAGACTTTCGTTGTGGTGTTACCCGTAAAAGCTTCCGAGTTATTATTGAAGGAGAAAAAAACGCCGGAGTCAATCGTTACAAATTAGTAAAGGTACTCAAGACCGATGATTTTTCACAAAGCAGGTTAGCCCATTCATATAAACCAAGAAAACTAGATATTAAAGTTGAAGAAATTAAAGGTATCTCCAATGTGAAGTGCCCCTATTGTAAAGGTGGCAAATCTTCGGTAATTCAATGTGGTTGTGGTGGACTCTCATGCGGTGGGAGAGTAAGAAGAGAAGGCAATAGGGAATATCATAAGTGTCCTTGGTGTCAATCAGTCGGTATTATCACAGGCCATATTGAGACATTAAGTGGAGAAAGGTCAAGCTCGCGTCAGATACTACAAAGTAGAGAGAGCACTAAGCAAACTCTTATTCTCACGGACACTCCATTAAAAACGCTACCGCCAGGTAGTAAACAAATACAGGAAAGATAAAATGGCCGGCAAAGCATGGATGATTTTAATGATTATTATGCGATTCTAGGCATTAGTAACGAAGCTACCGATAAGGACATTAAAAAGGCCTACCTAGATAAGTGCTTTATTCTACACCCTGACCGATTACAGGGAGCTCCGGAATCTGCCAAGAAGCGCGCTGAACAAGAATTAGTTAGGGTAAATAAGGCCTACGAAGTTCTAAGAGATACACGAAAACGTCAGGCCTATGACAAAGAGTGGGTATCACACAAGAACAAACCCAATCCGGTAGTTGAGCCATTAAAGATTGAGTTTAAAAACATCAGACCTGGGGAAATAAGGCAAGCTTCTTTCGTAATCCGAAATACTGGAGGACCATACAGTAAAATATCTATCCCCAATCCTGACACATGGGTGCGATTGTCTAAGTGGCAATCCCTTTCGACTACTGACGAGTTGCCATTACAAGTAGGTGTCGAAATTGAGGGAGCCAACACGGGTAAAAAATTCAATGAGATCATCAAGATTAGATTGGACAACGAAGAAGCACAGTTACCTGTAATAATGCAAATGCGAAAAGAAAGCCGCAACCCGCTAGGTAGGATATTCAAGAGCAAAAAAGAGAAAAAGGGCAATTATAAAATACCAAATTCGCTAATAGCTTTACTATTCGTTTTTTCCTTCTCCCTCGTAGGCTTAGGAATCAGTTCCTTTTTGGGAAATTTTGTCCCGTTATGGCTTATGTTGGGTTTTTCTCTTGTCTTCTCTATTCAAAAGTGGCTTTACTATTATACAAGAAAGCATAAATCAATCGGAAAGTCATATAGACTATTTCTGAACCTTTCAATATTATCTTTACTAGGTCTTACTATCTGGCACGGTATCGGATTATTCTTTGGGCAACTTCTCTATAGTCCGCTAATTGGGAGTCTTCTATTCCTTATAGAAATCATTCTCTTCATTTGGTTGTGGAGGATAGTTGCTAGAAACAGCTGGCGATGGCCAAGTATGAAACTTACAGTGTTTTCCTTGATTTGTTTATTCTTAGTACTTGCATTTGCTGGGGTACAACCTCTGGCTGGTTATAAGGACGCAACTCTTGGCAAGATTAATGAACTAATCAACGAGCAGAAGATTAAGGCTAACGAAGCAAGGATTGCTGAAGAGAGTAAAACAGCGAATAAAAAGGCTGAAATGGATGCCGCAGGGGTAGCTACAGAATATGATTTTTATCAGGATTATGTGGATTTATTCAATGATTTCCGCTCTGAAAATGGCAGAACTCTACTAGTTTTTGATACTACATTGAATAAACTAGCTGCTCAAAGAGTGATTGAAATATCACAGCCGGGAAATTTTAACCATGAAGGAATTAAGAAATACAACCTTGGTGAAAACATAGCTATGATGGCTTATTCATCAGATTCCGCCAGTAAGCTAATTGCCCAATGGGCTAGTTCACCTGAACACAGAAGCAATATGCTTTCGTCTAGCTATCATACGACAGGTTTTGCTAAGAATGGGAGATATGCAGTTCAAATATTCGATTAGGAAGTATTTAATGCGACCTGTCCCCTAAAAACTAGTCAAGTTAAAATGCTAGACTTAGGCCAGCCAAGCAAAGCAAAGAATTGTTTCAGGGGGAGATTGACTCTACTCAATCTCCCCATCCGCGAGTATTTGGTCATCTTATAAGTAAACAATTCGTCAAATTGTTGCTGCATTGGCGAGTTCTCTGGTAGTTACACTCACAGACTGCCAATTCTAAAGGCTTACCGTGTGCTTGAATTTGCAGCAAGATCTCTAAACAGTGATAATATGTCGTTTTGTGACCTTTCAATTATCTTCAACTCTGAGGAACCAAAACGCCTTCGGTACTCGTGTAATACTTGATTTCTTAATTTGTGGAGTTTCTCAAATGTATCCAAGATGGCAGATTCAGTATCACTGCGTGACAGCGTTTTCGCAATAGTGAGCAGATCTCCTGTGGAAGATTTCTCAAAGATTTTATTAATGATCAGGTCGCTTATGCTTGATCTATCTCGAATGTATCGTTTAACCAGATAATCAACCGCTATGTCTAGGTCAATGATTGCGTTTCTAATGTCACCTCTATTGAGGTGAAGTGATGCAAGGTACAGGTATTCCCATCCAATTGGCAAACTCGCTTTGCTATCAATCAGTGACTTCAGCCCCTCAGCGATAATCTGTAGTTGTTCAGAACTGATATCAGCATCTGCTATTTGCAAACTTATTTGTTCAAGAGACTCTCCTTCTGAGGCGAAGGAAAAGCCTCCAATCCACTTGTCTCTAGACACCTCTCTAAACTCGACGTTCCAAGATTGTAGGCAACGCGGAAAATCTGAAAGATTCACAAAGGGACTACTGGGGCTGAGGCTAAGAGCCTCTAGTCTCTTCCAAGGTCTGTCCGGGAACATTGTGAACAGATGATTAATCAATGAGTCGTACACAGCGACGACGTCCTTAGTTACCTGGAACCAATGGGACTCTCTAGAGTCTTCTCTTCTAATCAAGATCCTACCATCGCGCATACTCAGTTCCTCTTTTGCGAAAGTCCGTTTTTTCAAGACGATTTCTACCTGTGGAGTGATCAGAGTTCGCTCAAGATCATTGATAAGCGCCTTATATTTACTATCACCTGCATAATCATGTTCTCGCTGACGCCATTTATCGAGAAGATCCCCTTGTGGTCCCTTGGTGCGCTTCAGTGTTATTTGAAAATCCTTAGTATCGACGAGCACGACGCTTTTTACAATACCGTGTTCTTCAGGAAATTGAAGATTGGCAGGTAGTAACAACTGCACTCGTACATCGACTGTTGTCTTGTCGGTCATCATCTTATACATACACCTCTAGAGTGTTTCTTCTACTGCGTTGATTGTGGTACCTCGCTATCACTTTAGACATTCTAATACTTGCAGTGATGACTGTATAGATTATTAAGTATTATATCTTCGGGCTGCTGTGAACAATTAGCCAGTTTGTTTATTCTGAAATCTCTAGTTCTTATTTGCGGCATACCGAAAGAAACATAATAACCGAATATTGCAGCACAGCATTATGAGGAATATAATTCAATTTAACAGGCGATCCATTTCATAAGAAGCATGAGGCAACCAATATGACGACTAGGAGACAACCTGGTAAACCTTTATCACCTAACCCGAATGCATTAGCTGGCGCTGTGTTGGGCGCGGTTATTGGAGCTGCCACTTTAGGCCCGCCGGGAGCCATCGGATTTGGAATCTTGGGTGCTCTTATAGGGCAGAGTATTAAACCACCAAAACTACCTCCCAAAAGACGTTAGGTATCTGAAATGTCAATACCCATTATTACGTCAATCGGCCTTAGTTTTCTTCTTGTTATAGTTATCTATTGTGTCCTCTGGAGATTGAGTTATCGGCTGAATTTACCTGTATCATTGCAAATAGTTGTCGCTAGTGTCGCAGCTGGGTTTGGAATAGGTTTCATTGTATTACCTGCAACATGGTTCATTTTTTCATACGCCTTTCATCCTGGCGGAATTGAAACGAATTTATGCCCTGGATCATCAGTTGATAATCTGGTTGCTGCCCTCGTCGTGGGGATTCTTTCGATGTTTATTTATGCCGTTCATGGGGCTTTCCGATTAGTTGGGAGAGAATAATCCCACTCCAAACGCTTAGAGGCGACTATATTTAAATCTACACGTTAATCCGCCGAAGAAGTCACAGTGCACGCAAAGTCAGATAGCAACTCGCTTACTGGGACGCCTTGTAGTTGATAAAGCAATGGCGCAGAGGGCAAAAGTGGAATGACACCAAGCGCTAGGAGGAAGAACCACCGGAACATGGAACAGTCCACCTACAGCGTGCCACCAACTAATAAATAGCCAGCCTGCGTGCCATTGCACAAATCATCTTTTTGTGCAGGGGACTATACTCTTCATCGAAATGTTGAACCAGCTAATCCGTCAGAACATTGTACACTCAGTGCTAGGTCAAGAATGTTTGATCGTATTGAGCCTAACAAAGCTGTAAAATAGCTAACGGATGGAATGAAACGGTATAATACAAAACGGTACTATACGCACAAATCAGATTTTCCCGAGTAGATAGGATAATACCAAGCTGAGCGTAAAGGTACTATTGAGGACACCGTCTTACAGACTTTTAATCAGGGTGTCGCAGGTTCGAGACCTGCACGGCCTACCAAAGCTAAATAAGCCGCCCCTTTTGAGGAGTTTTAGAAGAATCAGGGTGTCGAAACACTAGGTCAACCGACACCCTGATTTTATTATTTCTAAGACAAAGTATCAAGGCTTGTTTTGAAGTGGGTAGTTGTAATTGTTAAGACTATATGGTGCCGCTCTCGAAATTTGTCAGTAGCTATTAAAAAGCATTAAAATAGCTTCATATCGGTTAAAAGTCATTATTATTGGTAAGGCTGTTTTGAAGCTATTTTCTTTAGTAGACTTAATCTATTAGTAGCAGAATTATGGCAGTAGATTAATATCTAGCTTCACTCCATAGCTAAATGAACAAGAAAATGACCCGAAGCTAATGAAAGTAGTCAATTTTAACCTATTTTTAGCTACGAGTTAGCTTCAGAACTCATCTGTTTGTAAGAACCGGGATTATCACACAATATATTTAAGGAAATCTAGCTTTGAAGAGAGAGACACACACACTTATGTGCAGCCTATATAATATTAATAATATATAGGCTTATTACTCCTACTACAATACTTAACGGACATTGTTTGTTTGCCCTGATCTAATAAAGCTTTTTGCCCTCTGTGAGAAGTCGCACTGTTTGCCTATTGACAAAATGCATGCTACATGGTATTCTACTTGTCGGCTTATATAAGAAAGGATGAATGATATGAAATATGCTGCTACAGAACGGAATATCAGGCGAGATAGATTTGTTCGTATTGTAGAACGTAGAGTAAACGAAATACTCCATAATTTGGATAATCTGGGGAAATGTTCGAATAAGAAAAACTATGAATATTCTGATTCTGATATTAAAAAAGTCTTTAAAACAATAAACGGTAAGGTTAGAGAAATTCAGAGTCTTTTCCAGGACATGCCTAGATCGAAAAAACAATTCAAGCTGGAGAAATGAAATGTCTGAAAAAGAAGAACTCTCTAACATGGAGATCGCTCTTTTTTCTCTATATCAATTGGGCGGTGCTACTAAAAAGATACATACAGAACTAATAGCTTGGGAAGCATATCAACTCGCCCCAGAACGCTTTTCTTGGAGACTGCCAGAATTTCGAGAACGTGGATTTCCCGATAAAACAGCGGTGAGATACGCGTTAGAGCAAGCCAAGAAAAAAGAGAACAACGAACTAGTTACAGGTAGAGGAGGAGGCGATGTAGGTGGTAGTGAACTGGAAGGGTGGACATTCACATCGAGAGGAGTTCAGTGGGCGAAAACAAACATATCAAAAATTTCAGAAGCTTTAGAAGCTAGCGTTGCCAATATACATCCTAGAGAAGTCGACCGCTTTCTGAAGAAGATAAAACAAGAAAAAGCCTATGAATTCTTTTTAGAAGATGGCAATTTGCAGCGTGTAACACCGTATATGTTCACTGACCTTTTGGGATGCACACCGGATGCCTCACCAGAAGTAATTAGTAGGAAACTTGAGCGTTTTCTATCAGTAGCAACATTGATTTCTGACGATAATATTCTACATTTTCTTCATAAATGTAAAAACGAATTTGCTTCTTTATTCAGTAAACCGGGAGTTTAGAATATGAAAGCGGGAGCAATTGAGAAGGCAGAAATTGATCCTCGTTATGCTCAGCTTATAATGCAATACGTGATTAAGGATGCCTTCGATGCCTTGGTGGAACTCATCACTAATAGCGATGATAGCTATCATCGTCAATATATGAGGCAGGAGATTCAACATGATGGGGGGCCGATAAGCATAGAAATTGATAGGCGGAATAAAGACCTTCCTTTAATTGCGGTAAAGGATCGTGCAGAGGGAATGACTTTAGACGATATGCGAAAAAAAATAAGGAAAATGGGAGTAAGAACCAGTTATGATGCTGATAGAGGTTTTATGGGTAGGGGTGCAAAAGACTGCGCCGTATTAGGAAAAGTCGTTTTTGAATCCATAAAGGATAGCAAATATTATAAATGCGAATTCAATTCAAAGCTAGAGTTTATACCATATGAACCTCCGGAAAAAGCAAACTCAGAGATACGTGAGCGACTTGGTATCCCAAGAGGGAATGGAACCGTGGTAACCATCCAAATTGGACGCGGTAAAAGGATACCAAGGTTTGATACTATATCGACTGAATTGCCATATCATTTTGCACTAAGAGATATTCTTTCTGAATCATATCCGAGTAAATGTAAATTAATTGAAGGGTTTTATTCGGAACGTATAGCGTATTATGTTCCGGAAGGCGAACTATTATTTGATGAAAATTATGAAGTCCCGGGCTATCCCGGAGTGCGTGCTAGATTAGTAATCCTAAAATCTCCAGAGCCACTAAATGGACACGGTGATCGTTTTCGGAGAAATGGCTTAGTAATAAAAGGAGAACGTGCAATACACGAGTGTTCCCTATTATATGATGAGTTTGAAAAAGACCCTTTAGCAGCAAAATATTTTGGAAGATTAGAATGCTCATATGTAGATCAGCTTTGCAGAGAATATGATGATTATCGAGGGAGAGGGGCACAACCCCCTGAAGATAATCCTTGCTTGATAATCGACCCAAATCGGCAGAGAGGCTTAAGAAGAGATCATCCATTTACAAAAGCATTGTTTCAAACTCCTAGTGAGCATCTCCGGGCAGCAATTGCTGAAGATCGCGAAAGAGAAAGAAAGAAACATGTTCAGATAGCAAACGAAGAAACCAGAGGGCGCCTAGATAGGCTAGCAAAAGAAGCTAGCAAGTATATTAAACAGCAGTTGGAAGAAATAGAAGAAGTAGCTATTGATGAATTCATAGATAAAGAGTCATTTGTAAAAGAGGGAATTTTAATATACCCGACATATTTCAAGATAGCTTTAAACGAACAAAAAAGGATAGGAGTGTATGTAAGAAAAACAGTTATTCAAAACGAATCTAGTATTAACATCAAGAGCGAAAGTAACGCTGTTGCGATTCTTGATCCCTCCGTTGAATTGATACCTCATAAACGTAGAACTGATATGTGTTTGGCATATTTCAGAGTGCGTGGGGAAGCAGTTAAAGATGCTGTAATAATAGAAGCAAGTTTGAATGAAAATAAATCCGCTTCAGCTGTGGCGCAAGTAGTTGAGACTAGGATTGAAGAACATGCATTTAAAGAGCCTTTCGAGTTTGAGCACAAGACATACCAAGTAAAAGAGGGCAGTAAGCGGGCGTTGAGATTATTTGCGCAATATCCGGAAATAATATCTGAAGGAGCGAAAGTTGACTTGATTTCGTCAGATAATCAAGGAGTCCCCATAAGAGGCGGTTGTACATTAATACCGGTCGAAGGGACAAATTATGCTTTGGGTGAAGTCATTATTCAAGGGCGTAGACTTAATGCTCGCTCGCAAATTAGCGCCTCAGTAAAAGGGAATTCCACTTCTACTATTGTAAAGGTAATCCAGCGGAAGGAAGATGTTGGAATCCCGATACAAATCGAATTGCGCAATGAAGATTACGGTAATTTTCGAGCTAGATGGGCAGAACATGAAGGTCAACCAAATTTACTACTTATTTCGGCAAGACACAAATCTCTGAGTAGATATCTCGGTCCACCTCCCGATTTTGAAGGACAAAACACACCGCATTTCAAACTATTGCTTGCCGAGATTGTAACTGAAAGCGTATGCCGTAAATCTCTTGTGCTAGAAGCCCAGGAGAGAAGTTGGGAATTTCGCTGGGCGGACGAAAAAGAAGATCGCATTATTGCTGAAAGCGTGCTTTCCGAGCTTCATAGAAGAATGCGCGAATTTGCATTCATAGCACATTCTGTTATGTTAGAAAACAGAGAATTGGACTCAGTTTGATAGGTAAAAATCGTTCCATTCAAAAAGAGGAGAATATTTAAGATGCCATCGTCTGCAAATATTGGGACTTGTCCGTTGTGTGATGGTACTGCTCGGGTACAAATATCCGACACGTATGACCTTAAAATAGTATTATGTGAACGCTGTGGCTATTTTCAGATCGCAGATGACGCCCTTCTGGGTTTTGAACAAAAACGCCATTTGTTAGCTGGATTGGCAAAACGAGCATCAACACCGGAACCTATGGTAGCTACAAGATTAACTTTTACGAGAGAAAGTGTACCAACATTTCTATCGGGTTCAGGGATCCCAAGAGATCCTATCGACCAACAAGATATCGTATTAGAGTATGCAAAAGAGCATCAACAAAATATAGAGGAATTTATCGAATACGGTCCTTTAGCTGCTAAAGATTATTCACTCGTATTCGCACGTAGTCCAGAAGAGTTTCTCTATCTATTTCGAGTGTTATCTGAGCAGCAGCTGCTCGACGAACCTCCAGGTAGAGACCCTAGTCGCCGTACCTCATTTAGAATTGCAACTGAGGGATGGAAACGCCTTAGAGAACTCAATAAAACGGGAAGAGATCCTGATCGTGCATTTGTGGCAATGTCTTTTGCGGATGAGCTTCTACCTGCTTGGGAACAAGGGATCAAACCAGCTCTTGAGGGATTAGGATTCAATCCGGTTAGAATTGACCAAACGCATGGTGAAGATAAAATTGACGACCGTATAATTGCAGAAATAAGGAAATCTGGGTTGATGGTAGCCGATTTTACGGGTCATCGTGGTGGGGTGTATTTTGAAGCCGGGTTTGCGGTCGGTCTTGGGATTCCTGTCGTTTGGACGTGTAAAAACGACGATATAGAACGAGCCCATTTTGACACTCGTCAACAACAACATCTTTTATGGGAGACACCTGAGGAACTCAAAGAAAAACTAATGAATCATATAGCGGCAGGAAGTAATCGGCATCAACTTCCATGAGGATATGCTCTCGCTGCTCCTGTAATATAAAAAATCTAGTAAAAAGGTTCGCTAAATTTCACGTCAGGTAAATAGGCGTGAATCCTTTTGGTAAAAAAACCTTTTTACTAACTCAAGGAACAACACCCTGACTTAGGTTCAAGGTTTCTGCGGTTAGGTGCTGCGTATCCTTGGGAAGCCCTGTAGTCCAAAATTATGATCCGACAAGGTGAATTGACCTGCCCACAAAAAGGAGTCCAGTATTGAGGTTAGAGGGGGACATATTAACCCACGATTGATTGACTCAATTGAGTACAAAATACCAGTACTGATGCCGCTTAACCTTTTTGCCCGCTTAAAAGTAGATTTAGGGCTAGAAAAGCCCGTCGACAACCCCATGTTTTAGGGCTCTATTTTGTGGAATTTGTGGAAAAATAGCTGGAAAAATCGAAGTTTCTCCGTTTTTTTCCACAAAAACGAGGCTAATTTGCACTACCTGACTATCTACTAGAATGTGACATTATGCAAGCTTGTCGCATGTTTACTATTGAACAGACATCTGAAGCATCTGTCATTCCATGCGTATGTTTTAAATTGTTAAAGGTAATTACTTGCTTTGATACTCCCCTTCATTTTTTGGTTGGCGGTGAGTTCTACCAAGCGTAGACGTAAACAAGGCAAGCCATTGACTAGAAATTAGGAAGATTGACCTACTTTGATGTTGATAACGGAATGAAAGTAAATCATCATATACTTGGTGTCAAGGGATGCTTACCTAAATAATAATATATAGGCCTTTTTTCTCTTATCACTATCTGCCCATTTATGGCTTGTTCATCGGTGTTATCTGGTTATTCACAATTTGGATAGAATCAACCAGCTTAGATGTTAATAAATAGCTATATTTATAAAACCTATATTTAATGTATAATCCAATTAAAGCAAAAATCTTCAAATGGGTATCGTGAGATGCCGCGGAATAAAGAAAGTCCAAACTTGGAATCTTTGTCTGATCCTCAGCTAATTGAAGTTCATAGCACAGTCATTCGTCTGCTTAAAGAACGAAAGATTATTCACTCAAAGAACGTGATTGGCGATTTAGGTGAATATCTTGCAATTAAACATTACAATGATACTCCGAACCTTCCTAAACTCCAGCCTGCGCCGCCTAACACAAAGAACGTAGATGCTATTAGTATCAAAGGTAACAGATATAATATAAAGGCTACTACTGGAGACCTTACCAGTGCATTTTATGGTCTTAATACACCAGATTCCAATGAAATTCCTCGCAAAAACTTCGAATATGTTATTATTGTGATGCTTGACGAATTCCTGAGCCTACATAGAATAAATGAATTAACTTGGGAAGAATTCTTAGAATATAAACATTGGAATGCTAGAATGGGTGCTTGGAATTTGCCAATCACGAATAAATTCCTTACAAATACACGCACAGTGTATCCGCTAATTAAATGAATACACGTATCAAAGATCGGCTTGCGTTTATAGATTTGTTCGCCGGCATTGGTGGCCTACGATTGCCTTTTGACGAGCTTGGATGCGAGTTCGTTTTTGGCTCTGACTGGGATGTTGATGCGCAAAATGTATATGAAGCTAACTTCGGATACAGACTTCATGGTGATATCACCAGAATAAGTGAGGATGATATACCAGATCATGATATTCTTTTAGCTGGTTTTCCGTGCCAAGCTTTTAGCATAATGGGTGAGATGAAAGGTTTCGAGGATACTCGTGGAACGTTGTTCTTCGACATTTTGCGCATCCTTCACGCCAAACAACCAAAAGTTGTGCTTTTAGAGAACGTTAAACAATTGGTAGGGCATGAGAAAGGTCAAACACTGAAAATTATCTTAGAACAACTAACATTCTTAGGTTATCACGTTCATTGGAAAGTGCTAAACGCTTTAAATTTTGGTTTGCCTCATAAAAGGGAGAGAATATTCGTTGTTGGATTCAAAGAGAATTACAATTTTAAATTCCCAGCAGGTATACGTGAATACAAGCCGTTAGTTGATATACTAGAGAAGGATGTGCCTGCTCAATATTTTGCGTCGGAGCACATTAGATCAAGACGTTTCGCGTCCCATATATCTAAATATTACCCTAGCATATGGCACGAGAATAAAAGCGGCCATATAAGCTCATATCCCTTCTCTTGTGCTTTAAGAGCTAATGCCTCTTATAATTACTTGCTCGTCAATGGAGAGCGGCGATTAACCCCCCGAGAGATGCTGAGATTGTTGGGATTTCCTGATTCATTCAGAATTACTGTGGGTTACTCGCAAATGAGAAAGCTTGCTGGAAACAGCGTTTGTGTTTCGGTTGTTAGGGCCGTGGCTAATGAAATAATGAGATGCCTTAACGGGCACAAGTATTTTGGCGAATACTATCCGGTATCTTATGGAGAGCAATTGGCTCTCCAAGTGAATATTTAGGTTTTAGGTAACATATCATGCCAACTTTGGAAACCGCTAAGAGTCGTCTGGATTTACTTATACGCAAATCCCGGGTGCATCTTTATAAACCGATACAGATAGCCGAGATTCTGTATCATCACAGAATGAATCCTATTTTTGATATTCTTAATTTAGAATCCTATCGCAATCCTTCCAAAGCATGGCGCAATCAAATTTCAAGGCATTTAGTGGGCCGCGTTAGCACTTCTTCTGCGCGGTTCCAAGACAACGTATTTGAGGATAATGCTATGCCCCCAGATTATTTAGCGGAGTTAGTCAATGAGAACGAAAGCAGTGCTTCGCCTGGAATAGTTGAAGCCTACATTTACGCGCAACTTGGACTGCGATTGGGCTTGCTCGCCAACGTTAAAGCATATCTTGAAGAAGCAACCCCGCAAACATTCGAATTAGAACAACTAATAAGACTATTCCAATATGAAAAAGGCCTTAGGAGAAGCATAGACAAGTGCTATGAGATTGTTGTATACGCTCTATTTGATACACTAGTCCAAGCCTTGGAAGCCAAAGTGAGTCTCAGCGTTCCTGATGAGAATCTTGAGATTCTCAGGGATTTTGAGGACTTTACGACAAAAGTTCTTGGCATTTCAGCTGAAAGGAGAGAAGTAAGCTGCTTAGCGCGTTTATACCGCGTCGGGGTAACTAACGCAGCCGACAGAGGTCTAGATATGTGGGCGAATTTTGGCCCAGCAGTGCAAGTAAGGCATGTCTCATTATCTGGTGAACTCGTGTCAGGAATCTCATCAGAAGTGGCAGCTAATGCTAAGATAGTTATTGTCTGCCAGGATGCTGAACAGAGTTTAATAACTCACATATTATCGCAATCGGGGTTTGGCTCTCGCATTCAAGGTGTAATAACGCAATCTGATTTAGAAAAATGGTATAAGAAGTCTTTTTCAACTGACTATATTGAACTACTAGGCAAACCATTATTGGGTCAGCTTATTGAGGAGTTTGATTACGAATTTCCTTCCACGGGAGCTACACTTGCTGACTTCAAGGCAGAAAGAGGTTATAACCAGCTAAGTTTAACTGGTATTTGGACAATGTGACCACTCAGGATTGGAATATAGACAATGGTCGACAAGGTTTCTCAGCAAAAGAGAAGCGACATAATGCGCGCGGTAAAGAGTCGGGATTCTAAAATCGAGTTAGAGTTTCGAAGACTGTTATGGAGAAAAGGGTTCCGGTATCGGAAAAACGCTAGAAACTATTACGGTAAACCAGACATAGCTCTTAGAAAGTATAGAACGGTTATATTTATAGATTCCTGTTTCTGGCATGGCTGCTCAGAACATTGCAGAATGCCTTCATCGAAAGAAGATTATTGGATTCCGAAGATTAAAAGGAATCAGGAACGGGATGTCGAAGTTAATCAGCATTATAAAAGCGAGGGTTGGGAAGTCATTAGAATTTGGGAACATGAAATATCAAATAATCTTGAAAATGCTGTCGATGACACTATTCAAAGGATCTATAAACGCGTCCCTTTGACCCGCTAATACTTTTTCACGCTTATTAAGTTTGGTGAAACTATTCTGATTGTGACTATGTCCCTAGGATTGCATCTTCGCAATATCTTTTTACCAATGTATGTTCTGCCGCTAGCGTCTACATGCCTGTTTACTAATGTTTCGCCTAAAAATTCAACTTGAAAGCTATTATTCAACACTCGTGGCAAATTTTTATCCATAGTAATGAAAAAATACCCTTTCTGGATCTCGCTTTTGGTTATTGGTCTATTTAACTGTAAATTCGGCACATTCAAAACACTTCTTCCACTCATAATTCCCAACTCCTAAATGAATTATGACTCCATGTCGCTAAGTGAATATTAATGGTTAATGGATTCTATCTGTGCTGGAGTATTGTTTGCGTGTGAGCATAAACCTATTAATGGACATATGTTACATCTTGGGGAAGTTTTTGTGCAATAATAATGGCCCAAATGGACTATTTGTGCGTGATAGTCGTTGAATAAATATAAGTCGTGTTCTAAATGGTCATGGAAAAAGAGTTGGTGCACAGCATATGACCATCGTTCATCCGTTATTCCAAGTCTAGAAAATATTCTCCTTGTGTAGGCGTCAATCACAAAAATGCTTTTCTCGCCTGCATATAAAAGGATAGAATCAACTGTTTCCTCTCCGATACCTTTTATATTTAGCAACTGATTTCTTAATTCTCCCAGAGTGTTAGAAAACATAGCATCAAGGCTGCCATCATAACTTGTGTATAACCAACTAGTGAAAGTCTTTAATCTATTTGCTTTTTGATTGTAAAATCTCGTTGGTTTTAGTAAAGTAGCTAACTCTATTATATTTAGGTCATTTATATCTTTAAGTGTATATATATTATTCGTTTTTAGATTGTCGAATGCTTTTTGGACGTTTCTCCAAGTTACATTTTGTGCTAGTATAGCTCCGATAATAACTTCATCTCTAGTGTCAGCAGGCCACCAATCCCTATTGCCGAATGATTTGTTTAGTAAAATGTATATTTGCGTCAGTAAAGGTTTCATGATTGTCGCAAAGTATTATACATCTTATTGTTGAATAGTGTGTTACTTTGTGCTTAGCCTATAATCCATGTCAAACGCATAAAGATTGCACAAAACTCGGTTATGTGACCTTCCTGATTATGTGGCCATTGTCTTGATCCATGGTTTGGGTGCACTTTTCATCTTATTTTGACGATTATCTTAGTTCGTCACATGAAAGTGGACCTTTATAGAATTTCAAGCTGTCGTTAAAGTCAAATGACCTTGTGTATCTCTCCACCATCTCAATGCTTTCCCACCGGCCGAGGTCTTTAATCGTCATGGTATCCACTCCGGCCCTTCTAAGTAGACAAGCAAAGGTTCTCCTGAATACATGCGGATTACAGGTGATTCCTGTTTCTTTTCCTAGCCTGCGGAGCATTGAAATTATACCCCATTTGTTCATCCCCCAAATATTGCCATCAGGTTTATACTGGTTCAGCCACGACTTTAAATATTGCTCTGTCAAATTGCCAAAAGGAGCCAGACACTCACGCCCACCTTTTACTTTTACCTTTATAGTATGATTTTCCCAGTCTATATCCTGGGGTTGAATATCCACCTGCTCACTCAGGCGAAGTCCGCTTTCTGCAAATAGAGAAATGGCAGCTTTATCCCTGTCGCAATGGGCTTTGTCGATGAGTGTGAGCACTTCTTCGCGGCTTAGGCTGGGCAATATCAGCTTGGGGAGCTTCGGCGCTTTCATGTGTTTCATAGGGCTTGGCAACCCGTAAGTTTCTTCACGCCAGTTGTAGTAAGTCCTGACCGCCCGGAAATTAGCATGCCGGTTACCAGGATTTTTAAATTGGAGGAGATAGGTCTCTATATCCTGTCTCTGAGCGGTATCCGGGTCCATCCCGGATAGAAACCTTCCCAGCTTTGACCTGTAAAACTGTAGAGTGCCAGGGGAAACGCCCATCGTTTCCCTTGAGCGCAGAAACAGATTAAAATATTCAGTTATCGTTATTGAGTTTTCCACCGTTCTTTGAGAACTCGTTCCAGTTCTTCCCTGAATTCTTCCAGCCATGATTTTGGCGTGTCTTTGGCCTCGTTGTACCTGCGCTTAAACGTATCGCGACTGACCCAGTGGCCAGTTCGCTCCCGATACTCTTCTGCACCTCTTGTCCAGCCCATGTGCTCATCATCACGCAAGTGCAAAACCAGCGCAAAATCCACTTCTAGCCTTGGCCTGCCCGATTTTATTAATGGATCTCGATTATCCACTTTTGCTTTCCTCATAACTTAAGACATTTCTCCAAGCCTCAATTAAATGATATACTCTATCAAAATGGCCGTGTTCTAAAAAACAACGAAGTAATATTGATATTTAATAAGCGGTTATGAAGAAAGAAAAACCAAGCTGGGCTAAGACCAGAGTACCCTGGGAGATTAAAAAGGTAATCTGGCGGTGCTGGGCATCGGGTGAAACTAAGCGCGATACCGTTAAAGTTTTTGAGGCGGCTGTAGAAAAATATCCCGGCGCACCATACCATGTAGATACCATCCAAAAGGTACGCGATGAACTTCTAGCATTACCTATAGAGTGGTTGGATAAGCTCATCTTCGAATCGCCGGAACTTGAGGATTTTATCAAGGAAATCCGACCTGATTATCTGCGTGAAAGAACCGAGAAGTTTATTCCGCAGTCGCCACACTCTATAGAACTTGCTGACACCGCAATCTTAGTAGCTAAAGACCTTGATAGGTATCGAAAAGAACCCAGCTGTCTTGGTTCGCCGCACACAATTCGTAACGCCATGTTTGAAACTAGCGCAGTAACAGAACTAGCACACCTTGATTTGATAGATAAGGAAAAGGCGACGGATCTGTTGTGTCACCTTAAAGCGGAGTTCCCCGAGCTTTGGGATTTAAATGACTGGTGTAACCTTGAAGATGACCTTATAACTGCCAGTTTCGTTAACCGCCTAGAACTTAAAGCTCACGAAGGCAAATTCAGGGGCAGGTGTCCACACTGCCCCAAATAACCAACTGCCATCACGCATAGGCAGTTAGCTTACCTAATTGAAAATGACCACTCTTAAATAAACAGCCTGTTTGAACGTGGTTTGTTTCTCATGGAACAAATAACTGATTTGTGCAATCCAGGTAACAATAGCATTTCTGCGTAGCGGGCCTTAATGGGTTAAAGTGGGCCAAAGTATGATATAGGCCGTGCAAGTCTCGAACCCCAAAACAACACTAGTCAGTTGAACATAAACGCTAAAAGAGCTACTATTTGATGTATAACAAACAATGGTGAAGCTGTTAAGCAATCGTTCGAAAAAGTCGTTGGTAGCAAACCTGTTAAAAGTCTTAAGACAGCGTAATTTCGCTTCAAACCATCGACAATTAGTGAAATAGAACAAGGGACTTACACAGTGTCGCAAAACTATGGCAAAATTCACGCGCAAAAGTTAAGCAAATTTGTTAAGCAAAATTTTAAGGGGGACTTATGAAATGCGCAAAACAGGCTCAAAAAATGACTGGCAGCGGGTGGATTCGAACCGCCGACCAAGGGCTTATGAGTCCCCTGCTCTACCTCTGAGCTACGCTGCCAACAGAGAAGAATATATCATCAATACGCTTGAATTGTCAATTTCGCTTGATGACGTGAACGCCGGTCGCTTTAAAGGTAGCGAAGACCTTCTTACCCTTGCTTAAACCCATCTCCTCGGCTGACCTTTTGGTCACCATTACCACCAGAGGAAACCCGCACTGGAGCTCGACCCGCGTCAGCGGCCCCATGCTCACCAGCCACTTGATTTCCCCCTCAAAGGAGTTCCGGGCGCTGCTGGAGATTCGGGAAAGGGCCAGCGTAACATCCTCCGGCCGGATACAGGCACACACTTCTTCGCCAGTTGAATAGTCGGAAATTGCCTCTATTGACCTCCCGGCGCTTTCGATATTGACGATGTTATCCTCGCTGGATGTGATTACACCGTCAATAATGTTCTCCACACCGACAAATTCAGCCACCTCTCGGTTACGCGGCGAGGCGAAAACATCTCTGGCGCCGCCGGTCTGCATAAGCTCCCCGTTCATCAGCACGCCTACACGGTCGGCAAGGCGCTGCCCCTGTGCCAGGTCATGCGTCGCCATGATAATGGTGGCCGCGCAGCTTTTTATAATGCCGCTGATAAGTTCCTCGATTCGGGAGGCGGAAAGCGGGTCGAGGTTGGCCATTGGCTCATCCAGCAGCAGGACCTCCGGTTCAAGAGCTATCGCCCGGGCGATGGCCACACGCTGTACTTCACCACCAGACAGGTACCTAGCATTTCGACTGCTGTAATCAGACATGCCGACAACATCAATGAAATGGTTCACTTTTTCCTTCAGCCGGCTGCCTTTGATGCCCCGCCATCTCAGGGCGTAGGCAATGTTATCGTAAACGCTCAGATTGAAGACCACCGGCTTCTGCAGCACAAACGCCATGCGCCGTCGCATGCCGAGTCGCACGGCCATGGGGGCGGCGGTATCGGCACCATTGAAGAATATCTTCCCGGACGCGGGCTCATCTATCAGGTCTATCAGGCGCAGAAGTGTCGTTTTGCCAGTGCCAGTGGGACCTATCAGGGCGAACACCTCGCCCTGCTCAATGCTGAGGTTGATATTTTTCAGAATATCTCGCTCACCGTATCGCTGGTACAGATTGATTACCTCAATCAAAGCCATAACTACCTCTGCTGCACCCTGTTCAGTATAATGTTGATGATAAGGGCAATTGAAATCAGAATTATACCGAGCGCGATGGACAGTTCCAGTTCACCTTTCTGCGTTTCCAGTGAAATGGCCGTGGTGATTACCCTGGTGAAGCCCCGGATATTACCACCCACCATAAGGGCTATGCCCACTTCGGATATAGCCCGTCCGAAGCCCATGATAACCGCCGCCATAACGGCGAACCTGGCCTCCCTCAGCACCAGTACAGTCGTCTGAAAGCCGCTGGCGCCCAGCGACCGCGCGGTATCAATAATGCTCCGGTCCACACTGTTGAGCGCGGAAATGGTGAGGCCGAGCAGTATCGGCGTGATGAGGAGCATCTGCCCCAACACCATGACCGTGGGCGTGAACAACAGTCCCAGGCCCCCCAGCGGCCCGGCCCGGGAAAACATGACGAAGACAAAGAGTCCCACCGCCACAGTAGGCACACTGAAGAAAGTCTGTATCAGGCTGATAAGAAACCTCTTACCCCGGAACTGATGAAAATGAATCAGGCTCGCCAGGGGCACGCAGATGAGAGAGGTGAGGATAGCGGAGGTCACCGAGATTCTCAGCGACCTTCCCGCTATCTCCATCACCTCCGGGTCAAACGTGATGATAAGCTCTACAGCCTTGACCAGGCCATGCCAAAGTTCAACCATTCTTCAAATCTTACTTTTCGGTGACGACCTTATATTTGCCCGTGCAGGTGATTTTATCACCGCAGTTGGGGCAAAACTTCCAGTCTGACCTTATCTCACCCCCGCACTTTTTGCATTTCACCACCATTGCTACAAACGGCATTTCGCACCTCCGCAAAAGTCTTTATTGTGTTGGCTCAGCACCAGCACAGGGAGTAAAGAGCTGCATACCATACTCGTCAACGCCATATTCGCCGATAAGCTGCTGTATCTCGGTAGAAATGAGAAAGCTTATGAGGTTATTGGCCATATCAAGCTTCACTCCCGCTACATTCTCCGGATTGACCGCAATCGCCGAGTAGACATTGAGCAAAATGCTGCCCTTGTCCACGATGGGTACCAGCTCCAGTTTACCTTTGTAGGCCAGATAGGTGCCCATATCGGTTAACGTGTAGGCCTGCTTCTCGCTGGCCATCATCAGTGCTGGCCCCATGCCCGTCCCCGCCTCAATATACCAGGTGCCGGCCTGCTGGACGGCTTCATACTCGTAGCCAGCCCCTTTCCAGATGCTTTTCTCTTTGGAGTGCGTCCCGGAATCATCGCCGCGGGAGACAAAGCTGCCACTGCCGGTCTCCATCAGTTTCTTGAAGGCATCTTCCGGGAGCATTCCCTTGATGCCGGCCGGGTCGCCAGAGGGGCCCACAATCAGAAAGTAATTGTAGGCAAAGGGCACCCGCTGCACCCCGTAACCATCGGCTACAAATGCTTCCTCGCGCGCTTTGGAATGGACGGTGATGATATCAACATCACCCCGCTGGCCGTACTCCAGTGCCTTGCCGGTGCCAGCGTACATGACGTCCAGCTCCACTCCATATTGCTCTTCAAACATCGGCTCCAGGTACCCCCATAGGCCAGTGTCATAAAGGCTGGTGGTGGTGGCCACCCGCAACCTCTGCGCCGGTGCCAGCGGCGCTGCCCCACTGGGCTTGGCACAGCCCACAGCACCAAGCACCAAGATGACGATGATAAGCAGCGCCATAGAAAAACTGCTTATCTTTACTCCCATTTTCCGATTGAAATTCAATTTTGCACCTCTAAAGATTTTTAGTCAAGCAACAATTAAACCAAATAGAAAGCACCTCTTAAGGAGGTGCTCTGCACAGTTCAAGCGACACTGCAGGCTCTCCTTTCCAAATACGGGAGGCATCACCGTTTCCAGTGATACCCTATCGGCCAGTCTCCTTAGGTTGAAGCCCTTAGGAGAACAGGCTCGGAGAAAGAAACCTTATATTCTTTTCTGGCGGTGATTATAGCACAGTGCCGCCAAAGTCTGCAACTGGCGCCATGCCCGCCACCGTTTCCCGGAAATTTATGACCTCTCCCCCATCTTAAACTCCCCATATAATCATCTTGACGGTGCTCAATGCTTCTGTTAAAATCGGCACGAAGCAAAGCCCCCCGCATTAAATTTACCTAAGGCAAGGAGACCAGAGATGGCTATTGACTATCAGAAAGAAGGTAAAATCGCTATCTTCACCATCAACCGCCCGGACGCGCTGAATTCCATTGACGTGCAGGCGTTCCGAGAGCTTCATGAAGCGATGGTTGATTTCCGCGATGACGATGGGCTGTGGGTGGGTATCATCACCGGCGCTGGCGATCGTGCGTTCTGCGCAGGCGCCGATGTCAAGGACATGCTGCCCTTCCTGAAGGAAAACCTGTCACAGGATGCCTCGGCCATACCAGCCACGCCCATGCGCGGTCTGGAACTATGGAAACCGCTCATCGCGGCGATTAATGGCATGGCGCTGGGAGGCGGCCTGGAAATCGCGCTGGCCTGTGACCTGCGCATAGCCTCGGAGAAAGCCCGTTTCGGCTCACCGGAAGTGAATCTGGGACTGATACCGGGCTGGGGGGCAACACAGCGCCTTCCCAGGATGATTACGTCCTGCAAGGCGGCCGAACTGCTGCTCACGGGAAAACCGATTGACGCCCAGGAAGCATACCGCATCGGCCTGGTCAACACGGTGGTGCCACCGGAACAGGTGATGCCCACGGCCCGGGAATGGGCGGAGACCATCTGCCAGGCTGGACCCCTGGCGGTCAGGGCGGCCAAACAGGCGATGATTCGGGGCAGCAGCCTGACGCTGGAAGAGGGCCTGCGACTGGAAAACGCGCTGGAAGCCTACGTGATGGGCACGGAAGATTTCACCGAGGGCACGACTGCCTTTCTGGAAAAGAGAAAGCCTGACTTCAAAGGCAAGTAAGGCTGGAGGAAAGAGAATACCATGGAAATCAAGCAAGTTGGTGTCGTTGGCTGCGGGCAGATGGGCGGTGGTATTGCGCAGGTATGTGCCCAGGCCGGCTATCAGGTAATTGTCTCGGAGGTAAACGAAGAACTGCTCAACAAGGGGCTAACGGCAATCAATTCTCGGCTGACCAAGGCGGTGGAGAAAGAGACGATAAAACCTGAGGACAAAGAGGCCATTCTCTCCCGTATAAAAGGCACCACCAGCCTGAAGGACTTCAGTAAATGCGACTTCGTTATTGAGGCGGCGGTTGAAAACCTTGAGCTGAAAAAGAAAATATTCGCCGAGCTGGACTCGGTCTGTTCCAAACACGCTATCCTGGCCACCAACACCTCCTGCCTTTCCATCATTGAAATGGCCAGGACCACCAAGCGGCCGGACAAAGTGCTTGGCACGCATTTCTTCAACCCGCCACCGATAATGAAACTGCTGGAGATAGGCAGGACCGACGCCACCAGCGAGGAGACCCTGGAAACCGTTCGGAGCTTCGGGCAGTCGCTGGGCAAGACCGTCATCATCGCTCCGGACTCGCCCGGCTTCATCGTCAACCGCCTGATGGTCCCACAGGTATTTAACGCCATCCGCATGCTGGAATCAGGGATGGCCACCAGAGATGATATAGATAACGGCATGACGCTCGGCTTAAATCATCCCATAGGGCCGCTGGCCATGGCGGACCTGGTCGGGCTGGATACGTTTTACTATATTGGCAACGCCATGTATGAAAAACTAAAGGACCCCCAGTTTGCTCCCCCAGCCCTGTTAAAGGAGAAAATCGCTGCCGGCTGGCTCGGGCGTAAGTCCGGCAAGGGCTTCTACGACTACAAGTAGCACGCCTCACTGGCAGGCACAGAAAAGAAAGGGAAAGGAAGAAATATGACTGTTGATGGTAAAGTAGCCCTGGTGACCGGCGGCTCCGGAGGATTGGGCAGCGTGCACTGCCTGACTCTGGCTCGGGCTGGCTGCAATGTAGCTGTCGGTGGTTATGCCCACATGGATAAGGCCGAGGCCGTGGCCAAACAAATTCAGGGCCTGGGCAAAAATGCCGTGGCCGTCAAGATGGACGTAGCGGAGCTGGACGATGTGCAAGGTGGCATAAAGCAGATAGAAGATTCGCTTGGCCCCATTGAAATTCTGGTCAATAACGCTGCCTCTGGCATTGTGAGGGCAGCTACTATCATCAATACGGAGAAAAAAGACTGGGACCGTGACCTGTCTGTCAACCTGACAGGCGCTTTCAATACCATCAAATGCTGCATGCCGGGTATGCTTGAGCGTGGCTGGGGCCGCATCATCAATATTTCCTCCATTACCGGCACTCAGGGCGGTATGGGACAGTGCAGCTATGCCGCCACCAAGGCTGGCCTCATCGGTCTCACGAAAACGGCCGCGCTGGAAGGCTCTCGAAAGGGTGTCACCTGCAACGCACTGGTACTCGGCGTCTTTGACGCCGGCGGTTTCCTCCAGGTCACTCCGGAGTTCAAGGAGCGCATTATCAAGCGCATGACCATGCGCCGGATGGGCGACCCTCAAGAGGTGAGCAACGTGCTCGCTTTCCTGGCTTCGGAAGAGTCAAGCTTCATTACCGGCGAGACAATCGAAGTCAGCGGCGGCGCCAACCTGTTCACCTTCTAAGTTAATTGTGGTAGAATAGGGCGGACGCTTCCGCGCCCTTAAAACACGGGAAAAGGTGTCGTCATGGCAATTCGAGAGGCCGAAGTTAAAGACAAGGGCAAACAGTTGAATATGGAATCGGTCGAATGGAATGGCCTGACCTGGATAGACATTGAGAAACCGACCGAGCGGGAAACCGAATATCTGGCCAGCAACTATCCCTTCCACCCTCTTGACCTTGATGACTGCCTGAGCCGGATTCAGCGGCCCAAAATTGATGAGTACCGGGATTATCTGTTTCTGGTGCTGCACTTCCCGGTATTCAACAAAGAGGCAAGGCTGACCACTCCCAGCCAGGTCTCCGTGTTCATTGGCGCCGACTACCTGATAACGCTGCATAAAGGCGATTTAAAGCCGCTGGTCAAATTTTTCCGGGAATGCCAGCTTGAAGAGGAGACAAGAGAGGAGAATTTCAGCCAGGGGTCCGGATACCTGCTCTACCGTATCATTGACCGGCTCGTTGACTACTGTATCCCGATTTTGAACCGGATAAGCGCCAATATTGAAGAGGCCGAGGACAACATCTTCGCCAGCAAAAGGATACCGCGGGCTATTGAGGATATCTCCATACTGCGGCGCGATGTTATCTCTTTCCGCCGCGTCATCTGGCCGATGAGAGCGGTAGTCGCCACACTGGAACCGAAGATACGACGGTTCACCAAGATGGACCTGGCCGTTTACTTCGGTGACACGGTTGACCACGTAGACAAGATATGGGACGGGCTGGACGAATACAAGGAAATCATTGAAGGCCTGAATGACACACACGACTCGCTGGCCAGCAACCGCACCAATGAGGTCATGCGCATGCTGACCGTCATCGCCACCATCCTGCTGCCCATCACCGTGGTGGCGAGCATCTTTGGCATGAACATCCCGCTGGGGCCTTTCGGCAATTCTACCTACTCCGCGCTCTTCGTATTCTTCATCTGCCTGGCCATCATCGGCGGCATGCTCCTGTTCTTCCGTCGGCATCGCTGGATATGATATGAGTGTCTCGCACCGACTGGTGATATTCATCGCCCTCTTCATCACCTGTCTCATCACCGCCAACGTTATCGCCGTCAAGGTCATCAGCCTTGGCCCGTTCATCCTGCCGGCGGCCATCTTCGTTTTCCCCCTGAGTTACATCCTGGGTGATGTCCTCACCGAGGTCTACGGCTACCGCCTGGCACGGCGGGTCATCTGGCTTGGCTTTCTCTGCAACCTGATTTTTGTCTTTTTTATCTGGCTGGGACAGGTGCTCCCCGCTGCTTCCTTCTGGGAAGGGCAGGAAGCCTATAAGCGCATCCTGGGCTATGCGCCGAGGCTGCTGGCGGCCTCATTCCTTGGCTATTTGGTCGGCGAGTTCGCCAACTCCTTCATTCTGGCCAGAATGAAGATTATGACCAAGGGCCGCTGGCTTTGGAGTCGCACCATCGGCTCGACGATTGTGGGACAGGGGCTGGACACCTCAATATTCATCACCGTGGCCTTCATCGGCACGCCGTCCTTTGTACCCATCATGATTCTGTACCACTGGCTGGCCAAGACGCTCATTGAGGCGCTGGCCACCCCCCTCACCTACGCCACGGTCAACTGGGTGAAGAAGAAAGAGGCCGTTGATGCCTATGATTACGAAACCAGGTTCAACCCTTTCCTCATCGCCAACTAGACAAGAGAGATAGACAGAGTGAAAATTCAGTTTCTCGGCGCGCACAACTGCGAAACGGCCGCCACCAGGCTGGTCAGCATACTGATAGACGATGTGCTGGCGCTTGACGCCGGCAGCCTCACCTCAAGCCTCTCGATAGAAGCGCAGCTTAACCTCAAGGCAGTCCTGCTCACCCACCACCACTACGACCATATGAGAGACATTCCGGCACTGGGCATGAATGCTCTATTTTATGAGACCAATGTTTCCGTTTATGCCACGCAGACGGTAAGAGATGCCCTAGCGTCCCATTGGCTTAACGGCACCATCTATTCCAGTTTCCTGGAAAAGCCGCCGGAAAGCCCCAGAATTAAATTCACTGTCATAGAGCCAAAAAAACCATTTAAAATCGCCGACTATGAAATCCTGCCCGTTCCGGTGAACCATTCGGCACCAACGGTTGGCTTTCAGGTCGCCTCCTCTGATGGAAAATCGCTGTTCTATACCGGTGACACCGGACCGGGGCTATCAGAGGCCTGGCCTGATGTATCACCGCAACTGCTTATCACCGAGGTCACGGCGCCGAACCGCTATGAAGAGTTTGGCCGCCTCAAGCTGCACCTCACCCCCGGCTTGCTCAGGGAGGAACTGCTCGCCTTCCAGAAACAGAAAGGCTACCTGCCGCAGGTGTTCCTGGTGCACATGAACCCGAGGCAGGAGAAGGAAATAAAGGCTGAGATTGGGCAGCTATCCAGTGAGCTTGGCACATCGATAACGCTGGCGCATGAAGGAATGGAATTCAAGTTGTAAGGGAGGTAACATGGAAAAGAACGCCTGGAAACTGGCCGGTATCTGCGGAATTTACTGCGGGACGTGCCCCAGCTACCTTGCCTTTCAGGAAAACGATACCGCGGAGCTGGAGAGGCGCTCCCAGGAGCTGGGCTATACCATAGAGGAGCTGCGCTGCGATGGCTGTCACTCAGCCAAGCTGATGCCCTCCTGCGTTGAGTGCCGGGCCGGCTTCAGAAAGTGCGCCCGTGAGCACGGGATAACTTGGTGCTTTGAGTGCGCCGATTTTCCCTGTCAGCGACTGGAAGACTTTAAAAATGTCCATATCGTCGATGGTATCTCCCACCATGAACACCTGATTGAAGAGCTTCAGTATATTAAAGATAACGGCATGGAAGCGTGGCTGGAAAAGATGGACAGAGAAGGCAGATGCCCGCAATGCGGGAAGCGACTCTACTGGTCCGCCCGCGAATGCCCTGACTGCCACGCCCATATCAAATAAAAAGATGCCAGACGGTACAAAATTCATCGTGGACAACAATGTGGGCAAGCTCGCCAAGTGGTTGAGAATGCTGGGCTACGATGCCGTTTTCTTCGAGGGCGAAGATGACGCCTACCTGATAGACCGGGCCTTGAAAGAAGGCCGGGTGATACTGACCCGGGATACCCACATAATGAAACGAGGCGTGGTCGCCAGCGGCCGACTCAAAGCTATTCTCATTGACAGCGACAATCCGGAGCCACAGATACTCCAGGTGATTGAGGCGCTGCACCTTGATTTTCAATCCAAGCCGTTCACCGTATGCCTTGAGTGCAACAGCCCTCTTCAGGAGAGAAGCAAAGAAGAGGTCAGAGACCGCGTGCCGCCCTACGTTTTCCAAACACAGACGCAGTATATGGAGTGCCCGGTCTGCCAAAGAATCTACTGGCGCGGCACACACTGGCAGGCAATGCTCCGTCAACTGGAACGTTTGACAAAGCATCGTCGATAGTCCAATATATTTTTGCGATTTAACCACCCAGAGCACCATTGATGGAGGAAAGCCATGAGTGATAAGGAGAAGAATTTACAGACCATCATAGACTGCGGCGTGGTGGCCATTGTCAGGGTCGGCAGCCCCCAGGAAGCGGTGGACGTGTGCATGGCCATTGCTAAGGGGGGCGTCAAACCCATTGAGGTGACCATGACCGTACCCGGCGCCATTGACGCCATCAAGGAATTCAAGAGCGCGGTAAAGGAGCAGGTACTGGTCGGTGCCGGTACCGTTCTCGACCCGGAAACGGCTCGCGTCTGTATCCTGGCGGGCGCCGAGTTTATCGTCAGCCCCACCCTGAACCTGGAGGTCATCAAGGTCTGCCGCCGCTACAGCAAGATTGTCATCCCCGGCACCTTCACCCCCACCGAGATACTGACCGCCTGGGAGGCGGGCGCGGATATCGTCAAGGTATTCCCGGCATCGGTGGGCGGCCCTGGCTACCTCAAGGATATTATGGGGCCACTGCCTCAGGTCAGGCTGGTGCCGACCGGCGGGGTGAACCTGGAGACCACGCCGGAATTCATCAAGGCCGGTGCGGTGGCGGTGGCCGCCGGCACGTCGCTGGTGAATAAGAAGGCGGTGAGCGAGAAGAACTGGGCGGTCATCACCGAGACGGCACAGAAATTCGTGGCCGCGGTGAAGCAGGCCAGAGAAGGTTGATTTTAAATTAAGGAGGAATTAACGATGGCTGACGTTGTCACTTTTGGCGAAACCATGGTGCGGCTGTCCCCCCCGGACTACCGGCGGCTGGAGCAGACACATGTGCTGGATGTTAATATCGGTGGCGCGGAGTGGAATGTGGCCGCTGACCTTAGTAGATTGGGCATCAGCACGGCCTGGGTATCACGCCTGACGGATAATGCCATGGGTCGGATGATTCGCAACAAGGCCCGCGAGCAGGGGGTGGACACCTCGCACATCGTCTGGACCAAGGGCGACCGCAACGGGATTTACTTTGTTGAGTTCGGCGCTACGCCCAGGCCGAGCAGCGTCCTCTACGACCGCGCCCACACCGCCATAAGCCAGATAAAGCCCGGAGAGGTAAACTGGGAGGGAGTACTCAAGGGCGCCAAGTGGTTCCATACCAGCGGTATCACGCCTGCCCTCAGCCCCAGCACTGCCCAGGTCACTGCCGAGGCGCTGCAGGCCGCCAAGAAGGCCGGCTGCAAGGTTAGCTACGACCTCAATTACCGCGCCCGACTCTGGACGGAAGAAGAGGCCCGCAAATGCCAAGAACCGCTGATGGAGCATGTTGATGTCCTGCTTTCCACAGAGGAGGACACCAGAAAGGTGCTCGGCATCACCGGCAAGGACTACCGCGAAGTGGCCGGGAAGCTGGCAGATAGGTTTAAGTTTGAGGTGGTCTGCATCACCCTGCGCGAGGACGTATCGGTGCTGAGAAACCGCTGGACGGCGATTGCCTACTCGGCGGGAAAGATATACGACGACCGCACCTACGACGTGGAAATCGTGGACAGGGTCGGCGCTGGCGATTCATACACCGCCGGCTTTATTTACGGCTACCTCACCGGCGATGTGGAAAAGGGAGTGAAATACGGCAACGCCTTCTCGGCACTGAAGCATTCCATCCCCAGCGACACCAACTGGGCGACCCTGGCAGAAGTGGAAAACCTGCTCAAGGGTGGCGGCCTGCGCATCAGCCGTTAGATTATCGCCGGCCGTTTGCAAATGCCTCCCGGGCCGATAAAGTTTGCCATCGGCGGGGCAACGCGTTTACAATGTATATAGTTATGCACGAGCCGGTTTTTCAAGAATTCGTTGCCAGTGGTGATACGCTGCGGGTATATCAGGGTGATAAACTTGTCTTTTCCTCCCGGAAAGACCGCCTGCTGCCCCTGATGGAATATCTCGAGCGCTTCGCCCCGGAACATACCGGCGTGGTTATCTTTGATAAAATTATCGGCAACGCCGCCGCCCTGCTGGCGGTCAAGGCACAGTGCCGGGAAGCATTCAGCCCGCTGGGCAGTGAGCTTGCCGTGCAGACGCTGGAAAAGTACGGGATAGCGTATCATTTCACCAGGACCGTCGCCACCATCCAGAGAGTCGACGGCGAGGGCATGTGCCCCATGGAGAAGCTCTCCATAGGCAAGGAACCTGAGGAGTTCTACCAGATTATGTTAGAAAAAATTAGCCGGGCGCCCGCCAATGGTTCCCAGCCTGAATCAACGAACGATAGAAGGTGAGAAAGGCGTATGGAAAAGATAAGACTGGGCAGAACGGAAATGATGGTGACCCGACTCGGTTTCGGGGGCATTCCCATCCAGAGAGTCTCCGAGGAGGATGCAGTAGCCGTAGTCAAGAAGTGTCTGGAACTGGGCATCAACTACCTGGACACGGCCAACGGCTACACCACCAGCGAGGAGAGAATCGGCAAGGCAATCAAGGGGAAACGGGACGGGCTTTTCATAGCCACAAAATCGATGGCCCGCACCCGGGAAGATTTCGAAAAACACCTGAAATTGAGTCTGGAAAGGCTCGGTACGGACTACATAGACCTCTACCAGTTTCATAACGTCAGCAATGCCAAGGCTCTAGAAACCATCCTCGACCCGAATGGGCCCCGAGCTGCCGTTGAAGATGCTAAAAGAGCGGGCCTGGTGAAACATATCGGCATAACCTCTCATCAGATTGACGTCGCCAAAGACATCGTCAAAACCGACCTCTTTGAGACCATCATGTTCCCGCTGAACTTCATGGCCTACGAAGGCAAGGAGGAACTCCTTTCTCTGTGCCGACAGCATGACGTCGGCTTCATCGCCATGAAACCGCTGGCCGGCGGCATGATTGATAATGCCACCGTAGCCATCAAATACCTGCTCCAGATTCCGGGTATCGTACTTATTCCGGGCATTGAACGGGTGCCGGAAATAGAGGAAATCGCGCGGGTATTTGAGGGACCAAAGGAGATGACCGCCGGGGAAGAGCGGGAGATGGCGCGCATCAGAGAGGAACTCGGCCCCCGGTTTTGCCGTCGCTGTGATTACTGCCAGCCCTGCACGGCGGAGATACCCATCTCCGATGTAATGTCGTTCTCCAACCTCCGCAAACGCCTGCCGGATGTCCGCCTGTATACGGGCAAGTTCGCCGAGTCTTTTCTAAAAGCCGAGGAATGCACCGATTGCGGAGAATGCGAGGAACGTTGCCCCTATAACCTGCCCATCAGGGACATGATTAAGGAACACGTGAAGATGCACCAGGCGGGTAAGCGGGAGTACGAGAAGCGGCTCGCCTCACAAAGTTAGCCTTAATTAAGGAAAAGAATGGCGGGGAGGTGTATGGCGCCTTCCCGCCCTGCCCTATCTTGACCATGCCCCACGATACTGCTACACTTCAATTCAGCAACGTACTGGATTTTGACCATGAAAATCGTTACCAGCGAACAGATGCGGCGTATAGACCAGGAATGCATACAGCGCGGTACGCCCGGGCACGTGTTGATGGAGAACGCCGGTAGAGCTGTAGCTGAAGAGGCCAGGCGCATTCTGGAACCAATAAAGCAAATACAATTCATGGTTCTGGTCGGGCCGGGCAATAATGGCGGCGACGGACTGGTTGCGGCCCGCTACCTGCACGACTGGGGAGCCCAGGTGAGCGTCTATCTTGTTGCGCCACGAGCCAAGGATGACGCCAACCTTGAGCAGGTGCAGCAGCGAAGCATACCCTGTGTTGACGCCGCCCAGGACAAGGATCTGTCCCGGTTCAGTGAGCTGCTGGCTTCAGCCGACTGCGTTGTGGATGCACTTTTCGGCACCGGCAAAGCCCGCCCGGTTCAGGGAATATTCGCGCAGGTTCTGGACAGGGTAAATCACCTTAAAAAGAAAAAAACAGCGCTGGTGATTATTGCCATTGACCTGCCCTCCGGACTCAATGCTGATACTGGAGAGGCAGACCCGGTCTGCCCCTGCGCCGATTATACCGTTACCCTCGCCCTGCCCAAGCTGGGACTTTTCCGCTTCCCCGGCGCGGAGAGGGTGGGTAAACTGAGTATCGCCGACATCGGCATTCCGGCAGAACTGGCGGAAGACATTGACATTGAATTAATCACCGACGAATGGGCAGGCACCGTTCTTCCCAGTCGCCCCATCGACGCCAACAAAGGGACATTCGGTCGGGTGCTGGCGGTTGCCGGCTCCGTCAACTACATCGGCGCGGCTTACCTGGCCTGCAGCGGCGTCCTCCGCGCCGGCGCCGGCCTGGTGACACTGGCCACGGCGGCGAGCCTGCAGCCAGTTCTGGCCGCCAAGTTGACCGAGACCACCTATCTCCCCCTGCCCGAAGCAGAGGCAGGTATAATTTCCAGTGACGCCACCAAAATAATCGACCAGAACCTGAAATCGTATGATGTCCTTTTACTTGGCTGCGGCCTGGGACAGAGCGAATCGGTGGCTGAATTAATCCCTTCCCTGCTTTTCCAAGAAGATTTGCCCCCCCTTGTCCTTGACGCCGATGGGCTGAATATTCTGGCCAAAATACCAAGCTGGTGGCGGAAACTCGCTGGCGACGCCATACTGACACCACATCCCGGTGAGATGGCAAGGTTGAGTGGACTCACCACCGCCGAAGTACAATCGGATAGAATCAACATTGCCGGCAAATATGCCCGCGAATGGCAGAAAACTATCGTTCTCAAAGGGGCCTTCACGGTTATCGCCTCGCCGGATGGTGGCTGCCGGGTCAGTCCTTTCGCCAATCCGGGACTGGCATCCGGGGGCACGGGTGATGTGCTCGCCGGCGTCATTGCCGGCTTTCTGGCGCAGGGGCTTTCCCTATCTGATGCAGCATCGCTCGGCGTATATCTTCACGCTAAAGCCGCCGAGGTGGTCAAAGATGTCCTGGGAGATACCGGCATGCTGTCCTCCGACCTGCCGCCAGTCCTGCCGCTGGTAATCAAGCGATTACGGGAAACGACTAAAAAGAGATAGTCTCTTTGTTGTAGAATATATAGACAATGCTGCTGGCAATAGATATTGGCAATACAGAAATCACGCTGGGCGTCTTTGAGGGAGAAGAGCTCAGGGCAACATGGCACCTAGCCACCCGGATTCATCGCGTGGCTGACGAATACGCCGCCCTGATGATGAACCTGCTGCTGCACCAGAGCCTGAAGCTGGCAGATATCAGGGAGATAGCGATATGCTGCGTGGTGCCCCCACTGCTCTCAACCATCGCCGACATGTGCCAGCGGTATTTCAATATCAAACCCTTCGTGGTTGGCGCGGGCGTGAAGACCGGCGTGCGCATCCGCATGGACAACCCCCGTGAAGTCGGCGCCGACCGCATCGTCAATGCCGCCGCTGCTCACCGACTTTACGGCGGACCGGTCATTATCACCGACTTTGGCACCGCCACCACCTTTGATGTCGTCTCCAAAGAAGGCGACTATGTGGGCGGTGTTATTGCACCGGGGATAGGCATCGCTGCCGAGTCGCTGTTCCTGCGCGCTGCCATGCTGCCCAGGGTGGAACTGGCACGCCCCGCCCACGTGATTGGCACCAGTACCACCACCGCGATGCAGTCGGGTATAATATACGGTTATATCGGTCTGGTCGAAGGAATTGTGTCACGGATTCAAAAGGAACTTGGTGAAAAGGCCACGGTCATCGCCACCGGAGGCTATGCCGATTTAATCGCCAGTGAGACGAGTGTGATCAAGGCGGTGAACCATGATATAACACTCATCGGCCTTAAATTGATATATAGTATGAACCAGGCCTGATTCTCTTTATTTACCGGTGCCCAGGAGGCATTATGTTAAGTGATAAAACAATAGTGCTGGGTGTAACCGGCGGCATTGCTGTCTATAAAGCCGCCGACCTGGCCAGTAAGCTGACGCAGGACGGCGCCCGTGTCCAAGTGATCATGACTGAGGCCGCCACCAAATTTGCTTCACCGCTGACTTTTAAGACGCTGACGCGTATAAAAGTTATCACCGATATGTTCACCTCACCCATTGAATACGATGAGACCCACATATCCATTTCAGCAGCCGCGGATGCGGTCGTCATCGCCCCGGCCACGGCCAACACCATTGCCAAGATAGTTGCCGGCATGGCCGATAATATGCTGACCGGTGTGGTGCTGGCGACCAGGGCACCGGTTATAGTGGCTCCGGCGATGAACGTGAACATGTGGGAGAACCCGGTTACTCAGGAAAATATTAATAAACTGAAATCAAGAGGCTTCATTATCGTTGAGCCCGGGTATGGTCGCCTCGCCTCTGGCAAAGTGGGACGCGGCCGTCTGGCCGATATGGAGATTATCCTCGGCACCATAAAACAGGTTCTTGGCCAGAAGGGAGACCTGTCCAGCAGGCGCATCGTGGTCACCGCCGGCGGCACGCAGGAGCTGATTGACCCGGTGCGGCACATCGGCAACCGTTCCTCCGGGAAGATGGGGTTCGCCCTGGCAGAAGCGGCGCGGGACAGGGGTGCCGAAGTAACCCTTATCGCCGCCCCCACCTCCCTGCCCGACCCGGCCGGCGTTGAGGTTGTTCATATCCAGACCGCCCGCCAGATGAAGGATGCGGTCGCCGAGGCGGTAAACAAGGCCGACGCCCTCATCATGGCCGCAGCTGTCGCCGACTACCAGCCGAAGAGCACCGCCCAGTCCAAGATTAAAAAAGATGCCGAAACCATGACTCTGGAGCTGGTCAGAACGCCGGACATTCTGACCGAAGTTAAGGGCGGCTTCATCAGAGTGGGCTTCGCCGCGGAAAGCGAGGACGTGGTGGCCAATGCTAGAAAGAAATTGAGCGTTAAAAACCTTGATTTAATCGTGGCCAACGACATCACCAGCGCCGGGAGTGGTTTCGGCGCGGATACCAACAAGGTCACCATCATTGACAGGAAAGGAAAAGCGGAAAACCTGCCTCTCCTGACCAAGGGAGAGGTGGCGGATAAGATACTGGATAAGGTGGGGGCAATGCTATCGCCTCCAAAACGCGCGGCCAAGAAGCGTTAGAGCAACGGAACGAACCGGTATGAGATAAGATGAGCTACTTTGAATTAATCAGCCCTTCTTTGCTGCAACATATCCCTGAGCTACTGGCGTGGATTTTCGGCATCATTCTGGCAGCGAGCATGGTCGCGGGAGGCGGCCGCACGGCCGAGAAGTTGTTTCTAGCCGGCTGTATCCTGATGTTTTTCATGCATTTAGCCGCTCCCTTTCTGAGCGGGCTAGTAAGCACGTTGCTGCGCGAGGGATGGCGGAGCCCAATGACCCCGACCCTAATCCTGTCACTACCTATAGGCATCTTAGGATTAGCCAGCTTCATGTGTCTGATATATGCTTTCTGGCTGAGGTTCAGGAGAAAGGGACAGGAATTGGCTTGATGGAATTCAACTCCGTATTTATTGGCGCACTTGTCGGTGTTGCTCCGGCTCTGGCAGGCTGGACAGCGGTCATTGTCCTGGCGGCCGTCATACTGCGTCGCCGGGGCGGCAAGGCCGAACGTTTCCTGGTTGCGGGCGCTAGTCTGAAGCTGTTAAGCAGCCTGCTCAATATTCCCGCCGCTGGTATTGCACCCTGGCTCATGCACGGGGGAGCCAGCATCGCTTATGTCAACTCGGTGGTCTCGGGCTTCGGGATACTGCATGGCGTTATCAGTATGGCCGGCGTAATCTGCCTTGTCTACGCCTTCTGGGTGAAGTTTAGCGCGATGAATATTGAAGCATTAGAGCCAATAACCAAAGAGGAATTAAAATAAGCGGCTCCGCAAAACTAGAAGAGGGTAGTCATGACGCAAAACCCGAACATTGAACGAGAGATGCCCAGGGCTTATGAGCCGGCAAAAGTTGAGCAGAAGTGGTACCGGTTCTGGCTGGATAATGGCTACTTCAAGCCCAAAATTGACCCGGAGAAGAAGCCTTTTGTTATCATCATGCCCCCGCCCAACGTCACCGGCGAACTTCACCTCGGCCACGCGCTGACGGCCACCATGGAGGACATATTAACCCGCTGGCACCGCATGAAAGGCGAGCCGACGCTCTGGCTGCCCGGCGTTGACCATGCCGGCATCGCGGCGCAGGTGGTGGTGGAGAAGATACTGGCGGCAGAAGGACTGAACCGCCATGAGATGGGCCGAGATAAGTTCCTGGAAAGGATGTGGCAGTGGGCCGATAGCTGCCGCAGTGCCATCGCGGAACAGCACCAGCGACTCGGCATATCATGCGACTGGGACCGGGAGGTGTTCACGCTGGACAGCGGCCCGAGCCGGGCGGTGCGCACTGCCTTTGTCAAACTCTATGAGAGGGGACTTATCTACCGCGGGGAACGCATCATCAACTGGTGCCCCCGCTGTTTAACCGCCCTCTCTGACCTTGAAGTGGAGCACAAGGACATCGGCGGTCACCTGTACTACGTCCGCTATCCTCTGGCCGACAACGATAAGGAGTTTATCACCGTGGCCACCACCCGGCCGGAAACGATACTCGGCGATACGGCGGTGGCGGTCAATCCGAAAGATAAACGATATAAAAACATGGTCGGCAAAAAGGTTATACTGCCCGCGGTAAACCGCGTCATTCCCATTATCGCCGACGGGGCGGTCGACCCCAGGTTCGGCACCGGTGCCGTGAAAATCACCCCTTCGCACGACCCGGTTGATTTTGAAGTAGCCCAGCGCCACGGCCTGCCCTTCGTCAACATTCTGAACGATGACGCCACCATGAACGAGAACGCCGGCCCTTACACCGGGATGGACCGCTTCGCCTGCCGGAAGGCAATTATAGAAGACCTGGAAAAAAGCGGGCTTTTTCTCAAGACTGAGCCCCATTCCCATGCCGTTGGGCACTGCATCCGCTGCCAGACAATGATTGAACCAATCGCCAGTCAGCAGTGGTTTGTCAAAGCCGAACCCCTGGCCAGACCGGCTATTGAGGCGGTAACCAGCAATCGGATAACCATTGTTCCCCAGCGCTTCACCAAAGTGTATCTGAACTGGATGGAGAACATCCGCGACTGGTGCATCAGCCGCCAGCTTTGGTGGGGGCACCGCATCCCGGTCTGGTACTGCCAGGACTGCGATGAACTCACCGTTGCCGTGGACGACCCCACATCCTGCCAGAAGTGCGGCTCGGCCAGGCTGGAGCAGGACCCGGATGTCCTTGACACCTGGTTCAGTTCGGCACTGTGGACTCATTCCACCCTCGGCTGGCCGGATGACACCGAAGACCTCCACTACTTCTACCCGACGTCAGTCATGGAGACCGGCTATGACATCCTCTTCTTCTGGGTAGCCCGTATGATAATGATGGGCATCGCCGACTGTGATGACATCCCCTTCCACACCGTCTTCCTGCACGGGCTCATCCGCGATGAGAAAGGGGAGAAAATGAGCAAGGTCAGGGGCAACGTGCTCAACCCCATCGACACGCTGGAGCAGTACGGCACCGATGCGTTGCGCTTCGCCCTGTCCACCGGCACGGCGCCGGGCAATGATATCAAGCTGGCGCCATCCCGGCTGGAAGCGGGCCGCAACTTCGCCAACAAGCTGTGGAATGCAACGCGGTTTGTGGCCCGCAGCATTGAACCCGGCATGACCGAACTTGAAATCAGGCCGGGCCGGCTCCCCCTTGAAGACCGCTGGATACTGAGTCGGCTCAATCGCACCATAGCCAGCGCCGGCAGTCTGATAGATGAGTTCCAGCTTGGTGAAGCCCTGCGCCAGATACACGATTTTCTCTGGAGCGAGTACTGCGACTGGTATATAGAGTTCGCCAAAATCCGCCTCCGCCCCGATAGCGACTTGCCATCGCCGCTGCCGGTACTGGTGCACGTGCTGGAGACCTCGCTGAGGCTACTCCACCCCTATATGCCCTTTGTCACCGAGGAGCTGCGGCAGAACCTGAAACGCGCCCTGCCCGCGGACTGGCAGAAAGCCGAGTCCATCATGGTCGCCCCCTATCCCGAGGCAGACAAGACGGCGATTGACCGGGAGGCGGAAAGGGTGATGGAGACAATGATTGAAATCGTCCGTGCCATCCGTAATACCCGGGCTCACCACGGGGTGGAGAGCAGCCGCTGGATAGAGGCGCAGATTTTCGTCGGCAAGCTCACCAAGGCCATCGTTCCCTATGCCGACACCATTCAGACGCTGGCCAGAGCCAGGCCGGTCACCTTCCTGAAGCAACGCGATGAAGGTGCCTCACGAGAAGAATCACTAGTATCGGTCCTGAAGGGGGCCGAGGTTATCATTCCTATGTCCAGCATGTTTGACCTTGAGGCGGAGAAGAGGCGACTGCAAAAGGAGATAGACCAGAGTCAGGCGGAGACGGCCCGTCTGAAAGCCCGACTGGACAACCAGGAATTTTTAGCCAAAGCACCCAAAATAGTTATTGATAATGAGCGCCAGAAGCTATACACTATAACTGACAAGCTAAAACGACTGAACGAGCAAATCGGCAAACTTTGAGGAGGCGGCAGATGTTTGAGAGAATTCTGGTCCCTTTGGATGGTTCGAAAGTCGGTGAAGCGGCTCTGGAGCACGTTGAACGCATTATCGCCAAGATGGCGCCAAGCGTAAAGACCGAAGTAGTTCTCTTTCAGGTATTGACCTCGCTGAGCCACTACGTGATTGCCGGGGAGGCGAGCGTTCAGGTGCCCTACACGGATAAAGAGATAGACTATATCACCAGAAAAGCCAAAGAATACCTGAGCCAGACCGGGGAATGCCTGAAAAGCAAAGGCGTCAGTATCAAGACCAAAGTGGTCACGGGCAAAGCAGAGGATGAAATAGTCAAGGCGGCGGATGAACTGAAGGCAGACCTGATTGCCATGTCAACTCACGGGCGCTCAGGGCTGAGCCGGCTTACCTTCGGCAGCATCACCGCCAAAGTACTGCGTGCGACGAATATACCAGTGCTGGTGGTACGGGCGCCAAAAGAAACGGAAGATACCTAGCCAGCACCGTGATTCACCGGCGCCTGCGCCCGGCAGTTAAATCCTCGGCAGCCAGCACACCGAAAATGCCCTTATTTGCCCATTGCCGTTTTAAATATTCAAGCGCTTTCCTGGTATCACTGGCCACTCTGGCATGCTCACACTGCTCAACACGGTATCTGAACAGCCAGTAGGCAAATTCCTTCATCTCGGCCAGTGTGATTGACCTCAGGTGCGGATAACCGGCGCTCTTGCGGAAGCGTTTCAACAGAACCTGCCTGGTCTCCCCGTATATCCGACGGTATGCCTCGTTACTGACGTCAATATCCTTGTTGAAGCCGGATACACGCCTCTCCTTGAGCACCTCATCCTCAACGACCATAGCCAGCACCTGTTCCACCGTAACGCCATAAAAGAAGTTCAGGTACTGACGGTATTTGCTCTGTCCGATGAGCGACTTCATCTCTTCTGCTTCCAGCTTCAGGGGCGGTCTGGCATCAAAGAGCAGCGCCTCTTTTTCCTCCACCGGCAGGAGGCCATCAACCGCCTCGCAGAGCCTTTCCGCCAGCAGCAACCAGTCAAAGGCCTCGCCAGCAATCAGGTACCGGTAAACCCGGCCATTGTGTTCTTCCGTCGCCGAGCTCCACAGCCCCATCGCCTCCAGCAGGGCGATGTACCAGTGCCGGCCGCCGGCAATTTCCTGCTCCAGGTGGCGTATGGCCTCGGCATCGCTGGTTGAAACTGATTTTGAAGATGTTGTCGTTTCTGCGGAACGCGTCATTTCACCGTTTTCCCTGCCCGGAGACCTGCTCTTCCGGTAACTCTGCTTTCAGCCTCTCATAGAAAGCCAGCTTCCCCGTGGTCACCAGCTCAATAATCTTTTTATTTATGGCCTCCCCCACCCCCGGTATTTCTCTCAGTTTCCCCTCATCAACAAGCTGCTTCACATCCACCGGCAGCCCTTTAATGGCTCTCGCCGCTTTCTCATACGCCCGAATCTTAAAGATGTTGTCCTTCTTCAGCTTCAAAAGCTCCGCGATGTCAATGAATATTTGAGAGATTTCTGCGTTAGTCATCATTAAAATATCAAAAACTAAATACCTAATTCTTTCTCAAGGTTAAAATACGCCTTTTTCCGTTCATAAAGTTCTTCAACTTCATTCAGTTCAATAAATTTAACTCGTTGTTCAATCTCGTGAAAAGTACCAGAAAGTAAAACATTAGCTTTATCATAATCTTTTTCAGTAGCAACAATAAAAATGTGACTGTTCCACAAGTCATAAGCATGTTTTAACTTGGAAAGCGCATGATAGATATCACCGCCGATTTGAACCTCAAATACATATGTGGGTACTGAATTGATTACTCTCCTCCATACTACGTCGAGCTTCCCAATGTCAAACGGATACTCTTTTTCAACAATATAATTCTGCAACTCACCAATTTTCATTAGTTTCTCTTGCAACCCTATATGACTGGGAATAACATATTCCTTTTCTTTTATTTGTCCGTACTCAGCAGCGCTTTCTTTAATAGAAAACGAATCATTTTGAACAATAGTATACGTAGTAACACCAAAAACATTAAGAAATTTTTCAGCTATATCTTTACTAATTAACTGGAAACCTGCTCTCGGCCAAATTTCTTTTGCAACAATTCTATTATCTTTCCATTCATTACGTGGCAAACATGCTTCTACATCAAATTCGAAACGTAAAGGCCATATAACTTCATGTTTACGTAACTCCTCAGGCCATAATGGTTTAATTTGTCTAAACTTGGTTCGAAGTAAGCCGTGTCCGATTACACCACCAACTGGCTGCGTAGCATAAAAAAGGACTCTATCACCCTCAGCTAAAGTGTCCCATAAATGCTGCTGGGATTTTCTAAGTCCCCAAATATTTCCATGTTCAAATGCCGTATCCCAATTTCTTACAGCACCAACAACTAACCAGTAATTCATATGTACCTACCTTTAATCCTCTTCCATACCATCCCAGCAATCCCTATGACACGCGTATCTTATTGAAGAACCTTGAAAATCTAGCTCAGTATTTACCTTATTTATGTTCCCTTCTGCTATAACAATTATATCCTGTCCCTGATTCATCAGTTCCCCGCACTTATCGCAGGTTACTACGCCTAAAGTAGCCTCTATCATATTCCACCTCTCCATATTTATTTCTTCTCCCCCTTCCCTTCCCACGCATCTCCATAATGATATGCCGATATACCCCACCACCGCGCCCGGATGATGCGCATCCAGAGGAAGAACAGGATTGGGTGTTTCTCGCCCCACGGCACCAGCATCTGGTAATAGGTGGTATTGTAAAGCTCATCGCTTTTTCGTTTCGTATCCCTGGCTTCCTTTATCTTATCAAGGACGTACTTCCTGATACGGTACGTTTTCCGCCGTTTTTTCTCCTCATCGGTGAGCTCTCTTTCCAGATTGGCCAGTTCCTCCAACTCTGCGGATACTCCCGCTATTGCCTCTTGCCACTGTTCTTCTGTCATCATGATAATTTATCACCTTCCGCAGCAGTGTTTGTATTTCTTACCGCTCCCGCAGGGGCAGGGTTCATTGCGCCCTATCTTCCTGCCGCCCACCCTCGCCTTCTGTTTTTTACTGACGGTGGGGCCGCGCCCGACCACCTGGGCCATCGGCGATGGCTCCTGCGCCGTCGGTTCTCTCTTGGCAATGCTCACATGGTAAATGGTATGGGCCACGTCATGCTGGATGGTATCAAGCAGTGTCTGAAACTGCCGGTAGCCCTCGCGCTTGTAGGCGTCCACCGCCCGCGTCTGGCGCAGCGTCTGCCACTGCGCCTGCTGGCGCATATCCTCCATTGCCGTTAAATGTTCCACCCACAGCTTGTCCATGATACGCAGCATGAGCAGACGTTCCAGCACCCGCATGTTTTCCGGCCCCACTTCCCTTTCTCTCTCCTCATAAAGCGCCTCCGCCAGCCCGGTGAGCTTTGCCTCTATCTGTCCCGGCTTCATCTCCAGCAGCGAGTCTGCCGTCAGGGCAGGGGGCACTGGAAAGATAGTGGCTATTTCGGCAAGCAGGCCTGCCGTATCCCAGCCAACGCCATGTTCATCAGTGAGGCGGCTGGCAACCGTAGCCCGTATCTCATCTTTTACCATGGCCAGAATATTTGTCTTGAGGTCGGTGCCGTCCAGGATTTTGTGGCGTTCCTTATAGATAAGCTCGCGGTGCTTGTTAACGACGTCGTCATACTCAACGAGGTGCTTGCGCATATCAAAGTGGAAGCCCTCCACCCTGACCTGAGCGCCCTCGATGGAGCGGTTCACTATTTTGTTCTCAATGGGGGTGCTTTCGTCCATGCCCACCCAGTCCATGATGCCTTTAATCCGTTCGCCGCCGAAGCGCCGCACCACATCATCTTCAAGGGAAACGTAAAAGCGCGAGCTGCCCGGGTCTCCCTGGCGCCCGGAGCGACCCCTCAGCTGGTTATCAATCCGCCGTGCCTCATGGCGCTCCGTGCCGATAACGTGCAGGCCGCCCACAGATACCACTTTATCATGTTTTGTTTTCCACTCAACCTCGCCCTGTCCGTCCAGGCTCCCACCCAGCACAATATCAACGCCACGACCCGCCATATTGGTGGCCACGGTAACCGCCCCCGGCTCACCGGCCCGGGCAATGATTTGGGCTTCCCTTTCATGGTTCTTGGCGTTAAGCACCTCATGAGCAATACCTTTCCGCTTCAAAAGGTCGCTCAGGTATTCCGATTTCTCAATGGAAACGGTACCGAGCAGCACCGGGCGGCCCTGCTGGTGAAGCTGCTGGATCTCCCCGACCACGGCATTGAATTTTCCCCGCTCGTTTTTGTAGATCTGGTCAGGGAAGTCATCGCGTATCATGGGCATGTGGGTGGGGATTTCCACAACTTCCAGACCGTATATTTTGTGAAACTCCTCCGCCTCGGTAGCGGCGGTGCCGGTCATCCCGGCCAGCTTCCTATACATTCTGAAGTAATTCTGAATGGTGATGGTGGCATAGGTCATCGTCTCCCGCTGCACCTTGACCTTCTCCTTGGCCTCAATCGCCTGGTGCAGCCCTTCGGAGTAGCGCCGACCGAACATCAGCCGACCGGTGAACTCATCAACAATGATGACCTCACCGTCTTTGACCACGTAATCTTTATCACGCCTGAAAAGCACGTGGGCTTTCAGGGCGTTGTCCAGAAAACGGGTGAAAGCGTAGTTGGCCGGGTCATAGAGGTTGGGCGACTTCAGCAGCCCCTCTCTTTTCAGCATCGACTCCATGGCGTTGATGCCGGCGTCAGTCAGATTAACATTCCGCTCCTTTTCGTCAACAATGTAATCCGTCTGCAACCTCAGGCGAGGGATAAGACGGGCGAACACGTTGTATACCTGTCCCGATTCCTCAGCCGGGCCGCTGATAATCAAAGGGGTGCGGGCCTCATCAATGAGCAGGTTGTCCACCTCGTCAACAATGGCGTAGTTTAACTCGCGCTGCACGCACTGTGTCAGGTCGACCACCATATTGTCCCGAAGATAGTCGAAACCAAACTCGCTGCTTGTACCGTAGGTGATATCAGCCTCATACGCCTCTTTGCGGGAAACGGGACGAAAATGCCGCCACCGGCTATCTCCCGAGTCATGTTCCGGGTCGTAAAGACGCGATGGCTGGTGCTCGTCTGGCGTCTGCTGCGGGTAGATGCTGGCCACCGTCAGACCGAGCAGGTGATAAATCGGCCCCATCCAGTACGGGTCACGCCGTGACAGATAGTCGTTCACCGTTACCAGGTGGCAGCCACCGACCAGTGCATTCAGGTAGAGGGGCAGGGTGGCCACCAGCGTTTTCCCCTCGCCGGTCTTCATCTCGGCGATTTTCCCCTGGTGCAGGACAATACCACCCATCAGCTGGACGTCAAAGTGGCGCTGGCCTATGGTCCGCTTGGCCGCTTCGCGCACGGCAGTATAGGCCTCTGGTAAAATCTGGGCGAGCGTCTCACCGTCTTGCAAACGTGCTCTGAACTCGTCCGTCTTGGCCCACAGCTCCGCGTCGCTCAGTTTCTCGTATTCAGGCTCAAGCGAATTTATTTTATCGACAACAGGCTGGAGTTTTTTCAGCTGCTTTTCGTTGGAATCAACTAAATTGCCCAGCCACTTAAGCATCCTCTTCCTCCCTGATGAGCTCTCTGGCTTTGTCGGCTATATCTTCCCAGACCAGAATGGCGACCTCACCCATGCCGTCAACGGCAAAAGCGTGCACCGAGGGGGCAGCGTTGGCTTTCAACAGGCATGGTATACCATTGCTTTCCAGAAAGCTTTTGATAATCCGGGCTTCGGCTTCGCTGGCCGCCCGGTAAATGGCCACCATTTTTTTCTGTTTCGTCACCGCGGCTCACTCAAACATGGCGCCTATGGACAGCCCGGTGTGGATGCGGTGAATGGCCTCGCCGAGCAGCGGCGCCATGGAAAGAATGGTGATTTTGCCCAGCTTTTTGTCATCCTTCAGCGGCACGGTATTGGTCACCACCACTTCCTTCACCGGGCAGGATTCAATCCTCTGAATGGCCTCGCCGGAAAAAATAGGGTGAGTACAACAGGCGTACACTCCCTTGGCACCGTTCTCAATCAGCGTCTCCACAACATTGACCAGCGACCCCGCCGTGTCTATCTCATCGTCCACGGTGAGCGCAGTCATGCCGTCCACCTCACCGATAACGTTCAGCGTCTCTGCCTGGTCAACATTGCCGATGCGCCTTTTCTCCATAATGGCCAGGGGAACATTGAGTTTCTCGGCAAGGTCCCGCGCCCGCTTGGTGATGCCGATATCGGTGGCCACCACCACCAGGTCGTTATACTTACGGTCTTTAAAATAGTTGGCCAGCAGATTTAAAGCCGTGAGCTCGTCAACCGGAATGTTGAAGAAACCCTGTATCTGCGCGGCATGCAGGTCAACGGTCAGCAGCCGGTCGGCTCCGGCCACGGTCAGCAGGTCCGCAATAAGCCTCGCGGTGATGGGGACGCGAGGCTGGTCTTTCTTATCGGTGCGCCCGTATCCATAGTATGGAACTACCGCCGTAATCCGCTTGGCCGAAGCCCGTTTGAGAGCGTCTATCATAATCAGCAGCTCAACGAGGTTGTTGTTAACCGGCTTACACAGCGGCTGAATGACAAAGGTATCACGCTCGCGAACGTTCTCCAGAATACGGACGAAAATATTCTCGTTGCTGAACTGAAATACCTCGTTCTTCCCCAGAGGTATACCCAGATAATTGACCACCTCCTTGGCCAGTTCCGGGTGGGCATTCCCCGTGAACACCTTTAACTCATCCATGAGCGCCTGTCTCCTTTAGCCAAAGCGTTAGTTCCATTATAGATTATAGCACGATTAATAGCCCACCTCACTACCAGAACTTTTGAACCATCCCAAACTTGACAACACGCCCGTGCTTATCTATAATAGAAGAAACTCCCCCAGCAAAACTTGACACAGAAGTCATTTCTGTATATAAATAACACGAGTATTCCCCACACAATCGGTGCCGTCTGTTGTCAAAGCCCGACCTCGATAAATATGCTACCAAGAAAAGCGAGGGTTTTTCTTAATTCTTTGAAAATTTGGTTTCCTGTATGCCAAAGTATATCTTTGTAACTGGCGGTGTAGTAAGTTCCGTTGGCAAGGGTGTAACCGTCGCCTCTATGGGCACCATTCTGAAGAGTCGCAAGCTCAAAGTTACGGCCCAGAAACTTGACCCCTATCTCAATGTCGACCCCGGCACCATGTCCCCTTACCAGCACGGCGAGGTATTTGTCACCCAGGATGGCGCCGAGACTGACCTGGACCTCGGCAACTACGAGCGTTTTATTGATGTTGATGTGACCAAAGAGTCCAATGTTACCTCAGGCCAGATATACAGCGCGGTCATCTCCCGCGAGCGGCGGGGTGATTTCCTCGGCGGCACGATACAGGTAGTACCTCACGTCACTTCTGAAATCAAAGCATGCTTCAAACGCGTGGCAGAGAAGTCAGGAGCAGACGTTATCCTCATAGAGGTCGGGGGCACCGTGGGCGACATTGAGGGGCAGCCCTTTCTTGAAGCTATCAGACAGATGCGCAATGACGTCGGGCGGGACAACGTGCTATATGTTCACGTTACCCTGCTCCCCTATCTCAGTTCCACCAAGGAGCTGAAGACGAAACCGACCCAGCACAGTGTTAATGAGCTGCGACGCATTGGTATCCAGCCTGACATCATCATCTGCCGCAGCGACTTGCCGATTCCAGATAGCATCCGGGATAAAATATCGCTGTTCTGCGATGTGGAAAGAGAGGCGGTTATTCCTCTGCCCACAGTACCAACAATTTATGAGATACCTTTGCTGCTGGAAGAATGGGGGCTCGGCCGACTAATCGCGCACAAGCTGCACCTGCCGGAAAAAAGAACCAACCTGAAAGAGTGGCGCAATCTGGTGGAACGATTGAAAACGGACCACGAGCCAGTGAATATCGCCCTGGTCGGCAAATACGTTGAACTAACCGATGCCTATTTCTCAGTGCGGGAGGCGCTTTGCCACGCCGCCCTGTACCACGACCGGGAATTAAACCTGTCCTGGGTGCATTCCGAAGACCTGGAGCGCGATGGCTGCGATTCGCTGCTCAGGTCAGCGCAGGGCATTGTCATTCCCGGCGGCTTCGGCATCAGGGGCATTGAAGGTATGGTCAAAGCCGCCAGCTATGCCCGGGCCAATAAAATCCCCTACCTTGGCCTGTGTCTGGGGCTGCATGTAATGGTCATCGAACTGTCCCGCAGTGTCCTTAAATCGAAGAGACCTAATTCCACTGAATTTGACCCCGATACCCCCTATCCGGTGATAGATTTCCTGCCGGAACAGAAAAAGATAATGCACAAGGGAGGCACGATGCGCCTGGGCAATTATCCCTGCCAGCTGGTCCCCGGCACCCGCGCCGCCCAGGCCTACGGCCGGAACCTCATCCATGAGCGCCACCGGCACCGCTACGAGTTTAATAACGATTTCCGCGACGTGTTGGAAAAAGCGGGCATGGTTTACAGCGGTCTCTCGCCGGATAACAGACTGGTGGAAATCTGCGAGCTGTCCAATCACCCCTGGATGGTGAGCTGCCAGTTCCACCCTGAATTTGGCTCTCGACCCGGCCGCCCCCACCCGCTTTTCCGCGATTTTATCGGCGTGGCCAAGGATGTATTGCGCGAAGGCGCACAGCCCCCTCTACCTCTGGCCGCAGAACAGTGAGGATGACATGCCTTTCTTTACGCAGCCGCGGCCTTCACCTGGCAATTTACAGCCGAACAGGGCTTTATTGATAGTTATTAAAATCGTAGTTAGCTGATTAGCTAAGAATGACAATTCCCCCTCCGATATAAAAAGGGGGCACGGAAGTGAGGTGATAAGATGAATATGGAAGAACTGGAAGGCAAATCAAAAACTGACCTGCTGACCCTCGCCAAAGAAAAGGGCATCGACAAAGCGGAGAGCCTGAATAAGGAAGATGTAGTGCTGCAGTTGCTTAAGGCAGATGTAGAACAGGAAGGGCACGTGTTCTGCTGCGGTATCCTGGAGATTATGAGCGATGGCTACGGTTTCCTCAGACAGGATACACTGCTGCCCAACCATGCCGATGTCTATATTTCCCCGTCGCAGATTCGTCGCTTCAGCCTGCGCAACGGCGATATGATTATCGGGCAAGGCAGACCGCCAAAAAGCAATGAGAAATATTTCAGCCTCCTGCAGATACTGGCCATTAACAATATCAACCCCGAGAAGGCCAAAGAACGCGCCCACTTTGGCTCGCTCACCCCCACCTTCCCTGACCAGGCCATCAACCTGGAACACTCACCCAGCGAGCTGTCCACCCGCCTAATAAACATGATCTCACCGATAGGACGCGGTCAGAGAGGTTTGATTGTTTCCCCACCCAAGGCGGGTAAAACAATGCTGCTCAAAGCCATCGCCAATGCCACTGCGGCCAACTATAAGGATATTCATTTGCTTGTATGCCTCATCGGTGAGCGCCCTGAGGAAGTCACCGATATGAAACGCTCCGTCAAAGGGGAAGTAATTGGCGCCACCTTCGACGAGTTGGTGGAGAACCAGACCCGTGTCGCTGAACTGGCTCTGGAGAGGGCCAAGCGCATCGTGGAAAGCGGGAAGGATGTATTTATTCTCCTGGACGGTATAACCCGCCTTACCCGTGCCTACAACCTGGCCATGCCGTCGAGCGGACGCACCCTGTCCGGCGGTATTGACCCGGTGGCGCTTCACCCCGCCAAGCGCTTCTTCGGCGCCGCCCGCAACACCGCCGAGGGCGGCAGCCTCACCATCATCGCCACATGCCTTGTTGACACCGGCAGCCGTATGGACGACCTCATCTACGAAGAATTCAAAGGCACCGGCAATATGGAGCTCCATCTTGACCGGCGGCTGTCAGAGCGCCGCATCTTCCCGGCTATGGACATCCAGCGCAGCGGCACACGCCGGGAAGAACTGCTCGTTGACGAAAACAGCCTGAGCAAGATATGGCTGCTGCGGCGCATGGTCGCCATGATTTCCTCTGACTCACCCAACTTCGTTGATGCCACCGAGCGCATACTCGACCGCATGCGTAAATCGAAGACAAATGCTGAATTTTTGGACAACCTGAACAAGGAGATGTAAATTGCTTTGCCCGTTTAGCGTATTTCACCGCAGTGGCCAGAGCATTCCGGACCCGGAGTCAGCCTGCTTCAGTGAGCTGGCAGATGAATGATGAGGACACGAGCTGGTTAAAAAGACATAAAGTCGCCATAATAGCCGGCCTACTGGTAGCGCTATCTTTCGGCGTTTCACTGTTTATTCGTGTCTATTTACCATATAATAAGGTCTTCGTTGATGAGTGGGTAAAGTTCACCAGCGTTGATGCTTACTTCCAAATGCGCCTGGTGGACAGTCTGTTACACAACTTTCCCAGGCTCATTGATTTTGACCCGTACCTGCTCTACCCCTCAGGCATGAACATAGACAACATCCACTTCTTCAACTGGTCTCTCGCCGGTATATGCTGGGTCATCGGGCTCGGCTCACCGTCTCAGCACACCGTAGACGTTATTGCCGTATATTTCCCGGCAGTCCTGGCTGCACTCACCGTTATTCCGGTTTTTTTTATCGGTAAGGAGCTGTTCGGGCGCTGGGCCGGGGTCATTGCCGCTGGCCTGATCGCCACGCTGCCAGGTGAGTACCTGGGACGCTCAATCCTTGGCTTCACCGACCACCATGTTGCCGAGACGTTTTTAACTGCCCTCATCATGATGTTTCTTATTATGGCCATCAAACGGGGACTTGAAAGCGGCCTGACGTTAAAGCACCTGCGAAACAGGGACTGGGCAGTAATCCGCAAGCCCATTATTTACAGCGCTCTTGCCGGCCTCTCCCTGGGTATCTACCTGGTTACCTGGATAGGTGGCCTGCTTTTCGTCTTCATCATCCTTCTCTACCTGTTCATTCAGTTCATCATCGATCACCTGAACCGAAACAGGACTGACTACCTCCTGCCGGTGGGCACAATAACCTTCCTGGTCGCCCTGGTAATCTACGTGATATTCGTCGGAGGCACCTTCAGCGCCAGGCCTTCCAGCGTGATACCGTGGCTCTCTCTGTTCATTGCCGCGCTTATGCCAGCCATTCTGCAGGCAATCTCTCTCAGATTCCAAGGCTGGAATATCAAATTATATTACTACCCGGTCGCGTTACTTGGGTTGGGAGTGGCAGCTTTATTCATCGGACGAGCGATTTATCCTGACTTCATGCGAAATGTATTTGATGTCTTCAATATGTTTGCCTCACGTACCATAATAGAGATGCAGCCCTTCCTTCATCCGGGGGAGGAATGGACCCCTGCGCTTGCCTGGGGCAATTTCAACACCAATTTTTTCCTTTTCCCTTCTTATATTGATCTGGCTCCCGAGTTTAACTGGTTTGAAAAACTACTGACCTGGTTTCCCGGTTTCAGCATAATCTCGCTCGGTATCTTAATCTACCTGATTATCAAACGTGGTGATTCAGATAAGACACTACTGGTAACCTGGAGTTTGGTCATATTACTGGCCACCATCGGGCAAAGGCGCTTCGCCTACTATTTCGTGACCAACGTCGCCCTGCTGACCGGTTTCCTCTCATGGCAGTTCTTCAAAATGAATAAAGATGTTCAGCCGCGCGCCAGGCATATTAATATATTCATATCCATTACCCTGATTATTTTCCTCCTTTTCTATCAGGATATACATCCGGCAATAGTGGCTGTCTCTGTGGCGCTGTTCATCGCTTTTATGTGCTGGCAATTCTTCCAAATTTACGGCGGTCTGAGATTCACCAATCCCAAACTGCGGGAAGAGCTGCCCCAAAAGGGCAAACATAAAAGAAGGCCACCAGCCGGATCCTCTTCCGCCCTGTACTATACCAATATCGTGGTGATAGCGATTGTCTTGTTCCTTCTGGTGTTCTTCCCCAACATTAGTCCAGCCAATGATGCTGCCGCTACAGCGCGCTATGCCCCTTCCAACGCCTGGATGCGTTCACTTGACTGGCTGAAGGAAAATACTCCGGAACCTTTTGCCGACTCGGATTTTTACTACCGCCTCCATGAACGCCCTCCTGCTGGTGAGCCGTACCATTACCCGGATTCCGCCTACGCGGTCATGTCCTGGGTTGACTACGGCTACTGGATCACCCGCATTGCCCATCGACCGGTTAATCTCACACCGGGGCCCGGGGGATTTTATGTGGCTACATATCTCCTCTCCCAGGATGAAAATTCATCTCAAGAAGTGGAATGGAAGACCGAGTGGGAACAAACAAAGATACCGGAAAGTGAGATAATCGACAAACTGGGGACCAGATATATCATGCTTGACAATGAAACTGCAACCAGCAAGTTCCATGCCCTAGCCTTCTGGGCCAACCAAGAAAAGGAGAAATATTATGATGTCTATCTGGAACCCCATCCGGATGAGGAAAATATGCTGGTCGGGATGGTGTACTGGTACCCCGAGTATTACCGCTCACTGGCGGTCAGGCTGTATAACTTTGATGGCAAGGCGGTAACCCCGGAGCAGATAGTAGTCGTTTCCTACCAGGAAAGGCCCCTGAGGGAAGGGGGCACCATTAAAGTAATCAATGACAAACAGTTTTTCCCCAGTTATGAAGAAGCCGAGAGCTATATAGCGGAGCAAAAATCGGGGCAGTTCCGGATAGTTGGCGAATCGCCGTTTATCAGCGCGGTGCCCCTTGAGGAATTGGAACACTTCAAACTGGTTTACGGCTCGCCAGATTCCTTAATTCAACCCGGCGGGGACAGCATCTCATTAGTAAAAATTTTTGAATACGTGAAATAAATACGTCTTCAGAGTTTTATCTGCTCTTGACAAAAACAGGGGGAAATCCAATTATTTAGTTGGGGAGCCAGAGGTCACCTGACATGCAGATAAGGAAAACCTACCAAGAGGTAAATCCCGAGCTGCTCTACGCTGAAATAAGGGATTTCGTCCTCAAGCAGGGAGCTATTCTCGGCGAAGAAAAGATGGAAACCTATGCCCTGCCCAATGATACTTCTTCATTTATTACGCGTGGCACACTGACCTTCAGAGTCCAGAGTGAGTCTGGCAAGGGAAAGGAATGCCTGCGGGCTCATATTGTGGGTTCCGCCAGAACGGAAACCAAGGTAATGCTGGACATTGATGACAAGCTCTTCTCCCCGGAAAAGGTGCCAGCATTGCAGGCGGACCTGGGCTTTATCTTTGGCTCATACGAAATTAAATGAGGATTACAATCCCGAGGCCAGCCGGTACATATTCTCGTAGGCTTTCCCAAAATCGGGATTATTCTTTTCCAGCCTGTTTTTCAGCGCTTTCATCTGCCGGATAAACGTCTCCCGATCCTTTTGCTTCACCATCTCCGCCCACGCCGCCACTTTCCCCTGAAACAGCGCCTCAATATCCGGCACGCCGGGTAAATTCATCTGAATTGAGGCATAAAGCTCCGGGTTCTCCGAAATAACACTCTCCACCAGGGTGAGCAGGACCTTGTAGGTAACGCCGCCAAGAGTGGTGGGCTGATTATCCTTTTTGGAACTGATGAGCGTATCGGCAGCCACAATAGCAATGAAATGGGAAAGCCCGAGAATGATGGTCATTTTATCGTCGTGTTCTTCAGGCGTCATCAGGCTGACCCTGCCACCCCTTGTTTCCAGATAACCCCTGACCTTTCCGGCCAGCCTTCTTTCCTCGTCGTTCGCCGGGGTCAGCACAAAATTCTGGCCGGCAACGCCCTCTGCCCCCGGCCCGAAAAGCGGGTGAGTCCCCAGTATCTTTCTGGTCTTCAGGTGCCGGTGCATGGCGGCCACAGGCATAGCTTTCACCGAGGTAACATCAACCACCACCTGCTCCGAACGGATATGGGGAGCCAGCTCGATAACTATATCCTCAAAAGTCTCAATCGGCACGGAAAGCAATATAACCTCGGCATCTCTTACCGCCTCGATATTTGAGGCAGCCTCAACGCCGAGTTCCCGTCTGGCGGCGATGACTTTGCTCCCGGTCCGGCCACTGATTACCACTTCATTGCCCTCGGCCAGCAGATGGCGGGCAAACCAGCGCCCCATTTTCCCCGAACCGCCTATTATGGCAACTTTCAATTATCCAACTCACGTCCGTCTTTTTGCTTTGGGATACGAACCCAGCACCTTAAGGAAAATGGACAGTTTCTCCATCTTGTTCAGTGCTTCGCGGGCGGCAGCCTCCGCGCGGTGACCCTCAAAATCGAGATAGAAGTTGTACTGCCAGGGCTTCTGCCGCGTAGGCCTGGATTCCAGCTTGGCCAGATTGATGTTGCGCCGGGAAATTTCGCCCAGAACCTCATACAGCGCCCCCGGCTGGTCTTTGGTGGAAAAAACGATGGATGTCTTGTCATTCCCGGTCGGTGGCGAGTCTTCCCTGGCCAGAATGAAGAAGCGGGTGAAATTGTTCGGGTTGTCCTCTATCTCCCTGGCGATTACTTTCATGCCATAGATTTCCGCCGCCCGGGCACTGGCAATGGCGGCGCTGTCCGCCGACCCACTCTCCTTTATCATCTTGACGCTGCCCGCGGTATCATAGCTGGGAATCAGTGCGACGTTAAGGTGCTTCAGAAAACTGCGACACTGCCCCAGTGCCTGAGGATGAGAGTAGACCTTCTTCACCGTGTCCAGGCTGGCATCAGGGCTGGCGATAAGACAGTGGATGACCCTCAAGTCAATCTCGCCGCAGACATGGAGATCGGATTCCAGCATAAGGTCATAAGAGCGGCTGATGCTCCCTTCCAGCGAGTTCTCCACCGGTATGATGCCATACTGAACTCTCTTCTCCACCGACTCGAAGACCTCTTCCAGTGTCTCGCGGGGCCTGATTTCAATTGAGGTGCCGAAGAACTGAAAGGCGGCTTCCTCGCTGTAAGCGCCCACTTCACCCTGAAAAGCGACCGTAAGGCCCTCTTTATTCTTGCAGGCAGCGATAATCCGCTGATAAATGCTTTCCAGGTCTTTCCCAGCAATATCAATGTTCTGTTTTTTGGCAAGGCGTCTGATATTCTCCAGGACCTTTTTTTCTCTCTCCCGGTCCTCAATGGAGCTGCCCCTGGCCCGCTTGCTGCTGCCTATCTCCTCGGCGATGCGCACCCGCTCACCGATTAACCCGATGATTCTGGCATCAACATCATCTATCTGCTTCCGCAGCTCTTCCAGATTCATGATATTACCCTCGGTATTAGCCCTGCCTGCAGGGCAAAGTCGCATATGGTCACCGCCATCATCGCTTCCACCGCCGGCACCGCCCGCGGCACAATGCAGGTATCATGTCGGCCCGTCACGGTGAGGCTGGTCTTGGCCATCTTTTTAATGTCCACTGTTTCCTGGCTTTTAGCAATGGAAGCGGTCGGCTTGACGGCAACTCTGACGATTACCGGCATGCCGCTGCTGATGCCACCCAGTACCCCACCGGCGTTGTTGGTCCGGGTGATGATTTTCCCGCCTTTAATATCATAAAGGTCGTTATTTTCCGAGCCCTTCATATCAGCCACGGCAAAGCCGGCGCCGATGGCCACGCCCTTGACCGCCGGAATGGCGAACAGGGCTTTTGATAGCTCCCCGTCAAAGTTATCGAAAACAGGCTCGCCCAGTCCCACGGGCACGTCAAGGGCAACGCCCTCTATAATCCCGCCCAGGCTGTCTTTCTCCACTTTGGTCTTCTCTATCAATTTAGTCATTTTCTCGGCAGCTTCCGGGTCAGCGCACCAGAGAGGGTTTTTTCTGGCATTTTCTTTTACTTCGGTAAACCCCTGCGCTTGAGCTTTAATGTTGCCGATTTCAACGGTATGGGCAAAGACATCGATACCCAGGCGACCGATAAGCTTTTTGGCGATTGCCCCCGCCATGACATAGGCCAGGGTTATCCTGCCCGAAAACCTGCCTCCACCGCGGAAATCATTGAAGCCGCCGTATTTCATAAAGGCGGTGAAATCGGCGTGGCCGGGACGGAGAGCAAACCGATTTTTCTTATATACTCCAGAGTCTATGTCTTTATTCCAGGAGAGCATGCCGATGGGAGCGCCGGTGGTATGCCCGTCATAGACGCCGGAAACTATCTCCACCTTGTCCGGCTCCCACCGTTCCGTGGTGCCCGCGGCACCGGGTCGCCGCCTCTCCACCTCCTGCTGGATATCCGATTCCGAGATGGGCAGGCCTGCCGGGCAGCCATCAACCACCACTGCCATGCAGTTGCCGTGGCTCTCACCGAAGCAGGTAACGGCGAAAAGTTTTCCCAGAGTGTTACCCATCTGCCTTCAGTCTTCCTCCGATGCTTTTTAGTATAGCCCAGAATTCGGGAAATGTCTTGTCAGTACATTCCGCACCGTTTATCACGGTGTCCCCCACCAGTGCCCCTGGGACACTGAAGGCCATGGCGATACGGTGGTCGTTGTGGCTGTCAATGACGGCGCCCTTCAGATTTGACCCCGTGATGAGCAGCCGGTCATTTTCCTCGGCGACCTTTACGCCCATCTTTTCCAGCCCCTCCCGGACGGTAGCCACGCGGTCTGATTCCTTAATCCTCGCCCGGCTGATGCCGGTGAGCTCGCTGGTGCCCTCAGCCACCGCCGCCAGAACGGCCATCGTGGGCAGCAGGTCAATGCAGTCGGACAAATCAGCTTCCACCGCTCTCAGCCTGGCACCTTTGACCCCGATGGCTCCGGGAGATACCTCAACCTCCGCGCCCATCCGGGTCAGGAAATCCAGCATAACTCTATCGCTCTGCAGGCTTTTCGAGTTCAAATTCGCAATCTCCATTCCACCCGAAACCGCGCCCAGCGCCAGGAAGTATGAAGCCGACGACCAGTCGCCTTCCACCTCATATCTGGCCGGCTGGTATGCCTGCCGGGACGCATGAAAATCGTCCATCTCGGCCGAAGCTTCAACCTTCGCGCCGAACTTTGCCATGCACTCCAGGGTCATGGCAACGTAGGGCTTCGATTTCAGAGGTGTAGTAAGCTTGATGTACATTCCCTCCCCGGCCAGCGGCGACACCAGCAGCAGCGCCGAGACAAACTGGGAACTGATATCGCCGGGCAGCCCGGTCTCCCCGCCTCTTAAAATTCCTCCATTGACCACCACCGGCGCCAGGCCATTCTCCGAAGAACACGCCACCCCCAGTCTCTGCAGCGCTTCCACCAGCGGCCCGACCGGTCTTTTCGCCAGCGAAGGGCCCGCCATCAAACGGCACTTCCCCGGCACCAGTGAGCAGACTGCAGTCATGAACCGCAGCGTGGCCGCTGAATCGCCGCAGTAGAGGTCTCTTTCCGGCGGACGAAAATCGCCGCCGCTAATTCGCCAGATATCTTTCACCCGCGCCACGCCCACGCCAATAGCGCCCAGCACCCTGACCGCCGCCTCGGTATCCTCCGCGTACAAAGGGTGTACTATCTGGCTTTCGCCACGGGCCAGCGCCGCGCACATCAGGCCCCTTACGGTGTAGCTCTTGGATGGAGGCGCGGTTATCTTACCGGCAATGTCACTCTTCTCAATCTTTACTTTCATATCTGCTCAATTTCTTGGTTATCTTCCCAGCCACTTCCCCAACGTCCAGCTTGGAAGTGTCCACGGTTATGTCAGCGGCACGCTCGTAGAAGGGCTGTCGGAACTTCAAGAGCTTTGCCACCCTGGAAACCTTGTTCTCCGCCACCAGCAATGGCCTTTCATCTGTATCGGATGATGTCCGCTCCAGAATCACCTCCGGCGACGCCGTCAGATAGACGATAACGCTTTTTCTCCTCAGCCGGTCGATGTTTATCTGGTTCAGGACAACGCCGCCACCGCAGGCTATCACCGTGTTTTCCCTTTCCGCCGCGTCTCTGGTCGCCTCAATCTCAAGCTCGCGGAAAGCGATTTCCCCGTCCTGCTGGAAGATTTCGGGGATGGTCTTGCCGGCGCGCTGTTCTATAAGCGCATCAAGCTCGATGAACCGTTTATCTAATTTCTCCGCCAGCACTTTGCCCACGGCAGTTTTTCCCGTCCCCATGAAACCGACGAGAGCAATATTACTTTTCATTTTGCAACGCCTTTATCGCGGCCTGTTTCATGACGGCAAACGGCGCTTTCTGTCCGGTCCACATTTCAAATGCCAGCGCGCCCTGCCAGACGAGCATATCCAGCCCGTTTATGGTCCGGGCACCGGCTGCCTTCGCCTCCCGGAGCAGCCTTGTTTCCAGAGGGTTGTAGACTATATCAAAAACAGTTATACCCGCTCTGAGCAGCCCGGCAGGCACCGGCGTCCGGTCAGCTTCAGGTACCATGCCGGCACTGGTCGTATTCACCAGCACATCAGCACCACCCAGTGCCTTTGCTAGATTTGCCTCGCTTAATGCCATCGCTTTCAGGTCCTGGTGGCGGAATCGCGCCATCTGCGCTGCCAGTTCTTCCGCTCTGGATAGAGTACGGTTCAGGACGACCAGACTGGCGCCAGCTTCGGCAAGGATAAAGGAGATTCCCTTGGCGGCGCCACCGGCGCCAAGAATGACGATTTTTTTACCCCCGGGCTCAATGCCGTTTGACTTCAGCGCCTGCAGAAAGCCGGGAGCATCGGTGTTGTAGCCGGTGAGTATGCCATCTTCATTAACGATGGTGTTTACCGCCCCCATTTTCCCCGCCAGCGGCTCCAGTTTATCCAAGAGTGGCATTATGTCCACCTTGTGCGGTATGGTCACGTTCAGGCCAGCGATGCCGAGTGCTTTTAATCCCGCTATGGCATTTTTTAGTGCCTCTTTCCGTACGCGAAAGGCAAGGTAGGCATAGTCAAGCCCCAGCGATTCAAAAGCAACGTTGTGCATCGCCGGCGACATGGTATGCTCGATGGGGTCGCCAATTATCCCGCAGACCTTTGTTTTACCGGTTATAGTATTCATTCTTTTATCATCCGGTAAATTTTTCGTAGTTCATCCACCGCCAACTGCCCGGAGGCGGCTTCCTTACCCGGTTCAATGGCAGCATAGATGAATTCACCGCCCACCAGCGGACAGATAAGCCGACTCGCCGTGCCAGGTGATCCCATGGCAAACGAGACGATTCTTTCTCCGGGGAATTCCTGAATCAGCTGCAACGTGCTTATGCCATCGTCGAATTTCCGGGCGGTGGTGACCACCTTGGCGATGTCGGCACCGGCGACCAGCTGCTGCCGCACCAGTTCTTTCATCCTCTCCAGAGGCGGCGTTCCTTTCAGGTCATGAAATGATATCAGACACTGTGCCGCTTTCTTAATCTGTGTCACAACATCTGCAAGGTTCTCCGTGCTGAGTTCAATATCAATTATGCCCGCACCCCGCTCCAAGGCACTTAAAAGCTCGGCAACCCTCTCCTCTTCACTGCCCCGCCATACTCCCCCTTCGTCCGACTTCCGGTTGCAGGCAATCCAGGGTTTTGTGAGCTGTCTGGCGACTTCCTTCCAATCGTTGCCAATAAGGTCGATGCGCACCTCATATAAATCAACCAGCGGCGCAACGCCTTTTATGGCATCAAGGTCATTATTCACTATGGAGGCGCAGATTTTAGGTCGGTTCATTTCCGGTTAAAACCTCTTTTATTATAGATGGATTAACGTCGTCAACGACGGTGGCCTTGCCGAGCGATTCCAGCAGGACAAATTTGACCTTGCCTGCCCGCACCTTTTTATCATGCTGCATTGACCGCATTACTTTCCCAACATCTAGGTCAGGTATCTTAGTAGGAAGCCCCACCTGCTCGATTAACATCCGCAGCCTGTTCATCTCACCCTTATCAAGCAGTCCGAGTTTGTTGGCGATTCTGGCCGCGGCCACCATGCCGACGGCCACCGCCTGCCCGTGCTTTATCTTGAAATCGGCAGCCGACTCAACGGCGTGCCCGATGGTATGGCCATAATTCAGAATATTCCTCAAGCCCATGTCTAGCTCGTCCTCGGCCACCACCTCTGCCTTGATGCTCACCGACCGATATACAATCTGCTCAAGGACACCGGCATCAAGTGAATTTATCTTCTCCATATTCTCCTCAAGAAAGGAGAAGAAGACGCTATCCCGTATGGCAGCACTCTTAATAACCTCGGCCAGGCCATTCTTCAGTTCTTCATCCGGCAGGGACTGCAGTGTACCAGTATCAGCGATGACCATCACTGGCTGGTAAAAGGCGCCAATCATATTCTTAAGCTGCCCGTGGTCCACCGCCACCTTCCCGCCAACGCTGCTGTCGACCTGGGCAAGCAGGGTGGTCGGCAGCTGCACCAGCGGCACGCCTCTCTGATAGGTGGCGGCCACAAATCCGGCCAGGTCACCAACAACGCCTCCTCCCAGCGCCAGAATGGGCGTCGTCCGCTCGGCGTTAACCTCGGTCAGTTCCCGGTAAAGTCTTCCGGCGCTCTCCAGCGATTTCTGCGCCTCACCCGGCGGTACTTCAAGGGTGCTGACCTGAAACCCATCAGCCTCAAGTGCCCTGCCCAGCACCGCGCCATATAATTTATTCACGGCAGTATCGGTGATGACCACCAGTCGGCCGGCAAATCCCCGCTCCCTTAAATAACTGCCCGCCTGCGCCAGCAGACCAGACCCGATATACACCGGGTAACCTCTACTGCCGAGTGCCACATCAACCTGCCTCATGCGCTTAACACCTTCTCCCGATGTCTTTTAGCAACCAGTCCACGGATTTTCCGGCAGGCGATGATAATCTCTTTCAATTCTTTCGGCGTTATCGTCTGCATACCGTCAACCATTGCCTCCGACGGGTTGTAATGTGCTTCAATCATCAGCCCACACGCCCCGGCAGCCACCGCCGCGCAGCTCATATTGAAAATCAGGTCCTGCCGCCCGGTAGCATGGCTGGGGTCAGCAATAACCGGCAGGTAAGTCTCTTTCTGAATTGCCGGAATCGCCGACAGGTCAAAGGTATAGCGGGTGTAGTTTTTCCCTTTTCCCAGAGGCAGTATGCCGCGTTCACACAATATGATGTCCTTGTTACCCTCCGCCGCCATGTATTCGGCGAAGGATAAAAACTCATCAATCCCGGCGCCGAAGTGCCGCTTGAACAGTATCGGTTTCCCGGTTCTGGCCACTCTGGCGAGCAGGTCCTGATTATACATGTTGCGAGCACCAATCTGCATTATATCAGCGTAATTAGCGACCAGGTCAACCTGCGCCTCCCCCCTCACCTCCGTTACCACCGGCATTTCAAATTTCTGGCCGGCTTCATAAAGCCACCGCAACGCCTCCTCGGCGCCCTCACGGCCGTTCCCTCCCAGTCCCTGAAAGGAATGGACGGAGCTCCTGGGCTTGAATATGCCGCCGCGCAGGATATGGGCCCCGGCTTTCTTCACCTCTCCGGCGATGCGGAAGAGCTGCGCCTTACTTTCGACGGTGCATGGCCCGGCGATAATCACCAACTCACCACCGCCGATTTTAACGTTGCCGACGGTTATCTCACGTTGCTCTTCTGCCTCATCAAAGCGCCGGCCATATTCCTTGCTGATGAGCTTGTAGGGAGTCTCCACCATAAAGGCTTCTTTCACCCCGGGAAGGGTGGCGAAGTGGGAGAAATCAGCCCTTCTCTCATCACCTATAAGGCCGATTACCGTCCGGAACTCCCCCCGGGATACGTCAGCCTTAAGGTCAATCTTTTTGATTTCCTTCACCACGTTGTCGATTTCTTCTTTTCCAGCCTCCGATTTCATGATTATCATCCTCTTTCTCCTCTAATTGTTCTTTCCACTAAAAAAGCCAAATAAAAAAGCCCTTCCGGGGAGGGCTCTTCTGATTACTTCTTTTATGACCTTCTGCTGAATTTTAGCTGTGCTTAGCTCATGCGAAACCCTCCCCAGCGCTTGAGCGCCAGAAAAAGAAATAATAATAATAGGCGTTAAACTTGTTGCTTATCATCTCGACCATTTGCTTTTTATTTATGTTAAACATAGCATAACAAAAATGCTTTGTCAATACATCTCTATAAATTACCCCGGCTGTGTTATAATTTTAATATCAAAGATGGGGAGGCCCGAATTCTGGAAGGGATTGAAGTAGCCCGCAGGGCAGTGGCCGCCGCCGGCGACATGCAGGCTGCTGACATTGTGCTGCTTGACACCCGAAAGGTGTGCAGCTTCGCCGACTTTTTTGTTATCTGTACCGGAGAGAGTGAGCGCCAGCTACGGGCTATCCATGAAGAAGTAGAACAGAGCCTGAAAAAGGATGGCGTTCTCCCCACCCACCACGAGGGGGCGATAGACTCGGGCTGGCTTTTACTGGACTACGGCGACGTAATCGTGCATATATTCTCCACGGCAGAACGGGAATTTTACCAGCTTGACCGACTGTGGAACCAGGCCGACCTAGTGCTGCGGATTCAGTAGCGCCCGTTATCGTTCCCCGTCGGCCTTGATTTCATTCTCGGTGAAGAAAAGGCTGATTTCGGCTTCTGCCGTCGCCACTGAGTCGGAGCCGTGCACCGCGTTGCGCGTTATACCCAGGCCAAAGTCAGCCCGAATAGTTCCAGCTTCAGCTTTAGCCGGGTCAGTGGCACCCATTGCCTGCCTGATTCTGGCCACCGCCTCCTCACCTTCAAATACCGCCGCCACTATCGGCGCCGAGGTCATATATGCCACCAGCTCGTTGAAGAACGGCTTGTCCCGGTGAATGGCGTAATGTTTCTCCGCCAGGGCTTTGTCCATATGCAACGTCTTGCGCACCAGTATTTTAAGCCCCAGCTTCGCAAGGCGACTGATAATTTCATCGCTATGCCCATCTCGCACGGCGTCGGGTTTAACCAGCACCAGAGACCGCTCTATTACGGCCATGATTTCAAACGTTCAACCTTTCTTCAGCATATTGAAAAGCTCGGCGATGTCAGCCACGCTGACATATTCCAGGTTATCCACCACCAAGTCGGCCTCAGCGAGCTTTTCCTCCGGGTGGCTGTTGGTCACCGCCAGACATTTCATACCAGCTCGTTTTGCCGCGGCCACCCCGGCCACGGCATCTTCAATAACAACGCAATGCTTCGGGTCAACCTGCAATCGCTCGGCAGCGAGCAGGAAAATCTGCGGGCTCGGCTTCCCTTCCGTAACCTCACGGCCCCAGACAATGGCATCAAAGTTGTCCTCTATGCCCAGCTGCCGGGTAACAAACTGGCCGTTCTCAATCGGGGAAGAAGTGCCCAGCGCCACTTTCACTCCGTATTCCTTTAGTTCATCAATCAGCTCGATGGCACCGGGAATGGGCTTTAATTTTCCGGCTGCTTTGGCGCGGAACAGCCCCTCTTTTTCCACCAGAATGGCTTCCATCTCGCTCTCCGGGTAACCCTCCCCAACTATGCTGCGGACTATGACGTCATTCCGCTTACCGAAATTCTGCTGGAAAATTTCTCTGGAGTACGGTATTTTCCGCTTGCGGAATACCTCCTGCCAGGCCTGGAAATGAAAGGGCGCGGTATCGGCAATCACCCCATCCATGTCCCAGATAACCGCCTTGAGCTGGTCCCCTTCCAGAATTACCTGCACCGCTTTGCCGTTGGCCACCAGTGTGCCGTCGGTGGTGCTGACCTTGCCCTCTATCTCCAGCGTCTTTCCTCTGTTCCTGACCACCTCCGCACTGATAACAAGTCTTTCATCCACGTAAGCCGGGCGTTTGAGGTTGACCTGTATTGATGCCGTCAGAAAGCCGAAGTAACCGCTCATCAGCACCGCGTGTCCCATCGCCTCATCAAGCATGGTGGTGACAATGCCGCCGTGCGTTATATCCGTCCAGGCCTGATAGTAACCGGTGGGCGTAAATTCCGTCCTGACGCCCTTGCCGTCGCGATGGAATTTCAGCCGCAGACCGAACGGGTTCCTCTTGCCGCAGCCGAAGCACATGCCCTGGCCGGCGTTCGCCGACGATATAGCCTGTGGTTTTTCTTTGTCTTTTTGTCTCATATTTGTCCCGTTTCAGGCGCGGAAATGCTCCCAGCCGGACTTATTCAGGTCAATCGGCTCACCGTGCTCGTCAACCATGACCACTCTGCCGGGTTTTTCAGCCACAATCTCGCCGATTATCGTTACCGGGCAGGAGATTTTTGTCCTGACCTTATCGATTACTTCACCACTGGCCGTGAACAATAGCTCGTAGTCCTCCCCACCGGCGGCGGCCAGCTCCAGAGCACGTCCCGCAAAGTGAGTCCTGACCGCGGGCGCCACCGGAATCCGTGCCACCTCAACCCTGGCGCCAACCCGGCTGGACTCGCAGACATGTTTCAGGTCGGCAATAAGTCCGTCACTGATATCTATGGCCGCTTTCACGCCCATTTCTGCCAGTTTCTGCCCCTCGGCCACCCGGGGCTCGGGCTTTAGAAAAGCTTTTTTAAGCTGGCGGCTCGACTCTGCATCAAATTTTAACTTTTTGTCCAGCATCTCCATTCCGGCAGAAGCGCCGCCGAGGGCGCCGGTCACGGCTATTTTGTCACCCACCCGGGCTGCCGAGCGGGTGAGCACTTTGCCATCTTTATCTCTGGCTTTGCCCAGCACGGTAACAGTAATTGACACCAGAGGCGCCCGGCAGGTATCGCCGCCGACAATGGCGACCCCAAACCGCCGCGCCAGGTCGAGCATCCCCCGGTACAGCGCTTTGACGTCTTCCACCTCGGTAGTCGGCGGCAATGCCAGCGAGATGACAGCATATTCCGGCACGCCGCCCATGGCGGCGATATCGCTCAGGTTGACCGCCAGTGACTTCCAGCCGAGCTCGTACCAGGGAGTGGTGCTCAGCCGGAAATGGACGTCCTGGAATAGCGAGTCGGTGGTGACCAGCTGCGTGCCGGCTTCGCTCTTCCAGGCGGCGGCATCATCGCCGATGCCGATGAGCAATTTCCGATATGATGCCGCGCTTTTATCCTGCGCGCCGGAAATCATTTTGGTCAGGACGTCAATAAGTCCGAACTCTCCCAGCGCCGAGACTTTCATAGCTTAAAGATTATAGCACGGCAGGAGTGTGAGGATAAAGCAGACGATCAGGTGTGCGCTTCAGGAGCCGTAGCCACCAGCTTCACCTCCCCCCACACCCCCAGGCTCTCATCCTTGATGATGACCACTCCCCTAAGCTGGCCGATACTCTGCGCAAACTCAATGCCCTTCTCTATATCAGCCACTTCGCTGACCCGGTTGCCGATGGCGGTGGCCGCAGCATCGGCCAGCGTGGCGGAGTCGGCGAGCACGATGACGGCATCGGCCCGACCAAAGCTCAATGAATGCCCCACCGTGCCCGACGAGGTGCAGATGCCCAGCGGCGTGTCCCCCGGCTCAATCCGGAGCCCCAGCTTACCGGTCAGCGGGGAATCGCCAGCGAAGATGCCTATCGTTCTCCGGCACCGGCTTTTCAGATAAATATCCCCGCCGTTCTCCACGATGACCTCCGGGGAGAACTCCAGCAGTTCCCTGCCGACATATTCAGCAATTGCCCCCGCCACCACCGCCATCGGGCCGACACCGCAAAGGCGGGCGGCGTCGGCCATATCGCGGACGATTACCGGCGCGTCCTGCTCAACGTCGATGGGCTCCAGAGAGGTCAGGAAATCAGGGCGGCGGGCGATGTACCTCTCAATGCTGTCGCGGTGCTTCAGCACCAGCCGATGCGCTTTGCGATGAAGATCAGTCGCGGCGCACAGGTACAGGTCGGTCTCCTTCACCACGACCTTGAAGGCGACCAGGTCATCGCCCCTCACCCAGTGTCGATAAGTGCGCGGCTGATACATCTCAATTAAAAATGGACTTCCATGGCCCGCGGCGGACAGGCCTTTATGCACAGCCCGCAGGCCACGCACTTTTCATGGTCGAACCTGACCTGCCTTGTCTTCGGGTCCAGCTCAAAAGCGCCGGGAGGACAGATGGTGACGCAGGCACCACAGCTGGTGCAGCGGGCCTCGTTCCGGGTAACATCCTGGCTCAGCGACTGAATCTTAAGTCCGGACTTGAGCAGGAACTTGACGCCCTTATCATACTCGTCCTGCTCGCCCTTCAGCTGCAGCACCAGCAGCCCTTCCTCCTCAGGCTCGGCGGTGATGGATGCCCTCAAGATATTGAATTCCAGGTTATAGTCCTTGACCAGGCGGTAGATGACCGGTTGCTCTACCAGTCGCCTGGGAAAATGCAAAACCACTCTTTTCGTTACTGTCATTGCCTCTACCTCCAGTTAATATCGACTCAAATCTCCAGCGGACGTTCCTTCAAAGGCTTGAAGCTGACGCCGGACTCAACGCCCGGCAGGGGCGCCACTGCCTCGGTGAGCAGGAACTGGCCGCGCTTTATCCAGCTTTTCAGAATATCAGCGATTTCCACTGCCCGGGAATAGCTGGACAGAGAGCCGGCGGGCACCTTTTTGCCCTGCAACTTCGCCGTCCCGCTCTTCAACTCCGCGTAGCTTATTTCGGCAATGATGTCCGGCTTCTGGTTGGGATAGGCGTCCGAATAGTCAACCACCGCCGCGTAGATTTCGGCATCGGTGACGGCGGTGTGGCGGAGTATCTCCTCATCAAGGATGGGAATGGGCACACCAACCCCCACCGTCAAAGTGACGCCGTAGCCGTACATGCTGGTCCCGACCAGCCACTGCGGGCTCATCTGCTTCAAATCACCGATGACGGCCAGCGTCCCGGCGCTCCGCTTGGGCACACCGGTTTCGGTGCGGGGCACATTAGGATTATGCTGGGTCCCCTGCCAGACAACGTAGCCAGTGCCCCCACCCAGAAAAATCCTGGTGCCAATGCCGATGGTCTGGTAAAGCGGGTCATTGAGCAGCGGCGATAGCTGTCCGGCACTGCAGTAGTTGACATTGCCCAGGCGCGGCTTGAGCACCCCCATGTAGGTGTAAATGGTCTTATCGGATAGATTGGCGGCGATGTTGTAGTTCTGATACGCGTTGCGGACGTTAAACAGCACCGCCTCGTTGAGGTCCTTGATGTTAATCCACGTCTCCAACCGCTTCCTCGGGTAACAATCGGTGCCGTAGGCGTTCGCCACAAAGCGTATGTCCTTGCCCGCCACCAACTCCTCAATGACATGGCCGCCGCCGTAGTTGAAATCGCCGGGGTGCACCCGGTTTCTGGGGTCATCGTCGGGCAGGGCATTTGCCCCGAAGAAGACGTCCGCCGCCGCCAGTCCGGGATAGGCGAGGACATCATTGAGGTAAACACGCCCCCCACCCAACTTGATTCTTGGCTTGCTGTGACCGATATTGAAGTAGATTCCTGAGGAACACATCGGGCCGAAGGTGCCCGTGGTCACCACGTCAACGTGCTGAGCCGCCTGCTTTACGCCTTTTTCTTTGACCAGGTCAATGACTTCTTCAGCATTGACGACTACAGCCTTGCCCTGTTTTATCTTCTGGTTGATTTCCGCTATTGTTTTCATGCGTTGCCCTCCAAAACATAGTTTCACTACCCGCTAGCCCTTCCGGGCAACGCATGATACATATATTCATCACCACACTAACAAAGCCGCGCTTCATCACATTCCCACCATAAAAACGATGTAAAATGTATTATATAATTTATAGCTGCATAAGTCAAAGGGAAAGACAATTTCGGTTCTGCTCGGTTGTGGTTGGTGGTAGCCTAATATCATTCGCCTGCGAAGAATCTAGTTATGATGTACATTGTAAACAGTAGTAAAAAACAAATTAGTTGAACTAAGCACCAATTACGTGCCCAATCAAGGTTAGAGGCAAACATCCCCCGATATTGGAACCAATCAATCACGTCTAAAACACAAAAAACGAACCATTATTGAGACCGAAAGGCCTGGAAAAACAGCACCTTAATAATTGAATTCGTCAGGTTAGCCCGAGAACTTAAATTATCCTCTCCTTTTTGAGTTGTTTGATATCCGCATCAGAATACCCCAGCCCCTTCAGTATCTCGTTGTTGTGTTCACCCAAATCTGGGGCGATTCCAGCTTTGGCCGGAGTCTTATGGAACTTCCAAGGGAAGCCAACCTCTTTTATTTTACCCACCTTAGGATGATCAATCTCGATTACGTACTGATTGTCGATGACATCGGGGTCTACTGCGGCTTCACTCACGTCGTTGATCGGCGCACTTACTACATCGGCTTCACGAAGTAGCCTTAACCAGTGCTCCCTGGTATTGGTAGCAAACAGCCTGTCCATAGTATCTGTGAAGGTCTTTCTTTTTTCCGGTGAGGCAGCGATATCTCCTAACTTGGCACAACCGACTTTGTCCAACTCCTCAGCAAGTCCGGTATTCTCCAGGCCTTTCCGCCAGCGCTCTTCGCCGACCACCTGTATTATAAAAGGCTTGCCATTCTTGTCGTTGAAGGTAACCGTCACGTTAGGCGTGTGACCTGCCCAGAAACGCATTCTGCTGCGTGACATCTGTTCGCCAGTCATGAGAACCCGTGACATGGAATGGCCCATTAGGCGAACCTGGCTACCGAGCAACGATGTCTCAATCAACTGGCCCTCGCCTGTCTTCAGCTTGTGATACAGGGCGACTATCACCGCCTGGAAATTATGAAAGGCGGCGGTCTCGTCCCCTATGGAGATCTGACCTGTGGTCACGCGGCTGCCTTCCTCGCCATAACTAAAGCAGATGCCACCCATAGCTTGGGCTATACCGTCAGTTCCCGGTAACTTGGCATTGGGCCCGTCTGGACCGTAGGCTGAGGCGCTGAGATAAACGATACCGGGGTTTATCTTAACCAAGTCCTCGTAGCCACAGCCGAGACGCTCGGCAACGCCGGGGCGGAAGTTCTGGGCGAAGACATCGGCATCCTTAACCAGCTTATAGAGTATCTCCCTAGCCTTCTCTGTCTTCAGGTCCAGCGTTATACATTTGAAGCCGCGGTTGTTGGTCTCAAAGTAAGGGCTGAGGGGGAAACCAGGTGCGATTCCAAGCTGCCTGCCCAGTTCACCCTCCGGGGGTTCTATCTTGATTACGTCAGCCCCAAGGTCAGCCATCATACTGAACGCGACCGGTGTCTGTTGAAACATGATAAGACAGACGCACTTCACGCCTTCTAGTGCACCAGCCATTCTACTATCACCTCCGTATATATTTTCTTCTTTAAATGTGTGAGTAAAGATTACTCGTTTAATCCAGCATTGTTCGGCCAAATACTATTTGTCGAACCATTAGTATTTATCCGCTGCTTCTTCTCAGCTTCAATCCCTGCCTTCTCCTCCTCGTAGATTCTTCCCTTCTTCTGGGGATGATTGCATCGGTAACCTCGCTCTTTAGAGGCATATTATAACAGAAGCAAAGCGACAGAAAAAGGAACCTTTTTACCTTGTTGCAAAGCAAGTCAGGAAAACTAAATATTCAGGACAGTATATCTGTGAAAATATTTAAAGAGAGATTAGGCAAGCCTTGTCTCAAAATCGGCAGACCAGAGTCTTTGCAGTTGCTTCACAGCAATACTCGGTAAAGGTACTTTCCCGGAGCAAGCTGCGGCGCTATCTATATGTTCCCTGCTGGAAAATCCCACCAGCACTGTAGATACACCCGGTTTCATCAGGGCGAAGCATATTGCCGCTTGGGGAAGGTTATCAACATCTTCAGACAGTAGAAAACCGAGTTTGCTAGCCCTGACTTCATCAGCCTTGTACTCGCTGCCGGGTACTATCGTTTCGTCGACTCTAGGAGAAGCATAGCCGGTACGTGCGATGGTTCCGCCTAGAGCACCTCCTGCCATTACTCGTATGATAACTACTGCCATGCCCTGACTGGCTGCGATGTCAATGAGTTGTTGAAAATTGTACCCAGAAAAATTTGGCGGAACTTTCCAGCCAGCGCTCGGATTAAGTAGGTTGTAATAAGCCTGTATCAGGTCAAAGCACCCGCTTTTAGCTACTTTATGTAGGGATTTGGCATCACCTAGTCCAGTGAAGCCTATAAACCGTGCCATCCTCTGGGAGCGGACGGCATCAAAGGCATTGGCGACACCACATTTACCCAATACGGAACTAAGTTCAATACTGTCCCGGCCAACAGTAGTCTCCTGATCAGCCAAGATAGGTGTGTGCAATTGCAGAATGTCCACGGAGTCGCGCTTCAATCGTTTCAGGCTAGTTTCCACAGAGCGCTGTACCGCACTCTTTATGTCTTGAAGATCATCCCTGCCGATGCGTATTTTGGTGGCTAGTATAATCTTCGGATTCAACTCGTCCAAGACTTTGCCAAGGTTGGTTTCCGACTGCCCATCTCCGTAAACTGGGGCGGTGTCAAAGTAATTGATGCCCAGCTCCAAGGCGTGCTTCACCGCTTCCACCTGTTCATCATGGTTTCCGCGAATCATCAATCCGCCGATATTGCCGCAGCCAAAACCGATTTCCGAGACCGTAAGTCCTGTTTTCCCTAGTTGGCGGAAATTCATCTTAATTCTTGCTTTTTTTAAAACCCAACGTTTCTAAGTAGTCGCTATTGCGACAACCGTAAGCACCTTAACAATTGAATATTGAATGCGGGTAGATCAGAGACGCGACAGCAAAATCCGAGGAAAATAAAAACTAAGAATCGATAGCCAATTTGCCTGCCTTAGCGCGGTTCTCCTTCTTTCCTTCACGTATCAGGATACTTACAGCCTCAGGGCCAACCGAAAAGTTTTTACATACTGCATCAGAGATGTCTTTTACAAGACCTCTTTTCTGGTCAACGGTTCTACCTTCATCTGCATATATTATTACAAGCGGCATATTTCTCCTCCTTAATCAGACTGGTCAAGTATAGCATATAACAGCAGTGGTTGAATAAAGGAACCTTTTTACGCTACACAACTCAAGAAAAGATTTATTTTACTACTGCACCAAAGCCCAAATTGTCAAATCAGAGGAAGCAGTTGCATCCATCCGTACTGCGGTTGATGGTGCTCAGGCTCAAAAAATTGCCCGTAAAGAGAAAACGAATTTAATAGTTCTAGATGTAATGCTGCCGGAACTAAGCAGCTATGGTGTTTGCCGAATTCTACGAAAAGAGATGGCTGTTCCTATGCTGATGCTCACCGCAAATAAGAAAGTCAGGCCATTGTGGTCAAGAAGATTTTTCATTCTTCGGCTGTATCTGCCTCAAAGACAATATCAGTACCAGCGCCATAGCCACGACCGCGGCACAGATCCAAAAGGCGAGGCTGTAGCTTTCGGTGGTGTCATATATGTATCCCGCCACAACGGGGCCGATAGCACCCCCGACCATGCTGCTGAAGAAGACGATACCGAAGAGGGCGCCGTGTGAACGTAGCCCGAAGTACTCGGCAACGATAGGTGAAATCACGGTGAATGTCCCACCGTGGCCAAAACCATAGACTACGGCGAACAGGATAAGCATCCAGAGCTCTCTTGCCAGTTGCAGCCATAAAAAAGCCAGGATAAGCAGGATTAAACAGATAATCATGGAGAGCCTGTTGCCGATACGGTCTACCGCAATCCCCATGACGAACCTCCCGGTCATACTTATACCGCCGATAGCCGACAGGATGCCGGCCGCCACCGTTGAGGATATACCGATGTCCGTGGCGTGCGGGACGATATGCACCATGATAATGAGAAGGCTGAACATGGTGGCGAGATAAACAAAGCAAACCGTCCAGAATTGCCGGGTGCGGAGTGCTTCATTCAGATAAAGTCCGCTTTCGGCAGGTCCTGAACCCGTTGCCTGGCTTTCCTTATCGCCATCCGGTAAGAGGCCTTGGCGAGCAGGATCACGCCGCAACAGCTGCCCGATGGCAATGAGCAGAACCATCGCGGCCACGCCGATGATAATGTAAGAATGCCGCCAGCCATAAGTCACGATGAGCAGGCTGGCCACCAGAGGTATGGCAAATTGCCCGGTGCCTGTGCCCACCTTCGCGATGCCGGTCATAATTCCCCTCCGCCGGATAAACCACCGCGCTATCGTGCTGAGGGGAACGATATCAATGGAACTCAAACCGATGCCGACTACAACACCATAGAACAGGTATAATTGCCAGACGTTATTGAGCCCCGACATGAGCAGGAGTCCCAACCCGAAGAAGAAGCCGGCCGCCGTCATCACCACCCGCGGACCAAGCCTGTCATTCAATCTGCCCACCAGGATGCCGAGGCATCCGGCGACCAGCAATGCCATGGACTGAGCGCCTGACAGAGTGGCCCTTGACCAGCCAAAATCGTTGAGCAGTGGTTTGAAAAAGACGCCGAAAGCGATAAAGATACCGATACCTACTGCCTGTATGCCAAAGCCGGAGGCAACAATATTATATCCGTAGAAGTACCTGGGTTTCCTCATGCCAGCCACCAGTATAGCTCTTCAAAGGAGGTGAAAGCTAATCGGGTTAGTTTGCTCTCTCAATTCGTTGCATTTTCCCCGGCAGATATTTAGAATATGCTCACATCAAGCGAATAATCCCGGTATTTACTCCAAGTTGAAAGGGGGCAGTAAAATGAAGCTGAGCCTGATTCAAATGAATTGCGGTAATGATAGAGATTCCAATGTTGCCCGAGCATGTGATTTCATCGACCAAGCGGCGACAGAGAAACCGGATTTAATAGTGCTACCTGAATTCTTCAATAACCTGTACTTCGCACAATACCGTGACTACAAGTACGTACAGTGGGCTGAGACGAATGATGGCTTTACTATCACCCGCATGAAAGAAAAGGCGAAGCAGCACAGCGTTTTCATCATCGCCACAATCTATGAACAGGAACAGCCCGGTATATATTTTGATACGGCAATGGTGATTGACCCGCAGGGCCAGGTAATCGGTAAATACCGTAAAACTCACCCCGCCGGCTTCAGGGCTTTAGAGTTGATTTATTACCGCTACGGGTCCAAGTATCCGGTATTTGACATCCATGACTGGAAGGTTGGCATTGTCATCTGTTACGACCTACATTTCCCGGAGTCAGCGCGCTGCGTTACGCTGAATGGAGCGGAATTGATAATAGTGCCTTTTGCTTCCTCAATCGGCTATCTCTCCCCGGAATCAAGCAGCTTACCCGGCAGCACCGGCCCAGATTCGATTGACAAAACAGCGTGGTTGCGCCGATGGGATGCCCGGATGACCTGTCGCGCCATAGAGAATATTGTTTTCCTGGCACCATGCAATCACACCGGACAGGAAGGCGAAGCCGTCTTCTGCGGGGGCAGCAGGATAGTTGATCCTAAAGGAGAAATCATAGTCAACGCAGGAGAAGAGGAAAGGGTAATCACCGCCGAACTGGACCGACAGTTACTTATTAACGCCAGGCAGACAACGCCTTTCTTAAGAGACAGGCGCCCTCATCTATATAAAGCTATCGTCAGCGAGACCGAGGACCTGCCTTCAGCTTGATTTCTAAATAAAAATGGAGGGATTGAGAATGGAAATCGATAAAAAGATACGCGATGGGGTAATCAAAGCTCTTCCGGAAGCAAAACAGATTAATAACCAGGAAATCAGGGAAAAGGTTTATGATGCCTGGGCGTTGTCATTAGCCAAAAGTGGATATAAGAGAATTGAAGATATACCTGCATCGGGAAATCCCGGTACTCCCTTAATGAAAACCGGTACCCAGGCAGACCATCTCAGGTCTGTGGCCCGTTTATCGGCAGCTATTGCGAAGGAATTAACAGACACTTTCCCGCAATGCAACGTGGACATGGATGAAGTAATCGCGGGCGGACTTTGTCATGATCTTGGTAAGCCTTTTGAGTTTGACGCAACCAATCAAGAGAGATGGAAATCTGATCCTCGTGTTACCGGTTGGCCTTCAATTAGGCACCCCGTATACGGAGTTCATATCGCGCTATCTGTTGGCTTGCCGGAGAAGATCGCTCATATAGCTGGTGCCCACTCCATGGAAGGTGAAAATGTCAGGAGAAGTCTTGTAGCAACGATTGTCAATCATGCAGATTATGCATTTTGGAGAATACTGGAAACGGCTGGTGTTTTGAAGACTTAACAATAATAAAAAGTGAGATACTCGTAAATAAGAATTCGATTAAAGGAAGTTTCCGATTTATTATTTACAGCCAAGAAACAAAATATTATAAATGGCTGTTCTGGTGACAATTAACACCTTTTTCATGCTTTCACTGCCATTACTGACTATGCATGAGCCACGATCTTTGGCCAGGGAAATTAAAAAGCAATGACCCCAGTAATCTAGTATGCCTTCCGATACAGGTCTACTATTTGCGCAGCCTCGATTTTGAGCGGAGGCACGTCCAAACTAAAAGGGCACGTCCTTAACACAATGTTAGCCACTTCTTCAGCATCTTCCAGTTTGCAGCCCAAATCGCGCAGCCGAAGTTTCATGCCTACACTTTCCAGCCAATCTTCAGTAGCCTTTATACCATCCGCTTTGCCGAAGACTTTATTTCCGATGGCGTCTATTCTCTCTTTTCTAGCCGGAAGAATAAATTCCATGAATCGCGGCAACATAGCTGCCAGACCATCCGCGTGAGCGATATCGTAAAGAGCGCTTACCCCGTGCTCAATATTATGACAGTGCAAGCCCCTGCCGCGTCCTCCGCCCAGGGTACCAAGAGGACACATAGCGATTGTACTTACCCATGATAGTTGGGTACGTGCCTCAATATCATCTGGTTTGGCCAATACCATTGGCAAGTACTCTACGACTATTCGTATCAAATGTTCACGTATGCCGTCATTCACCGGGGCAGGTCCTTCAATCAAGATATATGGCTCCACGCAATGAGCAAAAATGTCCACGCCGCCCTGGGTAGTCTGCTTTTTGGGCACCGTCAGTGTGAGTCCAGGGTCAACAATAGCAACCTTAGCGGCCATGAGCTGACTCGTTATCGGCCTTTTTTCCCGGGTTTCCCAATTTGTAATCACGCACGCATTGTTCATCTCACTACCAGTAGCGGCCAGAGTCGGTATCTGGATGATGGCAGGGACTTTATTTACTATCTCACCTTCGTCAATTCCAGCCAGCGCACGCTGCCAAAAAGGCTCATCTCTGGCGCTGGCAACTGCTATCGCCTTGGCCGAATCCATGGCGCTGCCTCCGCCCAGACCGATAAGCAGGTCCACCTTCTCCCTACGCACCAAACTGGCGCCTTCGTCTACCGTTGAATCGCGGGGGTTGGGCTGTACCTTCTCAAAAGCCAGCACATCCAGTCCATTTGCTTCGAGGTCAGCAATTATATTTCCCAATAACCCAACCCGGCGAATATCGGGGTAGGTAACAACCATCGCCTTTTTACCAAGTTGCCTGGCTTCCTTGCCTAATTCATTTATACTCCCTATACCGAATATCAGCTTGGTCGGTACATGCATTATGTGTATCATAGTTGTACCTCCTTTGATTAGTATCGATAGCTATCCAGTTTTTCAATTACAACCAGGTTTTTGTATTTTTGATATTCCTCTGTTATTTCATCTTTTGGCAAAAGTTCTAAGGCCTTCTCCCCAGAGACCACCCAACACCAACCCTGGCCGATACTTGAATGGTTTTTGGGTTAGAGCTTTTTCATTTAATTCTACTCCTAGCCCGGGTTTGGTGGGTAGTTCAATGTATCCATCCTTAGGAACCGGGAATGGGTCTTTCATTATTGTTTCATAGAGAGGCATATCTGGATAGAAGAATTCCTGTATGAGAAAGTTCGGTGTAGAAGCATCGATATGGACAAGCGAGGCAACCTCGACCGGTCCTTCGGAGATATGTGGTGCGAAACCGATATAAAAGACCTGGGCCATGGCTGCAATCTTCTTCATCTCCAGGATGCCACCACAGTGAACAATATCCGGTTGGGCTATCGCCACTGCTTGCTTTTGAAAAACCTCCCAGAAACCCCAGTGTGTTACAAACCGTTCGCCAGCAGCCACTGGAATCCGAGTGGAGTTTCGAACTCTTGCCAATGCATCAACATTACAGTCTGGGCAAATTGGCTCCTCAATGAAATATGGTTTGAATTCCTCTAATTCCCGGGCTGCTTGGATAGCATCCTCTGGACTGAACCGTCCGTGCATTTCGATAAGTAATTCTACCTCATCACCTACAGCCTCTCTTACTATCTTCACGCATTCTTTTGCCCAGCGCATATCCTTTCTACTTATAAAATAATCGGTGCCTGCATCCCACCATGGATCCCACTTTAGATGCCTGAATCCTTGTTCAACCGCCTTCTGCGCTAGCTTTCCGTAGTCCTCCAATGTCCTCGCGCGCGATGTTGGAGCGAAGTACCAAGCATTGTTATATACCTGGATCCGGGAATGACATGCTCCACCAAGCAACTTGTACACTGGAACATTAAGGCTTTTACCGAGTATATCCCATAGAGCCATCTCCACTCCAGCTAAAGCGTTGAGAAGCGTATAGTCTGGCCGCCAATAGCTATCTCTATATATAGTATTCCAGAGCAGTTCGATTTGACCGGGGTCTTTACCAATTAGATAATGCTCAATTTCATGGATTGTCGCTTCATTAGCTCTTTCACGTCCCATAGTACCGGCTTCGCCCCATCCATAGAGGCCTTCATCAGTTTCTATTTTAACGAATATTAGGTCTCGCCATACACCGTCATAAGGGAAAGTCTTTATTGCCTTGATTTTCATATCGCCCTCCTCTATTCAGATGGCTGGAAGTTTTCTATTATATGCTTAAGTATGCTTTAGGTCAAATTGTATAGGTGAATAAGTCAAAGAAATTACCCTTCTTGCCTGCCTTCTTCTCATCTTATGCTAAAGTCTGATATAGTAGTACCATGCGCTATGCCATTATCGCCGATGTCCACGGCAACCTGACCGCCTTTGAGGCGGTCCTTGATGACATGGAGCGGCGGGGAGGGGTGGACGAGATATGGTGCCTGGGCGACGTCGTCGGCTACGGGCCTGACCCTCATGAGTGCCTTGAACGGCTGCGCCAGTACAACCATGTCTGCGTGGCCGGAAATCATGACTGGGCAGCCATCGGCAAGATAAGCATCGCTGATTTTAATCCTGATGCCGCACTCGCCTGCCAGTGGACCACCGGGCAACTGAATAAGAAAGATGTAAGATACCTGGAAAAACTTCCCCTGGCACTAGATAGAGATATTTTCAAGCTGGTACACGGCAGCCCCAGAGAGCCGATATGGGAATACATCATGTCCACGGGGATCGCCAGAGAGAATTTCAGCTTTTTCCAGTCGCCTTACTGTCTGGTCGGCCACACCCACGTCCCTCTCGTTTTCAAGGAGGAAGACGGCTCCTGCACCTTCAGTCGCCTAGTGGACAATATCGGCCTCGCCCTGGGGGAAAGCCGCCTGATTATCAACCCCGGCGGGGTGGGGCAGCCGCGTGATGGCGACCCTCGCGCCAGCTACGCACTCTATGACAGCGATACCAAAATGGTAAGATTATACCGCATAACTTACGACATTGCCGCTGTACAGGACAGAATGATGCGGAAGGGCCTGCCCGTACGGCTGGCAGTACGATTGCAGCATGGCATGTAAGTGCCGACAATAAAATATAAGTAAGGAGAAGCAAATGTCCGTAACCGAGCAGGTAGCCAGATTTGTGGTAGAGGCAAACCTCAATGACATCCCGCAGAAGACGGTGCAGTACGCGAAACAGCTGGCGCTGAGCAATCTAGGTTCAATGATATGGGGCTCAACGCTTCCCGCGGGGCGTATTGTCACCAAGTTTGTCCGGGATATAGGCGGCACGCCCGAGGCCGGGGTCATTGGCGGCGGCTTCAAAACTTCGCTGCCCAACGCAGCGCTGGCCAATGGCAATTTTGCGCACTCATCAGAGTGGGAAGGCGACAGCCGACCGGAGATGGTCGGCGTGATGACCGTTTTCCCGGTCGTTTTCCCGGTCGCCGAGAAGATGGGTGCTTCAGGCAAGGAAGTGCTTGAGACAGCGATTATCGCCCACGAGGTTCAATCACACATCGGCCTCGCCTGCCTGCCCGCTACCGGCCGGGGCTTTTTCGCCGTTCCGGTCTTCGGCAACTTCGGCGCCACCGCGGCCACGGCCAAGCTTCTAAAACTGAATGCGGAACAGATAGGCAATGCCTTTGGCCTGGTCGCCTCACAGGCAGCGGGCACGTTGAGGCACCACTCCACCATGACCCACTTCGTTGAGACCGGATTTGCCTGCCGGAATGGCGTTACCGCTGCCCTGCTGGCCGGAGAAGGCATCAACGCCGGTGCGAACATCCTGGAGGATACCGACATAGGCCTCGGCTTTGGCAGTGCCGTTGCCGGCAAGGGAGATTACGTCATTGAGAAAGTGACCGCCGGCCTGGGCAAGGAGTTCCGCTTTAACCTCGTCGACACCAAGAATTTCCCCTGCCACTCCCTCCAGCAGCGCCCCCTTGAAGCGGCACTCCATCTCTTCAATGAGCATGATATCAGCGGCGATGCCGTGGCGAGCGTTGAGGTTGAGATGAGCCCGGGCGCCGTGCACGAACTGGACCTGCCGGAACCTCCGGACGGTGAACACACCCGGGTCAGCCTGCAGCACGGGTTAGCCGGTGTCCTGCTGGAAAAGCGGGCCGACCGCACTATCTTCAGCGAAAAGAAGCGAGTCGACCCCAAATATAAAGAGGCTCGTGGCAAGGTGAAGCTCATCCCCCGTCCGGACTGGAAAATCCAGTGGCCCGAAGGCTTTGACATCGTGACCATCAAGCTCAAAAATGGTCAGGAACACAGCGTCAAATGGGAAGCGTGGCGCGGCTACCACGGCACGCCCATGACCACGGATGAGCTGATTGCCAAGTTCAAAGACGCCACCAGCGATGTGCTCTCGCCAGCACGGGCCGACCGTTGCATAGAACTGGTGCTCAATCTGGAAAACCTGAAAGACATAACAGAGCTGGCGGAGATAATCACCTACCCGAAATAGGCACCGGACGGCCGTCCCTTCCGCTTATCTTGACAAAGCGACACAGTCGGTTTAGCATTTCTTTGAGGTCGTGCTAGACGGGGAGCTAGCGGTGCCCTGAACCTGCAATCCGCTACAGCAGGGTTTAATTCCGGCTTGAGGCCCTTGTCTGGTAGGACTACTCTGGCCAAGCGGTGTTGAAGGCCGGGTCTTGCGCGGCGGAAGGCTATGAATCCCGTCAGGTCCGAGAGGAAGCAGCGGTAAATGGTATTTTTCCGGGTGCCGCAGGGTTGCCTGACTGGAGCTGGCTGGCCCGAGCAAGCTATTGGACAGAGTCGAGGGCAGGTGCACGGCCTCACTATTTTGAATAGCGGTTCAGGGGCGGGTGTCATTTGAAAGAAGTATCGCTGCTGGCGGAAACCAGGCGGCGGCTGCGCCAGCTTGATTTAAGGGCCAGAAAGAGACTGGGGCAGCATTTTCTCATCGACCGCCACGTGCTCCAGCAGATATCGACCGCCGCCGAATTGGCCGCCGACGACACCGTTCTGGAAATCGGCCCGGGGCTGGGAATCCTGACCAGAGAACTCGCCCGTAAAGCCGGGCGGGTCATTGCCGTTGAGCTTGACGATAAACTGGCCGATTTCCTGAAACAGGAATTGACTTCTTTTCCCAGCGTTACCATTCTCAATGAGGATATTTTGAAAATTAACCCAGCCGATGTGTTGCCGAAAACAGGAAGATACAAGGTGGTGGCCAATCTCCCCTACTATGTCACCTCGCCGGTCCTGCGCCACTTCCTGGAAGCCAGGCTAAAGCCGAACTTAATGGTGGTGATGGTGCAGAAAGAGGTAGCGGAAACAATTGTCGCCGGGCCGGGAAAAAGAAGCCTCCTCAGCATCAGCGTGCAGTTTTACGGTCGACCGACCATCATCAGCAGGGTGCCGGCGAATGCCTTTTACCCTGCGCCGGAGGTGGACTCCGCCATACTGCGCATCGAACTATACCTCAAGCCGGCGGTGGCAGTTGATGACGCCGATAGTTTTTTTGAAACGGTCAGGGCTGGTTTTGCAAATCCGCGCAAGCAGATGGCCAACTCACTGTCCTATGGTCTTAAACTACCCAAAATTGACGTTGCTCACCTGCTGGCGGAAGCAGACATAGCCCCGCAGCGCCGCGCCGAGACCCTTACCATTGAGGAATGGGCAGGGCTGTGGCAGGCGTACGCCCAGTGGCGGAAGGATAAGATAGTATGCTGACCATTCTGGCACCGGCCAAGCTGAACCTGACCCTTGAGGTACTTGCGAGGCGACCCGATGGCTATCACGAAATCCGCAGCGTTATCCAGACCATCAGCCTCTGCGATAGGCTCACCTTCCGGGCCAACGAGCAGGTGGAAATTAAGTCGGGCTCTCCGGAATGGTCGGCGGAGAAAAGCCTCGTTTCAAGAGCAGTCAACCTGGTGCGAGAGGCGTCAGGCGTAAGCAAAGGAATAGCTATAGAAATTGAGAACCGCATCCCGCTGATTTCGGGGCTGGGTGGCGACAGCAGTGCCGCGGCGGCCACCCTGCGCGGACTGAATGCAGTCTGGGAACTTAAGCTGCCGGAAGAAAAACTGATTGAGCTCGCCGCGCAACTTGGCTCGGATGTCCCTTTTTTCCTCTGCGGAGGCACCGCATTGGCAGAAGGAAGAGGCGAGGTGGTATCAGCACTCCCCGCTTTCCCCCACCGCTGGGTGGTTCTGGTCATGCCCGATGTGCCCCACCCCCCCGGCAAGACAGCCAAGCTCTACGCCAGCCTGAATGCCGGTCACTTCACCGATGGCCAGATAACAGAACGGATGGCGAAAGAACTGAAAGAGGGCAAAGAGCCGTCCGCGCTTTTCAACACCTTTGAGAATGTCGCCTTCGCCGGCGGAGCAAAATTAAAAGTCTACCGCGACCATATCAGGAAGATGGGTGCGCCCCACGTCCACCTGGCCGGCTCCGGCCCGGCGCTCTTCACGCTTTTTAAAGATAAAACGCAGGCCGAAGAACTTTATACACGGTGTAAGCAGCAGAACATGGAGGCGTACCTAGTGGAGACTTACTCCCCCACTGGATAGACATACGCCGAAGTTACGTCGTAAGGCTCAGGGCACCAGCCGATTGACCGCTGCCCCGCTGTATCCAGATACCAGTATCGCCGGTCCTCGTATATCCAGGAGTTGCCGTACATTTGCAATTCGGGCATGTTGATGCCCAGCCCGATGTGGTCGAACTCCTCAAAGAGCAGCATGGCCACGTCATAGCCCATATCGTCCAGAATGGCGGCAAGCAGGATGGCGGTATCCTCGCAGTCGCCCTCGCGGTCAACGAGCGTCTCCACCGGATAGCGGGGATATTCGTCTGCAGCCTCGGTAACGTTGTCCCCGCTATAGGCGAAGCTCTGCACAAAGACCAGCGCCAACTCAACTTTCCTCACGTCATCAAAGCCTTCCGCCGCGGCTGCCTCATTCAGATAAGCAGCCACCGCGTCAATGACTGCATCATCGCCGGTGTCGGATGCCATTGATGCGTATTCCGCAAAATAGTGATAGGGGTGACGATTATTGTAGTTCAACCATGACGGCCGTGCCTTTTCTTTATAGTAGAGGTATTTTGTAAGGGGTATGGAAAGGCTCAGGTTGTGCTCGCTGTCCTGATACACAAACTGCCGGTGCACGGTCAGCACAGTTTTTTCTACTTTTTGCACCTGCATCTGACCTGAGAGCGCCCAGCCGAAAAGCGCCAGCACCAGCGCCAGCAGCCCGAACAGCATTAAAGATAATTTCTTTTTCTCCATTGCCTATCCGTCTTTCCCCGCCAGCCATTTTCTGACCAAGGCGGTTTCATCTCGCCTGGCCCTTGTCTTCCTCTCCAGCCTGGCCTCAAGAAGTCGGTCGAGGAAATCCTTTATCTGCGGTCCCTGTGCCACCCCCAGCTTTTTCAACCCATCGCCGCTGAGACCGGGCTTTATGAACCTCATCTTATTGATGAATTCAACCAGTCGCCGGCCCGCTTCGGGCGATTCTGCCGCGATTATACTGGCGTTAACTGCCTCTACAGCATAACCGATAAGCAGCTTATAGACCTGAACGACAGTCATTTCCGGGGAGGCCAGTTTCCCCAGACTGCCTTTTATGGCAGCCGTATCCTGCAGTATCCGACCGGCCGACTTGCGCAGTCGCAGGTATGAGGCAACCCCTTCGGCTTCCTCAGGCTTCATACGGTAAACGAGCAGGGCGAAATAGAGCCCGAACGAGGGAGCATCAGGTGAACTGCGCTGCCGCGCCTGTTTATATTTGGCCGAGAGCCAGTCATCTGCCTTCAATTTCGGGTGCAACTGCTTCAGCACGCCGAGCTCGCCGGCGCGTCTCAAGGCTTTCTCCGGGAATGCCTCCTTGAGGACAAGCTCAAGCTCATGGCGTATGCGGTCGCCGCTCACCTTTTTCAGGTAGCCGACATCTCGTTCTAACAGACTCAAGGTGCGCGACTCTAACTGGAAACCGAGTCTCTGCTCGTAGCGGATGGCGCGCCAGATGCGGGTGGCGTCGTCAATAAAGCTTTTTTCGTGCAGCACCCGAATCAGCTTCCCCTCAAGGTCGGCCAAGCCGCCGTACATATCCAGCAGCTTTCCGTAAAGATGCGGGGTCAGCTCCACCGCCATGGCGTTGATGGTGAAGTCGCGCCGTATAAGGTCGGCTGCAATGGTGCCGGGGTTGACCGTGGGCAGAGCGCAGGCTCTGGCATAGGTCTCCGAGCGGGCGGTGGCAAGGTCGGTGCTCCAGCCGTTCCACTCTAGCTTGGCCGTGCCGAAACGGTGATGGGTTATCAGCTTGCCCTGTTTTTCCTCCGCCAGTTCGCCGGCCAGAGCTATGGCGTCCCCCTCCACCACCAGGTCAAGGTCAAAGTTTTCCCTCCCCAGGAGCAAATCGCGCACCACCCCACCCACCAGGTACAGCTTCTGCCCCCTTTTCTGCGCCAGCTCCCCAGCCCGCCGCAGGAACTCAACCAGCTCTCCTGGCAATTGTTTTTTTATTTCAATGGCTAAATTCTTATTCTCAGGCATTACAGTCAAGATTATAGCACAGGAAGGTGAAGCGATTCCCCATTTTAATTTCTCCCCCATCTTCGCTATAATTAGTCCCATAGTGTCGGAAAAAAGGAAAGTGGTCGCCATCGTGGGCATGGCCGGGTCGGGCAAGACGGAGGTCGCCCGCATCTTTGAGCAGCACGGCTTCGTCAGGGTCAGGTTCGGCGATGTCACCGACGATGAGGTAATAAAGAAGGGCCTTGCCCTCAACGAGAAGAACGAAAGGCACGTCAGGGAGCTTTTACGAAAAAAACACGGCATGGCGGCGTATGCCGAACTTAACCTGCCCAGAATCGATGCTGCCCTTAGAAAATCGAACGTCGTGGTTGATGGGCTGTACTCGTGGGAGGAATATATCCTGTTGAAAGACCATTATGGCGCTGACTTCACCGTGGTAGCCGCCTGGGCGTCGCCGGCAACGAGGTACGCCCGCCTCAGCAGCCGGGGGGAAAGACCACTGTCCCAAAAAGAAGCAGTCAGCCGCGACCGCACCGAAATCGAGAACACGAATAAAGGCGGGCCGATTGCCATGGCCGATTACACCATCGGCAACGAGTCGTCGCTGTCCGCCCTGAAGAAGCAGGCGAATGATATACTGGCGAGGTTGAAATGAAAAAAGCCGCTGCCAGACCAGCCGTTGACGAGTATTTCTTAAAAATTGCCTCGGTGGTGGCGGAACGCTCCACCTGCCGTCGCCATCACGTCGGGGCGGTGGCGGTGAAGAACAAGCATATCCTGTCCACGGGCTACAACGGCGCCGCCGCCGGTTCCAAAGACTGCCTGGAGCTGGGCTGCCTGCGCGACGAGCTGGGCATACCTTCAGGGGAAAGACATGAGATATGCCGCGGCATCCACGCCGAGCAGAACGTTATCATCCAGGCCAGCCTTCACGGCGTCAGCCTTGACGGGAGCACCATCTACTGCACGCATACGCCCTGTGTCCTCTGCGCCAAGATGCTGGTCAACGCCAGGATAAAGCGCTTCGTCACCTTTGGCAGCTACAACGACAGCACTTTTGTAGAGCTTTTCAAGGAAGCGGGCATTGAAGTCGAAAGCAAAGAAAGACCACCCTCGCAAATCGGCTTTCTGGACTGACGCCAGAATTGCAGGTGATATCAATGAGCAAGGTTTCCATCGTCAAAGTAGAAAACGATTTTTATGCCGCCCTGATGCAGGCCTTGAGTGATATCGGAGAGAAGCCTGTTGCCAGAGGCGACCGCGTGCTCATCAAGCCTAACCTCTATGAGCCCCAGGCCACCGACAGCGGGGAGATAACCAGTCCCCGACTTGTTGAAGCCGTGGCCCGTTACTGTCTTGAAGCCGGCGCGGGGCGGGTGATAATCGGGGAGGGCCCGAGTTACTATCAGTCGCAGTCAAACTACAAGAAATGTTTCAGCGAAGCCGGCATCAGCGAGGTTGCCGACCGCCTGGGCATCGAATGGGTGCTCTTTGACGAGCATGAGTTCCGCACTTTCCGGCACTTCTCAAAAGCCACGCCCGATGAATTCCAAGTAACGGAATTTGCCTTCGGCTGCGACAAGCTGATAAACGTGCCGGTCATGAAAACACACTACCAGACCACGGTCACCCTGGCGATGAAGAACCTGAAGGGCTGCCTGAAACGTGAGGACAAGCCACGCTTTCACCAGCAGAAGGACCTCAGCCGGGCCATCGTTGAGCTGAATAAAATAGTCAGGCCGGCGATAAATATCATTGACGCCACCGCCAAGACCCTGGGCAGCATCGGTTACTCCATGGTCAAGCAGCCTCTCGGTGCGCGACTGCTGCTGGCCAGCACCGACGCCGTTGCCGTGGACGCGGTCGGTTGTGCGCTCATGGGCATCGACCCCGACACCGTGCCGACGGTAACCCTGGGCGCAGCGGCCGGGCTGGGGGAAAAAGACCTGACCAGGATAGATATCATCGGCGAGGAACTTAAACGTCTTAAATTCAAAGTCAAACTGCCTCAGGAGCAGCTTAACCGCAGTTTCCCCCATCTTGAGATAAGCGGCAAGGATAAGGCGTGCAGCGGCTGCTTCATCCCGCTGCTTTCTGAACTCCTCGTGCTGAGCGAGCGCGGGGCGACCTTGAAAATGCCGCTGCGCCTCTGCCTCGGCGAGGACCCTGATATTCCGGAAGACAGGGTTTATCTGCTCATCGGCGACTGCGCCATCAACGAAACAGATGAAGAAGCCAACTGTGTCGCCGGCTGCCCGCCCACACGGGAAGACATTCGCCAGCGCCTGGCAGCCTTTTTTGATTGAGGCTAATAAAGACCTCTTCCGCCTACGTCAGCTATTCGATTACCTTCACGCCCTGGCTGTGCTTGTTGATGTAATCCCAATCATACTCAACGCCCAGACCGGGCCCCCGGGGCACCTGGACGCAGCCGTTCTTATCGATGGCATCAAGACCGTCCTTGTAGTCGCCCTTGAAGACGGGCGCCTGGGGCGCGAAAGGCGCCTTGGGATGGACCAGCGCCATCTCATAGTAGTTCATGTTCTGTACCGCCGCCATCAGTTGACGTCGTTCCGGACCGGCCGGAGCGTGCATTTCCACATCCAGGCCAAAGCCTTCGGCAGCGTGGGCTATCTTCATTACCGCAGTGATGCCGCCGTCAATGTCCGGGTCACCGCGCACGAAGTCAGTGCCATCGGCCACGATGAAGTCGACATGCTGCTCCAGACCGCGCACGTGCTCCAGCTGCAGAATCGGTGTCTTCACCAGCTGCCTCAACTTGCGATGGGCGAAGGCTGAGATGCCGCCGTCCCGGAAGGGGTCCTCCCACCAGAAGAATTTCTCCTCATCACAGGCCCACCCCATCTTGAGAGCATCGCCAAAGGTCTTGGGGGCACAATACGGGTCGAGCATCAGGTCCATCTTGCCGCCGACGCGCTTGCCGACCGCATGGATGGTATCCACAATCCTGCTGACCGGACCATCCGCCCAGGGATGTATTTTGAAGCCGGGATAGCCCATCTCCAGGCACTGCTCGGCGAAATCGGCAAAAGCCTCGGGGCTGTTCAGCCCTCCCGGGTGGTCGTCGGCGGTATGCGTGCTGGCATAACAGGGCAGGTCGATACGGTTGCCGCCCAGAAGCTCGTAAATTGGCGCCCCGTAGAACTTGCCGGCCAGGTCCCACAGAGCCATGTCTATCTGACTCAGCCCCAAACGGGCACGCTGCCTCAACTCCAGCTTGAGGTCGTTGTATATCCCCTCCCGGTCCAAGGCATTCCGGCCTATCAGAATCTGCCCGTACTCAGGGATAGCCATCCAATCGGTAGCTGCCCAGGAACCCACATACTCTCCGGTAACTCCTTCGTCGGTTATGATTTTCATGGCGTGGGCCTTCAGGTCCATGGTAGCGCCCGGTTCGTAGGCAAAGAGAGTATGGCCGGGAAGCAAGGCAAGGTCTTTGAGCTGATAGCCAAACCGGTGTATCTCCATTCGCTTAATCTTGGGCTTGTCCTTCAATTTCAACCTCCTGCTATAAATTATTAAATTCTTATAAGTTTAACAGTCCTATTTTTCTTCTTTCACCAGCCGGTTAATGCGCTTTAAAGCCTCTGCAATATCTTCCGCAGCGACCATCCGGTTCGTTACCGCCCGTACACTTGTACCACCCCGGGAAAGGAATTTTACTCCCCGCTCCCCGATTTTTACCACGAAAGCGCCGACCTCCTGCGGAAACTCAAAGTTTACAATGTTCGTCTGCACCTTTTCCGGACTCACCGAGAAACCCGGTATCTGGGCCAGCCCTTCCGCGAATCGCCGGGCATTGACATGGTCCTCAGCCAGGCGGTCGACCATCTTCTCAATGGCCACGATGCCAGCGGCGGCGATAACCCCCGCCTGCCGCATGCCACCACCCAGCATCTTGCGCCACTTCCTGGCCCCATCCACGGCCTGTTTCGCCCCGCAGATAAGCGAGCCCACGGGTGCGCTCAGGCCTTTGGACAGGCAGAAGCTGACCGTGTCGACGGGCGCTGTCAGTTCTTCAGCACGCACACCAAGCGCCACCGCCGCATTGAAGATACGCGCCCCGTCAAGGTGGACCAGCAGGCCGCGCTGATGCGCCAGCCCTGAGATTTCCCCGGTGTATTCTCTGGTCAATACCGCGCCGCCACAGCGATTATGGGTGTTCTCCAGACAGAGCAGGGTGCTCTTCGGGAAGTGGATATTTTCCGGGCGTATCGCTTTTGCCACATCAGACAGCTCAAGCCTCCCCTCCGCGTCATTGGGAATGGTGCGGATAATCACCCCACCCAGCGTGGACGCCCCTCCCACCTCATACCATAATATATGGGCCTCGCTGCCGACGATGATTTCATCGCCGGGGCGGGTATTGGTCAGGACGCCAAGCAGGTTGCTCATCGTGCCGCTGGTGGTGAAAAGCGCCGCCTCCTTACCCATAACCCTGGCAGCCAGTTCTTCAAGGCGGTTGACCGTGGGATCTTCCCGGTGGACATCATCCCCGACCTCAGCCTCGTACATGGCTTGCCGCATCTCGTCTGTCGGCAGGGTAATGGTATCACTGCGCAGGTCAATAACTTTCATTCTGGCCACCTTTCCTGACAGTCCGTTTTCCTCTTTATAATATCACAGTCAGCGATATGCTGGCAGCCGTTAACGTTGATTTTTACCGCCATATGTGCTTAAATGGGTTTTGGAAAAGGAGCGGAGAGTGGAAGATTTAAAGTTAAAAGCAACGCACCGGCAGGTGCTGGGTAAAAAGACCAGATTTTTACGCCGCCAAGGAATGACTCCGGCTCATCTTTACGGTCACGATGTTCAATCAACAGCGCTACAGTGCGCTACTGATAAACTGCGGGACCTGATTGCCCATGCCGGAAGGACCAGACTGGTCAATCTCGAGGTTGATGGCGAGAAACCAAGGACCGTTTTCGTCCGCGAAATTCAGCGCGATGCCATCAGCCGGGAGTTGCTGCACGTCGATTTTTATCAGGTGAAACGGACGGAGAAAATCGCCTTTGACGTGCCTATTGTGCTGGTGGGAGAAGCGCCAGCCATGAAATTCAAGGGACGCATGGTTGTCCACGGCCTCAACAGCCTGAGCATCGAGTGCCTGCCCACCATTGTGCCGCCACAGATAGAGGTTGACATCACCCCGCTGGAAGAGATCGAGCAGGCAATCTGCGTTAAAGACATTGTCCTTGACCCCGAAATCACGGTGCATGAAGACCCGGAGCAACTGGTGGTAAAAGTGAGTGAAGTGGCGGTTAAGGAAGAGGTCGAGGAAGTGCCCGAGGTCGAAGAGGAAGAAGAGGTGACTGAGGAGGAAGCAGAGGCCAGGGCTGAGGCGGAAGCCTCTGCTGAGGAGGGAAAGCCGGAGAAGTCAGCTGAATAGAGTCAGTATCTGGTCGACGCGCTAGCGGCCCACCAGAGCACCCGGCGGTTATCAGTCAATGATTATTGACTTCCATACGCATATCTTCCCACCGCAGGTCCAGAAAAAACGCAGCCAGTATATAGACCGCGACCCCTGCTTCGCGCTGCTCTACGCCAAGAAAGAGGCTAAAATCGCCACCGCTGAAGAACTGGTCGCTAGCATGGACAAGGCCGGCATTGACGTCTCGGTCGTTGTTAACCTCGGCTGGATGACCCACGAGCTCTGCACTGAGACCAATGACTACATTCTGGAATCAATCGCCCGCTACCCCGAGCGACTTATCGGCTTCTGCACGGTGCAGCCGCAGTCAGTCGACGCCGCGATAGGTGAAATAGAGCGCTGCGCCGAAAGCGGTGCCAGAGGCATCGGCGAGCTTAGACCCGACATACAGCTGCTCGACCTGGAAGATGAATCCATCACCTCCCCGTTAATGGAAGTAATACGGAAACACCAACTCATCCTCCTTACCCATGCCTCCGAGCCCGCCGGCCATGACTACCCCGGCAAGGGAATTATAACGCCGGATGTGCTTTACCCCTTCATTACCGGTCATCCTGATGCAACCATTGTCTGTGCTCACTGGGGAGGTGGCCTGCCGTTCTACGCGCTGATGCCTGAGGTTAAAAAAGCCCTGCAGAACGTATATTTTGATACCGCCGCGTCACCGTTTCTCTACCAGCCCCGCATATATTCCCTGGTTAGCGAGCTGGTCGGCGCGGACAGGATTCTCTTCGGCAGCGATTACCCGTTAATGCCGCAGAGTCGTCTCCTCCAGGAAATCAATTCGGCAGAGCTTACCGAGGAAGACAAGAACCTGATTCTGTCCGGCAACGCCAGGCGGTTGCTGAAGCTTTAGGCATGGAGCAGATACGTTCCTTTATCGCTATTGAACTGCCCGAAGAGATAAGGCAGGCGCTGGCCGAGCTACAGGCCAGTCTGCAAATAGAGAAGCAGCCTTCAGTGAAATGGGTTGATCCCCATAGTATACACCTGACCTTGAAGTTTCTGGGCAGCATCCCCGCCGCCAGGACCAGCGATATCACCAGCGCCATAGAGGCAGCGGCACGTGGCATCGCCCCTTTTACACTTGAGGTGAAGGGGGTGGGTGTTTTCCCCAACTTCAAGCGGGTGCGGGTGGTATGGGTTGGCGTGGAGGGAGATATCTCCCAGTTGAGGCTGCTCCAACAGCGTATTGAGTCCGGCCTGGGGCCGCTCGGCTTCGCCCGCGAATCACGGCCGTTCACTCCCCATCTGACTTTGGCCCGGGTCAGGGAGAAAGCGCCACCGGGCGAACAGCAAGACTTCGGCCAGGTCATCGCCAGCGCCAGCTTTGAGACCGCCCATCATTTCACGGTGTCCCAGGTAAATCTGATGCGCAGCCAGCTGACCACAGAAGGGGCTATTTACGGCCAGATTGCAACGATCAGTCTGAAAAAAACCTTGTCAAAAGGTTCTGATTAATTGTATACTTAAAAACAACTTCGGATGGGAGGAGGACCTCATGGAACAGTTCAATTTCCCCAAATGTCAAAAGTGTCAGACCGGTGACCTGGTGCCCCTTTCCGATTTCGGTAGTCAGGGGGCATCGATTCACTATAAAGCCTGGGTTTGCACCAATCCTGAATGTGGCTTTAACCTGAAAATCAGGAATGG